>NZ_JAUYSS010000053.1 GCF_030695525.1 Daejeonella sp. | reverse complement strand
AGGCCTGCCGCTAGCGTTCATCCTGAGCCAGGATCAAACTCTCCATTGTAAAATGTTGGTTTGTCCTAGCCCTATTATATCTCAAATAGAACTAGTATTAATTATATCTATGTTCGTATTTAACTTAAAATAACAAAGTATTTTATTACTCGTTATACTTCAATTGACATTTCTTTAAAGAACGTTGCGCCCTCGCCTCGCGGGTTGGCTTATATCTATCTGGTATTGCTACCGGCTAAATCTTTCATCTTGTATCGCTCCGGGCATCGCGCCTTTCGCTCGTTTTGGTATTCCCCGTTTTTGTTGGGACTGCAAAGGTAGAAACATTTTCTACTTAAGCCAAATTTATTTTGAAGTTTTTTTTTGCTGAGCCTTTTCACCCACGCTCCTCACTAATCTACCCCTCCTTTTCCTCCAAAACCCTCAAATAACATCCCACATCTCCTTCGTTGCGGGTTGCAAAGGTATGTAAATTCAATACACTACACAAGAGTAATGAACAATTAATTAATGAGATTTACTTAAGTCGCTGGAAACTAAAGACAAAATTATTTTAAACAGTTTCAATACCATCCCATATCAAGTATTCCTGTATTTTTGGGTTAATTATGAGCAGCAAACTTCCTCCGGCATTTATACGATCCTTAATAGAACAATATAATATTGAAGAAGAGGAGTTTATCTCATCCCATGAAAGTGGCGAACAACTCACCTCGGTCAGAACAAACCCATTTAAACCTTCAAATCTGTTTAATTCTGAAGAACAGGTGCCCTGGTGCGAAAATGGAAGGTATTTGAAAGAAAGGCCTTCGTTTACCGCTGATCCCCTGTTTCATGCAGGCTGCTATTATGTGCAGGAAGCTTCTTCCATGTTCTTGGAACAGGTACTGAAGCATTCAGCAGATCTTTCTGAAACCCTGAAAGTACTCGATCTCTGTGCTGCTCCGGGTGGAAAAAGTACTTTAATCAGTTCGCTCCTGAACAAAAACAGTTTACTGCTAGCCAATGAGATCATCAAAACCCGCGTACCTGTACTTTGTGATAACCTGAGCAAATGGGGTTCGGTGAATACTTATGTAAGTAATAATG
The DNA here is from genome assembly GCF_030695525.1 of Daejeonella sp. Taxonomy (GTDB): domain Bacteria; phylum Bacteroidota; class Bacteroidia; order Sphingobacteriales; family Sphingobacteriaceae; genus Daejeonella. Next base: position 69,328 of record NZ_JAUYSS010000053.1, on the reverse strand, counting down.
ATCCCAATGACTTTAAGCGACTGGAGGGTTATTTCGATGTCATTGTTGCTGATGCACCCTGTTCAGGCTCCGGAATGTTCAGAAAAGATCCGGCAGCTATTAATGAATGGTCTGAGAATGCCGTGGATTTATGCAGTCAGCGGCAGAAACGGATTCTGGCGGATGTTTATCCCGCATTAAAACAAAACGGAACCCTGATCTATTCCACCTGTTCTTATTCTAAACAGGAAAATGAAGAAATATCCGACTGGCTTTGCGAAGAATTTGATCTTTCGCCGATTCAAATACCCATAAAATCGGAATGGGGCATTATTGAAACGCTCTCAGATAAGCATAAATGCTTTGGCTACCGTTTTTATCCTCATAAAGTTAAAGGAGAAGGTTTCTTTATTGCAGCATTCCGTAAAAATCAGGTAACAGCATCTCCGCATATTAAAAGAGCAAAAGAAAATTCTGTCAACCAAAAAAGCGAGGACCTGATCAGAAGATGGCTTAAACACACTGAAGATATCAGAATAGTTAACCTGAATGATGAATATTTTGCAATCCCGGCACGGCATGAGGCAGATCTGCAATATTTACAATCCAATCTCTATTTGAAAAAATCAGGAGTCAGGATCGGAAAGATAATGGGAAAAGACCTGGTACCAAACCATGAACTTGCAATCAGCCTCTTAGCCGGTTCGGTATTACCAGAAATTAATCTGACCAGGGTACAATCTATCGCTTACCTCAAACGAGATGAACTCCGGATTGAATCAAACATCCGGGGCTGGGCACTGATGTGCTTTCAGGGCCACCCTTTGGGCTGGGCAAAGATTCTGGATAATCGACTGAATAATTACTTCCCAAAAGAAATTCGAATTACTAATCCAAATGTGGTTTAGCATATTAAATAGATTCCTTCTACTAAACGGTGTTCGAAATTAAGGAAGGATAAATTAACATTGTTATAATTCGTTAGTTAAGGCTCTGGGACCACAATAATTTGATTTTGGAAAGCTATCCCTGTGTATTATAGGCTAGTTCAGTCCTTTCCTCCGGAGTAGTTCCGGCAAGAATTTGCGTTCTATTTCAAATTACCATAAGCCGGAAGCTACCTCCTCCGGCAAGGTTTATTTTACCCGGAGCTGTATTTCATCGGGACGGGCAGTCCGGGGCTGCTGGTGCGCGCGTGCCGCGCGTTCCAGGAATTAAATAAATGAAGTACACGCGACAAGCGTGCGCTCAATGTTATTCTTTAAGAAATTGTTTGGTTTTATGGTTTTAATATGTGAGTGGAATAATTTTGAGGTTGCGGCTTTCGTTGGTTCTGTATCTTTCAGGAAGACAACGTTAACCGGAATGCGTTATTAGGTTCCAGCTTTCGCTGGAATGACAACATTGCTGGGGAGATGGGGGAGATTCCAGCCTGCGCTGGAATCGGTTCAGATAACTCCTCATTCCAAAGACATATAAAGACAAAAATTGAGTAAAAGCACTTAATCATTTATAATACGGTTCCTTCTTGCGATTCCAGCGAAGGCTGGAATCTCCTTATTACAAAAAAATTTGTCATTCCAGCGAAAGCTGGAACCTCCCGACTCTTAAATAATGATATTGGGCATGCGCTAGCATGCAGGACCGAAGAGGCACAGAACTTGCTTTCTAAAACAAGAAAAATTATTTAATTTAAATAGTACACCACCAAGATTTTATATCGAACTCAGGTCATTAGTATTGCCCAGTAGATAGAAGCACTAAAGTACAAGCCTCTGTACATTCTATCCCATTAGCTTCAGCCAGTTCTTCCAGTTCAGGGTTTTCTGTTCCGGGATTGAAAATGATACGTTTAGGTTTAGACTTTAATATATAGTCGTAATACTCAGGCTGGTTCTGAGGACCCAGGTATAGAGTAATCGTATCCAGATCGGTATGTATCTGTTCAGGTTTTTCAATCGCCACACCGGCAACCACACCGGCTTTCAGACCTACATTGATAATCGGATGGCCATTAGCTACAAGCCTTTGTGCAGCAAGATTGGAATAACGCGCAGGATTGGTACTCGCTCCAAGTATTAGGGTCTTTTTCATTTTAAGGTTGACAAATTATAAGATATAATGCATTCAGCTTTATTTTATACAATTGAGTTTATTTTGCTCCTTTGTAGAATATTTTCGGTTTAACAGCACAGTCTTGACGGTCTTAAACCCGGCTATAGCGGATACAGGCCTGTGCTTAAGGCCTGTGGGGTATAAGCGGAAGACGGGACTACCATTTGAAATTGCACATCAGCACATTTCCAAACATAAAAATCTAATAACTCCCAAAAAAACATCATAAGCCTTATTTATAAACAATAATTCAGCTTAATTAATAGCTCTGAAAACTGCATCTGCACAATTCATGCCGTCAATTGCCGCGGATACAATTCCACCGGCATAACCTGCTCCCTCCCCGCAGGGATATAAACCTGCCAATTGTGGATGCTGCAATGATTCTTTATCACGGGGTATTCTAACCGGGGAGGAAGTTCTTGATTCAACCCCAACCAGAATCGCCTCATTCGTGTAATAACCGTTCATTTTCTTCCCAAATACCGGAAGTGCCTTCTGAAGCCGTTTAAAAATGAATTCAGGAAGAACAGATCTCAGATCCGCACTCTTTGTGCCGGGAATATAAGAATTGGATGGAAGATCGGTTGACAGCCTGTTACTCACAAAATCGATCATCCTTTGTGCCGGAGCTACCAGGTTCCCTCCTCCAGCATTAAATGCCAATTTTTCTATCTCCGACTGGAATTTTAACATACTCAGCGCATCCCCCGAGCTACCCGGAATATCTTCCAGATTAATCTGGACAACAGTTCCGGAATTTGCGTAAGGGTTATTACGCTTCGAAGGCGACCAGCCATTAACAACAATCTCATTATGATCAGTAGAACATGGGGCTATTATTCCTCCAGGACACATACAGAACGAAAATACCCCGCGGCCCTCCACCTGCTCAACCAGACTATAATAAGACGGCGGCAGATACGGCCCGCGATCACTGCAATGATACTGTGCCTGATCAATGACCTCCTGTGGATGCTCTATCCTCACACCAAGTGCAAAGGCTTTAGCTTCCATTAAAACCTGATGCTTGTCAAGGAGGTAATAGATATCCCTTGCCGAGTGCCCGGTAGCCAGGATCACATGTTCAGCTTCAAACTTTTTATCGCCCGCCATTACTCCCTTTAACTTCTTCGCCCTGATCAAAAGATCTGTAATCCGGCATTCAAAATGAATCTCCCCACCGGAATTTAATATGCTGTCGCGCATGGATGTAATAATCCCGGGCAATTTATTGGTCCCGATATGCGGACGAGCATCAATTAAAATATCTTCTGTAGCGCCATGAGACACAAATGTCTTTAAAACATAGTTCACATCGCCACGCTTGTTGGACCGGGTATAGAGTTTACCGTCAGAATAGGTTCCTGCACCACCTTCGCCAAAACAATAATTTGAATCGGGGTCGATTTGACCCTCCCTGTTGATTAAAGCAAGATCCCTTCTTCTTAATTTGACATCTTTACCACGTTCCAAAATAATCGGTTTAAGACCGAGTTCGATACATCGCAAGGCGGCAAATAAGCCCGCTGGTCCGGCACCAATGATCAAAACCGGCCTTTTGTCGCTGACATTTTGGTATTTTACGGTAAATATTTCAGTCTCAGGAAACTCATCAATAAAAACATTGACCTTTAGTCTGAAAACTACTTTTCGGCTTCGGGCATCGATCGAACGTTTTAAAATCCGGACGAATATCTTACGCTCTAGACTAATATTCAGCAACTTACGGGCTAAATCCCTGATAAAGTCTTCATCACTTGAATGTTCCGGAGGAAGAACCAATTCAATCTCTTTGATCATATTTTTTGCCGGGTATTATCCCGGATGTGTAACAAAGGTATGAAATTTGATTCCTATACTGTAAATTTATAGATTACAGTAAAAGCAAAAATCAATTATGAAAAGAATAGTATTTAATATCCTTGCATTTTTCGCAGTGCTTTCATTAAGCTCATGCGGATACAATAGTATGGTGAAGCTCGATGAGCAGGTTACCTCCCAATGGGCTCAGGTTGAAAATGTGTACCAAAGAAGGGCTGATCTTATACCCAATCTTGTGGCAAGTGTTAAAGGGGCAGCCAATTTTGAGCAAGAGACCTTAACTCAGGTTATTGAAGCCCGCGCGAAGGCTACTTCGATAAATGTTGATCCTACAAAGTTGACGCCTGAATCTATAGCGCAGTTTCAGGCAGCTCAGGGACAGCTTAGTCAATCGCTGGGAAGATTACTTGCGACAGTAGAAGCCTATCCTCAACTAAAAGCAAATCAGAATTTCCTTGAACTTCAGGCTCAACTTGAAGGCTCAGAAAACCGAATTACTGTTGAGCGCCAAAAGTTCAATACTGTAACCCAGGAATACAATTCTACAATCAGAACTTTTCCGAACAATCTGGTTGCAGGTATGTTTGGGTTTAAGGCCAAAGGATATTTTCAGGCTGAAGCAGGAGCTAATTCAGCACCAAAGGTTGAATTCTAAGAATGCTTTTTTTATTTATATATTAACTGATCGCCGGAATTTATTTCCGGCGATTTAAATTAAGGCCATGTCAATTTTCAGTGAAAAAGAGCAAGAGCTTATCAGCGATGCGGTTGAATCAGCAGAGCGATATACTTCGGGTGAAATCCGCATTTGTGTCGAGAAAACCTGCAGTGAACCGGTTTTGGATCGTGCTGCAAACTATTTCCATAAACTTGGAATGGATAATACAGCCCAAAGAAATGGTGTGCTGATATATATATCGACAGAGGACCATCAATTCGCGATTATCGGTGATGCAGGAATAAACAAGCTGGTACCGCATGATTTCTGGGACAGCACCAAAGAAGCCATGTTGAGCCATTTTAAGAATGGAGAGCTCGCTACAGGTATTATTTCAGGAATAAGACTGGCCGGCAAACAACTTCAGACCTATTTCCCATACATAGATGGTGACATTAATGAATTGCCAAATGAAATCTCCTATGGTGATGGTAAATAATGGTATTGAAAAATATAAGCAAGCTATAGATGAAATTAAAATATATATTCCCAACGGTTGTCCTGGTTTTACTAAGCCTGGTACTACCGGCACAAACTTTTCCTGAAAAGCCAAATAGGCTGGTAAATGACTATACACAAACCCTTTCGCCTGATCAGATTAATCAGCTCGAGCAAAAACTGGTCGCATTTGACGATTCAAGCTCAACACAGGTTGCTGTTGTTCTGATTAAATCACTTGAAGGGTATGATGTGGCGGACTATGCCGTACGGCTTGCAGAAAGCTGGGGAATAGGTGGGTCAAAAAACAATAATGGAGTTTTGCTGCTGGTTTCACTTGGTGACAGAAAAGTTACCATACAAACCGGCTACGGTGTTGAAGGCGCCCTACCCGATGCAATAACAAAAAGGATTATCTCCCAGGAAATTACACCTAACTTCAAAGAAGGCAATTATTTCGGTGGATTAGTCGCCGGAACAGATGCTATTATTGCCTATACTAAAGGAGAATACAAAAATGACAGCCCCAAACGTAAAAGCAAAAAGGGTGGTATCGATATTGTTTTTGTGATCATTATAGTCATTATTATTCTAATCGCGATTAAGAAAGGTGGCGGTGGTGGAAGTGAAGTGATTGGTGGCCGCGGAAGTGCTAGTCCGTTCTGGTGGTTATTGATGGGCTCACAACTAGGCAGAGGAAGTGGTGGCGGTGGTTTTGGAGGATTCTCAGGTGGTGGCGGTGGATTTGGTGGCGGCGGAGGTGGCGGCTTTGGTGGATTCGGTGGGGGAAGCTTTGGCGGGGGTGGATCAAGTGGAAGCTGGTAACGGAAAGCTTTAAACTGAAAGCCAAAAGCTTAAAGCTAAGGGCTAAATGCATAAAATGTGATTAGAATATAGATAATGAGCCATCTTAATTGGGAGAAGATCTCAAGTAAATATATTGTTAAAGAAAATTGGGCAACCTTACGGGTAGATACCTGCAGGATGCCTGATGGCACCATTATCCCTGACTATTATGTCCTTGAGTACCCCGACTGGGTCAATGCAATTGCACTTACAGTAGACAATCAGGTTATACTCTTGCGGCAATACCGGCATGCCGCTGAAGAGGTGGTGCTTGAACTTCCGGGAGGTTGTATCGAGAAAAATGAAAGCCCTGAACATGCTCTGAGAAGGGAATTACTCGAAGAAACGGGTTACGAATTTCAGGATGTTGAATTTCTTTCTGAACTTTATGCCAATCCGGCAACAGCAAAAAACAAAACCTTTTGTTTTATTGCCAGAGGGGGGAAACGGGTTGCCGCACAAAAACTGGACAAAGGGGAAGAAATTGACATTGAGCTCGTAAGCCCTGAAAAATTAAAGGAACTTGTTTTAAGCAACGCCTTTGGACAGGCTCTACACACCAGTGGGATTTTCTATGCACTTATTAAACTCGGATTAATAACTTAACGTGAGGTCGATATTAAACTATATAAAGATTAATATTTAACCACATAGTTTGAATTAATTATGCTTTAAAGGAAACATAGAATGTAAATCATATAGATTGTAGCGAAGCATCAAGGCTATCTGAGTTTAAAATTTAGGGTAAAAGCTTTAAAATGCTATGTTTCCATGCCTACCGGCAGGCAGGTATGTGGTTTTTAAAATATTATGTCGAGTTCTTGTTAAGTTAGTCGGGCAAAGCAAAAGCAACATAACTATCACCCGATTTTACCCCCAGTTTCCCACCACCACAGGCAATTACCAGAAATTGTTTCCCATTGATCATATAAGTTGCCGGGCTTGCAAAACCAGCCGCAGGCAGTTTTGATTCCCAAACCATTTTTCCGGAATTCTTATCAAATGCCCTGATCTTTTCATCCGGGGTTGCTGCTATAAATACAAGGCCTCCCTTTGTAACTACTGGTCCGCCATAATTGCGTGAACCGGTAATACCTAATCCTCTTTTTATCAATTCTGCATATTCACCCAATGGCACTTTCCACAACAGTTTTCCGCTGTTTAAATCCACGGCATTCAGAGTGCCCCAGGGTGGTTTGATGCCTGGATAACCATCCTTGTCCACAAAGCGGTCATAGCCTTTCATTACATAAGGTATCAGACTCTTCCTGTTAACTTTAGTCAATGCAGCAAAATTTTGCTCTTTGGAAATATCTTCAGTCCCGCTTAGGTAAGCAGCAAGTTTTTTCCGTTCCGGCTCAGGAACATGCCCAAAGGAAGGCATTCTGTTCCGGCCCTGCTGAATTATTTGACTAATCTGGAGTACATTATACTTCTTATTTAGATTCTCTAAGGAAGGATATTCAGTACCACTACCCTTCAATTCAGCACCATGGCAACTAATGCAATATTTATTATAAACTGCCCTGCCAGGAGTAATACCAGTTCCTTCAGTTTGCGGGGCATCCAGCATTACCTGGGTTGAAGGAACTTCATTACTATTAACATAGAGGATCTTTGTTTCCATATCAACCGCAGCTCCCCCCCATTCACCACCCCCGCCAAAATCAGGAAAAATCCAGTTGCCCTCTTTACTTGGAGGGTTAAACTGTGCCCTGTTTTTGATCTGAACATATCTTTCCATTAATTCTTTATGAGTTTCGGGGCTGAGATCACTTACATCTTCAGGTCCGAATTTCTGCCTTGAAAAAGACTCCGGAAGTGTTGGTATTGGCTGTGTTGGCCATGGCTTTTCTCCGGGCAGGGCTTCCTGAGGTACAGGAACTTCAGGTATCGGGAAAACAGGCTTACCATTGGTTCTGTCAAGAAGGTAAACATAACCCTGCTTGGTGATCTGTGCCAGTGCATCTATCTTCTTACCATTATGATTCAGGGTAACCAGGTTGGGTGCGGCAGGAAGATCACGATCCCAAAGATCATGATGTACAACCTGATAATGCCATATATACTTACCTGTGGCTGCATCCAGCGCAATGATGCTATTGGCAAAAAGGTTTGAACCTTTGCGGGTACCTCCATAAAAGTCAGGTGAGGCCGTACCAGTTGGCACATAAACTACCCCGCGTTCTTCATCAAGAGACATACCGGTCCAGTTATTGGCCCCTCCAATATTTTTCCAGGCATCCTTATCTTCCCAGCTATCATATCCAAATTCACCGGGTTGTGGAATGGTATGAAAAATCCATTTACGTTTTCCTGTTCTCACATCAAATGCCCTGATATGCCCGGGCAATGCATCTGCATCTTCTGAAAGACTCATCCCGACGATGACCAGGTCTTTAAAAATTACCCCGGGGGTTTTGAGGATCAGAGAACCATCCTGTGAGTCGGGGATATCGAGGCCCTCTTTCAATTCAATCGACCCATTAGTACCAAACTCTTTAACCGGATTACCATCTGTTGCATTCACCGCATAGAGTCTCGAAGCGGCACCATAAAAAATCCGCTTATCTTTGCCTTTTTCATCTTCCCAATACATCAGTCCGCGGTTTATTCCAAATCCAATTTTCTCAGTAGAGTTTGTATTGGGATCAAAAGCCCATTTTTGTTTCCCTGTAGCCGGATCAAGAGCAAAAAGCTTCAATTTTGAACTTGTTAAATATAATGTCCCATCGATCACAATGGGATTGCACTGCATCTCACTACGGTTAGCCGTGTCTTTATCACCTGTATTAAAAACCCAGGCCTCTTTTAACTGTGCCACATTATCTAAATTGATCTGATCAATGGAAGAATAACGGTTAGCATCTTTAGTTCCTCCATAGCTGGCCCAGGTAGAATAATCATTATATCCTGAATCAGAGCAGGAATTAAATACCAGGGCAATAAGCATTAATAGAACAAAGGATTTTGATTGGATTGCTTTCACTGGAATGTTGCTATAGGTTTAAACTATAAGCAATTAAAGGATTTAAGTGAACAAAAGCAAGGGATAGAAAATATTGTAAAAATAGAACAATAGGCTATAATTGGTCGGATAAGGTTCTTGAGCGAAAATAATTTAATTTTGGAAATCAAAACCTGTGTGGTATAGGACAATTCAGCCCTTTCCTCCGGGGTTTTCCGGCAAGAAATCGCGTTCCCCTCTGGTCGGTGTTCTCACCGTACCAAGCACGATCATATCATTGGTCGGTGATAACACCAACCACAGGGAATTACCAACCGCCGGAAGCTACCTTCTCCGGCAAGGTTTATTATACCCTGTGCTGTATTTCATCGGGACGGGCAACCAGGCAGAATGACAATCTGTTGTTTGAAATCAACCCGGGAGGCTTTGTAGCTTAATTTATCTAAATGAATGAGTATAAATAAATTACAGAAGAATCGTTAAACTATAGCACCTAACTCATTTTCAGTTTCTTCTGAATATCGGCTACGTAACCCTTGAATTTTTTATCGGTATCAATCAGATCGTCTACAGTCTGGCAGGCATAGATCACCGTTGAGTGATCGCGGCCACCAAAGAAAGCACCAATCGATTTAAGGGAAGTTTTAGTATGCAGTTTTGCCAGATACATTGATATCTGACGGGCCTGAACAATTTCCCGTTTCCTGGTTTTGGATTTAACCATTTCAATAGGCACTTCAAAATACTCACAAACGAGCTTCTGAATATATTCCATCGAGATCTCCTTACTGGAATTCTTGATGAAATTCTTAAGCATTGATTTAGCGAGGTTCAGGTCAATTTCCTTTTTGTTTAAGGTTGACTGTGCGAGCAGCGAAACCATAGCTCCCTCCAGCTCACGAACATTATTATCAATGTTATGAGCAACATATTCAATTACTTCTGAAGGAAGTTCAATTCCATCCGAATACATCTTCTTGTTCAGGATTGCCATACGTGTTTCCAGATCAGGGATCTGAAGATCGGCTGATAAGCCCCACTTGAAACGGGATAATAATCTTTCTTCCAGTCCGGACAAATCTTTAGGTGGCTTGTCTGAAGTAATAATCAGTTGCTTTCCGGATTGATGCAAATGGTTGAAAATATGGAAGAATATATCCTGTGTCTTTTCCTTACCTGCGAAATTATGAACATCATCCATAATGAGGACATCCATTGCCTGGTAGAAATTCACAAAATCATTAATGTTATTGTTTTTTAACGCATCAACAAATTGCTGGGTAAACTTTTCGCATGAAACATAAAGTACCAGCTTATCTGTCAGAGTACGCTTAATCTCATTACCGATAGCCTGTGCGAGGTGGGTCTTACCAAGTCCAACTCCGCCATAAATCATGAGCGGATTGAAAGAAGTACCGCCCGGCTTTCCGGCAACGGCATAGCCAGCAGAACGGGCAAGCCTGTTACAATCCCCTTCAATAAAATTTTCAAACGTATAATTCTGATTTAACTGAGGGTCTACCTGTAATTTTTTTAATCCCGGAATTACAAAAGGATTTTTAATGTCCTTATTCAGGGAAATTGGCATTGGCATGGACTGGTTTTTCCCTTCAGCACCATTACCATTTGAAGGCATATTAGTTGTATAAGGAATACTTGTTGAAGACTTTTCAACAACGATATTATATTCAAGTCTTCCCTCTTCCCCTAACTGCTTCTTTACGGTCTTTCTGAGCAGGCCAACATAATGCTCTTCAAGCCACTCATAGAAAAACAAACTCGGAACCTGTATAGTTAATACATTGCCATCCAGACGTAAGGCTTTAATCGGCTCGAACCAGGTCTTAAAACTCTGAGCCGGTATGTTATCCTTAATTATCAGAAGGCAGTTATTCCATACATGTGTACAAGTTTTTTCCATATAATTTTACTAATAATCTGATTTCCAATTGATGCCGAAAGAAATGTTGGTAACTCTTTGGAGTATCGAATATTCGGAAAAAAATTGGATTAAAAAACTAATTTTTGAAATAAGTTTTAACATTCTGTTAAACAGAACTATACATTAATTTTTATGGGTTTTAGTGCCAAAAATGAGGTTAATTTCTTCTTCAAAAAATATTTCCACATTCAGATCGAAAAGGCAGATCAATAGTATGAATATAGGTATTTAAATGTAAAACCTGTGCTTAAATTTGAAAAGAATGGCAGCAATTACCTTTTTGCTTAGATTCTTAAAGACTATTGTCCACCAGAAATCTAATATTCCCCAAATTCCTTTCTGAAGGTATCGGCAATTTCGCCAAGTGTAGCATAAACTTCTACCGCCGAGATAATATAAGGCATAGTATTCAATCCTTGTTTCACAGCATCAGTCAATGCAAGTAAAGCAGTCTCAACAGCCGAAGCATCGCGTGCTGCCCTGAGACTAATAAGTTTATCAATTTGTACTTTTCGAATGGAGTCATCAACCCTGAAACCTTCAGGCTTGATTCCTTCTTCATCCACATATTTGTTCACCCCTACCAGAATACTTTCTCCACTTTCAATCTCGGTCTGATATTGATAAGCCGATGCCGCAATTTCATTCTGGATATACCCCTCTTCAATAGCTGCCACTGATCCCCCTTTAGAATCAATAATATCAATATACTTCCATGCCGCTGCTTCAACCTCATCAGTAAGTGCTTCAACAAAGTAAGAGCCTGCCAGCGGATCGACAGTATCAGTGACCCCACTTTCAAATGCGATGATCTGCTGGGTACGGAGTGCAACCTTAGCTGCCGCTTCTGTGGGTAAAGAAAGAGCCTCATCATAACCATTGGTATGAAGCGACTGGGTTCCACCAAGAACAGCTGCCATGGCCTGATTGCTTACCCTGATCACATTATTCAAAGGTTGCTGGGCTGTCAAAGTTGAGCCACCGGTCTGCGTGTGAAAGCGGAGTTTTTGCGCAGCCGGGTCCGTAGCACCAAGACTTTGAGTCAGTTTAGCCCACATTCTGCGCGCTGCCCTGAATTTGGCAATCTCCTCGAAAAAATTATTGTGACAATTAAAAAAGAATGATAAACGCTTCGCAAATACATTGATATCCAGACCCTTCTGCATGGCTGCCTTGAGATAAGCCTTTCCATTGGCCAGTGTAAATGCCAGTTCCTGTACTGCTGTAGAACCCGCCTCCCTGATATGATATCCTGATATGGAAATGGTATTCCATTTTGGAAGTTCTGCACTGCAATATTCAAATACATCCGTAATCAAACGCATGGAAGCTTTTGGAGGATATATATAGGTACCCCTGGCTGCATATTCTTTTAAAATGTCATTCTGAATAGTTCCGGATATCTGCTTGAGATCAGCACCCTGTTTCTTTGCCAGGCATATATACATAGCCAGCAGAATCGGAGCAGTTGCATTGATGGTCATTGAACTGGTAACCTTCTGAAGGTCGATCCCCTCAAAAAGTATTTCCATATCCTTTAATGAGTCTATTGCAACCCCAACTTTGCCAACTTCCCCTTCCGACATCATGTGATCTGAGTCGTAACCAATCTGGGTAGGAAGATCAAAAGCGACAGAAAGGCCGGTAGTACCTTGCGAAAGCAGGTAATGATAACGTTTGTTTGATTCTGCAGCAGTAGAAAAACCGGCATATTGCCGCATCGTCCACATTCTGCCGCGGTACATATCCTTTTGTATGCCACGGGTAAAAGGAAACTCCCCCGGCAGTTCAATACTTTTAGTTTCAGTATAAACTTCCTTTATTTCAATACCAGAACTTGTTTTTATCTTCTTTTCGCTCATTCCATTAAAATAAAGATTGCATATCTGCCTTAACAATTGTTAAAGCAAGTTCATATGGATTTTCTGTTTCCAGATTCGCCAAATGGCTAAGGACTGCCCTACTTAAATCGACAGAAGACGCATTTTCAGGCAATGCATGCACAGCGCTGTTAATCATACTAATTGTATCTTCCTTCACCTGTTTAACTGTTGCCCATGCTCTATTGCTGACATATATCTGCTGCGAAATATTGTGCTGATATTCTGCCCGAATATCTGAAATAATTAATCCCTGCATTTCACGTGCGCTCATTCCCGGTGTATGCAGACGGATGAGCATACTCGATGGATTAATTCTTTCAAGAAACAAAACGGTTCGTTCATATGCCTGTAGCCTGAGTGGCAAGGTGTGTTTGAGTGCTGCCCTTTTAAGTTCCATTCGCTGGAAATTAAGCTTTTCATTAAGGTAATTCTTAATTACGAACCATCCCGCGAAGAACACAATCAATCCGGCCAGAGCATATTTCAGTAGATCAAGTATAAATTCAGTTTCGTTCATGGGTATGCAATTGTTATCAGATAGTCAAAATGACTGCGGTCAAAACAAAAGTGAGCAATTTCATGTATATTTGTGATAAGATTTTAAAAGAATTATGAGTACAGAAATTGCAAATCTTACAGCACCGGTTACTCTGACTGATGGTGCAAAAAAAGAAATCATAAAACTCATTCAGCAACAGGAGTTAGGTGAAGAATACGGATTACGTTTGGGTGTTGAAGGTGGTGGATGTGCCGGAATGAATTATGTACTCGGATTTGATCAGCAAAAAGATGGTGATCAGGAGTATTTTATTGACGGCATCAGGGTTTTTATGCATAAAGCCCATGGATTATATCTGGCAGGCATGGAGGTAGATTTCAAAGATGGATTAAATGCCCGGGGCTTCACTTTTAGCAACCCAAATGCCAGCAGTACCTGCGGTTGCGGTACATCGTTTTCAGTTTAACAAAATATTTGTAACATTTCATGAAGTCCTGCTGTCAAAACAGCAGGACTTTTTATATTTATACTATGGCAACAAAAATGAGTTATTCGGAAAATGTCAAAGTGGCTATGCAATCCGTTAAGGGTAACAAGCTAAGGACATTTTTAACCGCTATTATCATTGCCATCGGTTTAACTGCACTTGTCGGCATTTTAACTTCCATTGATGCCATAGAAGGTTCCCTGAATAATACATTCTCAAGCATGGGGGCAAATTCATTTACAATTAGAAACCGGGGTATCGGGATTCGTATTGGAGGTGGAGGCCAAAGACCAAAGCGCTATAAGTCAATTGATTACAGACAGGCCACGGAATTTAAAAGCAGTTTTAATTTTCCGGCAATGATATCTGTAAACGTATTTGCCTCTTTCGGAGGTACCGTAAAATATGGCAATGAAAAGACCAATCCAAATATCTCTGTATTGGGAGCGGATGAAAATTATATTCAGTCTGCGGGTTATAAAATGGCTTCTGGAAGAAATTTCTCTCAATCAGAACTGGAATTTGGCACCAGTGTAGTAATTATTGGGGATGAGATAAAAACACGGCTCTTCCCAAATGTAGACCCCATTAATAAAACGATTAGTATCGGAAATAACAAATTCCGTATCATAGGTATTTTGGCAGCGAAAGGATCCAGTGTCGGTTTTGGGGGTGATAAAATTTGTGTGATTCCGCTATACAGAGCCAAACAGGTCATGACTATTCAGAACCCATCCTACACTATTTCGGTAATGAGTGATGACCCAAATCAGATGGAAGCGGCAATTGGTGAAGCAACCTCTCTTTTCAGAAATATCCGCAATTTGAAGGTTGCCGATGATAACAATTTTGAGATCACAAAAAGTGATGCCATTGCACAAACCCTGGTCGACAATTTAAAATTCGTCAGGATCGGAGGTATCGTGATAGGGGCCATCACCTTGATTGGTGCTGCAATTGCCCTAATGAATATCATGATCGTTTCTGTAACCGAGCGTACTCGTGAAATCGGGATACGAAAGGCTATTGGTGCTACTCCTATTGTTATCAGGCGTCAATTTCTTATTGAAGCAATCGTTATTTGCCTGATGGGAGGTATAACCGGCGTTTTTCTAGGTATTCTGATCGGCAACCTGCTTTCCATGGTCATGGGCGGTTCGTTTATAATGCCATGGGGCTGGACCATTCTAGGATTGACTTTATGTATTGGAGTTGGATTGATCTCCGGACTTTATCCTGCGGTTAAGGCGAGTAAAATGGATCCGGTGGAGTCATTGAGATACGAATAGTTTAAAAAAGAATCAGGAGCCAAGAGCCAAGACAAAGGGGTGTTATCTCTTACCGTATTGCTCATTATAATAAGACTGGTAGCTACCTGATGTTACACTCTGTAGCCATTCCTCATTTTGCAGGTACCAGTCAACCGTTTTTTCCAACCCCTCTTCAAATTGTAAACTAGGCTTCCAGTCAAGATCATTCTGGAGTTTCGATGAGTCGATTGCATATCTTAAATCATGTCCTGCACGGTCGGTAACAAATGTGATCAATCTGGAAGATGAGCCGGGCTCTCTTCCCAGCTTTTTATCCATAATCTTACAAAGTAAACGAATAAGGTCTATATTCTTCCATTCGTTGTGCCCGCCTACATTATAAGTACTTCCGCCTGAAGCCTGATGAAAGATCACATCAATTGCCCTGGCATGGTCTTCAACCCATAACCAATCACGTATATTTTCCCCCTTCCCATAAACAGGGATGGCAATGTTATTTTTAATATTATTGATCGAGAGTGGGATCAGTTTCTCAGGGAAATGAAAGGAACCATAATTATTGGAGCAATTTGAAATCACTACATCAATCCCGTAAGTATCATGATATGACCTTACAAAATGGTCAGAGCTTGCTTTAGATGCAGAATAGGGGCTGTGCGGATCGTAAGCCGTTTTCTCTGTAAAAAGACCATCCTCTCCAAGGCTCCCATAAACTTCGTCTGTTGAAACATGATAAAACCTGCGTGACTTATAATCATCCTTCCATTGATGTCGTGCAGAATTTAACAGGTTTACAGTTCCAACAACATTGGTCATTACAAATTCAAGCGGACTGCTGATCGAGCGGTCGACATGCGACTCAGCCGCAAGATGAATTACAGCCTCGATTTGCTCTTCAGAAAATACTTTGTCGATAAATCCGGCATCAACAATATCCCCTTTGATAAATTTATAATTAGGCTTATCCTCGATATCCTTCAGGTTAAGGAGATTGCCGGCATAGGTAAGCTTATCTAAATTAATGATCTGATATTCAGGATAATTGATCACAAATCGCCTGACCACATGTGATCCGATGAATCCTGCTCCTCCGGTAATCAATATTTTCTTCATTCCCTGATAATTTTTTTACTTAATTGCTATAAGCCATGAAATGCTGGTTTGAATCAGTTCCGATTACAATGGATTTTGCTTGATATACTTTTCCCAGTCCCAGGCAGAACTCATCATATCCTGAATACCCAATTCTGCCTTCCATGACAATTCAACTTCAGCCTTGCTTACATCGCCATAGATCTGCTCAATATCCCCGGCTCTACGCTTTCCAATCGTATAATTTAATTTCTGACCGGTTGCAGATTCAAATGCATGAATCACTTCCAGGACAGAGTTTCCTTTGCCGGTACCTATGTTAAAAATATCAAACTTCTTTTTATTCTTTACATTTTCCATCTGCCTGATTGCAGCAACATGGGCTTTTGCAAGATCTACAACATGTATGTAATCCCTGACACAGGTTCCATCGGAGGTATTATAATCATCACCAAATACAATGATATTTCCACGCTTTCCTATGGCTGCCTGGGTAATAAATGGTACCAGATTTTGCGGAACACCGATAGGCAATTCTCCAATAAGGGACGATGCATGTGCACCAACCGGATTAAAATAACGCAGGGCGATTACTTTAAGATTTTCACTAACACCCGCTACCTCCTCCAATATTTCTTCAGCGATCTGTTTCGTACTTCCATAGGTTGACTCAGCCTTTTTTACCGGAGCAAGTTCGTTGACAGGTAAAATATCAGGCTCTCCGTAAACTGTACAACTCGATGAAAATACGAGGTTCATCTTTCGATTAGAACAGGCATCGAGCAGGTTGATCAGGGAATATAAATTGTTTTTATAATACTTCAAGGGCTCCCTTTCTGATTCTCCAACACTTTTGAATGCTGCAAAATGTATTAATCCGGTGATATCACTATGCGATTCTAAAAATTCGCGGGTTAACTTTTCATCACAAAGATCGAAATTGTAAAATTCAGGTCTTATACCTGTGATCTTCATTATCTGGTCAACAATCTTCGGGCTTGAATTCGAGAGGTTGTCAATCACCACGGGCTCGTAACCTGCATTGATCAATTCAACAACAGTATGTGAGCCAATATATCCGGTTCCACCTGTAACTAAAATTTTCTTCCCTGACATTATTTGTTGTTGTAATAAGTGAAATCCTTATGTTTTATTTCCTGTTCAGGCAATGATTTAAAATAATCATAAGTAATTTTCAATCCTTCTGCGCGATTGACCTTTGGTTCCCAGCCCAGAATTGCCCTGGCTTTAGTAATATCCGGTCTTCGTTGTTTAGGATCATCGGTAGGCAAATCTGTAAATATCATTTTTTGTTTGGTTCCGGTAAGTTTGATAATCTCTTCTCCAAACTCACGAATGGTGATTTCATCAGGGTTGCCAATATTTACAGGTAATGCATAATCAGAAAATAATAATCGGTAAATGCCCTCGACCAGATCGTCTACATAACAAAAAGATCGCGTTTGGGAACCATCACCAAATACGGTAAGGTCTTCTCCCCGCAAAGCCTGTCCGATAAATGCAGGCAATACTCTTCCATCGTTTAAGCGCATCCTTGGTCCATAGGTATTAAATATCCTTACAATACGTGTTTCTAAACCATGAAAAGTATGATAGGCCATTGTCATAGCTTCCTGAAAACGTTTGGCTTCGTCGTAAACACCTCTGGGACCCACAGGATTAACATTCCCCCAATATTCTTCTGGTTGCGGATTTACGGCAGGGTCGCCATAAACCTCTGATGTTGAAGCAATTAAAATTCTTGATTTCTTGGATCGTGCTAATCCCAGAAGATTATGAATTCCCAATGATCCGACCTTTAAAGTTTGAATAGGAATTCTTAAATAATCAATCGGGCTGGCAGGAGATGCAAAATGCAGGATATAATCCAATTCTCCGGCAACATAAACAAACTTTGAAACATCATGATGATAGAATTCGAAATTTTCAAGAGGAAAAAGATGTTCTATATTGCGAAGATCTCCGGTAATGAGATTATCCATCGCAATCACATGAAAACCCTCCTTAATAAAGCGGTCGCAGAGATGAGAGCCAAGAAAACCTGCCGCACCTGTTATTAAAATACGTTTTCGCTGATTCATTATTCTACAGTTTTTCGCCCAATGCTATTGTAATAAAACCCGCAATCGATCATCTTTTGAAGATCATACAAGTTACGCCCATCAAAAATCACTTTAGTCTTCATTAATTCAGCTATTCTGTCAAAATCAGGCGTCCTGAATACCGACCATTCTGTAACAATCAATAGGGCGTCGGCATCTTTCAATGTGTCATACTGGTTTTCACCGTATGAAATTTTATCGCCCAGAAGTTTTTTTACATTGCCCATAGCCTCCGGGTCAAAGGCCCTAATCAAAGCACCCTCCCTGAGTAATTCTTCAATAATATAAAGGGCGGGGGCTTCACGTATATCATCAGTTTCAGGCTTGAAGGCCAGTCCCCAGATAGCGATTTTCTTTCCTTGGATATCCCCCTTATAGTAATTTCTAACTTTTTCAACCAGTCTTACCCGTTGAGAATCATTAATTTCCATTACAGAGTTGAGGATTTTAAAATCATAGTTATTTTCAGAGGCAGATCTGGCCAGAGCCTGAACATCCTTTGGGAAACAACTACCTCCATACCCAACACCCGGAAACAAAAAACGCTTACCAATGCGGTCATCTGCTCCTATTCCCCTCCTGACTGCATCCACATCTGCCCCGACAAGTTCACATAAATTGGCTATCTCGTTCATGAAGGTAATTTTTGTTGCAAGGAACGAATTAGCCGCATATTTTGTCAGTTCAGAAGATCGGGTATCCATAAAAATGATTGGATTCCCTTGTCTAACATAAGGGCTATATAACTCTGCCATCAGCTTTTGGGCTCTCAGACTTTGTGTACCCACAACAACCCTGTCGGGTTTCATGAAGTCGTCGACAGCAACCCCTTCCCGTAAAAATTCCGGATTTGAGACCACATCCACTTCAACTGATGTATTTTCAATAAATACCTTAATCACTTTATCTGCAGTACCAACCGGCACTGTTGATTTAGTCACTATAACCTTATATCCAGTGATGAGTTTAGCGATATCCTTAGCTGCACCGAGTACAAAACTCAGGTCTGCTGCACCATCACCTGCCGGAGGTGTTGGCAAGGCAAGAAATATTATTTGGGCATCCTGGATTGCCTCAACAAGAATGGTAGTAAATTTCAACCTCCCTTGTTCTATATTTCTATGAAAAAGTATATCCAGACCAGGCTCATAGATTGGCAATTTATATGCCTGCATCATTTTAACTTTTTCCTCATTTATATCCACACAGGTAACTGTATTCCCTGTTTCGGCAAGGCAAGTACCGGTCACTAAGCCTACATATCCTGTACCAACAACTGCTATTTTCATCTATTGACGAAGACTATTTAAAAGATTTAACCTTAACTTCGACGAAGATAAGAATTATATTCAAAATGCTTTTTTTGTACAATACAGGTATTTATTTTTATACACTTTTCATTCGGATTGCTTCCCTGAGGAATAAAAAAGCTGCGGCATGGATCAGTGGAAGAAAAGGACTCATACAATTAATAGAAAGCAGACTGTACAAAAACAAACGCTATACCTGGTTTCATTTTGCCTCATTGGGTGAATTTGAGCAAGGAAGGCCGGTACTTGAACGCTTAAAATCAGAGAATCCTGAACTACCAATTATTATTACTTTTTTCTCTCCCTCAGGATATGAAATCAGGAAGGATTATGCCCTGGCTGATTTTGTATTTTATCTTCCGGCAGATACCAGAACAAATGCCAAAGAGTTTATCCGACTATTAAATCCAGAGATGGCCATCTTTACTAAATATGACTATTGGTATCATTACTTTGAAGAATTACATAAAAATAATATTCCTCTCTATGTGATCTCCGGAATATTCAGAAAAGAGCAGGTTTTTTTTAAATGGTATGGAGGTTTGCACAGGAAGATGTTAAAATGGGTAAGCCATATTTTTGTGCAGGATGAATGTAGCCGGGAGCTTTTAGAGAAGATTCAAGTCAGGAATGTTACAGTTAGCGGGGATACGCGCTTCGACAGAGTGGCTGAAAATATCCTTACAATAAAAAAAATACCCTTAATTGAAGAATTTTGCGGTGATAAAAGCATTTTCATAGCAGGGAGTACCTGGCCTGAAGATGAAAAGCTATTGCATTATCTGGTAAAAAAATATCCTGATTGGAAGTTTATAATAGCCCCGCATGAGGTTAGTGATAGCCGGATTAATGAGCTTAAAGACTTATTCACTGATCATATTACTTATTCAGCAGCAAGTGTCCGGTCTTCGGAACCCGGAAATCAGCAAACACTCATTATTGATAATATAGGAATACTTTCCTCTGTTTATCAGTATGGTAAGATGGCCTATATCGGTGGCGGATTTGGTAAAGGGATCCACAACACTCAGGAGGCTCTAGCCTTCGGATTACCGGTTATTTTCGGACCGGAATACCTGAAATTTAAAGAAGCTGTGGATCTGGTATCATTAAAAGGAGCCATAAGCATTTCTAATGCAGGTGAGTTGGAAAGTGCATTTCTTTATTTTATAGCCAATAAGCAATCGGGCGATATTGCACGTAATTATATTCAGGAGCATACAGGTGCTACCCGGAAGATTATTGAACACATTAAGTTCAACGTTTAATTCTTTCATCGAATTTGAAAGGCTCAACGTTTAAGAGTTTGATTAATCTAAAATCAGCATGACTGGGATTTAATAAATAGTTAAATTCAGATTGAATAATGGATGAAGGAACCCTCAGCACAGCATTATCTGCTTGTTTCAGCCATTGATCACCAAGGTGCTGAGTGATGTTCATATTTTCAAAAATATACCACTGCCCAGGTAATTGTGTTAAATCCAATGAAACTATTGCAATTCTTTCGGGTATTTCAATAGTTAATAAACGAAATTGATCAGAAAGTCCTATCTGGCTCCGGTGAACAACATTTTCTAGGCAAGCTAAAGACTGTGATGAAGATGTGTAGATCATTTCCCAGTCGTTGGAATTCCACCTCGCCGCTCTGCCTGATGCTAATAAACCTTGAGCATACTTAGCCAGTGTAATCCTGTAAACTAGCATTTATGCAAGATCACCGTATTCTATACGGATAAGTTCTTCTTCAATTAAGGAAATGCCAGTAATAGTATCCATCAAATTATAGGGTATTTTATTGCCAAGCCCGTATGCTGAAGTGTTAAGCCAATCATGAAAAGCCCTGGGGGAACCAAACAGTTCAATTCCTTTATTAAACAAGGCAAAAGACTTAAGCAGTTTCTCACTGAGGGCGGCATCCAGTTTCATATCTTGTAAGACATAGTTCTGAATAGTTTTAACAGTTGTATTAAAAGTTTCCTGAAACTCCTGATAGGAAAAGCCTGAAAGGGATATAAAATCAAGGGCTGCTTTAGCGTTTAACCCTATTTTTGAATGAGTAAGAAGAGCGATGTCATTGGCATACATTAACTGGTAATGAACCATTGTTTCAGAAACTACAGAACCTTGAATATCAGAAGCTGGATAAGGTTTGGCTGTTGTATTTTTTATGTTCTTATCTTTCACATAAACAATTTACGAAATTTTTCTTGGCAATCAAGAATTTTTTCCATTTTTTTATGCCTTCACCATTCCCTCCAATGCTTCAATCCACAAAGGATGATCATTTAAACTCTCAACCAATTGTACATGTTCACCACCCAAAGTCTTAAATTCATCACCATATTCAACCGTTACTTCATAGACTGTTTCAAGGCAATC
Organism: Daejeonella sp.; assembly: GCF_030695525.1. Classification (GTDB taxonomy): domain Bacteria; phylum Bacteroidota; class Bacteroidia; order Sphingobacteriales; family Sphingobacteriaceae; genus Daejeonella. The sequence goes on along the minus strand of NZ_JAUYSS010000053.1, from coordinate 47,451 downwards.
TGCAACAAAAGCGGGACAAAATACCAATAAGCTTTTAACTCCCTTTTCTGCCAATTCTTCTATGACCACACTTGTATAAGGCTGCACCCAAGGATCTTTACCTAAACGCGATTGAAAGCAAACCGAATATTTATCCTTACTGAGGCCAAGTTTATCAGCAATTAAACGGGCAGTGTCATGACATTGTGCTGAATAGCAAAATTTATTATTGTCGGTCAACGTGGAACAGCAATTCTCAACTTTAAGGCAATGTTTTTGTGAATGGTCTGATTTAACAAGTTGCCTTTCAGGCAAACCATGAAAACTGAACAATACGTGATCGTATGTTTCAGGTTTATGTTTTCTGCCATTGTCACAAAAAGCCTCTATCATCAATTCATTATCATGAAAAGAATTGATGAAAGAAATATTTGGAATTGTTTGCCATTTTCTGACCAGCTCCATTACTTTTTCCAGAACCGAACCGGTACTTGCGGAAGCGTAATGAGGAAACATTGGTATAACTTTGATACTGCTGACCTGGGCATCCTTTAATTTATTTAAGGCACTCTCAATTGATGGACTTTGGTAGCGCATGGCGAGTTCTACCTGGTAATCATTACCTAAGCGTTGCTGCAGAAGATCCCTCTGTAGCAGACTGTAATGCATTAATGGGGATCCGGTTGTGTCGGACCAGATTTCCCTGTATAATTTTGCAGATTTCGGGCCCCGGAAAGGAACAATAATGCCCTTAACAAGCAATGCTCTGGAAACGGGATTAATATCAATTACCCGTTCATCCATCAGGAATTCATCCAGGTATTTGCGAACATTTGCATTTGAGGGACTATCAGGAGTTCCTAAATTAACTAATAAAATACCTTGCTTGCTCATATGACTACTAAAGAGCGGCAAAGATAGTCTTAGGAATCATTTATTAAAAATGCTTCTCTCTATTTGACGTTAGAAAAACATTTTGGAATCAGTTCTTCAATTTCCAGAGTTTCCACCAGGGGGTTCCGGGTGAATCATGATGTTCATAATGATATCCAAAAAAATAACAGGAAAAGAAAGCAATGATATGATTTTTCTTTTGGGTAGCCGACTGATGTTTGTTTGAATGTTCCCCATGATGAGGAAGCCAGGTACCAAAATAAAACAATTGCAAGGTGCTGAGTAAGGATGGCAAGACCCAGAATAAGATGAGGTTTACTTCGGCTATCCATAGCTTAAGCACGTTATAGATCAGAGCCATAAGTACAATCTGCCACCAGGATAAATATTCCCTGATAAAACTGATATACCAGGTTATAAAGTTTCCTTCGTGATAATCTGGGTCAAGTTCAGTATGCACATGCTTGTGATGTTTATGATGTTTTTCGTAAAGTTTGCTGAAGGGGAAGCAAGCATATAATGCAGTGCAAAGCTGACCGATGAATTTATTCAGTCCGGGCTTCGAAGATACTGTACCATGCATGGCATCATGTGCGGTGATAAACAATCCAGTATACAAATGCATCTGGACCAGGATCATTAGATAGAGTGCCGGATTCTGCAGATTCACATTCCACATCATCAGATTTATAATACATAAAACCCACAATCCGATCACAAGCATTGCAATTATTAAACCTGTATTTGACTGATGCCCGGACATAGTTTTATTTATCAATATCCATCCAAAATGGCCTTCACTTTTTGCATTAACCATAAGGGGGTGGAAGTTGCGCCACAAATTCCGATCTTATCGCCAGGTCTGAACATTTCTCTTGATAATTCTTCTTCGCTTGAGATAAAGTAAGTATTTGGGTTAATACTCTTACAAACTTCATATAAAACTTTTCCGTTCGAAGACTTTTTACCAGAAACAAAAACGATATGATCATAGTTAACAACAAACTTTCTAAGATCTTCATCCCTGCTTGAAACCTGCCTGCAAATCGTGTCGTTTGCTTTAATCTCGTACCCACGCCTGATCAATTCATCCTTTATTTCATAAAACTTCGCGGTACTTTTAGTTGTCTGGCTGTACAGGGTAAATTTCTGAGGGAGATCAACCTTATCAAGTTCCGATATATCCTGAAATACAAGCGCATCGTTATTTGTCTGCCCCTGCAAGCCAATAACTTCGGCATGCCCATGTTTACCAAACAGAAGCACCTTTTCATTATTATCATAAGAATTCTTAACCCGATTCTGAAGCTTTAACACTACCGGGCAGGATGCATCAATCAGGGTAATGTTATTCTCAAGTGCCAGGCGGTATGTTTCTGGTGCTTCACCATGTGCACGGATCAGCACTTTCTCATTTTTAATGTTCAACAAATCCTCATGAGAAATAATCTTAAGCCCCATAGCTTTTAAACGATTTACTTCTTCATCATTATGCACGATATCGCCCAAACAATACAGGTAACCATCTTCGGCCAGAATTTCCTCAGCCATATCAATTGCATAGACAACTCCAAAACAGAATCCCGAATCCTGATCAATCGTTACCTTCAGATTATATTCCATTGTTTTTTCTCAATTGCTGAAATTCAGCGGATTTAATTACAAAAATACTAAAATGTTCGTCAGAAAGCCCATAAATTAAGGATAAGGAAAAAACCGAACTGTGCAAAAAGAAGCACAATTGCAGCATTATTCTTCTTTCTAAAATTTAAACCTGAAAAAAACAGGAATAGAATAAAAGAAAAAATATACCATCCCAGGTAGTTTTGTATTGGAATAATGCCTCCATACCAGGACCAGTAATCAAATCTGATTGCCACAGGCTCAATCAGGAAATCCATACCCAGTAATATACCTGCACCCAATGCAGAAAATATCAGCTTGCTTTTAAGATTAAAATAGTGCAGAAACACCCCGGTACAATAAACCAGAATTAACCAGTTTACACCAATGAGAAGCGGAGTAGCCCATAATTTAGCTCCCAGGGCGGTTCCATAGGTGTAGTTTCCAAAGATCCAACCGGTATTAACCCCTATTACTTCAATAAAAAAACCGGCCAGATAAATCACAATGGCAAATTTTATAAGATCATTAGATTTGTCATTAACTGTAAGAATCATAAGCAGCAGCATCAGCAATAAATGGAAGGGAACCAGCTTTATGAAAAGCTCTTCAAAGGCAGGAGTCAGAAAACCATAGAGACCAACAAGGTGAAATAGTACTATGATTACACTACAAAGTATTATCCTGCTCATGATCGCTTTCTTATTATCCTACCCTTCCAGAGTATGGTCTTAGTAAAATGTTTCTTCACAGATTGAACCGAAATAAATAGCATACATAATAATTGAAATGGATGGAGTAAAACATTCCGCCAAACACTTTGTCCTGAAAGTAAGGAAATCATTATTCTGCTTAATACAATCAGGGATAATGCAAACAATACCAGCTCAATCCCAAGAAAATAAGTGATTGCTATTGGCCCCAGCACCACAAGCAGGAGGTAAAAGAAAAGGCCGAATACACTATAATTAAACCCTGCAAAAAAGTTCTTACTAAAGCCTTCCACTGCTTCTGAAAATGACCGGTACATACGGCAATGAATATATCCGTTTGCCAGTAGCGTCTCTCCATTGTACCCATTAACCTTGATCAGTTTCATGATTTCAATATCCTCAACCACTTTTCCCTTCACCTGCTCGTGCCATAGATTCGATTTGTAATTATCAGCATCAAACATCATAAACTGTCCGCTTGCAGCCGAAAAAGATGGATTGCCTGATAACCTGACCAGCCGAAGCGGCAAGAGATTAAGCAAAAGGAAATGCATCAGCGGAACCACTAAACGTTCACCCCATGTAAGTGTCACCTGATCTGTAAAAATACTGAGCAGACTAAGCTTATTTAGTTTCATCCGGTGTATGGAATTATTAATCAGTCCATCGGAGATCGTTTCATCCGCATCAAGAAAAATTAAATAATTGCCATTTGCCATCTCAGCAAGCTGGGAACATGCATAATTCTTTCCCAGCCAATCTTTAGGGAGAGCCTTGCCCTTTAAGACTTTAAAACGTTTGTGCATTTCACAGAAATCAGAACAAAGCTTAAAGGTTTGGTCAGAAGAATGATCATCAAGCACGATGACTTCATAGTTTTGATAATCCTGATCAAGGATAGACTCGAGCAGATCTATGATATTTAGTTCCTCATCCCTGGCCGGGATTAGAATTGAAACCAGGTCATTGTATTTTTTTCCGGTCTTGGTCAGTTTCGGATTAGAGATGAAGTTAAACAGCGTTACTGTAAACCTAAGGATAAGAAAAAAATAAATAAAGTAAATAAGGATCATGCTTATACTTGAATCGCGCATTGTTTATGCCGCGATGATTCATAATGTTTATTATATGCACTTTTAATTAGCTGCAGACTGGTAAACTCAGCTCCTTCCCAATCCTGAAGATAACAAGTCATTACCGGCTTGCGATGCTCAAAATAATCGACAAAGCTGGCAGCAAAAATATACTGGAATTTGCGGGTTGAACTGTTAATCAGATTGATTAAACCCTTTTGAAACTGAACCTCATCTACATGCCCGGAATACAGCTTACCCTGAGGAAAAATAAGTACCAGATTTTCAGGATCATTTAACAGATTTCCGGCATATTCCAATGTTTCGATCGCACTTCTGGAATTCTTTTTTACCGAAAAACTACCCAGGTATTTTAAAAACCAAACCTTTCGGTAGTTTTCTTCGGTAATCATCACATGGAATTTTTTTTTGAAATAAAGCCGGTTGATCTGAAACATCAAAAAGCCATCCCACCATGAACAGTGATTGGCCAATAATAAAATTGACCTTTCGGTATCATACTCTGTTTTGTTAAATTTCAGCTCTTCAAAATCTGATTTAATAATTCTATTAATATACCAGGAGAAGAATTGAAATATAATTTTGTTCCGGCGTGGTTCAAGCATACTTAAAGATATAATTTTTTATAATCCTGAAAATACTTAAAGAAAGAACATCCAAAATATTACTTAATCAGGTTAACAACTATTTTTGCTGAAAGCAGTGCAAGCGGTATCCCGCCCCCGGGATGTACACTGCCACCTGCAAAATACAAGCCCTTAATTCCCGTTGAAAAATTAGCATGCCTTAAAAAAGCCGAAAACTGACTATTAGAACTGCTGCCATACAATGAACCCTGGTAAGAAAAAGTCTTTGAGTCAATCCCTCTTGGATCCAGTACAGATTCACAGCTAATCAGTTGACTGATGTCTTTACCCAGATTCCTGGAAAGTTTTTCAATAATATTTTTTCTGGAAATCCGGATCAGTTCATCCCAGTCCTGACCAGTATCCGAAGGCACATTGATCATTGTAAACCAGTTTTCTGATCCTTCCGGAGCATCCTGAGGATTGCTTTTAGAACTAATATGAACATACACAGTTGGATCAGAACCTACACATTTCTCTTCCCATATCTGCCTGAATTCTTCCTGATAATTTTCCGTAAAAAATATATTGTGCAGACCTAAATCAGTAAAGGAAGTACTCATTCCCCAGTAAAAGATCAGGGCAGAACTGCTGCGTTCCTGATTTTTCAAGCGTTCAGGAACCTTGATACCCCTCATTAATCGGGTATAGGTATACCAAACATCCATATTGGAAATGATCAGATCAGCGGTGTGACTCTCCCCTCCACAGCGAAGACCAACTACCCTATTATTTTTTATATCAATTTCATCAACATAGGAATTAAAGTGAAATTTCACTCCAAGGTCTACCGCCAGTTTTGTCAGTGAGCTGACAATGGCATACATTCCTCCAACAGGAAAATATGCACCAAAATGCTGTTCAAAATGGGGAATTACATTAAGTGTCGCGGGGGCTTTATAAGGGTTGGAACCATTATAGGTAGCGTAGCGGTTAAAAAGGCGAATTGTTCGGCTATCCTTAAACCTGGCCTCATTGGCTCGATTCATGGAACGGAAAGCATCAATCTGATGGAAGCGCAAAAGTGATTTTAAAGTTCCTATATTCAGGTAACTCCGCAGTTTGTGTAATGATCTTTGCAGAAAAACAGGATTTGTTATCTCATAGATATCCCTGCTTTTATTTAAATAGTTGATCACAGACTCAGCTGTATCATTGGTCTTCGCTGCAATTTCTTCTGAAAACCTGACAGGATCAGCGAAGGCATTGATCCGGGTATTGTCTTCATAAAAATATTTGCAGATGGTATCCAGCTTCTCATACTTAAAATAATCATCCGGATTTTTACCTGCAAGACGAAATAGCTCATCAACATACTGAGGCATGGTAAATAAACTTGGCCCGGCATCGAAACGAAAAGCCCCTAGCCTGATCTCAGAGAGTTTTCCTCCCGCCTGAGCAGAGGCTTCAAAAACATCAACCTGCTTACCCTTTATAGCCAGACGGATAGCAGCGGCAATTCCGGCAATACCTGCACCAATAATAATGGCCTTAGACATGAAACGAAAATACGCTATTTCATCCCGAAAGGAGATTTGGATGAAAATATGACAGGAATATTATTCAAGAATACTATTAAGGCCTCCGAAAATTAGTTATCTGCCTCTTGAACCTTTTAACCATTGATCAACAGAATAAGGTCCCGAACCCAATATCCAGAAAAGGATAAGCAGCATCAAGACCAGAACCGATAACCAAAGTTCTGAATTAAGTGGAGAGAAACCCTTGGTCAGGTTCACGAAAAAGACCGCTCCCAAAAGTATTGGGATCTGAATAACAGCGGCAAAACGGGTTACAAGTCCCAGGGTAATTAAAACGCCTCCTACCAGGTGGGCAAAAGCGACTGTATGCACCAGCGCAAGTGCCATCAGGCCAGAAAATCCAAAAACACTGTTTTGAATAATCCAGTCCTTCTGCGCTTCAGTATCGCTGATAAAAGCTAGTCCTTTACTTAAAATTACAAGTCCAAGTACTATCCTGATTGAATCGAGCCACTTCGCGTGATGTACATCGCCCCAGTGCTCTATTTTTTGAACTAAGTTCATAAACACCTCCTTTTTAACGAGTTGAATATATTAATCTACAAAAAATTGAGGGCTAATGCAAATTAATTTCAGGATTGCTCATTTAAGGGTATTGAGTACCCTGAACATTTTCTGCCTGATGCCAGAGCTACTTCCATTATAATTATTAATGATAAATGAAAATACCAGTGGGGTTCCTGAAGCGGAAGTATGATATCCTGTATATGCGATTACATCACTAATTGTTCCGCTTTTCATTTTCATATTATTATTCTGCGGAAAACTATTGAAATAGCTCTCAAACCAATCCTCTTTTTTTAGGGATTGAAGCACCTTAGCCATAGCCAGGCTTGTGACCCGGTTTGCCGGGGATAGACCGCTTCCATCATAAACATTCATCGCAGCAGGGTCTATGGAAATTTTATTTTTCCAGAAATCCTTCACTAGTTTAGTTCCCTGACTTATTGTAATTTCTTTCCCTTCTTTCCAGGCAATTGTTTTTATCAGGTGCTCCCCAAAAAGGTTGATACTTTTCTGATTAAACCAGTATACAATTTCATAAAGCGGAGGAGAGGTATGAACCGAGATGATCTTTGATTGAGGCAGTAAAGGCAATCTATTTGCTGTCAATAACCTTGAAGTAAGCACCCCTTTTTCAACCTGAATATCCAATTGCTTTAACTTATTCTGGAACCGATAGGCCAGATCAAAAGCCGGGTCAGGAACTGAGGCTGAAATTGCTTTCTTAAGATCTACACCATAAGTTCCCCTGAGATAAATTACAGTTGAAAATGGTGCAGAAAAGGCATAAACCATATCACCTGTACCCGGCGCACCGGTCTTAACTTCATTAATAATCTTAAGGTATGACATCTCGGGATCAGTTCTCAAAAGCTCTGCGGGTTCTCCAACTCTGCCGGGTCTAAAATGCATATCAAACTGATTCTCGCGCCAGGTCAGTGAAGAGGGACCGGCACCATAATAATTGCCCATATCCTGCCAGGTCCAGCCACCGGGCATAGTTTCTGTTCCAAACAAACGATCATCGGCAATGATTTGGCCACTGATGTTTTTAACCCCGGCTCTTGTCAGGGCATCAGCCCATTTCTTCAGGATCAACTCAGACCTGCTCTGATCATACCGCTCACTTCCCAGGGAAGGGTCACCCCCTCCGGTAATGATGAGGTCCCCATTAAGGGTTCCATTAGCTGAAATTGAACCTGAATAACCCAGTGTGGTTTCCCAGGTAAAATCTTTCCCCAGTATATGATAGGCAGTGGCAGAAGTAATTGTTTTGAGTGTAGAGGCACTCGCCAGACCAGTATTTCCATTTTCAGAAAAAATCACTGCAGCGGTCTCTGCATTTAATACACTTAATGAGCTACTGGCATATTTCATTTGGGGATCAGATTCAAAAGATCGATAGGCATTTTCGATTTTTTGCTTCAGACCTTGAGCGAACAGAGGATGGATTGAAAATACGAGAATAATTAACAGGAAATTTTTCATGTTTATTTGTTAGCCCTTATTCAGAATCGAAAAATTCAATCTAAATAAAAAAAAATATTATGAACTTTTTGTTAAAGACAGAAACCTCCCCACAATTAAGGAAGTGCGGATCAGGTTAGAAGCGGTAAATTTCATCGCAGTTTCCAGATCATTAGGCTGATTGCCAATAGCCAGCAGCAGGTCGAAATATTTATTCAACTCAGGATGATCCATCAGCGGCACTTTCCCGGCAAGCCCGATAACCGGGATGCCTTTCTCCTTTGCATATTTGGCTACAGCAAAAGGGCCTTTTCCCTGCAAAGTCTGCTCATCAAGACTACCCTCTCCGGTTATCAGCAAATCGGCATTCTTCAAACTTTCATGAAAACCGGTTATTTGTAAAAAATGTTCTCCCCCATTCACTAAATCTGCCTTAAAAAATGCCCGTAAAGCCGCAGCGATACCACCTGCAGCTCCTCCATGAATAATTTCATTCATTTTGATTCCGGTCGACTTAAAAGCAATCTCCGACAAATTGGCCAATGCCAGATCCAGAAGTTTTACATCTTCCGGGCTTGCTCCCTTTTGAGGACCAAAAACTGCTGCTGATCCTTGTTCGCCGAGGAGTAAATTATCTACATCGCAAAGTACGGTGATATGACATTTCAAGACCCGATCATCAAACATTGAGGCATCAATATGATGGAAGCACGCCATATTAACCGGCACCGCTGCCAATTCGAGCCCATCAGCATCCCTGAATTTCATACCCAGAGCACTTAAAATTCCAACTCCTCCATCGACAGTGGCAGAACCTCCAAGACCTATGATAATCCTTTCGACCTGCCTGTCCAAAGCAAAACTGATTAATTCCCCGGTTCCAAAAGAAGTAGCCATTAGAGGGGATCTTTCATCCTCATTTAACAAACGGATGCCCGAAGCATCAGCCATTTCAATAACTGCGGTTTTACCCTGATCTATTATACCCAGCGAAGCTTTTATCAGGCGCCCTAATGGATCGTGAACATCATACTCATGCCAGATTCCACCACATTTCTCGACGATTAAATGTCCGGTACCATCACCACCGTCTGCAATAGGGAAGCATTCAGAAGTAAAATTTAACCCACTGCGTTTCAAACCCTCCTGAATAGCATCAGCAGTCTCATTTGCAGTAAGGCTATGTTTAAAGGCATTAGGAGCAATCAGAATATGCATTATGTTAGAATCAGTTCTATTTTAATCTTCAACCTCTATTACCATTTCAATTTCTGTGGCCCAATTTGCCGGAAGCGCTGACATACCTACAGCTGAACGGGTATGTTTACCCTTCTCTCCAAATACTTCTACCATCAGATCAGAAAATGCATTCATCACTTTAGGCTGATCTTTAAAATCCGGAGCTGATTGCACCATCCCTAAAACCTTAACTATTCGCTTCACTTTATTCAAATCACCGAGTTCTGCCTTTAAACTCGAAAGCAATGAAATACCGGTTAAGCGTGCAGCTTCCTGGCCTTGCTCCAGGGTTAAATCATCACCAAGCCTTCCGGTAATCCTGCTGCCATCCGGCTTATCAGGTCCATGCCCGGCTGTATACACTAGATTTCCCACACGGACAGTCTTTACGTAGCTGGCTAAGGGTGCACTTGGCTCCGCAAGCACTATGTTCAGATCCTTAAGGTGCTTATCGAAATCAATATGTTCAGCCTTTGGAGCCTCTTTGTCCCTCTCATTTGGTGCAGAATTACAGCCTGTTAAAACAAGAGCGATCAGGGATATTAGAAAATACTTTTTCATTTTGAAATAATTCTGATAAAACATTAAATTAAATCAACGGTCTTTAAAAAATTAATGCTGATCTACCAAATCCAGAAGAAAAGTAAATCAGCATTAAAATTAGGAGTGTATGTCTTTTAGGAATTATTAATCCTCTACTTCGACAATAATTTCAATTTCTACAGCAATGTTTCCAGGTAATGCGTTCATACCTACAGCTGAGCGGGCATGCTTGCCTTTCTCTCCGAAAATATCAACCATCATATCAGAGAATGCATTCATCACCTTCGGCTGATCTTTAAATTCAGGAGTAGACTGAACCATCCCTAATACTTTAACCACACGCTTTACTTTGTTCAGGTCACCAATTTCAGCCTTTAAGCTCGAGAGTAACGAAATACCTGTTAAACGCGCAGCTTCCTGACCCTGCTCCAGGCTTAAATCGCCACCAACTCTGCCTGTTAAAGGCCCACCTTCTGCCCGGTCAGGACCGTGACCTGAAGTATACACGAGGTTACCTACACGTACAGTTTTTACGAAATTAGCTGTCGGTGGCTTCGGAGTTGTAAGCTCTATATTTAATTCCTTTAAACGAGCTTCAATATCTACAGTATCAGCAACAGCTGTTGTTTCCTGTTTTGCAGCATCTTCCTGCTTAGGATTACAACTTAATAAGGCTGCTGAAATAAGAAATAATAGAGAGTACTTTTTCATAATCATTTAATTTTTGGTTTTATTTATTTATTTACAATATTAACAGGTTTTTGATTAAGGAATGAAGATAAATTTTTTTCTGCAATTCCCATCAATCTGGAACGGGCTTCTTTAGTTGCCCATGCAATATGGGGAGTAATCAGGCAATTCTTCGCCTTAAACAAAGGATTGTCTGCCGATGGAGGTTCTACTGATAACACATCAATCCCTGCGCCTGCTATGATTCCCTTGTTTAATGCGTCTGCCAGATCCTGATCAACCATCAGCGGCCCTCTGGAGGTATTCAAGAAGAAAGCACTGGGCTTCATAAGTTTCAAAGTGTCTTTATTAATAATGCCCTGTGTATCAGGGAAAAGCGGACAGTGAACACTCACCACATCCGACTCCTTCAAGAGCTGATTCAGTTCAGCCCATTTGAAATTTTTTCGATGCGATTGATCTGATTTGGTCCTGGAATAACCCAGAATATTCATTCCAAAAGCCGTTGCAATATCTGCCACTTTCTGCCCGATACTGCCGAAACCAATGATTCCAATTGTTTTTCCTTCTAACTCAATCAATGGATAATTCCAGTAACAAAAATCGGGTGATGCTGCCCAGTCGCCCTGACGAACCGAATCGCTATGGCTCTGTACATGCTGGCATAATTCCAGCAATAAGGCGAAGGTCATTTGTACCACAGATGCCGTACCATAACCAGGTACATTGGCCACTGCAATCCCTCTGGTTTTTGCATAGTCTACATCCACTACATTGTAACCTGTTGCCAGAACTCCGATGTATTTCAGGTCAGGTAGCTGAGAAAGTACAGACTCCCTGAGCGGGGTCTTGTTCGTAAAAATGATCTCTGCTCCCTGACAACGCTCTACGATCAGGCTTTCAGGTGTGCGATCATGCACCTCCAGGTTCCCGAATTGTTTTATTCCCTCCCAGGTCAAATCCCCGGGATTTAAGGTATAACCATCTAATACAACTAACTTCATGCTTATTTCAGTTCTAATAATCCTTTTTACTTTATGCTTTTAGCTTTCTGCTTTTAGCTTATAATCAAACCCTCGCCCATGCCAGATTCAGCACCCGTTTGGCATTGGCAATCACTACATCAGCATCCTCATCTCCAAAGGGTTTAATCTCAAAACTTACTACTGGTGGGGTTTGGGTATTAAGGAAACCTATATCCAGTAAGACCTTCAGGTATTCAACCACTTCATCCACATCATTCTCGCCATTAGGGAAACCAAACCTTGGATGCACATCTCCGTATGCAGCCATATCTGGACTTTTCACCACACAATTCCCGATATGAGCATGCACAATATAATCCTTTACCGGAAGTATTGATTCCTCAATCGTTTCATGGATCAATGGAATATGGCTCAGGTCTACCATCAGACCGAAATGATCATGTGCTTTACGGATCTCTTTGGCATAACGCAAGGCTAGATCTGCCGGACCGATCAGGCTCCTTTTATCTACATCATAATCAAAAACCTCCAGCGCTATTTTCATATCACCTTTGCTCTTTGCATAGGCACAAATCTCATTAGTTGATTTAACCAGGGCCTGAAAGGCCTCTTCTTTTCTGCTTTCTTCATAGTTTCCACTGAGAAAAGCAAAGCTGGCTGCTCCAATTTCATAGGCCTCATCAATACCCTGTTTCAAGTTATCAAGTGCTTTCTGTCGTTCCTCTTCCACTAAACTGTTAATGTTCAAGCCGGTAGTCAGCAACCTTGGCTGTGCTCCATAAGCTACCGTCATATGAGAGGTTTCCAGCATTTTCTTAACCGCCAGACGGGTTTCCGGATCCTTAATCGTGGTTATTTCAATTGCACTGAAATAATCATCAACGGCAATTTTGCGGATTGTTTCCAACACCGGCCCTTCACCTTTGATCGTGGCCGGAAAAGCCATAAAGTGGACCAGGCCCACACGCATGTATTTATATAATGACTCGTTCATTGTATGATTTGTCTTAAAAATTTGTATTCTATTTAATTAATTTCCTTAATTTATAAACTCTCCCGAATCGTTTTAATCAGATCCAAAGCACGATGACATTCTTTACTCAAGTCATCATAAAGCTGATTCTCGATTACCGCTTTAGTTATCATCTTACTTCCACCCACAGCACAAACTCCAACTTTAAACCAAGACCTAAGGTTGTCCTCATTCAGTTCAATACCACCTGTGGGTAAGAAAGTCATATCTGTAAACAATGCCTGAACTGCCTCAATATAAGAAGGGCCCAGCGTATTTGCCGGAAAAAGTTTCACCATGTTCACGCCACAGGATTCGGCACGGATGATTTCACTAGGGGTCATACAGCCGGGAACACAGAGCAAATTATGATCATCTGACAGCTCGATTACAGACTCCAAAATACCGGGACAGACCAGGAACTCAGCACCTTCACCGATATATTCTTTCGCTGCTTCTGTATTTTTAATTGTCCCAATACCTAAACGCATACCCGGCATTTCTGCATCACATGCCTTACGCATTTCCTTAAAGTTCTTCATCGCCTGTTCTCCACGATTTGCATACTCGGTTGTGCGAATCCCCCCCTCGTACATTGCACGCATTAACTCAATACTGACCCCGGCATCTGCAGCATAGTACAAAGGGACAATCCCCTGCTCCTTAATGAGAGCTTTTAGCTCTGTTTTCTTATCCATTTTATAAAATTTGTATTCTGATGAATAGCCCTTCCGGGCATACCATCCTGTTTGTAATTAATTCAGATAGTGTTAAAGCTTATATCCTTGTCGGGCCAGCAGCTTCCAATGCCCTTGTTTCTTTTGCCAGATGAGAATATTCCCAAACCTGATTTCAACCGGATTTCCCTGATTAACAGCATGGGCAATAGCCACATGTCTGACCACTGCGTTTTTTCCTGAAACTTTAATCGTTTGGTTTTGCAGGTCGAATTTCTTGAAAAAGTTGGGGCCATTCATCACTCCCGCAATAAATGCTGCCTTATCCTGGACAAGTCCGGAAGAATGTCCGTAACTTAAATCTTCCCATACCAGGCTTTTTAAGCCTGTGCTATCGGTACTGATAATAGCCTGATTAAAATCATTCACCAACTGCACAACACGTTGTTCCTTTTTTGTCTGAGCATTTAAGCTAAAACTAATCCCTGCCAAAGTGATTAAAATGCAGATATATTTTAATTTCATAGTTTATTTAGAAGAATTTATTTCAGCTTCATTGTTTTCACTTCCCGGATCAAGGGGTGGTCTGTTCTGCCAATATGAGGCTAGGATAGAACCAGTGATATTCATCATCGGGCCATAGATCATAGGTGCTAATCCAACAGTACCCAGTTTGCCCATACCATGAGCCAAACCCTTTGAAAGTCCCGCATTCTGCATACCTACATTTATGGCTATTGTCCGGCAATCCTTTTCATTCATTCCGAACAATCTACCCGACCAGTAGCCCAGCGTATAGCCTAACAAGTTAAGGATCAATACCAACAAAATCAGAAGTGGTCCAACTGTTAGCAGGCTTTCTCTCCCTACTGCAGTTACAATGATAATGATGAAAGCAATCCCAAACATTGACACCATTGGCATTATCGAATTCAACCACTTGATCTTATCTTTAAGCAGTTCATTCAGCACGATAGCCAATGTGATCGGAAGAATGACCATTTTCATAATATCCCACATCATATCAAGTACATTAATCTCAATAAATGAGCCCCCCAGCAATTTCATCAATAAAGGTGTAAGGAATGGAGCCAATAAGGTAGCAATCGAGGTCAGGGTGATTGACAAGGCCAGATTTGCTTTTGCCAGATATGAAATTACATTGGCCGCAACCGCATTCGGGGCACAGCCAATCAAAATCATCCCGGCGGCAATTTCCGGTTCAAAATTACTCATGCTTGCAAGGGCAAAGCCCAGCAGGGGCATAATTGTAAAATGACTGAATATACCTACAAATACTCCTTTTGGTGCTTTGAATACACCCAGAAAGTCTTTGTAACTCATAGTAATACCCATCCCGAACATGATTAACTGAATCAGCGGGGTTATTAGTCCGGAAAGCTTATAGCCATTGATCTCTATAAAATACTGCGGAAATATCAGGGCTGTTGAAACTACCCCCACAATCATGATCGGATAAGCGAAGCCCTTCAGAGCAGATACTCCCCTGACACCCAGTGCAAAACAAACGATACCAACAATTAAGAAGGGTTCTGCTGTTTTTGGATTATTGACCAGGTAAAGAATCAGTGCTGCCAGGAGGCAGATTGAACCCAAACCCATCACTATTTTGAATACTGGCTTCATATTTCCTTTTAATAGGTTCTTTTCGACATAAACTGATCCAATTGCGCACGGGTAATCTTCTTTTCAGCCGGATTCCGATCCAGCCATTTCAGATACTCAACCTTAATTGTATCGGTCCACTGAGTATCGACCTCATTTGCCTTATAAGTCCCACTCCTGATCATCTCATGTCCGAAACGATCTTTAGATGCAATAAATTCTGCTGTAGAAATAACCAGCTCAGCCATATGTGCCGGAATGAAAACTACACCTGCCCTTCCGGCAATAACCAGATCGCCAGGAAGAACAATCGCCGACCCAATAGTGATTGGTGTATTCAATCCCATTAACACTACACCTTGTAAAAACTGAGGAGCAAAATCCCTGACATGAGCATTAAAGCCTTTTATTTCCGCCAAACCATCTATATCACGGGCAAATCCGTCGAAGACAACCCCATTGCCTGAATTCTTATAGATCACATTACCAAGGTTATCGCCCATAAGCGATCCCACCCTGCCTTTATTATCGGCAACATATACATCTCCCTTAGTCAACATATTGATCGGCCAATGCAAATGTCTTCCCGCACGGCCTTCCTTTGCTGCACGTTCTACAATATTCTTTTCCACATCCGGGCGGATTGGCATAAACTGAGCAGTCAAAGCCCGACCTACTACTGTAACATCTTCGTGAAGTATTTTCCAATTGCGCTCATACTGATACAGATATCCTTCATTATTCAGGATTTGCCAGGCTTCTTCAATACCTATTTCACGGGCACGTTTCAATAAGTCATCCGAAATCCTTGGACGACCGTCGGCAAATCGCTCACCCTTCCAGGCTGAAGTTAAAAATATCAATTCCTCCTTAGGTATCGCCTGTGCGAATAGGTTAGAAACTGAACCTAAATAACAAATAAAAACAAGAGATAGATAAAATCTATAATTTTTTGAAAACATATAATTAAAATTGATGCTATTTAAAAATAAGAAAAATAAATTTAAAACCTGTAGAATTTAAGCTTTCTTTGGAAATTTCCAGATCTTAAGAGCATTCTTACCCATTATTAAATCCAGATCCTTTTCGGTATAGAAGTCACAGTACTTATACATGAACTCCAATTCTTTATCCATTGGAAGCTCCCATCGCGGGAAAGGATATCCTGTCCCCCAAATGATCTGCTTTGGTCCAAACTCTTCATAAATAGCTTTGTAGAAGGGCAGTGTATCTTCATAGGGATACTTTTTTATTTCCGACATTTCATAAGGTTCCGAACTACTTATCCAGACATTTTTAAAACGGCTAAGCTTAAACATTTTTTTAAACTCAGGCCAGCAATCCGCTGCCTTCAAATCCGGTTTTCCGGCATGATCTATCACTATTTTTACACCCGGGAAACGTTCAGCCATATCTTCAATCATTGGCATCTGATGAGGCAGGATATAATAGTTGAAACAAAGTCCCAGTTTTTCGGCTTCTTTCCATAAAGGATAATGAGCTGCTGAATTTAGCCAGGTTTCTTTAGGATGGTATATCGGGCTGAAACGCATCCCCTGAAAACCATGTTCATTGACCCAATACCTGAGATTATCGACAATTTTAGGATCATGTGGATTCAGTAAGCCATGAGCCACGAAATGATTGGGGTAGGTTTTAACGCAATGAGCCTTATAAGAATTATCCCAGCCATAATAGCGCGGATTTATCAGTACCCCATAAGTAATATCGAAATCCTTCATCTGCTTAATCTGGTTTTCAATAGGGGCTTCAATCGACACTTTTAGATTTGGATTTTCTGGATGTTTGAACGGGAACCGCGAATCAAAATTCCATGTTTCCACATGGGTGTCAATGACCAAACGCTTTTTCTTAAATTTCTCTGGCATTGAAGCCAGAACTGAATCAATTGGATTAATCAAGCCCAATAAGGGCATTGCTGCCATACCTTTAATGATGTCTCTGCGTTTCATATTATAATGCTTTTTATATGTTAAAAATCATTTTATCAAGTCGCCAATGGCTGACCACCCGGAATCATAACTTTTTGTTTAGGTAGTTTAGTTGTATTACGTCTGGCTGTAAATTTAGCAGTCAGATATTCTCCCATATGGATATCGCCGGAAATGATATCTCCATTGATCTTACCGGAAAAGAGGTAAATAATAATATTCCCAACAATAGGGATTGTACTTCTGATCTTTACCTCATTTCCCTCTATGGTACCCACCATATTTTTTGTGTCATGATCTCCCTTATGCGTTCCCTGAATCCAGTTCCCTTCCTGTTCAATCACAAAGGAATGCTGACTCGTGCTTAAAGCGTACTGAACTTCAACATCCCAGCGCCCGCTAAGATTAGCAGCAGGTGCAGCCATTTCGGGCTTGAAACTTCTCTTCTTCGACAAAACCTCAAATAGCCTTTCAGCAACTATTTTCTCTTCACCTGGCTGCATATGCCCCGGAGTAATCTGTATTGAAGTAGTTCCATCGGCCTCGTCACGATTCCCCAATGCAATCCTCGGCTTATTCCTACCTACCTCCTCTGCAATCTCATAACCCGTAACAGGATACTTTGCGGGGTCCCAGATAATATGCAGAACCGGATACTTATTATTCAAATTTACCGGTTCAATAATTTTCGTTGTAATGCCACTGATACCTGATACTTTTTTCGAAATTACATCAAGCCAGGAAAGCCATCTCTTCCATTCTGCATCATGATCACGAACTAGCCAATCCTCAACTGCTGCGACCATTCCCACGATTTCATCACGATCCAGTTTATTGTCACGCCCGGGACCATGGTGTGGCGCACTTGCCTGCCAGGCTGCAAGTAAAATATTTTTTTTGCCTAGCATTAATCCTGCCGACTGGGGTCCGCGAATAGTTTTACCTCCGCTATAAGCAACAATATCTGCCCCTCTTTTCAAATGTACAGGCGGAATTGTCAGGCTTTCTGCTGCTGCATCCATAAGAATAGGAATATTCATTGGTTTTGCAATTGCTGCAATTACTTCCAGTGAGAGTGGCTGGCCGGTATCTGATGCTGCGCCGGGAGTTCCGGAGGTCAGATAAATCATTGCTGTTTTTGAATTGATCGATTTTTCCAGTTCAGCCGCTGTTGAAACAGTTATAATTTTGACCCCTATATTTCTCACGGCATGATCATAATGCTGACGGGAATATCTTGGTATGATTACCTCAGTTTTCTCAAATCCGGTAAGATCAGGAATACGGATCAGTCTCTCAGGACTACCGCCTGTAACGCAGGCTGCAGTGATGTGTTTAACACCGGCTGCACACCCGGATGAAACCATTCCCCACTCTGTCTTAGTAAGTTCAGCAAGTCGTTTACCAGCTGCTTCTGCCAGCTCATCAAGCTGAACAAAATTATTACTTGCTGCTTCGAGTGCCTCCCTTACTTTCGGAAGTTTGATTGAACCTCCAATGATAGTGAATGAACCCCTGCAATTTATGATTGGTTCAACCCCCATGGAACGATAAATATTCTTCTCATCCAGGAATGAACTTAATGTTGTTTCAGTTAAATTATTAAAAGAAGCTTGCAATACATTTGATTCTGCTGCTTCCACAGCAAGCACACTTCCGGAAACCGGAAGCAGAGCTAGGCCTTTAATTACACTTCTGCGCTTCATTCTATTTATATGTATTTGCTCCCAGCCCGTTAAGATCCCAAACAATCCTTCCTGCGCGTACTGTAAGTTCTGCCTCCAGTTTACGATCTCCGTCGATCCTGTTTTGTCCGGAGTCTACAAAACCAAACTTGCCATTTACTATACTCAACACGGCAATATCAGCTACTGAGCCCACTGATAAATTTCCGAGATCTTCACGCTTAATTGACTTAGCAGCATTCCAGCTTCCGCGGGCTATAACTTCAGGAATGCTCATCCCCATATTCAGATATTTCGACATCACATTCAGCATGTTTTTCATCCCTGAGTTCATACTCGTACGATGCTCATCTGTGCCAAATGAATTTGGCCAGAGTCCCTGGTTATATGCAGGAATTGCCTGATTAAACCAGAATCCTGCCCCACCATGGCCCACATCGAAAAGTACGCCCCTCTTCTGTGCATCCAACACAAAGGGCCTGACTTTCCCCTGTTCATCAACTACTGTCATACGCTCAGAAACATTCTCAAATGCATGAGTAATAATATCACCGGGGCGCATATGATCCAATTGGTCCTGAAGTGTATATTGTGGCATATGGCATTCCACAAAAAGCGGCATATTGGCAATTCTTGCGGCTTCGGAAGCCCGCTCAAACGGAAGCCAGCTTTTCCCTTTATAATGACCAACTCTGGTACCAACGATATAATCCTTATATTTCTCAATAGCTTCAGTAGTTTTTTGAACACTTACTGTACCCATATCAGGTTCAAAAGCAGATCCCGAGCTAAAACCTGTCTCAAAAATATTGATCCATGCAAGTACCCGGGTTATTGAGGGATCAATTACTTTCGCTTTAAATTCAGGAAAGGTCCTCCATCCGGTGGTACCCGCGTCTACAACTGTGGTAATCCCCGAGCGTATCGCAAAAGCATCTGGCAACTGGCTCGACTGTCCGTCCAAAAAACCGGGATTACTGCCAGCGAAAACATGAGTATGGATATTAATCAGGCCGGGGGCAACTATAAGTCCGCTTACATCAAGCATTTTCTTTGCAGCCGAAGCAGGAATATCAGCAGCCACCCTGGATATTTTACCGTCTTTTACGGCCACATCCATTTTGGCATCAATTTTATTTTTCGAATCAATAACTCTTCCGCCCTTCAGCAATAAATCATAATCCTGAGCCTGAGCCTGAGATAAAAAGGGACTTATTAACAAAAACATCATAAGGGTAACTCTTTGAAGAGACATCATTATCCGTATCCTTAATTCTATAAAAAAATTATTCATGATCTCCTATTTTTCTGTTTACTCAAATTTTTTTTTATTAATAATCTTAGTCCTGCCAGGCTTGTCCACTTATACCATTTAAATCCCACATGATTATCCCGGCCTTTAAAGTCAGTTCAGCCTCCAGCTTTTTTGATCCTTCGACACTAACTTTACGGACATCCGTAAAGCCAAATTTCCCGTCCCTTAAATTGAAAACAGCAATATCTGCTTCTGCACCAACACTTAAATGTCCAAGATCTGTACGCTTGATTACTTTAGCCGGTGCCCAGGTTGAGCGCTCAATCACATCCTTTAATTGCATACCCAAAGCCAGAAACTTGGACATCACATTGGTCATATCTTTCATACCGGCATTCATACTTTGATCGTGAAGATCAGAACTGATTACATCGGGCAAAAAACCCTGCTTGAATGCAGGAATTGCCTGCGCCCAGGAAAAAGCTCCCCCACCATGACCAACATCAAAAATAACACCCCGCTTTTGAGCCTCAAGAATAAAGGGTTTTAATTTTCTACTCTTCTCATCCACAATGGATTCACGGCCGGCACTGATCTCAGAGTAAGTATGCGTAAAAATATCTCCGGGGCGAAAATGTTTTAAAAAAAGTGACTCAATGGAGTTAGTTGGCACATGCTCTCCAAAATCTACCATAATCGGTACATCTGCGAGCTTACCCGATTCAATTGCCTTATCCACCGAAGTAAATTCACCCCAGTAATGAGCTGATTTAATACCCACAAGAATCTCCGGGAATAACTTTTTAATCATATAGGCATTCATTTCAGGATTCATATCATTGACGTCCTGTTCCTCAAAGCGTCCGATCATCCCATTTCCAATCACATTCAGAAATGCCAGAATACGGGTTTGAGATTTATCAATTGACTGAGCTTTGAATGTTCTGAAATTTCGCCAACCAGAAGTACCCGCATCCACCATCGTAGTTACTCCGGACCTGAAGGAAAAAGCATCAGCCTGCTGACTGCGGGAAGAATTAGCTACCGAAGTACTGTACTTATCGGTACCCTGAAAAACATGCACATGCATATCAATTATACCAGGACTAACAAAGAGACCGCTGACATTTATTGTTTTTTTAGCCAGGGATTCCGGGATGTTCGCTGCTACCCTGAATATTTTACCATCCAGGATCGCAATATCCATTTTAGCATTGATATTATTCTTTGGATCAATCAGATGACCGCCTTTCAGAAGAATATCAATCTCCTGTGCATTCACAGCTTGAGAAACCGATAATATGGGAATGACTATCAGAGCAACTTTCTGATAGTGAAACAGGTATGTAATTAGTTTATTTAAGAATGGCATTCTATTTCGCGCTAATTTTATTCGATTATTACTCCAAATCATAGTATTTCACGTTGATCAGGACCGGTATAGAGTATAAGGCCTATTGAAAATTAAGAATCCCAAAGAACTGAGGCAGATGAAACTGAGGTTTATCATTTTTAACTTCGTTCCAGGTTATGTAATGAGGGTTTGAATTAATTTCGGCGATTTTGTAGAAATTAGCCCTCCAGGAAACACCGGATTTAGGACGAACTACGTTTGTATATTTTTCAAGCATACTCAGAGGTATCTTAAAAGACATGGTCCAGGTTACCGGCTCGGTAATTTCCGGATCAACAACCTTAGGTAAAGAAGCCTTGATCTCAATTTTTTGAATATCCTCTATCGTAGGTCTGTTCTTTTTATGATGAAGCAAGGGGGTACCTCCGCAATTAATCTCCAGATTAAAATAATTGACGGGATTATCAGCCTCTGGAGAGAAAAAGAATTCAACGGCAGAATCCCTCCAGACCGGTCCGTTTATTTTTTCGGTAATACTTTTTACATAACGATCCTTTACTCTGTATATAACATAGATAAAATTATCGTCATAAGTCATTTTAACATCAGCTTTGGGCTTAAATGCTGGAACTTTCCCCATATAATTCCTTATTTTAATGGATTTAACTCCTTTCCATCCTGATTTATTCCATTTGTCATTAACATCGACTGCTTTAGCCGATCTTTTAACATTATAAATAAGAAAATCGGACGAATTGCTTGCAGAAGTTTGCTGAGCGCTAACAATATTGACAAAAAGCAACATAAACAGGACGACAAAGGGAAGGATTTTTAGTTTTTTCATCAATTTGATTGTTATTTTATGAATTAGGCTTGCAATAAGGTATTTAGAAAGTTAATAATTAAACATCAGGTAAGTTATACCAAAATTAGCCTGCCGGTTTCTTGCTATCTGTAAGAAACCGGCAGGGAAAATCTTAAGTTGCCAATGGCGGACCTGCAGGAATCTGAATCCTTTTTCTTACAGGTTTGGATGCACTGCGGTTTGCAGTAAAGCTTGCAGTCCGGTACTCACCTAAATGAATATCTCCCGACATCATATCTCCATTCACCGTACCCTGGAACAAGTAATTAATATTATCAGCGATGATTTTAATTGTGCTTTCAAACCTTACCTTATTACCATCAATTGTACCTGCAAGTGTTCTGGTATCAAAATCTGCTTTATGCGTACCTGAAAGCCAATTTCCATCCTGCTCAATAGTTAGCTTGTGCATGCTGTTACTACTGAAAAATTTGATGTTCAAATCCCATAAACCGGTAAGATTCGCTGAAGGGGCAGACATTTCAGGCCTTGGACTACGTTTTTTTGATAGAACTTCATAAAGCCTGTCTGCTATAATTTTCTCTTCTCCTGCCTGCATTTGCCCGGTGGTAATACTTACCGTACTGATGCCATCAGTTTCACCACGACTGGCAAGAGCAATTCTTGGTTTGTTTCTGCCTAATTCTTCAGCAAGCTCAAAACTGTTAATATTGAGTTTATTAGTGTCCCAGGTAACAAACAATACTGGAGATTTATTTGATAGACCTGGAGGTTCATGAACGTTTGTTTTAACCCCTTCGATTGGAGAAATTTTCCGGGAAATGGTATCCAGCCAGCCTAGCCATTTTTTCCAGTCACCAGCATGATCCCTTTTAACCCAATCTTCAACTGCCGCCATCATTCCAATCATCTCCTCACGACCAACTTTATTGTCCCGACCCGGACCATGGTGAGGTGAGCTTGCCTGCCATGCAGACATCAAAATTGATTTATCACCTAACATTAATCCGGCACATTGAGGACCACAGATGGCCTTACCTCCACTATATGCTACCAGGGTTGCTCCACGCTTAAGGTGTACAGGTGGAATGGTCAGATTCTGAGCTGCAACATCAATCAAAACCGGAATATTTTTTGGTTTTGCATAGGAAGAAACTACCTCCAGTGAAAGCGGCTGACCAGTTTCAGAAGCAGCACCTGCTGTCAGGTAAATCATAGCAGTCTTAGGATTAATCGCCTTTTCAAGTTCTTCAGGGGTGGAAACATGAACAATCTTCACTCCGATATTCCTGATTCCGTGATCATATGCATTCCGGGAGTAAAGTGGAATAATAACTTCATCCTTATCAAAACCTGTCAGGTCTGGGATACGAATCAGCTTCTCCGGATTACCCCCGGTTACGCAGGCAGCTGTGATATGTTTAAGTCCGGCAGCACATCCTGCCGAAACCATACCCCATTCTGCCCCGGTAAGATCGGCAAGGCGCTGGCCAATTCCATCAGCCAGTTCATCATATTGTACAAAATTATGCGCAGCAGCTTCCATTGCTTCACGAACCGCCTGACGCTCAATTGATCCCCCAATAATAGTGTAGGTTCCCATACAGTTTATCACGGGCTCTACACCTATTCTGCGAAAGATATTAGTATCGGCCATAAATGAGGCTGCTGTTGTGACACTTTCAGATCCTGCCAAAGCAGTAGATCCTGTAAGCTGATTTCCCAAGACTGATTGCGCCGGAAGAACCGCTCCTGCTACAGGCAACATCGCCAGTCCTTTAATTACGTTTCTACGTTTCATTTTATTAATATTAATTTCTATACTTTTTATTTGTAAGGATTTGCTGCCAGACCGTTAAGGTCCCATATAATCCGACCTGCCCTCACTGTAAGTTCTGCTTCGAATTTTTTATTCCCTTCAATCCTGTTATTACCGGAATCAACAAATCCAAACTTTCCATTTAGGACACTCAGTACGGCAATATCCGCGACTGATCCTTCCGATAAATTCCCCAGATCTTCACGTTTGATTGATTTGGCTGCATTCCAGCTTCCTCTTGCTATGATTTCGGGCATGGTCATTCCCATGTTCAAATATTTAGACATCACGTTCAACATTGTTTTCATACCTGAATTCATGCTTGTACGATGTTCGTCTGTGCCAAAAGAATTTGGCCATAAACCTTGTTTAAATGAAGGAATACCCTGATTAAACCAAAATCCACCACCTCCGTGGCCTACATCAAAGAGTACACCTCTTTTTTGTGCAGCCAGTACAAAAGGCCTTACTTTTCCCTGTTCATCCACAACAGTCATCCGTTCTGATACATTTTCGAATGCATGAGTGATAATATCCCCGGCACGCATGCGATTCAACTGATCCTCGAGAGAATACATAGGAAGGTGACACTCAACAAACAATGGTTTATTAACTATTTTAGCAGCTTCTGATGCCCGATCAAAGGGTGTCCATTCAGTCCCATCGTATCGTCCAATACGTACTCCTACCAAAATATCAGGATACTTATTGACGGTCTCGGTAGTCTTTTGAACATCCATTTCAGCAATATTTTCCTGGGCTTTATCTACAGAATATCCTGATGCTGCAATACTTAAAAAGGCCAGTACACGGGTCATGGAATTATCAATTATTTTAGCCTTAAAATCAGGGAAAGTACGCCAGCCGGTAGTTCCCGCATCAACAACTGTGGTAATACCTGAACGTGGAGCAAAGGCATCCGGCAACTGACTTGAAGTACCGTCCGTAAATCCTGGATTAGACCCTGCATATACATGCGTATGCATGTTGATCAAACCGGGAGCGACTATTAAACCACTTACATCCAAAACCTTTTTTGCTGAGCTTGCAGGGATATCAGCTGCAACCCGGAATATTTTTCCCGCTTTAACCGCGACATCCATTTTACGATCAATATTGTTTTTAGCATCGATCACATGACCTCCCTTTAGTAATAAATCGATGTCCTGGGCTTTTACCTGAGGGGCACAAACAAAGAATATAAGTCCTGTCATTAATCGCACTGTAAAAAACCATGACTGTGACCATTTCAAATTTAATAGCTTATTCATATCGTTTTAATTTTATGATTTTATTAAATAAAAATCAATTAGTAACTGCCGGCATTTGCCATTGTGGAACGCTAATTCCATTTAAATCCCAAACCACACGCCCTGCTCTGATAGTCAATTCTGCTTCAAGTTTTTCTGTTCCGCTGATTTTTGTACGCCGTACATCCATATAGCCGAAATTTCCTTTTTTTAAGTTAAAAACAGCAATATCAGCCTCAGAACCGACACTTAAATGGCCTAAATCAGGGCGTTTAATTACTTGAGCAGGATTCCATGTAGATCGTAAAATAACATCCTGTAGTCCCATACCCATTGCCAGAAACTTTGACATCACATTTGCCATATCCTTCATCGCTGCATTCATACTTAAATTGTACAGGTCGGTACTGATTGTATTTGGCATAAAACCCTGTTTCATCGCGGGTATCGCCTGATTAAAATTGAATGCTCCTGCACCATGCCCAACATCGAAAATGACACCCCGTTTCTGGGCTGCAAACACGAAGGGTTTAACCTTTCTGGTATTTTGATCAACAATGGATTCCCGGCCGGGGTTAGTCCCTGAAATTGCATGCTCAGAGAAAGTATGGGTAAAGATATCGCCTGGTCTGAAATGCTCCATAAATAGAGATTCAATAGAATTGGGAGGGGAATGCTCTCCGAAATCTACAATAACCGGAACGTCTGCCAGTTTTCCTGATTCAACCGCCTTATCAACCGAAGTAAAATCACCCCAGAAATGAGCAGATTTAATGCCCACCAGGATATTCGGGTGTAATCTTTTGATCATATAAGCATTCATTTCGGGGTTCATATCCGTAACATCCTGTTGATCAAATCGGGTAACCATCCCTCTGCCAACAACATTTAAAAAAGCTAAAATGCGGGTTTGGGATCGATCTATTACCTGTGATTTAAAAAGCGGGAAATTCCTCCATCCGGAAGAACCCGCATCCACTACTGTGGTAACTCCTGCTCTGAATGAAAATGCATCTGCTTGTAAGCCCCCGGGAGAATTAGCCGATATACTATTGACATCCGGCCCATGAAATACATGTGCGTGCATATCAATAATCCCGGGAGTAAGATATAAGCCACTTATATCAACTGTCTTTTTAGACATATTAGCCGGTATATCTTTCGCAACACGGAATATTTTATCACCAACAATAGCTACATCCATTTTAGAATTGATATTATTCTTTGGATCAATAACATGGCCGCCTTTCAGAAGAATATCTATTTCCTGTGCATAAACCCCTGATGCTATCAAGATGGGAACTAAAACAGCAGCAATTCCATATACCATCCGAACAGTTGCACACTGAATAAACTTTGAAATATTTACTGTTTTAATTCGCATAATTTTATCTGATTATATTAATTATCATCTGACTGCATTCCACTGTGGCCCGCTAAGACCATTTAAATCCCAGGCTACCTT
Source organism: Daejeonella sp. (assembly GCF_030695525.1). GTDB lineage: Bacteria > Bacteroidota > Bacteroidia > Sphingobacteriales > Sphingobacteriaceae > Daejeonella. Next base: position 20,631 of record NZ_JAUYSS010000053.1, on the reverse strand, counting down.
ACCGGCACGAAGGGTTAATTCTGCCTCTATTTTCTTGGTTCCGTTAAATACTGAACCACGAGCATCCATATATCCGAAATTACCTTCCCTTACATTGAATACTGTCACATCGGCTTCTGCTCCCACACTCAGATGTCCAAGTTCAGGATGCTGAATTACATTTGCGGGATTCCAGGTTGAACGTAAAATCACATCCTGAATAGACATTCCCATTACCAGAAATTTTGACATTACATTCGCCATATCCTTCATCCCTGCATTTCTACTGTTTCTATACAAATCGGTGCTGATGGTATTTGGAAGGAAACCCTGCTTAAGGCTGTTGATTGCCGTACTCCATACAAAAGCACCACCACCATGACCAACGTCAAAGATTCTGCCTTGCTTCTGAGCTTCAAAAATGAAGGGTTTTACTTTATTGTTTTCATCAACTACAGACTCACGACCTCCGGGATTTTTCTCAGAAATATCTGAACCGGAATAGGTATGTGTGAAAATATCTCCAGGTCTGAAATGTTTTAAAAACAAATCTTTTATAGATAATTTAGGAGTACTTGACCCGAAATCTACAATGATTGGCTTATTTGTAATCTTACCGGCTGCTATAGCACGATCGACAGGAGTGAAATCATTCCCGCGATAGTGATGTGCCTTAATGCCAACAATAATATCAGGATATTCATTCATGATAAAAGCGGTAGCCACAGGGTTCATATCAGTCGTATCCTGCGCATGTACAGTACCCAGCATTCCATGACCTGCGATACTTATAAAGGCAAGCACCCGGGTCTGAGAATTGTCAATAGTCTGCTTTTTGAATTTATAAAAATCTCTCCAACCTGCAGATCCTGCATCAACTACTGTGGTTACACCTGAACGAAATGTAAAATCATCAGGCACGACACTTCCAAAACCATCGGTTATTCCAAATCCTGTAAATCCGGGATCCTGAGTTCCTGCAAAAACATGAGTATGGATATCTATGAAGCCCGGAGAAACATACAATCCGGTAGCATTTACTGTTTTTTTGGCGCTGCTAGCTGGAATATCAGAAGCAACCCGAAAAATTTTGCCATCCTTAATCGCAATATCCATTTTGCCGTCAATTTTATTCTTAGGGTCGATCACATGACCGCCTTTTATAAGCATATCAATTTCCTGGGCCTGAAGTTCTGAATTGCTGAATAGACCAACTGTAATGATTAATGCAGCGGCATACATAGACGCCTTTCTGATAAATTGTTTATTCATTTGATTGATTTAAAGAAGTTTGAATTTAATTTAAGTATTTTGAATTTAACTGGAAAGGGGTGCTCCCGATGGAACAAAAATCTTTTGTTTTGGACCCGCCTTTTTATCTCTGACAGCAGTGAACTGCGCACTTCGGTATTCTCCCATAAAAATACTTCCGGTCATTTGATCACCCGAAACAGTACCTGTGAAAGTATATGGAACATGATCTCCGATAAGTCTTAGAGCACTTTGAAGCCTGATCTGATTCCCTTCAATGCTTCCGGATAAATCACTTACTGCAAATGTTGTTTGATGACCTCCCTTAATCCAGTTACCATCCTGTTCAAGAAAAAGTTTATGTTTTGCCGAACTGCTTGAGAATTTCACGTCTACGTCCCAACTTCCCGCCAGGCTTTGGGCCGGGGCTTGCATTTCTGTAGAAATAGGAGCTCTTTTAGCAGTCAATATTTTATAAATTTTGTCTGCAGCAATTTTTTCTTCACCGGGTTGCATACCTATCGTAGTAACCGCAATTCCGTTAACATTTGGGTCTTTACCTCTTCCTCCACCAGCAGCCACTGCAATCCTCGGTTTTGTTCTGGCCAGTTCATCAGCCATTTCAAGTCCGGTAATGTTAAGTACATCCTTATCCCAGCTTATCACAACTTCCGGCGACACATTCGAAAGTCCGGATTGGGTTGAAGGGACATGAACCATTGTTTGGACACTGTTTATTCCCGATACTTTCTTAATAATATGATCGAGATAAGAATTCCACTGCTTCAATATCGCATCATGGTCAATCTCCTTCCAGGCCCTGACTGCAGCAACCATCCCAAACATTTCATCGCGATCTACCTTATTATCCCTGCAAGGCCCATGGTGTGGAGAACTAGCCTGCCATGCCGATGTCAAAATCTCCTTATTACCAAGTATTAGTCCACAGGACTGTGGCCCACAAATTGCTTTGCCACCGCTATAAGCAACAATGGTTGCCCCACGTTTCAAATGAACCGGAGGGAAGGTTAATATTTCATTAGCTGCATCAAAAAGTACCGGTATATTTTTCGGCTTCGCTACCGCAACGATATTTTCAAGAGACATAGGTGCCCCTGTCCATGATCGGTCTCCATTAACAAGGTAGATCATGGCCGTTTTGGGATTTATGGCATTCTCAAGTTCCTCCATAGAGCCTACATTAATCATAGTTACGCCTATATTTCTGATAGCATGATCATAAGAATTCCGTGAAGTCCGTGGAACGATAACCTCTGTTTTTTCAAGACCTTCCAGATTTGGAATACGCACAAGTTTCTCTGGATCTCCGCCGGCCACCACAGCTGCAGTAACCAGTTTTAATCCTGCAGCACAGCCGGCAGAAACCACGCCCCATTCTGCACCGGTCAGATTAGCAAGTTGCTGACCGATACCGTCGGCCACTTCATCCATTTGTGCAAAGTTTTTCGAAGCTGCTTCCATGGCGGCCTTAACCTGAGGTCGCTTGAGTGAACCACCAATAATTGTAAAGATACCACGGCAATTAATTACCGGTTCAATACCATGAGTTCTATAAATATTTTTATCTGACATAAAGGACTCAAGAGTGATTTCCACTCCGGCTGTAGCCGGATTAATGGGTCCCCTTAATGATCCGGTTATCTCCTGAGCGGCAGATGCAGAGTTTCCCTGGATTGCCCCTCCTGCAAAAGGAAGCAAGGTTAGAGTTTTTAAAACATTTCTACGTTTCATATTCGCTTAATTTTAGTTTATTGCAGGAGTGCTAAGCCTAGTTTATTGAGGCTATCCTGCATGTTTATTATTGAACCGAATCCCATTGCTGGCCGCTGATACCATTCAGATCCCAAACAATTCTGCCTGATCTTAAAGTTAATTCAGCTTCAAATTTTTTATTGCCATTCATAGTTAAACCTCTTGCATCCATGAAGCCAAATTTCCCTTCCCTGACATTGAAAACTGCAAGATCAGCTTCAGCACCCACACTCAAATGTCCCAGCTCGGTTCTTTGTATTACTTTTGCAGGATTCCAGGTAGATCGAAGAATAATATCTTCAATGGATAAACCAAGAGCCAGAAATTTAGACATGACATTGGCCATATCCTTCATACCGGCATTTCTGCTCGCACGGTACAGATCAGTACTGATCGTATTTGGAAGAAATCCTTGCTTGATAGAAGCATTTGCTACATGCCATCTGAAAGCACCTCCACCATGTCCCACGTCAAAGATTCTTCCGCTTTTCTGTGCCTCAAGAACAAAGGGCTTTAGTTTATTATTTTCATCCACTACTGATTCCCTGCCTGGCAAAGAATAAGCATATGTATGCGTGAATATATCCCCTGGTCGCAAATGTTTCATAAATAATTCCTCGATTGATAAACGAGGGGTACTTCCTCCAAAATCCACAATTACAGGCTTTTTAGTAATATTACCTGCAGCTACTGCACGATCCACAGGTGTAAAATCATGACCGCGATAATGATGTGCCTTTATTCCTACAATATGATCCGGATATTCATTCATTATAAAGGCAGTTGCTACAGGATTCATATCGGTAACATCCTGGGCATGAACTGTTCCAAGCATTCCATATCCCGCTATACTAATGAATGCAAGGACTCTGGTTTGAGAATTATCAATGGTTTGCTTTTTAAATGTGTGGAAATTCCTCCAGCCAGAGGACCCCGCATCCACTACTGTAGTTACCCCTGCGCGGAAAGTAAAATCATCAGGCACAACACTCCCAAAACCGTTGGTAATTTCGAACCCTGAAAATCCGGGATCTTGTGTACCTGCAAAAACATGAGTGTGTATATCTATTATTCCCGGTGTAACATAGAGACCACTTACATCAACAGTCTTTTTTGAGGAGCTTGCAGGAATATTGGTTGAAACACGAAACACCTTACCATCCTTAATTCCTATATCCATTTTTGAATTAATACTGTTTTTTGGATCTATAACATGACCGCCTTTCAGTAATAAATCAATTTCCTGCGCATTCAATGAACTCAATGGCAAGCTCATACTTGCTAATAAAATCAATAACAGTACTCTTTGAACTTTTTTTATCATCATAATAAAATTTAAACATTAACTCATTTTCAGGATCATTGTGCTAATTGATAACAATCAAGACATAATTACTCCATTATTTTTTTTCAGTGACTTCCCTTATCACTCTCAACCAGTTCAGTCCGAGAATTTTACGAATTCGTTCCTCGGAATACCCAAGCTTCTGCATTGCATAAGTCATTTGAGGATAATCACTTACATCCTTTATTTCTCTGGGAAGCGGTGGGCCCCCATCAAAATCAGAACCCAGTGCAATATGATCTTCTCCAACAAGACGTACGCCATAATCAATAACTTTTGCAAGCTGATCTGTTCCCATCCAGTATTCATCGGGAATTACTCCTTTATGAACGAAGGGGAGTCCTTTGGATAGGGATTGATCCACCTCTTCTATAGACAAAGCTTTTCTTTCTATTGGATCAGCTATTGTACCGGATCCAGCCTGTCGTTTTGATTCCACCCATTGGGCATATTTTGGATTATTGAAACTGCTACCGAATTGTATTCCAATTACCCCACCCTTTGCTGCTAATGCTTTTGCGCATTCATCGGTAATACACCGTAAACTGTTTACAATACCACGGAAACCTCCGTGGCTATAAATCACAGGTTGGCTGCTCGCTTCAACTGTCTGAAGGATTGCATCATCTGATGCATGGGCAACATTAATAAGCATCCCTAACTTGTTCATCTCAGTAACAACAGTGCGCCCATGGGCATTTATCCCACCCCAGCGCTTCTCTCCATAACAGGAATCAATGAACGCATTTGTTTCATTATGAGCAGTGAGCTGAACGGACCTAAGCCCTAAACGATAAAGTGCCCTTAATATATTCAGATCACCATCCAGGTCAAAACCTCCTTCAAGATCCAGAAAAGCTGCCATCTTTCCCTTGCGGTTTATTCTGACAATATCTGAAGCAGTATGTGCAAGTTCAATAAGGTGATTGTTCTTCTCTATCTGTGCAAGAGCCAGTTCTACTACACGGAATGTATTTTTTAATTCATGACGGTCGGGATAATAAGGCTCAGGAGTATAACAGGAGAAAAACATTGCATCCAATCCCCCCTCAATAGCTCTGGGAAGATCAACATGACCATCCGGATAACGATCTCCGATATCAAGTCCCTGTAATAACTGCCTGGTCATCATATGAATATGACCATCCATAACAAAGGCGTTTTTATGGAGGTCAGATAGAAAAGATTTGCATGAAGCAGAATTCAACAAAGGCGCGTATTCATCAATAATTGAATTTCCAAATAGGTTAAAAGTAGAAAATTCAGCTATCGGCAGAATCGTTAAGCACTTGATGATATCCCTGCGTTTCATATATCTTGTTCCAAATTAATTACCTTCTGTTTAAAAAGCGAGCTTCTACCTAAGCAACAACCCTTCAAATATGCTCTGGATACGATTAAATGAGTTTGTTTATTTTCCATTTTCAATATAGAAAAAAACAATTAAGTTCGGTAATTATATGAATCATGAAAAAAAGCTTCATGATCCGGCCGAGTTCCATTTTAGAAACCAGCTTATATATTCTTAAAATAAAGGATACTGTGAATCAGATTCACAGTATCCCTATTTATCCTTTTAATACTTAAAATATCGCATTAAAAGGTATGACTACCAGCTTGGATTTTGTGTCAGTTTAGGATTGATATCCAATTCAAGCTGAGGGATAGGGAATAAAGCATGTTTTGCTGTATATCCTATTGGTCCTAACTCCTGCACCGCCAAACCCCATCTTCTCAAATCATTAAACCGGATAAATTCAAACATCAATTCAACTTGTCTTTCCTTATTGATGGCATTGAACATGGTCGCTTTTGTTCCTGTATTTGCAGCAGTTAATGCCGGCATATTAACCGATGGTCTGGCACGAACCTGATTTACGGCAGCTCTTGCCTCAGTAAGCTTATTCAGCTCATTGGCAGCTTCTGCATACATCAGCAACACATCTGCATAACGAATGATCGGGTAATTTATGCCACTGGCATTCACGTACATGATTGGCCACATACCTTTTTTTACTGCATATCCAGTTGCTGACCAAACGGCACTAAATGTAGAAAGCGCTGCACTTATGTTCGGTGCGAATGTATCACCTGGTTTGAAGATTGACATACCACGACGGGGATCTGCAGGATCAAATGCATCAAATGCGCGTTTAGTAGCCAAACCTGAACCGGTAGCTCCATTCACCGCAGGAAGATAACTTCCGTTTCGGCCATTGGTACCACTACCACCAATATCGGCAAACTGAACCTCAAAAATCGATTCTTTATTGTTCTCAAAACTGCGGTGCCATACTTCCTGGAAATTATCCATCAAACCATATCTTCCCGAATTAATTACCAATAAGAAGTATTTCTCAGCATTGGCATAATCTTTATTATAAAGATAAACTTTACCAAGCAAGGCCTGAGCCGCCCCCTTTGTTACTCTTCCCAGATTATTCCCACTGTGAGAAACCGGCAGACCTGCTTCTGCTGCCAATAAATCGGCAATTATAACCTTATATACATCGGCAGCCGGAGTTCTTGCTACCAGAGCTGCATCTGTATTTGGCAAGGGCTCTGTAATTAACGGAACAGCACCGAATAAATTAACGAGATCAAAATAAAATAGTGCTCTTAGAAATTTAGCTTCTCCTACATACTGATTCTTTAATGCATCTGCCATATTAATCGCGGGAATATTCGCAATGGCAAGATTTGACCGGTATACTCCTTCATACAAACCTCTCCAGGTATCATGAATCTGATTCAGTGCCGGAAAGTAGGTGAAATTATTGTACTCCAAAGGAACTGTATTGGAAAGTAAAACCTCACCGGATGGCACATCATAAATACGCTGAAGATTGATACTCCAGGCACTTTGAAGGGAAACATATATTGCATTTACTCCTAATTGAGCTCGTTCAGCGGAGTCATAAAAACCGGCTTCAGTCAATGCATCCGGTGGTGACTTTTCTAAAAACTCCTTTTTACAACCTGCAAACAACAACAGCATTAACATGGTTGATATACCTAATTTTAGATTTTTCATTTTCTTGAATTTTTAATTTCTTAATGACTTGTTTAAAAAGTAATTCTGCTGTCTAAAACTTAGAAAGTTAAATTAACTCCAAATGAATAAACGCTAGGGATAGGAGTTGAACCTGTGTCTACTCCGAAAGCTAGTGGACTCATTGAGTCATCATTGAAACCTACACCTCCCAAAGTATCCGCATTGTAGTTAGGATATTTGGTAATTGTAAATAAGTTTTGCCCGTTAAAATAAATTCTGGCATTTCTGGCACCAACTCTCTTGATAACACTTTGTGGAAGTGTATAACCAATCTGGAAATTCTGCATTCTTAAGAAATCTGCATTTAATACATAGTCTGACTGACTACGATTATTCTGATTGGTATCACCACGCACTGCACGTGGAAGAGTGTTAGAGGTACCTGGTCCTGTCCAGCGATTTAAAACAGTGGTTTTATTATTCCACTCACCCTGCATTGTTTCAAGATAAACACCCTGAGAATCATACAATTGCTTACCACTGGTTCCATAAAAACTCATGTTGACATCGAAACCCTTCCAACTCGCATCAGCAGAAAATCCATAATCAAAATCAGGCCAAGGATCACCAATATTGGTTCTGTCGTTGGCATCAACCTTACCATCACCATTAATATCCCTGAACCTTCTGTCACCCGGCTTGGCACCAACCTGTGTTGCATGTGCATCAATTTCTGCCTGAGTTTGGAAGATTCCATCATTAATGTGGCCATAGAAGTGAGACATTGGCATTCCCGGCATAGTGCGGGTAAATGTACCGGAGTAGTACACATTTTCAACAAGGTTGATGATACTTGTACCGGCACCCAGTGAAATCACTTTATTTCGCACATTAGATAAGTTTCCTGAAACGCCGTACTTAAATTCACCACTGCCTCCCCTGTAACCTAACAAGAATTCCAAACCCTTATTCTGCAATTGAGCAGCATTTTGGAAAGGTCCGGAATCACGGCCAAATCCGGTAACTGTTGAAATTGGTGTACGTACCAAAATTCCATCTGTATCTTTGATCCAGTAATCGGCAGTAAAATAAATTTTATTCTGAAGAAAGCTTAAATCTACCCCAACATTGCTTTGAGTAGTTGTTTCCCAACGAAGATTTGGATTACCTAAGTTGTTAACCACTGCTGCAGGAGCAAGCTGGTCTGCACCAAAGAAATATCTCGAATTAGTAGAAACCACTGTTTGATTACTGTAGTTACCAATATCCTGATTACCCAACTTCCCCCAACTTGCTCTGACTTTTAAACCACTAATCAATTTGGAATCCTTCAGGAAATTCTCCTGGTCCACATTCCATCCTACAGCTAGAGACGGGAAATTTCCATATCGATTGGCATCACCAAATCGTGATGAACCATCGCGACGGATGGTCGCAGTAATCAAATATCTGTCGAACATGGTAATATTTGCTCTACCCAGGAAAGATCTTATAGCCCACTCCTGTTCATTTCCACCCACTGTAAATACACCAGTACCTGCACTCAATACCTGAATGTCATTACTTGGGAAATCCCTTCTGGTACCATTAATGCCATTTCCGAAAAAATTCTGCTGAGTGAAACCACCCAATAAATTAACCCTGTAATTTTCTTTTATTACCTTGTTATATGTCAGGGTATTTTCAACCAGGTACTCATATGATTCATTCAAACTTGTGTTCAAAGATCTGACGTTACTTCCCCTGTTATTCATTTGAAACTGAGGCACATAATTTTTGAATCTTCGCATACCCATGTTCAAACCTCCATTTAACTTATACTCCAGATCAGGAAGAATTTTAAATGAGGCATAGGCACTACCAATTATTTTATTATTAAAGGTATAGGCCCGGTTCATGTCACGACGACCAAGGATATTGTCCCTGTTATTCACACCAGTGGTAGCCGGTGAAGGCCCCGCATAACCACTATTATTATTCGGATCATACACTGGCATAGTTGGGGCAGCACCCATCATATAAGCTAAATCAAGGTTGTTTCCAAAATTCAAATTCAGACCTTCATCCTTACTCGCAATCAATGATTGTCCGATTGTTAACTTCCCAATCTTGAACTCAGTTTTTACCCTTGAATAATATCTTTTGTAGGTACGAAATGCCAATACACTTTCCTGGTCAAATACACCCCCGGAAATAGAATAACTAGCATCCTTAGTGCCCCCGGAAACTGTCAGTGAGTGATCCTGAATTGGAGCAGGATTAATGGATACATCCTGCCAGTCAGTATTTGTCTGCAAATTCACCGGATCGTTCATCGCAGGCTGTAAAGGAAAGAAGTTACCATTTACGTGCGCCTCATTAATTACATCCGCCATTTGCTGAGAATTCAACAAGGGTATGAATTTATTGAAAGATTGAATACCGTAATAAGAATTAAAGCTGATTGATGGAGCACGTTCCCCACCACTTTTGGTAGTTAATAAAATCACACCATTTGCAGATCTGGCACCATAAATTGCTGCTGCAGATCCATCCTTTAATACAGTGGTGGATTCAATATCATTTGGATTAATACTGTTAATATCAGCTGCCTCCATAGGCATACCATCTACAACATAAAGCGGGCCTGAGCCTCCAAAAGTATTCAAGCCTCTGATACGAACGTTTACATTCTCACCAGGATCGCCTGAAGTACTTGTAAAAGAAACTCCTGCAACCTTACCCTGCAGGGCCTGATTAATATTAGAGAATGCCTGATCCTTAATATCCTTTGCAGTAACAGAAACGACAGAACCAGTCAAATCACTCTTCTTCTGAGTACCATAACCAACTACCACCACTTCCTGAAGGGCTTCAGTGCTTTGCACCAGAGTTACATCAAGGCTTGTACGACCTGATATAGAGACCTCTCTTGTAGTATAACCTATATAAGTAAATACTAAAACACTTGAACCATCGGGAACATTAATGGTATAACGGCCATTGACATCAGTACTTACACCAACATTAGTGCCTTTCACTGTTACACTTACACCTATCAGAGTTTCTCCGCTTGCGTCGGTAACCTGACCTCTGATTTCTGTGGGAGGTGCCTTTTCTGACAGTTTTTTGATATCAATTAGTGCAGCAGGAAATAAAGCGGATGACTTTTGCTGAACGATAATCGTATTATTACTGATTGTATAAGTGAGGGACTGGTTTGAAAAAGATTTTTCAAGAACCTCCTTTAAGGATGCATTATTTACATTAATACTAACCGGTTTGGCTTCGTTAATCAATGGGGTAATATACACGAGATCGTAACCCGTTTGGGTTCCAATCTCCTTTAAGACCGTCTCAAGCTTGGCGTTCTTAAATTTTAAGCTCACCGTTTGAGAAAATGATGCAGCACTGCTTATTTGAAGTAGGGCTGTGATCAATAAAACAAAAGTTAGTTTTATCATCAACAAGAGTTTTATTATGTAATCAGAAGGCCTACATATGTTTAATGAATAGGATTTCATATCTTTGCGCGTTTGGGTTTAGTTAATACTTGTTCACAACAATTAAATTGGTAACCCGAATATGGTCAGGGGCGTTGCAACCGCTCCTGGCTTTTTTTGTAGGATTACCGTTAGCATTTCAGGGTCTATTTCATCGCATAACAGTAATCCTCCTTCCTTCAACTTTAAAATGAACAGCATTTGTTAACTGAAGTACATTTAGCACTTCATTAATATCTTTTGATCTCGAAATGTTACCTCCAAAACCAACATCAGGTATATCACCGGCATAACTCACTTCAACATCATACCACCTTGACACCTTTCTCATGATACTTTGGATATCCTCATCTTTAAATAAAAAATATCCGTTTTTCCAGGCCGTCACTTCTTCTGTATCAGCCTCAATCAATTTGGAAGATTTCATATTAGGCTGAAATTGCTGCCCGGGGCTTAATAATACAACTCTATCCTTATAAATAATTTTAACTGAGCCTTCAATTAACGTTGTTTTGAAGCTTTCCTCATCCGAATAAGAGTTAATATTAAACTGAGTACCTAAAACTTCTACAATCTGATCCTTAGTAATTACCTTAAAAGGTTTATTTGGATTTTTTGCCACATCAAAATAGGCTTCTCCATTTAGTTCAACTTCCCTTGTATTTCCGGAAAACAAAGCAGGAAAACGCAAAGTTGAAGCTGAGTTCAACCAAACTTTACTTCCATCAGGTAAATTGATCTGATACTTTCCTCCAAATGGAGTTTCTATTTTATTGTAAATCAACTCTTTTGGTATTGTTTCGGACACGGAACTTACATTCTTAGCAAATGAATAAAGCAACTCCCCATCAGCAGTTTTTTGAATACTTACACCGGCCTGGTTCGCTAGTAATCCCTTCTTTGCATCTTCTAAAATAATTTCAGAACCATCAGAAAGTGTCAATACTGCCTTGTCGCCACCGGGTTTGATTATAGCCTTTTCTATTATGGTTTTGGAATCTGAAAATGCTACCTGACTTTCAATTGTTCTATTGGTATAAAAGTATAGGCCAATAGAAAGTATTGCAAGTAAACTTGCTGCCACACCTACCTGATACCACGCCCTGAAAACAAACACCCCGGTTCTTTCAGTACCTGATTCTTGTCTGAATTTATTGGTGACGACAATATTTTTAAACATGGTATCTCTTTCCTCATCGGTCAAAGAAGCACATTTAGTCATTTTGGCAAGTTCCTGATCAATTGCAAAATTGATGCTCTCAGTATCATGTCCTGATTTTAAATAATCAAATAATTGCTCGAATTCTTCTCTGCTGATTTTTCCTTCTGCAAATAGACTTAAAAGATCATCTAATTTATTTTGATTCATCATTGATTATTTAAAACACATAGGAAGATTTATTGTAATACACCTCAACAACAAAACAGGACTAGTCTGCTGAATTATTTATTGAAAAAAAATATCAAATGGATATTCTAGCTAATAGAGAATAGAAAATGCTTTTTGCAATTGGGTCCTGAGAGTCTTAAGAGCCGAAACCAGGTGATTTTTTACAGTATTTCTGGAGATATTGAGTTCTTCAGCTATTTCATCATAACTAAGTTCCTGTTGCCTGCTCATTCTGTATACCAACTGCTGCTGCTTCGGTAGATTTGCTAAAACTTGTTCTGTAAATCTCTCAAGGTCCTCCAGAAAAACAAGTTCTTCAGTTTCATTACTAATGGTTTGAAGATTTAACCACATTTTTTCCATTGCACTTTGCGAATTGGCAATCTGACGAAGTACATTTAAAGTTAACCTGCGGGTGATGGTATACAAATATGGGGCAATTGGATATTGGGTATCCAGCTTCTCACGGTTAATCCATAGATTCATAAAAACTTCCTGAACTACCTCCTGGCAAGGTTCCTTTTCTTTCAGGAATTTCAAACTAAAATAATAGAGTTTACTGGAATAGGAGTCAAAAACTATACGAAATGCAAGCTCATCACCCTCTTTGAGGCGGGTTATAAGTTCAAAATCGCAAATTGCTTCCCTTTTCTGCATAAGTACAGTTCACTTCCTAAATATAAAGTAAATATTGTTAAATAAAATTAAATTACCTAATGAATTTAAAGGCCCTAAGATACTGAAAATATTATATATTGTTTATAACTAACTAATTTACAGTAATTTAAAAAAATAAAGCAATTGACTGACCTTTGAATAAAAAAAAACAAAAGATAGCCTGGATTTCTACTATTTTTAAAAAATAATCGCAATTTTCACGCTATTTAATACAAAAAAAAGCATATTTACCCCCAAACTTAATAATTACGGCTTGCAAATCAGTAATGTAACATCTATATGAGCTATTAAATTATAAAACGTGATTTTGAAAATATTTGTCGCTGGAAACTAAACTTACCTGTTGAACTGGTTCTTTATGAATTTACAACTATTAATAGTAATTATGTTTAATCAATCAATTTCTGAATGAAAGCTATACTCCTTGAGAAGTGTTATTTAGACTCACTAACCAATATTGAAAGAAAGAAATATTTACAAAAAGTTAAACTAGTCAAATTACTGCATGCAGAGGGTTCAAAATCAAATGCGGATATCTGCAGGGTTTTGAATATAAGTTCGCCAACATCAATAATTCTGCTTAATGAACTTCTGACCGATGGTATTATAGAAAAAAAAGGGAAAGGGAAATCAATTGGAGGAAGAAAACCCGAACTATATTCACTTCACAATAATTCATTCTACGTTCTATGCATAGAAATGGACCGGTTTAAGACCGAGATGGCAATTTTGGACAACAATAACAATAATATAACAGGATTAAAAAGTTTTCCTCTCAAATTAACAAAAGACAAAAGTGCGATCAAACTACTCCATGAATTTGCAGAACAATTAATAGCATCTTCCGGAATAGATACAGATAAACTGGTAGGTATAGGACTTGGTATGCCGGGACTGGTAGACTCCAATGCAGGCAAGAATTATACTTACCTGGTTAGCAGTTCAGGTGATTCCAAAACCTTAAGGGATATTCTGGAAGAAAAATTCAAAAAACCTGTGTATGTTCAGAATGACGTAAAGACCAATGCATTGGCTGAATGCAGGTTCGGACTTGCCCGGAACAAAAAGAATGCATTAGTATTGTTGATGGATTGGGGAATTGGACTCGGAATCATTATGGATGGTCAACTGCAAAGTGGAATGTCGGGTTTTGCAGGTGAAATTGGTCATATTCCTTTTGTAAAAGATGGTGAACTTTGCCATTGTGGCAAAAGAGGTTGCCTCGAAACAGTAGCCTCGGGAATTGCACTGGCAAGAATGGCTAAAGAAGGTATAAAGTCAGGCCAGACCTCTCTTTTGAATGCACTATCGGAGGAGGAAATCGACCAGATTGAACCTCAGATTGTGATTGATGCCGCTAACAAAGGCGACCAGTATGCAATTAACATCTTATCTCAAGTAGGTGAGAATTTAGGTAAGGCTGTCGCAACCCTTATTCAGTTGTTTAACCCTGAACTAATTATACTTGGGGGTAAAATAGCTGGGGCAAAACAGTACATAACAATTCCGATGAGGCATGCAATCAATACCTATTGCATGACCAGAATCAGGGAACAGACAAAAATTGTCCTCTCAGGGCTTGGACAAAGTGCGGGCATTCTGGGTTCAGCAAGTATAGTTATTGAAAATACTTTTGAAAGGCAAATAGAACTGGCAAGTCAATAAATCGGCCATATGAGCCAAAAAAAGCCCGGCTTTTGCCAGGCTCTTCATTTATTCTGATCAGGATCAGATCAATTTTTTCTCTAACAGGTATTCAGCAATCTGCACTGCATTTGTAGCTGCACCTTTCCGTAAATTATCTGCTACTATCCAAAGGTTCAGGGTTTTATCCTGAGATTCATCCCTGCGAATTCTGCCAACAAAAACTTCATCCTTTTCATGAGCATCCATTGGCATTGGATATTTCAGGTTAGCAGGATCATCCACAACGATTATCCCCTCCTCTTTTTCTAGAATTGAACGAATCTCCTTAAGATCAAATTCATTTTCGAATTCAATATTTACTGATTCTGAATGCCCTCCCATAACCGGTATGCGAACTGTTGTTGCGGTTACACGAATTGAATCATCACTCATTATTTTTTTTGTTTCGAGAATCATCTTCATCTCTTCCTTTGTATACCCATTCTCCTGAAAAACATCGATCTGAGGTATTACATTAAGATCAATGGGATATGCATAAGCCATCGGCCCCTCAATTCCTTTACGCTCATTCATCATTTGATCAACCGCTTTTACCCCTGTACCCGTAACAGACTGATAAGTTGAGACCACAACCCGCTTGATTTTATATTTATCATGCAATGGTTTTAATACTACTACCATCTGTATGGTAGAACAGTTAGGGTTGGCAATAATTTTGTCCTGAGCACTTAATTCATCTGCATTTACTTCGGGTACAATAAGCTTTTTTGAAGGATCCATACGCCATGCTGAAGAATTATCAATTACTGTAGTTCCAGCTTCTGCAAAACGGGGCGCATTTTCAAGAGAGGTACCCCCACCGGCAGAAAACAAAGCCACATCAGGTTTCATGGCTATGGCATCATCCATGGTCACAACAGTATACTTCTTTCCCTTAAATTCGAT
The DNA here is from genome assembly GCF_030695525.1 of Daejeonella sp. Taxonomy (GTDB): domain Bacteria; phylum Bacteroidota; class Bacteroidia; order Sphingobacteriales; family Sphingobacteriaceae; genus Daejeonella. The sequence continues at coordinate 5,146 of NZ_JAUYSS010000053.1, read as the reverse complement.
CTGTTTACCTGCGCTCTTTGCTGAAGCTACTGGGATCAACTCACTAACCGGGAAATTGCGCTCTGCTAAAACCTTTAACATCACCGAACCAACAAGGCCGGTAGCGCCTACTACTGCGACTTTCATTTTTAAATTTTTTTAGTTGTTAAATAATAATTAAGCAAATATGGGAAATTGTTTGGGTTTTCACCCTGTTCCTTTCTTTAGGGGGTAATTTTCATGTCAATTGTTACTACTATTCCGATCAGACCTATTAAAATACCGATAATACTAGTCAGCTATACCGGATACTAATTTTATTATTCAGGAATTTCAACAGGACTTAACTTAATGCTGCTTATACCTGTCAGAAATGAAAAATGCGCTGATTATCTTTCTTGTTTTTTGCAGCATTCCGGGATTTAGCCAGGTAATAGATGATTTTTCTGATGGGAATTTCAGTATAAACCCTGAATGGAATGGTAGCAATACGGGTGGAGATTTTAAAATCATAAACAATCGTCTGAGGTCAGAATCCAATAAAGCATCCGGAAATTTTTATTTGAGTACTGCAAATACTCTTGCTTTAAACTGCTACTGGGAGTTCTGGATTAATCTGCAATTCAGTACCTCGGGCTTAAACTATGCCGATGTATATCTGATCTCTGATAAAGCTGATCTACAGAACTCCATGATCAATGGCTATTTTGTAAGGATTGGCAATACTGAAGACGAAATCAGTTTATACAAACGCTCAGGTTCTATGGCTAGCAGTATCCGTATTATCGATGGCATAAATGGCTCAGTTGGCTCAAGTAATAATACAGTCAAAATTCGTGTAAGCCGGGACCACCTCGGCCATTTTACCCTTGAACGGGAAGTTATTGGCATAAACTCAAAAGTTGTGAACGAAGGCACATTCCTTGACAAAAGCCACATCAATACCACTTCTTTTGGGATTTATATACAGCAATCAACTGCATCATTTTTTCAGAAACATTTCTTTGATGATTTCAGGATTGGATCACTGACTACTGATAGCATCGCCCCCATATTAAATATGGTCACCGTTATAGACTCCAATACTTTGGAAGTCCAGTTCAACGAAGCCATGGACAGCCTTAGCGTCAAAAACATAATGAATTATAATATCCAAAATTTTCCAGGAAACGTAATTGAAATAAATTCAGAAGGAGATCCACAGAAATTCAGGATTAGGCTCTCAGAACCCTTGAATACAGGGAATTATTCCCTGATTGTAGTAAATGTAATGGACAGGAATGGCAATAAGATAAAATCAAACAATAGCTTTTCATTTAACTATATAAAACCATATTATGGGAATTTTATGGACATTATAATTAATGAAATATTTCCCGATCCTACACCACAACTAGGGCTCCCCTCGGCTGAATATGTAGAATTGATTAATATCAGTGAAAAAACTATTTCTGTAAATAACTGGAAATTTCTTGATCCCTCAAGTAGCACAACATTAGGGAATGTCAGCTTAAGCCCCGGGGACATTTTAATACTGTGCGCAAAAACAGATACAACTGAATTTCAACAATTTGGAAACGTAATGGGAATTTCACCCTGGCCAAGCTTAAACAATACCAGTGATATCATTAAATTAAAAAATGCACAAAACAAACTAATCGATTCCCTTAGCTATTCAGATCAATGGTATCGCAGCACTGAAAAAAAGCAGGGTGGATGGAGTCTGGAACGAATTGACCCGAAATCTGTTTGTGAAGGAGCATTCAACTGGGCCGCTTCAATAGATTCCACAGGAGGGACACCGGGGAAAATGAACTCTGTTTATGTAATTAATTATGACCTTTTGCCATTGAGATCAGATAGTATCCACAGACTTTCTGATACTACTCTTATCGTTTACTTCAGCAAGCACCTCGATAAATCAACAATCCTTGAAGAAAACTTTTCTATGCTTCCTGATGCAGGAAAAATCAAAAGTATAATCGCCGACCCAGACTTCAAACAAGTACGGATTACTTTTACCGAAAAATTTCTGGCAGAAAAAATTTATAAATTAAGTATTTCAGGAGTAAAAGACTGCAGCGGAAATCCTATTCAGAATACCTCATCTCAATGGAGCTTTACCATTCCAGCAATTGCTCCACAGCCTGCAGAAAAACCAGACACAGCATTGATTTACATAACTGAAATCTTCGCCGATCCTTCTCCAGAGGTTGGATTACCCCTGGTTGAATTTGTTGAGATTTATAATCACGGCAAGGATACCATTAATCTTGAACGATGGACTTTCAGTGATACCCAGACCAAAAGCATTCTCAAAAAAAATCTGATTGCACCGGGCGAATTTCTGATTCTATGCCCGGCAGCAGATACAGTACAGTACAAAGCTTTTGGAAAAACTTCAGGACTCTCACCCTGGCCAGTCCTTGGAAACAGTTCCGACCGACTGGTTTTAAAAAGTCATAAAAATCGAACTGTTGATTCCATTGCCTATTCGGACACATGGTACAATGATTCCAAAAAGAAGCAGGGAGGCTGGAGTCTGGAGCGAATTGATGCTTTTTCGAAGTGTTTGGGTATTCTAAACTGGACTGCTTCTATTGATTCATTGGGAGGAACACCCGGAAGGCAAAATTCAGTGAATATCATGAATTATGACCTGATTGCCTTTAAAGCAGATAGCCTGAGCATTAAATCTGACACAACTTTACAAGTCTTTTTCAATAAATTTTCCGATATCAACTCCATCCGCATTGAGAACTTTGTGCTTTCTCCTGCGGCCGGTCAGGTCAAATTAATTACTGAAGATTCAAAAAACCGGCAGCTAAAAATTACATTCAGTGAAAAATTTATTTCAGGAACAAGTTATAAGCTGAGTATTTCAGGGCTGAAAGACTGCAGCGGAAATTCCATTCAGAATACCTCATCTCACTTCAGCTTTACAATCCCTGCAATTGTCCCGCCTCCTGCAGAAAAACGGGATACGGCTTTGATTTTCATGACTGAGATCTTCGCCGATCCATCTCCTGAAGTTGGATTACCCCTGGTTGAATTTGTTGAGATTTATAATCCCGGCAAGGATACCATTAATCTTGAACGATGGACTTTCAGTGATACCCAAACCAAAAGCAGCTTTAAAAAAATTCTGATTGCACCGGGCGAATTTCTGATTCTATGCCCGGCAGCAGATACAGTACAGTACAAAGCTTTTGGAAAAACTGCAGGACTCTCACCCTGGCCAGTCCTTGGAAACAGTTCCGACCGACTGGTTTTAAAAAGTCATAAAAATCGAACTGTTGATTCCATTGCCTATTCAGACACATGGTACAAAGATCAGGTAAAAAAATCCGGTGGCTGGTCGCTGGAAAAAATTGACCTTAATTCCAGTTCATGCTCCGGCTTTTACAACTGGGCAGCATCAACAAATCATTCAGGAGGTACACCCGGCCGAAAAAATAGCCGGGAAGTCTTAATAAATAGTGCTAATGAACTAAAAATGAAGTCTGTAGTTATCATGTCAGATAGTACACTTAATATTTTGTTTAACCAGATTCCCGATACAAGTTTCCTTAAGGCCTCAAATTTTAATATTCCGGGGGAAATAGGAAGAGCAAAAGGTTTAGCTATCCAAGCCGATTTTATGGGAATAAAATTAATCTTCAGTAAAAAATTCATTGAGGGTACCGAGTACTTCCTAATTGCTGATTCGCTCTATACCTGTTCGGGAAAATTAGGTTCAGCCACTGATCACAAAATTTCTTTCGGTATACCAACTATACCAGAAATAGTTTACCCTGTGATAATAAATGAAATCTTTGCCGACCCAAGTCCCACACAGGGTTTACCCGAAGCAGAATTCGTTGAACTTTTTAATCCAACATCAAGTTCTGTGAGCCTCAATGGCCTAAACTTTGGTGACCAAAGCAGAAATTACACATTTACTAATGGTGAAATTGCAGCGAAATCCTATCTCATAATATGTGCAGTAAAGGATACCTCATTATTCAGCTCCTATGGAAAAGTTATGGGTTTACCTCTTTGGCCTGATCTGAATAATGAAAGCGATGTATTAATATTAAAAAATAATAAGGGTAAAGAAATAAATAAACTCAGGTATGACTCCAAATGGTACCGGGATTCTGAAAAAAGAAAAGGCGGGTATTCTCTGGAATTAATTGATCCTGAATCAATCTGCCTCAGTTTTCAGAACTGGACAGCCAGCAGGGATAGTTCGGGTGGCACTCCCGGCAGAATGAATTCAGTTTACCAGATTGATTACCAGCCCGATACTTTGAAGCTAATTGCCATAGAAATAATTGATAGTTTGAAAATTGCCCTGACGTTTAACAAAACAGCTGATAGTGTTAAAGCAAGCCTGAATAGTAATTATTTTCTGAACAATGGAGTAGGAAACCCAATAAATTCCCAAATAAGCGGGCCTGATTTTACCCGGGTTATTTTATCTTTCAGAGAGCCCCTAAGTAAAGGATTCACCTATCGGCTCACAGCAAATAATATCAGGGATTGCAGAAATACATTGCTATCGGCAGAGTTCAATTCCCTGGAATTTACTATTAGCCGGGATATTGGCAAGAATGATATTCTGATTACAGAGATACTTTTTAACCCAAGAGCCGGAGGCTCTGATTTTGTAGAGATCTTTAACAATAGAGATTATACACTTGATTTGAAAGATCTTTCGATTGCCAGAATCATCAAAGACAGCATCAATTCAATCCAGAAACTGAGCAAAAAGCAAAATTTAATTGAACCCGGGACTTACCTCGCCCTTACACCAGACCCAGGGAATATTAAAAAAGAATATTTTATAAAAGATACTAACTCCTTCATCAAAATCAATCCCTTCCCGGCATTTAACGATGATTCCGGTACAGCTGTCTTAATCAGCAAAGGACAAATAATTGATCAGCTAAGCTATTCTGAAAAAATGCATTTCTCTTTACTTAAAACTAAAGAAGGTGTAAGCCTTGAACGCAGCAAACTGAACAGGCCTAACAGTGATCCGGGAAATCTAAGATCTGCAACATCAGCATCCGGTTTTGCAAGTCCGGGCTATAAGAATTCCCAGCATTCGGAGATTGCTGAATTTCAAGAGAATTTCACACTTGCTTCAAAAACATTTTCTCCGGATAACGATGGATTTGAA
>NZ_JAUYSS010000052.1 GCF_030695525.1 Daejeonella sp. | reverse complement strand
CAGGGGATATGCGCAGAGGCCAATCCCTGGTTGTTTGGGCGATTTCAGAAGGCCGGGAAGCAGCCAGAAAGGTCGATGAGTTTTTGATGGGAGGTACAACTCTGCCAAGTAAGGACAGAATTAACGAATACGTTACCTCATAAAGGCATCAATGATAAAATGCTAAAGCTCTGCTCAAAAGGTGGGGCTTTTTTTTGAGATATGAGATGTGAGAGAACCAAGAATCAAGAACCAAGAACCAGGACTAAATTTGGTTCATTTGGAATTTTATACTCAAGGATATCAACTAATACCAAACATGTTATAATTACGATAATTTCCTAACCAACTAACAACCAATCAACTAACAACTGAAGAGAACCAAGAACCAAGTATTATGAATCAAGAATAAATAATCAAGTCCCCGGAACAAAGAGCCAAGAACAGCGAATAGAATCATTATTTGATCCACTCTCAATTATCAACTGTCAATTAAATAAACTACCCCAATCCTCCACTAATCCTGTTAAAATTATTCTCTGCTTTCCATTCCCGTTTTTCACCCAGGATCATTCTTTTGGATCTTCTGACCTCATTGTAACTATTATCCAACAGGAAATCGATCCCAGCCTGATTAATAATTGGAAGCTTTGTAGTATTCTTTACCCGCATCCGCAATTTCATTAGTTCAGTTCCGGCTTCAGGCAGTTCAGCCATAATATAGCGGTCGAAAAAACCCGGAAAATAAGCACCCCTGACTATGCCTTCTGAGAGGTAGAGAAGTGATGATTTCAAATGATCCCTAAAAATGACTTCCCTGTTTTCGCCTGAGGTAATTTTGTCCAGTTCTAATACCTGGGCTCTGTATTTTTCATCAAATGGAATAACGCTGGCAGGGTTTTTCAGATTTAGGTTGAGCAGATTACCGTCGAGATGCATGTAATCCATTTCGATTTCAAATCCAACTTTCTTATAAACCGGGTATCCCATATCTGTAGCATCCAGATAAATCGTCTTAAAGATTTTCGGATCTGAACGTTCCACCAGAGCATTTGTAAGTATTTTGCCCAGACCCTGATTCCGGTATTCTTTATGAACTATTAAATGTGCCAGCCAGGCCGTATCCTGATGTTTTATGATAGTACCAACAGCAACAATTGCATTCGCATCAACGATTTTTATAGGATCACAAAAGGAAGATGAACTATAATAATAAAAATAGGGTCTGATATCATCCCAGTCGGCAGGCTGCAGCAGATTTAGTTGATCGATATCTTGATTTTGGATGTCTTTTATTATCATTATAATCTACTGACAAGAATATAGTTAAGATTTAAGTTTAAGTTTGGCAAAAAAGTCCCAAAGCACTATCCCTGCTGAAACCACAATATTAAATGAATGTTTAGTTCCGAATTGAGGAATTTCAATACAGGTATCTATTAATTTCATCGCATCCTCACTTACTCCATTTACTTCATTCCCAAAGATCAGGGCATACTTTTCTGAAGTTTTAGGTCGAAAATCATTGAGCATCACACTGTTTTGTGCCTGTTCGATAGCTATGACTGTGTATTGAGCTGCTTTTAATTCCAGAATTATTTCGCTGATACCTGATGAATAGACCCATTCAATAGATTGGGTTGCTCCAAGTGCTGTTTTTTCTATTTCACGATGAGGTGGCTGAGCGGTAATCCCGCATAAATATATTTTTTCAATTGCAAATCCATCTGATGTGCGAAAAATAGAACCAATATTGTGCATGCTGCGAACATTGTCTAAAATCACAGTGATGGGTAATTTATCCTGTTTTTTAAAGTCTTCAATACCCACACGTCCAAGTTCTTCTGTTTTTAATTTTCGCATATCTTCCAAAAATAGCCTCTTTGATTGGAAGCTGCTTTATTTTTCAAAATTATTAAAGATTTTGGCTTAATTTCATCATTTGGAATGCCCATGCATTTTATTGATTTTAGAACAAGATATGTTATTAGTCCAGTCTCCGGTACTATTTCAGCACCAAAATGAAGATATCTTTCTTTTTACACTGAAAAACAGTAATGGTGTTGAAGTCAGTATCAGTAATTTTGGAGCCATTATACGCTCATTTATCGTACCAGATAGTTCAGGTAATCTCAGGGATATTGTATTGGGTTTCGATCAGATGGAGCATTATACTGATCAGTCTTATCTTGAATCTAATTCTTATCTGGGTGCGATTGTCGGGAGGTATGCCAACAGGATCAGTAATTCTGTTTTTGAACTGGATTCTGAACTTTATCCGATAAGTTCAAACCATCCTCCACATCAGCTTCATGGCGGTTATGAAGGTTTCGACAGAAAGGTCTGGAAGCTTGAAAGTTTTTCAGGGGTTCCTGAGGCCAGGCTTGTTCTTAGCTACCTAAGTAAAGATGGAGAGGAAGGTTTCCCTGGGAATTTAAGTGTCCGGATATCTTTCGAGCTCAAGGAAAATAATGAGCTATTCATGCAGACGGAGGCCAGTACCGACAAAGCCAGCCCTGTCAATTTAACCCATCATGATTACTTTAACCTCAACGGCTCAGGAACAATTGAAACTCATTTCGTTGAAATAGCTGCATCTTTTTATTTGGGTCAGCATGATGACCTGGTACCCAATGGTGAAATACTTACTTTGCAGGATACTTCATATGATTTTAGAAGTATAAAACGGATCAACAGGATTTGGGATCCTGAAAAGGGCTATGATCAGTCATTTTTATTGGATAAAAAGTATAAGGAATGGGGAAAGGCTGCAATGGCTTATTCGGAAAATAGTGGGATTAAACTGGAGGTTTTTACTGATGAACCAACTGTTCAGTTTTATACAGGTAAGCATTTAAATAATACGGGTGTTAAGGGCGGGACTAACTATTCAGCTTTTTGCGGACTCTGTTTTGAGACCCAGCATCATACTAATGCAGTCAATATTCCGAATTTTCCTTCAACGATTTTACGCCCTGGTGAAATTTACAGAAGCAGAACAAGCTATAAGGTCTCTAATTGTTAAGAAGATGCCATATTTATCACTTGTTTAAATTCTCTTTTATTGTTCAAATTATTGAGATAAAAATAGCCCCCGGCTGTTAACAAGCAGATGCCAAAAATAAAATACCAGAACAATTGATATCCTCCATATTCGATTAGAAATGAACCATAAATCGGACCAATGATTTGCGCTACTGACCAGGCAATGGTATACAGGGCAGCATATTCACCACGGTTCCTGTCATTTGAACGGCCCATCCAAAAGGTATTCATGAAGGGCATAGCAATCATTTCTCCGATAGTAACCATGATGATCGAAAGAATGGCAAGCCAGGCAGCGGCAGGAAAAAATATTAATATGGAATAACTAAATGCGGCTATAATCACTCCAATACCAGTGAAATACAATGGAGATCTTTTACCTTCAAGATTGTTAACCAACAGCATTTCGGTGAATACAATGATCAGTCCGTTCATAGCCATTAATCCCCCGATAAATTGCTCACTAAGCTTCCACTCCGTTTTGAAAAATACCGGTTGCAAGGTAAAAAACTGAAAAAAGCAGGAGGAAAATAAAATGGTCAAAATGATAAATGCCAGGTATAGTTTATCCTGATAAGGGGATTGAACCTGAATTACATGAGTTTCAGTCTCCTTAGTCTTTGAGTTTTTAACTGCCGGTAGTAATTTTATGAGAAAGACTGCGGCCAGGATATTGGAGAATCCATCCACATAAAATAACAAATGATAGTCAACAGAAGCTAGGAAGCCGCCCAAAGCCCCACCAAATGACCAACCGAGATTGACAGCTAGCCTGTTTAATGAGTTGGAACGAGTTCTTGTCTTCTCATTACTGTAATAGGCTATTGCTGTAGCGTTGGCAGGCCTGAAGCTCTCATTGCACATACTGAGAATAAAGGTCCCTATTCCCAAACTCAAAAATGTTTCAAGATAGCTGATTATAAAGAACATCAGGCCTCCACTGAGTAGTGCCCCAATCTGTAGGTAATAAAAACCAATCTTATCTGTAAATTTTCCGCCGAAAAATGCACCAAACACTGATCCCAGTCCGAAGATAGCCATGATCAATCCTGCCTCCACAATACTGAAATTGAGTTTCTGGGTACAGTAAATGGTGAGAAAAGGAATAACCATTGTTCCGCTGCGATTAATCAGCATTACAAAAGAAAGGTACCAGCTTTCCTTACTTAATCCGGAATAGGCTTTTTTGTATAGATTAAAAGGGTATGAAAACACGCAACAAATTAAATAATTGAACCGAAAAATAATATTAACCTAATTTTAGATTATTTAATGGTTCATTTATTACAACTGATATCAAAATCAGGATCAAGATTTTCCCACCCCGAGACAGTTTTCCACAAATCTTCTAAAAGTTATGCAATCCATTAACTTTATAGCCTGATTAATTGCAAGAACTTGTCTAAAAAGAACGAACAAAAGGAAACCCCATTAATGCTGCAGTACAATGCAATCAAGGCTAAATATCCGGGTGCATTATTATTGTTTCGGGTGGGCGATTTTTATGAAACTTTTGGGCAGGATGCGATAAAAGCATCCGGAATATTAGGAATTGTGCTCACCAAAAGAGGAAATGGCTCGGGCACTCATACTGAGCTGGCTGGTTTTCCACATCATTCTCTCGAAACTTATTTACCCAAGTTGGTCAGGGCAGGCCAAAGGGTGGCTATTTGTGATCAGTTGGAGGATCCTAAAACAACCAAAACCATTGTTAAAAGAGGGGTAACTGAGCTGATCACTCCCGGGGTATCCTACAGCGATAATATCATTCAACAGAACACCAATAATTATCTGGCTTCCCTTTATTTTGAAAAGAATTCATTTGGGATAGCATTTATTGATATCTCAACAGGTGAATTCCTTGTTGCTCAGGGTAATGCCGATTATATAGACAAACTGCTTCAAAGTTTTAAACCGAGCGAGGTAATTTTTCAAAAAAGCAGGCAGCGCGATTTTACGGAGACTTTTGGCGACCGGTTTTATACCTATCATCTGGACGATTGGGCTTATAGTGGTGATTATGCTTCTGAGTTTTTGCTCAAACATTTCGATGTTAAATCATTGAAAGGCTTTGGAATTGAAAAATATCCGCTTGCTATCACTGCTGCCGGGGTAGCACTTCATTATCTCAACGAGACAGAACATCGTAATTTACAGCATATTTCATCTGTGTCCAGGATTGAAGAAGACCGCTATATGTGGCTGGACCGGTTTACAATCCGTAATCTTGAACTCATAGGTTCTGCTAATGAGAATGCAGTCAGCCTTGTAGATGTGCTCGATAAAACCTGTTCCCCGATGGGAGCACGTTTACTTCGTCGATGGATTATCATGCCTTTAAAGGAGCTTAAACCGATTCAGGAGCGTCTTGATGTCGTAGAGTTTCTTGTTGGGCAGGATGAACTGCGTGAAACATTATTGCATGAATTGAAACAGATAGGGGATCTTGAAAGGCTGATCTCCAAAATTGGTCTTCAAAAGGCAAACCCCAGAGAAGTATTGCAGCTCAAAAGGGCACTTTATGCTATTGCCAATTTAAAGGAGCTTTGCCAGGGATCTGATAGTTTTCCCCTGAAAATGATTGCAGAACAGCTCAATCCATGCGTATTGATCAGGGATAAAATTGAGCGGGAGCTGAATCCCGATTCGCCGGTCATGCTGGCAAAGGGTTCTGTCATAGCTGATGGGGTTGATGAAGAACTCGACCGTTTGAGGAAGATTGCATTCGGAGGTAAGGGTTATCTGCTTGAAATACAGAAGCGTGAAGCTGAAATTACAGGCATTCCATCCTTAAAAGTTGCTTTCAATAATGTTTTTGGTTATTATCTGGAGGTTACCCATACCCATAAGGATAAAGTTCCGGCCGAATGGCTGAGAAAGCAAACTCTGGTAAATGCAGAGCGTTATATTACCCCCGAGTTGAAAGAATACGAAGAACAGATTCTTGGTGCGGAAGAAAAGATTCAGGTTCTTGAAACCCGACTGTACAATGAGTTGACCTTTGCATTATCTGAATTCATCAAACCCATTCAATTGAATGCCCAATTAGTGGCCCAGTTGGATGTTTTGCTTAATTTTGCGAACCTGGCGATAAAGAATTATTATGTCAAACCTGTGATTGATGAAAGCAGTGTGATCGATATTAAAGGGGGCAGACATCCGGTTATTGAAAAGAACCTTCCTCCGGGCGAGGAGTACATTACCAATGATGTGTTCCTTGATAGTGAAACTCAACAGATCATAATCATTACAGGGCCGAATATGTCGGGTAAATCGGCCTTACTGAGACAAACAGGTTTGATTGTATTAATGGCACAAATGGGTTGCTTTGTTCCTGCAAAAGAGGCGCTGATTGGATTAGTTGATAAGATTTATACCAGGGTAGGGGCTTCAGATAATCTTACTACCGGCGAGTCAACATTTATGGTTGAAATGAATGAAACTGCAAGCATACTGAATAATTTATCTGCACGAAGCCTCATTCTGATGGATGAGATTGGCCGAGGTACCAGTACCTATGATGGAATATCAATTGCCTGGTCAATTGCAGAATATCTGCATAATCATCCAACAGCTAAGGCTAAAACGCTATTTGCAACACATTATCATGAATTAAATGAACTGACCAACTCATTTAACAGGATTAAAAATTTCAATGTTTCGGTTAAAGAACTAGGGAACAAAGTTATTTTCCTGCGCAAACTCGTGCCCGGAGGCAGCGAACATAGTTTTGGAATCCATGTGGCTAAGATGGCCGGAATGCCTCCAAAACTGGTCAGCAGGGCAAATGAAATATTGAAACGGCTTGAACAGGAGCGGACAGGAGGAGAGGATATCAAAGACAGCCTAAAAAAAGTTCAGAAGCAAGCTTATCAGTTACAAATGTTCTCTATTGATGATCCGGTATTGGTTAAGATCAGGGATATGCTGAATAATCTTGAAGTAAATACACTGACACCGGTAGAGGCATTAATGAAGCTGGATGAGATACAGAGGGTGCTTAAGTCCTAGTATAGATTATTAGTATTGAGTATTGAGTATTGAGATGAATCCGGGTGCATCATGAGTATTAAGAGCCAGGAACCAAGAACCAACACTTAATCCTTCTTCATATTAAACTTAGTTTATAGACTTACGAATTTAACTAAGTATCATGAAAGTTAAATTCGTCTTCGCTCACTAATAGGTCAGTATCAAGTATCAAGAATCAAGATTCAAGTATCAAGTATCAAGATTAAATTCGGATTAGTTTGAAATTATTGGTTAAGGATATTAAATAGTAGTAATTAATTTGAAAATTACACCAAATTGCTAACAACTAACCAACTAACAACTAACCAACTGAAAAATATCAAGACAAAAAAATGCCCTGGCTTAAATTTTAAACCAGGGCATTATTTTTTCATAGGTAGATATTATTATTGTTGAACTCTGCCGGATTTTTTATCCTGCTCCCTTCCAATCACATAGCCTGTTCCAGCACCAACTGCACCGCCTATTGCAGCACCTCTGCCATCTTTTTTATCAACGATAATACCTGTTCCTGCACCAATAACACCGCCAATAACTGCACCCTTAGCTGCTGAACTCCAGCCTTTTTTCTGGCTAGCTGTACCTGTCTGGGTGGTTGTGTTTGTTGTTGTTACTGATTTTGAGGATTGATACTTGTTATTAGTATTTGCCCTGTCTTTAGCAATTGCAAGCGCAGTTGCAGCCGAGTCTGCTGATGCAGCTCTTTTAAAGCTATCAAGTTCATGAACCATTCTGATCGAGTCCTGACTTATTCTGGCATTCTCATTTGCGTTTGTGCTGCAACCTGTAACAATCACTGCAAATGCAAATAGGATTAGTATATTTTTCATAATTTTCTATTGGCCACATGGTTGTTGGCCTTTCTACTACAGGAATAATGGTGCCAAAGATTCTAAAATTTAATTTTCTTTAAATTTTTTGCTCGTCATTTTACGACTTATATTTTTTTAACTTAGGATATATCATTGGATAGATTCAGATTAGGCTGTTTTTTTAATTTGTCAATCGTAAAATAATTTAATTTATAAGAAAATATAATTATGTATAAGAAATTAATTTTATCGCTTCTAATTATACTGAATGCAGCTTTCGTCGCTGCTCAACGAATAGGTTCCAGTCCTGAATATGTAAAAGAACTAACTTCTATGTGGAAAGGTGAGCGTTCGGCTGATGGTCGCCCAATGGTTTCAGAACTCGTGCTTGAACGTCTACAATACAATACACTTGAGCAAATATGGGGTTTCTTATTGAGCAGAGGTTACCGTAATCAAGTAGAAAAGAACTGGACTATTCTAAAATCAGGACAAACATTGGTCGGTCGGGTTGTTACAGCACAGTTTATGCCTTCCAGACCAGACCTTGATACACTGGTAAGAATACAGGGTCGTAAAGAAGGACTCTCACAACGTGGTGGAATTAATATCTGGCCTATTGATATCTTAAGTAAAGGAGACGTTTATGTAGCAGATGGATTTGGTAAAGTGAAGGATGGTACCCTTATTGGCTCAAGCCTGGGAAATTCAATTTATGCCAAAACAGGTAAGGGTGTAGTTTTTAATGGATCTATCAGGGATATGCAGGAATTAAGGGATACTGAAGGATTTAATGCCTGGGTTAAAGGGCATGACCCTTCATTTATCAGAGATATGACTCCAACCTCAATCAATGCACCGATCCGTGTTGGCGAAGTGACTGTTTTTCCGGGAGATATTGTTTTTGCAAATGATTATGGGGTTGTATTTATTCCTGCTCATCTGGTTGAAGACCTGGTTAAGGCAAATGAACTAACCGGACTTCGGGATGAGTTCGAGCGTTTATTGCTGAAACAAGGCAAATATCTTTCAGGTGAGATTCATGGAGATTGGAATGAGACCATAAAAAGTGAATTCAGGGCCTGGCTGGCTAAATATCCCAGAAAAACTATGTACACACCGGAACAACTTGATAAATATCTGGGGAAAACTCATTAATTTTTTTTTATAATTTAAAATTTAAATGATATGAAAAGTATTTTACAACAGCTCATTTCCAAAAATAAGGAAGAAGAAAAAGCCTATACTGCTTCAAGACAGGCTGAAATTAATAATCCCGAAACAGGTACTAACCGCAGGAATTTTCTAAAAAAAACGGCCTTGGGTGGGATTGCATTAGGTGGTTTGATGAATCTTTCTATAGAAGATACCATTGCCCATACTACCCAAAATGTTAAAAGATCTTCTAATCCTTCAGATCTGAAAATTACGGATATGCGTTATTGCCTTACCAATGTAATGGGAGGAACAGCGATCATCCGTATTGATACGAATCAGGGAATTTATGGATTGGGTGAGGTAAGGGATGCTGCAGATGCGCGGTATGCCCTGATATTAAAGAGCCGGATCCTGGGAAGAAATCCATGTAATGTGGAAATGATTTTTAAGGTAATTAAGCAATTTGGCGGGCCGGCTCGTCAGGCCGGAGGGGTTTGCGCGGTAGAAATGGCCTTATGGGATCTTTGCGGCAAGGCCTATGGTGTACCTGCATGGCAATTATTGGGGGGAAGATATCGGGATAAGGTGAGGCTTTATGCAGATACACCTGAGGCTGCCAGTCCTGCTGAACAGCAAAAACTGATCAATTACCGGATCAATGATCAGGGATATACCTGGTTGAAAATGGATATCTCAATCAGTGAGCTAAAAGGAAAAACAGGCACTGTAGTGAATTCAAAATTCTGGGAGAATGCTAAAGGGGATCTGGCACAATGGGGGGATCAAAGAAATATGATGTCATATGGCAATACCGCACATCCCTTTACCCAGATTCAGATCACTGATAAGGGTCTGGAGGAATTATCAGAGATTGTAAATACTATTAGGAATATGGTTGGTTATGAAATTCCAATTTCTACCGACCATTACGGTCACTTTGACCTGAATAACAGTATACGTTTAGGCAAGGCTATGGAAAAATACAGGTTAGCCTGGTTTGAAGATATGGTACCATGGACCTACACTGAGCAGTGGAAAACTATTTCAGATGCATTGGAAACGCCTACAACTACTGGTGAAGACATTTATTTACTGAAAGATTTCAAGCCATTGATTCATGCAAGAGCAGTAGATATTATTCACCCTGATCTGGCTTCATCAGGAGGCTTGCTTGAAACCAAGAGGATAGGGGATTATGCCGAAGAGTATGGAGTAGCGATGGCTATGCATCAGGCAGGTACACCGGTCTCTTTTATGGCAAGTGTTCACTGTGCTGCTGCGACCCAAAATTTCCTTGCACTGGAGCATCATTCTGTGGATATCCCATGGTGGGAGGATTTGGTAAAGACCACAGATGGTAAAAAAATGATAGAAAAGGGCTTTGCTATTGTTCCGCTTAATTCTCCGGGTTTAGGTATTGAATTAAATGAAGATGTTTTAAAGCAGCATTTAAAACCAACAGATAAGAGTTATTTTGCTCCTACAAATGAATGGAATGAACTGCGCTCACATGACAGGACTTATAGTTGATGATTGGACCATCATTTATTCCCTGTGGTTGGTGTTATCACCAACCAATGATATGATCGTGCTTGGTACGGAGAACACCGACCACAGGGGAATTGGAACTACTACGGAGGAAAGGGCTGAACCAGCCTATAACAAACAGGTATTGATTTCCAAAACTTAATCATTGTGTACCAAAGCCTTAACTAACCAATTGTAAGGTATTATTTTAACCTTCCTTATATCGAACTCAGGTTAACTTATACTCATAAAATTAATCTGAATTCTGCGTTTATCAACAGGTGTTTATAAAAGCTTTATACTTTCAATATGTCTTTGTATGACCTTTGGATGATGAGGTTAAAAAGCAAATCAGTTGTTTTTTTATATTTAGTGATTTTCTTTGCGCTGACAATCACCTCCTGTAAAAGCAAAAAAATCATTACCGATTCCTCGAAATCTAAAGCAGTATCTTCAGGAAGTATTAAAGAACGCTATGCATCCTTGTTGAATGTAAAAGAAAGAGAGCTGCAAAATGAGAAGTTATACCGTTTTATCGACAGCTGGATGGGGGTGCCTCATCGTTCAGGCGGTATGGATAAAAAGGGTGTGGATTGTTCCGGATTTACCTTCCTGCTTGAAAAGGAGGTTTATAACAGAGATTTACCTCGTACCGCCCGTACAATGGCAGATAAAGTAAAGCGAAAATATGAGCAGGATCTGGAAGAAGGGGACCTGGTTTTCTTTGATTTCGATGGTCAAAAATTCAGTCATGTTGGGGTGTATCTTCATAATAACAAATTTGTTCATGCTTCTACCTCAAAAGGGGTAATAATCAGCGATTTAAAAGACCCCTGGTATTATAAATACTTTACCAGGGCGGGAAGCGTCAAACCATAGGCTCAATTCTTTCCTTGATTATCTGTTTTAATCTTTAATTTTAAACAATAATAATTCCGGACCCATTTATGAGCACTGAAAAAGGCGACTATACCTTCTGGAAGAAATATAAGCGCTTTGCTACTACGGAGATACTCTTATATCTGATAATGATTATCGGAATTACATTGGGTATTATAATCTTCGGATAACTCTGAGATAACCCTACTTTAGTAAAGTAATCCGTGATGCATCTGAATCAGCAATGCTTTGATAAAATTTTACTAAGTCAGGGTATTGTTCGGGTGGATAAAGCCCTTCTTTTAGCTGCACGAAACGGCTATACTTCGCAATGTTATTGTTAATTTCTAATGTTGAA
>NZ_JAUYSS010000051.1 GCF_030695525.1 Daejeonella sp. | reverse complement strand
TTATCACACAAGATCAGCACTGAACTGAAAATCTTCGCCAGCAAAATTGGGAAGTCTACGCCAGCCTTTTAGGTGGTCAGTTTGCTCCGGTTTAGGGTGGTCAGTTTCACCGGTATTTCCAGTCTTATTTAATCTACTTTGTCGAAATGTTCGTGTACAGCTGGTACCACAAATTTTTACCGAAATCCGCGAAATTTTCCATAAAATTCGCGGATTTTTTTTTGCCCCATACAAGATCCCATACAATTTCATTAAATATTGGTTTATAGGTGAATTTAGAGTCTGTTTGATATTAAAACGATTTCGGATGGAAATTTGAAATTTTTTTACGCTGCATCATGCTTGCCAACTTATACAATGTAAAGATCCTCCAAAGGTTGCTAATAGGTCGCAATTGATCCTTAGTACCTTAAAACCACATCCTATTAAAATATTTTCGTTAACAACATTTAAATCTTTACCCTGAGATTTACAATTAGAATATTCTGGTAATATGATAGTATCATTTAGCCTCAGAAAATTGATGAAAGTTCCTTCGGCTGAATAAAAGCATGGTTTTGCCTTTTCACATCCACAATAACCTTTTTTTATTGATGGGAGGTCATATATGGGTATTACATCCAAATCGGCCCTAACAGCAGAATAAATTAGGTGCTGCGTATATTCAATATCGGTGATCGTTGATGTTTTGTGTGGATATCTACTGATGAATATTGACTTTTGATTATTAAATGCCATATATCCATCAGTGTGGCCGATAGCATCGTGAAGATTTCTATCTACTATTATTGGTCTCAATCCGCAATAATCTGAAATTATTTCTTATACTTTAACATTAGGATTATCCTCAATGACTTTATGTGTGAGAAACGCTTTTGAGCTGTTATTAACAAAATTGCCACCATCAAGAATTAGTGGAATTATTGACCATTTCCTGGTTTGCACGATTTTGGTCAAGCTGTGGACTATTGTTAGCCATGTCTTGAAGTTTCCGTTGTGCAAGGGCCTCGGGACGTGTATCCTCAAATTCAATGCTAGCTCTATGACCATTTTGCTTTGAATGAACCTCATTGGAAACCGCCCTGCTACTTTTTTCTTGTGTCTTATTAGATCGAGTCAGCATATTTTAAGTTTATAACTTTTATATTTTTATAAAAATAACTCCGGTAATTTAAATAATCTATGTTCGTTAAATAATTTTATAGCCGAATATAAATATCCTGATAATCAATAAGATATCAAAGTGAAAGAATGCATTAATTTCGGTTTATATATTTATTGTGAGTTAGGTATTCAGATGCTTTCCGATGTATAATAATTGCAACATAGGTTTCCTGTTTTAAACGCAACATCTCGATCCATTAGCTATTAATCACATAATTCCCAAAAACCCCTTGCCCCCTCCACAAAATATCCTTACTTTAACCTTAAGATTTTGATATTAAGGATATTGACAATTATAAACAGCCAAAATTAGATACGATGCACAGAAGAAAAATGTTAAAAATGCTGTCTGCACTTCCGGTAGCGGGTATGTTGCCTCAGGGACTTGCAGCGATGGAGTCTGCTGATTCAGTAAATTCGGTTAAGGGTTTAACTGATCTTTCGGGCCGGAGCCTGAGCAGTTCTGTACAGAAGGCACCAATCATCAACGCTTCTGAGCATGTCTGGTTAATGAATGATCCCCGCTTTCCGATCGATCCTGAAATTTCCACCTGTCCGGGAAGTAAGCCTCCCCGTGATTATTCGGGCGAGCATCTGATCGAAGAGATGAATACTTACGGCATCGATAAAACAGTCATTTCTCACGTATGTTATTACGGCAGAAACAATGATTATACCATACATTGTGTAAAAACCTGGCCTGATCGTTTTGCCGGATTCGGCCTGCTGTTTGGGAATCGTCTGTTTGCACCCAATGATCCTAAAAATCCGGAGCGGCTCGAAAAACTGGTCAAAGAGGATGGACTCTGCGGTTTGCGCCTCAGTCCGATACAGGATCCGCAAAGGGTTTGGATGAATGATCCGGGTTCATATCCCTGGTGGAAGAAAGCCGAGGAAATAGGGGCTAGCTTCAATATATTCCTCTTGCCTTCCCAGATCCCACAAGTTGCCGACATGGCTCAGCGCTATCCAGGTGTGAAGATCGTAATCGACCATCTGGCAATGATTGACATAACAAAACCTGATTCGGAAGGGATTATTCCATTGTGTAATTTGGTGAAATTTCCGAATGTGTATATCCGCACCTCCCTGCATAATCCGTCCAAACAAAAGCCGCCATACCGCGATGTTTGGCCTCACCTCAAACGGATTTATGATACTTTTGGCCCACAGCGGATGCTCTTTGCCAACTTTTTTGAATACCTGATCATGAAGGATATTATACCATTCTTTACTGAAGAAGATAAGGTCTGGATTTTGGGTAAAACAGCGGAAGGGATTTATTTTAATCGTTCTTAAAGAAACCTTTATTTCGGGTGATTATTCGCGCTCAGATTTAATCTTCAGCACCACATTGCCGATCTTTTGCTGGCTTTCAACGTATTGATAGGCCTCTCTTATCTCGTCAAAGGGATAAACCCGGTCGATTAGAGGTTTGAATTTACCTCTTTCAGTGATTTCTTTCAGAAAGATTACATCTTCTTTATGAATATAGGGCAAAGGGAAGAGAACTTTTTTCCCGCCGGATAAGAGTCCGTACAATGCCATCCAGATATTTTCGGCGTTTTTACCCAGTTCGGTAGAAATATAAATTCCATTCTCCTTCAACAGTTTTTTACATGCTCCAAATGAGCTTTTTCCGACTGCATCGAAAATGAAATCATAGCGCTGATCAGTCTTGGTAAAATCTTCCCGGGTATAATCAATTACAAAATCAGCACCTAATGAACGAACCAGATCCATATTTGGAGTATTGCAAACCGCCGTTACTTCGGTATCAAAATATTTCAATAGCTGTACTGCCGCCGAGCCGATTGCGCCAGTAGCCCCATAAACCATGATTTTTTGTCCGGCTTCCACTTTAGCTGCCCGGATATTACATAAGGCATAATGCGCCCCTTCGGTCAGTGCTGCAGCTTGTTCAAAGCTCAGATTCCGGGGCATCAGAGTCATGTTGTCCTGTTCATCCCTGATCAGGTACTCCGCATGTCCGCCGAAACGGATATCATTGTAACCGAAAATCCGGTCGCCGGCTTGATAATTAAGCACCAATTCCCCAACAGATTCAATCGTGCCCGAAAATTCACAACCCAATATTTGCTGTTTGGGTTTAAATAGCCCGCTAAAAAATCTGCTGACAAAATATTCGGCACTTCTGAAACCGCAATCGGTGCGGTTAACCGTGCTGGCTTGAACCCTGACCAAAACTTCGTTCGCTGCAGGAGAGGGTTTGTCGATTTCCCGGATATGAACCACTTCAGGCGAGCCATATTGGGTATGAATTGCTGCTTTCATTTTCTGATGCTTATACCTTAAATATAAGCTATCCGGCAGTGGTTTCAATTGTATCCCCGAAATTTTAATCCTATTGATTAAATGTGTTTTAGTATTTTGGAAATGTAAGCCAGATTCATTTGGGAGAGCCCGGCTGAAGGAACCAACTGGCACAGCCCCTGCTTTTCATATCCCAAACAAAATTCCTACACTATCCTCTCCCAAACACCTCAAATTAGTAATCAGATGCCATTTATCCTAAGCCTTATTTCTGATCCAGCCTTAATCCGGTGGATACTCAAACCTTTCTGAACCCCTTTTAACTCCTTCCTGATTCATATAATACACTTATTTAAAATAATTCTAAATAATATTTGCTTTTCTAAAATGACTTCTTACTTTTGGGCTTAATTATAATCAGTCTAAATAAAAATAAGAAATATGAAAACAATTACCCTCTCCTTAATGGGTGTTTTACTCGGGTTCAATGCCTACACTCAGGAAGTTAGAAGTCAGGATTCTTTAAGCCGAAGAGTTTTGGAAGAAGTCATCATCAAGGATTTTAAAAACCGCTATAAAGTTGACAGCAGCAGCACGGTTTCTAAATTACCCTTAAAATATATTGAGAACCCGCAGGTATACCAGTCGATTTCTAAGAATCTATTTAAGGATCAAGTGGTTACGAATTTGAATAATGCCCTGAAAAATGCAACCGGCATCACCCGTTTGTGGGAATCGACCGGCAGGGGGGGCGATGGTGCAGAATTTTATTCTATGCGCGGTTTTGCTGTACAACCTACCATGGTCAATGGAATGGCTAGTATCACCAATGCCGGACTCGACCCGGCTAATATTGAGACGATTGAAATTGTAAAAGGGCCTTCCGGCACGCTGTTCGGCGGTAATGTGATTTCCTATGGCGGATTAATCAATGTGGTTACCAAAAAGCCTCATGATCAGGCAAGGGGAGAGATTAACTTTACCAATGGGGGTTACGGTTTAAGACGTATTACAGCGGATTATAATTTACCATTGAGTAAGCAATTAGCAATTCGGGTAAATGCTGCAAATAGTTCAGAGGATAGCTTTCAGGATGCCGGTTTTAGCAAATCAACCTTTATCGCCCCGTCCTTATTGTTCAAAGCTTCTGATAAGCTTCAATTCCTGATCAATTCGGAGATGCGTTTTGCAGAATCTGCGAATGCACCGATGATCTTTTTGAGCAGATATTCGCCGCTATCATTCCAGTCGATGGATCTTTTTGAACAGGCTTACCGTAAGTCCTATACCGCTAACAGTTTGTCAATCTCAAATCCATCATATGGCTTTCAGGGACAAATGCTTTATTCATTGAGCAAGCAATGGAAATCACAGACTATCTTATCATCAAGTAATACAAGCAGTGATGGCTATTACCATTATTTATGGGATAGTGCCAATGGCTCTGATTTTACCCGCTTTATTTCCAAACGTGATGGTAAGACCAGGACAAGCGGAATTCAGCAGAACTTTAATGGTGATTTTCTTTTAGGAAAACTCAGGAACCGCCTGGTGATAGGATTGGATTATCTTGAAAAAACCATTGATAACAGCAGTTCAGGCTGGGTGGCTCATGGCATTGTATCGCTGAAAAATCAGACAGATGACGGAAAATTAACTCCGCAGGCAGTTGATCAATCTTTATTGAATGCATTTGAAGGGGTTTCATCAGTTAAAACCAAAATCAGCAGTGTTTATGCTTCTGATGTAGTTAATCTTTCAAAGAATTTGTCAGCTATGTTAAGCTTAAGACTTGATCATTTCGAAGGACAACCCAATTACTATTCAACAGAAAAGATCAAAAGTCAGTTTAATCTGTCGCCTAAATTTGGTTTGGTTTATCAGGCCATTCCTGAGAAACTGTCACTATTCTCCAATTACATGAACGGGTTTACCAACCTGGATCCGGCACAGGTAGCCAATGCGGATGGAAGCAATCCACGCGTCAAAATATTTGATCCGGAGCATGCTAATCAGTGGGAGGCAGGTACCAAGGCGAATCTTTATCAGGATAATGTATCATTAACCCTAAGCTATTATTCGATCCTGGTTGACAATAAGGTGATGACTGATCCTACAAATATTAATAATTCGATTCAGGGTGGAGAAGTGAGTTCCAAAGGCTTTGAAGCAAGTATTGTAACTAATCCGATCAAAGGTTTGAATATTATTGCCGGCTACAGTTTTAACAAGAGCGAAGTGACCAAAGATGCCCCCGATGCGGGATACATAGGCTTGCGTCCGGAAGAGGCAGGTCCAGCCAGACTGGCGAATTTCTGGGCTAATTATAAGTTTACAGAAGGAGTATTTAAATACGTTGGTATCGGCTTGGGAGCCAACTATGCCAGCGAACATAAGACGCTGAACCGTTCCAACATCGGAACATTCAGTCTGCCGGCTTATGCGGTTTACAATGCAGTAATGAGCTATAGTCGCGCTAATTTCAGCTTAAATCTGAAACTGGATAATATCGGGAATGAAAAATATTACACGGGCTGGTCGACAATAACACCTCAGCGATTGAGGTCAATTGCTCTGGGCTTAAATTACATGTTCTGAAGTGAAGAAAAGTACTAAACGAATTTTTGGAAAAATACACCTTTGGCTCGGTCTTTTGATCGGGCTATTGGTGTTTATATTGGCAATTACGGGATGCATATATGCTTTTCAGGAAGAAATCCAGGATTATACCCAAACCTACCGGCATGTTAAACCTGAGAATAAGCCCTATTTAAAACCAACTGATTTTCAGGAAATTGCTGCCAGGACCTTACCCGGAAAGAACCTGCATGCGATTAAGTATAATGGAAAATCACGATCGGTAGAGGCTATCTATTACCATGATGAACCTTTATATTACTACATCGCATATCTGAATCCATACACCGGGGAAGTCCTGGAAGTTAATAATATGGAAGAGGGCTTTTTTCACTTCATACTTGATGGTCACTTTTACCTCTGGTTACCCCCCGAAATCGGGCAGCCTGTGGTTGCTACCATCACCGTCTTGTTTATTATTATGTTGCTTAGCGGACTAATCCTGTGGCTACCTGCTAAAATCAGGCAATTAAAATCACGAATTTGGTTTAAATGGAGTAGCAGAACCCGATGGCGAAGGAAGAACTATGATTTGCATAATATTAGTGGGATTTATGCCATGCTTTTCGGACTTTTCTTTGCGATCACCGGGCTTAACTGGGGTTTTCCTGTTTTTGCGGAAGCATATTATAAAATACTTGGGGGGAAGCAGGAACTGCTTTACATTGAACCTGAATCTCAGCCAGGTTTATCTATTGATTCTGCTAAAAGGCCTTTGAATTTGGTTTGGGAGAAAATGATGAAAGAGTACCCAAATGCGGTTAGTATTGAAGTTCATCCGCCCGAAACCTCGCTGGCACCGATTGCAGCCAATGCAAATTTTGAACAGGGGACTTACTGGAAAACGGATTATCGTTACTTCGACCAATACAGCCTGAAGGAAATGAATGTCAAGCATATTTTCGGGCGGCTTAAAGACCAGAAATTTGCAGATAAGGTAATCCGGATGAATTATGATTTGCATACCGGTGCAATCATCGGGCTTCCGGGTAAAATCATTGCTTTTATAGCCAGTCTGATTATTGCAATACTGCCGGTTACCGGTTTCATGATATGGTATGGCCGAAGAAAAAAAGAAAGGAAGGTGGCTCGGGTTTAGTGGAATTCAGGAGGTCAGTGATTTTTGTAAAGGGTTTGTCTAAGTTTTTGGAAATGTAAGGCAGATGCTTTTGGGAAATGCAGTCCGGCTTTTCGCTTTAGCTTTGCCTTTGGATATTATTTATAAACAGAACAATTGTACTGGCAAAGGCTGCCGCTGCAATCCGGTTTATGAACAGGAGCAAGGGGTTTCAAATCAGAGATTTCTGTGTAATAATTATCTTCTTCTAAAACCGGGCTCCGCTTAGTACATAGTAGCAGATTCCTGGCAAGCTAAACGGGATCGAAGCGGCAGCTTTTTGCCTCCATAAATTTTATCCTAAAAACGAATGTATCAGGGGCAAAAACTACAGCGGAGAGCCCGGCTGGAGGAGCCGACCGGCACTGACCCTGCTTTTAAACCTTTAGTTATAATTATTCAGATTTATCTTAAATCCTCATTACACAATCAACATAATTAAATCAGATACACATCCTTAGAACCCGCAAACGCTGTTCATCCTAAGTCAAACACCCTTCCAAACTTTTCCAAATTGCTAAATTAGCTTGATCAGAAAGCCCTTAGCATCTATTCACATCCCCCATCAGGCTTGCAAACAACTCCTTCCTGAACCTGCAAACCGGTTGAGGGATGATCCAGTTTCCATTCTTCAAATGATTTCTCCAGGTTTTGCAGGAAAACAGGAGTCTCCTGAGCACCTGAAACAGCATATTTGCGGTTGAATACAAAAAATGGAACTCCACGAACGCCAAGCTGCTGACTTTCATAAATATCCATTCGCACATCCTCAGTAAAACGGTCGCTCTCCAGAACTTCCCTGAGTTCTGCCTCATCCAGTCCGATGCTTTTGCCCAGATTAATTAAAATATCAATATCGTCTGTATTTTTTCCTTCGGTAAAATAAGCTTTGAACAGTAACTCCTCAGCTTCATCCTGCTTGTTTTTGCTCAGTGCAAAGTGGGAGAAACGATGTGCATTCATTGAATTTGCAACTATAGCCTTATCCAGCTCATAGTGAAGACCCTCATTTGCAGCCATCTCTGTAACCTGTTGATTCAGTTGTTCTGCACGTTCCATACTCATGCCTTTGACCTCTGAAAGATACTGATTCACATTTTTTGAGGGATCGGTCTTTAGTTCCGGATTCAGCTGAAAACTTTTCCAGATTACTTCTATATTTTCTTTTCCTGGCAACTGATCAAGCGCTTTTTCAAACCTCCGTTTCCCGATATAACAGAACGGACACATCACATCACTCCAGATTTCTACTTTCATTTTTTCAGGATTCATAATAATTGAATTAATCGATAAGCAAATTTAGGTTTAGCACTTAATATATTGGTCAGGCAAATATCATGGATCAGAAATTTGACATGGATGGGATAAAGCATGAGGCTTATTTGTAATTCATATTAAAACCCTTATTTTTAATATATATCTAAAAATCATCTGCCATGATTAAAAGATCGGGGTTCACAAAGCTCAAAATTCAACAATTTGAGGACTGGATCACTACAATGACACTGGCACGTACAGTTTCTGTCATTCAGCAGCACCATACCCAAAGCCCGGATTATGGTCTTTTTGATGGGAACAACCACTTTGACCTGCAGCAACGTATGAAGAATTTCCATATGCACAGGAATGGCTGGAGGGATATCGGGCAGCATTTCACCACCTTTCCTGATGGCAGCATACTAACAGGTGGATCACTTCAAAGACCACCGGCCTGCATTGCCGGACACAATACCAACTCAATCTGTATCGAGCATTTGGGTAATTTTGATCTGGGCAGGGATCAAATGACCGATGAGCATCGGGAAACAATTATCCGTATGACGGCCCATTTATGCAGCCGCTTTAGTCTTCCTGTCGATACCCAAAGCATTGTTTATCACCATTGGTTCGATCCTGATACAGGTCAGCGCAATGATGGCGCAGAAAATCATAAATCCTGCCCCGGTACCAATTTTTTTGGAGGAAATAAGGTGCAGGATTGTATGGAGAATTTTTTGCCTCTTGTGTCGGCACTACTCCCTGAATATCCGGTTTAAAGTGCAGAGCTTTTTCAACAAGCGGAGCCCGAAATAATAGTAAAATCCACCATTACATAGTATTAATTATTAATTGCCCGTATTCATGAAGAAAATTTTATCCATAGATGGAGGCGGTATTCGCGGACTCATACCCGGCCAGATTCTGGTTGCACTGGAGAAGAAACTGCAGCAGAAAAGCAAAGACCCGCAGGCACGTATCGCCACTTATTTTGATTTTTTTGCAGGCACCAGCACCGGCGGTATACTTACCTGCTTATTGCTTTGTCCGGATGAGCAGGATCCTGAAAAGCCGAAGTTCAGTGCAGAGGAGGCTGTTGATCTTTATAAGCGATACGGGGATAAAATATTCAGGGTTTCCTTTTTGAGTAAGCTCCTGAATTATAAATCCTTGTTTAGTGAAAAGTACTCTGCAAGCCATTTAGAGGAGGTCTTGCTTACTTATTTCAGAAATAAACGCCTTAGTGAATTGTTAAAACCCTGTCTGATTACAGCCTATGATATTCAGGAAAGGAAAACTCATTTTTTTGCCAGTCACGATTATGCAAGGAAAGGGGATGGGGGAGATTTTTATTTGAAAGATGTTTGCCGGGCTACCTCGGCAGCCCCGACATATTTTGAGGCAGCGCTGGTCAAATCCATTAGCGGTGTCAGCTATCCGATGATCGATGGAGGCATATTTGCCAATAATCCCTCGCTTTGTGCCTATTCCGAAGTTAGGAATTCCGCAGGAGATCCGAGTGCAAAAGATATGCTGATCCTTTCATTGGGAACCGGTGGGGAAAATAGATCCTATGCCTATCAAAAAGCAAAAGACTGGGGAGCTTTGGGTTGGATCAAGCCTTCCATTGATATCATGATGTCGGGAGCGGCAGAAACAACACATTATCACCTGGTCAAAATGTTTGGTGTAGATCGTAATGATGCTAATTATTGCCGGATTCAACCCGAACATCTCCGGAATGCAGTTCCCGAAATGGACAATGCAAGCCAGCAGAATATGCAGGCACTCATTGAACTGGGTATAAAAACTGCACAGGATAATTCCGAAAAATTGGATTCCATTGTGGAGGGGATTTATGAAGATAGGGATTCAGTAGTGTTTGAATAGGCATGTCTGAATTGGTGTACCCCGTTTTTATTTTAATATTATATTTATCCCAAGCAATCGGCTTATAAAATCAATAGCATGATCCATAAAAAAATTCTGACTGGCATTTTATTATGCTGCCTGTCCTGTGCAGGTTTCGCACAAAAAGCTCCAAATCTAAGTTATGAGGCAATTCCCGGGACAAAAGCCAGGAATATCATTTTCATCCTTTCAGACGATCATCGATATGATTTTATGGGTTTTACCGGCAAGGTTCCGGGATTAAAAACCCCTAATCTGGATCGGATAGCGAATGAAGGCGCTCATTTTCAAAATGCATTTGTCAGTACAGCGCTATGTTCACCAAGCAGGGCTTCCATTTTAACCGGACAGTATGCGCATACCCATACGGTAGTTGATAATCAGGCATCTGCACCGTCTTCCCTGATCTATTTTCCTCAATACCTGCAGAAGGCAGGTTACCAGACTTCCTTTTTTGGGAAATGGCATATGGGAGGCGGTGGTGCTGATCCTCGTCCGGGTTTCAACCGCTGGGTGAGTTTTGCGGGGCAGGGAGATTACTATAATCCCAAAATCAATGTCGATGGGAAAATGATTAATTATACAGACAGTAGCTATGTGACTGATGTTTTAACTGATTTTACACTTGAATGGCTCGATAAGCGCGATAAAAGCAAGCCTTTTTTTGTTTATCTCTCGCATAAAGCAGTGCATGCTGATTTTTATCCGGCAAAAAGGGATAAAGGAAAGTATAAGGATATTCGCATTCAATATCCGGTTTCTATGTTTTCTACCGCAGGAATGAATAGCAAAAGATTTAATCGTGGTGACCAGGCAGATTCAAGTGCCTATATCTTTAACTATAAAGATATCCCGCAATGGGTGAGGGCACAGCGTTACAGCTGGCATGGCGTGGATTATATGTATCACGGACAAACCGATTTCGATAAATTTTATGTGGATTACCTGGAAACTTTAATGGGGATAGATAATAGTGTAGGAAGGGTGCTTGATTACCTTAAAGTTAATGGACTGGATAAGGAAACCCTTGTTATTTACATGGGGGATAATGGTTTTTCATTTGGAGAGCATGGACTGATTGATAAGCGCCATGCTTATGAAGAGTCGATGCGGGTACCTTTGCTCGCCCGCTCACCTGCATTGATCAAACCGGGTACTAAGGTTAAAGAAATGGTATTGAACGTGGATATTGCTCCAAGTATTCTGGAAATGGCAGGGGTAAAAAAGCCAAAGCAAATGCAGGGAATTTCCTTTTTACCATTAATGCAAGGGAACGCTGTGCAAAACTGGAGAAAGGAAGTGTTTTATGAATATTACTGGGAGAATCCTTTTCCGCAGACACCCACACAGTATGCTGTCCGGACTGATCGCTATAAATTCATCCGCAGTCAGGGAATATGGGATATCGATCAGTTGTATGACCTTCAACAGGATCCTTATGAACTGAATAATCTGATCCGAAAACCTGAATTTCAGGACCTTGCAAAGGATCTGAATACAAAGCTATGGGCTTGGCTAGAGGATACCCAGGGTTTGTATATACCTCTAAAGCCGATTGGTGATAAGAAGTTTGACCATATTTATAAGGGGACGTGGTGATAGATAGTTGACAGTTGAGAATGGAGAGTGGAGAATTGATAGTTTTCAGAGCGGTATTTGGTTCAAATAAAATTTCTTGGATAAAGCCCTTTTCCAGTTAGTTGATTGTCTGAACTATGATTTCTGTGATTAAGGTGATTCAAATGATTAGGAATAATATATAAAATAACCTTTTTCAATGGACTCAAATTCCTGGGCACCATGCTGTCCCCCTCTTTTAGATGGGACTGGGGGGAGGCTATTCCATTACTAAAATATCTTATTCAATAAAATTTGTTTCATTCTATTTATTTCTGATATTGAACATACCAATCAGTTTGGAATTCAGGTGCTTTATGCTTGCCTGAAGGTGTTGGAATTTATAAAGGATTCCAATGAATTTTCAGGAAATCATCCTGAAATTGAATTGGATTTTATGTTAAATTAAAGATCAAATACTATTAAAATAGTGTAAATTTCCACTGATATTTAAATCATTTTAAATTATTTTTATTGTTTAAGAACTGTATAGCTAGTTGAAACCAACAGATACCAAAAATCCGGAATACTTCCACAAAGTTGTGGACTGTCAGTATGCCTGCCCCGCACACACTCCGGTACCTGAATACATAAGGTTAATCTCAGCAGGAAAATATACCGAGGCATATATGATCAACTGGGAATCGAATGTATTCCCCGGGGTACTCGGGCGAACCTGCGATCGTCCCTGTGAACCTGCATGTCGCCGCGGCAGAATCGAAGAAGAACCTGTTGCAATTTGCCGGCTTAAGCGGGTTGCCGCAGATAATAAGGACGATGTAAGGGCTTTCATGCCCGGTATTCCTTCAGAAATGAATGGAAAACGTATTGCATTAATTGGAGGCGGACCGGCATCGCTAACTGTAGCCCGCGATCTTGCCCCTTTGGGTTATGAAATTCATCTCTACGATGAACATGCCGCCGGAGGTGGAATGATGCGCAGCCAGATCCCTTCCTTCAGATTGCCGGATGATGTATTGAACGAAGAAGTTGGATATATTCTGGATATGGGTATCCATACCCATTTCAATACCTATGTGTCAAGCATGAACGAAATTCTTGAAAAGGGATACGATGCGGTATTTGTGGGTACAGGTGCTCCAAGAGGCCGCGATTTGGTCCTTCCCGGACGAGAAGAAGCCGGCAAAAATGTACATGTTGGAATAGAATGGCTTGCAAGCGTAGCTTTCGAGCATACCCATAAAATTGGTAAAAAAGTGATCGTGCTGGGTGGGGGAAATACCGCCATGGATTGCTGCCGTACTTCCCGCCGCCTCGGGGGTGAAGAGGTTAAAGTTGTGGTACGTAGTCCTTTTGCGGAAATGAAAGCCTCCCCTTGGGAGATTGAGGATGCAATGCATGAAGATATTCCGATCCTTGAAAACCATGTCCCAAAAGCCTACGTGATTGAAAATGGCAAACTGGTGGGTATGACCTTTGAAAAAGTAAAAGCCGTTTATGAGCAGGGTAAGCGTACTCTTGTTCCTTCAGGAGAACCTGAAGTATTTATTGAAGCGGATGATGTACTTGTAGCCGTTGGTCAGCAGAACAGTTTCCCATGGATAGAAAGGGATAGCGGTGTTGATTTTGATCAGTGGGGAATGCCGCTTGTGGATGCTTTAACTCATCAGTCAACCAATCAACGTGTTTTCTTCGGTGGCGATGCGGCTTTCGGGCCAAAAAATGTGATCACAGCTGTTGCCCACGGGCATCAGGTAGCGATCTCCATAGATTTATATTGCAAGGGAGAAGCTCTGACCGAACGCCCGGCACCATTTACCAACCTTGTCTCCAAGAAAATGGGTATCCATGAGTGGAGCTATGATAATGATGTGGTTAATGATCAGCGTTTTATTGTTCCTCAGGCTGAAAAGAAAGCGGCCTTGTCTGATCGTAAACTGGAAGTGGAACTGGGTTTTGATATTCAAACTGCAATCAAAGAGGCTCATCGCTGCCTGAATTGCGATGTGCAAACCGTATTTGAAAAAGATAAATGTATAGAATGTGATGCATGCGTTGATATTTGCCCAACTGCCTGCATTACCTTTACGGTAAATGGGGAAGAGGCTGAACTCCGGACACGTTTGAAAGCTCCGGCCTTAAATTTAACTCAGGACCTCTATGTATCCGATACGCTCCCTACCCAAAGGGTGATGGTAAAAGATGAAGACGTTTGCCTGCACTGCGGCTTATGTGCTGAGCGTTGCCCGACATCTGCATGGGATATGCAGCAATATTTATATAAAGTTACCAAAGCAGGTTAAGAGATGCCTAATTCGAAAGTTAATGATTTTGTCATTCGGTTTGCGAATGTCAATGGTACAGGGTCTGCAAGTGCAAATTATCTGTTTGCTAAAGCTATTTTCCGGATGGGGATTCCTGTAACACCTAAAAATATATTTCCGTCAAATATACAGGGACTTCCAACCTGGTATGATGTCAGGGTGAGTGAAAAAGGTTACCTCGGTCGCCGCGAAGGGGTAGACCTGATGGTTTGTGTAAACCCCCAAAGTATGCCTGATGATGTGCTTTCAGTAAAAAGTGGAGGATATTTTGTTTACGATTGTACCAAAGCCCTGAATCCGGCATTGATCCGGCCCGATGTGACTTATATCGGTCTTCCACTGATGGAAATGTGTCTGCGTGAATTTACTGATCCAAGGCAGCGTCAATTGTTTAAGAATATCATCTATGTGGGGGCACTTTCTGCCTTGCTGGATATCGAATTTATGGTACTTGAACAACTGCTTGCAGAGCAGTTTGTGGGCAAGGAGAAGCTGGTTGCGATGAATATTAAGGCCCTGAATCTGGGTATTGCTTACATCCATAGTAATTATGCCTATCCCCTGGATATTCGTTTGGAAAGACGCGATCTTGTTGGTGATAAGATCCTGATCGATGGCAATTCTGCCTGCGGACTTGGTGCCGTTTATGGTGGTGCTACGGTTGTAGCCTGGTATCCGATTACGCCTTCAACTTCTGTGGTGGAAGCCTTCGAGACTTATGCAAAAAAATTAAGGGTCGATAAGGAAACAGGGAAACGTAATTATGCGATCGTACAGGCAGAAGATGAACTTGCCGCAATCGGGATGGTAATCGGTGCAAACTGGAATGGCGCGCGTTCATTCACAGCTACCAGTGGTCCGGGATTGTCTTTGATGAATGAATTCCTCGGACTCGCTTATTTCGCAGAAATACCAACCGTGCTGATCGATGTTCAGCGTACAGGTCCCTCAACTGGGATGCCAACGAGGACCCAGCAAAGTGATATTTTATTGGCTGCCTATGCTTCGCATGGTGATACCAAACAGGTTTTGGTCTTCCCTTCAACCCCGAAGGAATGTTTCGATATGACTGCCGAAGCTCTTGATCTGGCAGAGTCATTACAAACGCCGATTATCATGATGACCGACCTCGATCTGGGAATGAATGATCATATGTCTGAACCTTTTCAATGGGACGATACCCGGAAATACAATCGGGGTAAAGTGCTTAATGCAAGCCAGTTAGAGGAGTTGCCGCGTTTTGGACGCTATCTGGATGTGGATGGGGACGGAATTACTTACCGCACAATTCCCGGTACGCATCCAACCAAAGGCTCCTTCTTTACCCGAGGTACTTCGAGGGATGAATATGCAGCCTACACCGAAGATGGACGTGTTTATGCACGCAACATGGACCGCTTACTGAAGAAATGGAATACTGCAAAAGAGGTGGTGCCGGCTCCGTACCTGTATCAAACGGTGAATACGAGTCCCTATGGTTTAATTTTCTTTGGTACTTCCACCTACTCAGCAGAGGAGGCAATGGATACCATGGTTTCAACAGGGCTTAATTTTGATGCAATGAGGCTGAGGGCATTCCCCTTTAATCAAACGGTAGAAGATTTTATTGATACGCACGAAAAGGTATTTATTATTGAGCAGAACCGCGATGGACAAATGCGCAGTCTCCTGATCAATGAGCTCAATGTAAATCCACAAAAGATGATTCCGGTTCTTAATTTTGATGGGATGCCGATAACAGCGCATGCGATCATAAGCCTGATCAACAAAAATTTATCTCCCACACTAAATGGTTCAACCAGTAAAATTCTGTCATGACATATATACGCCCTAAATTCCGCCATCCCGATCTGCCAAAAAATGATCTTGGATATACTACCAGGGAATATGAAGGTTCGCTTTCAACCTTATGTGCCGGTTGCGGACATGACTCGATCAGCGGAAGTATTCTTCAGGCTTGTTTTGAGTTATCGATTCCTCCGCACCGGATTGCGAAATTATCAGGTATAGGCTGCTCCTCAAAGACGCCAAACTATTTCCTTGGAAATTCACATGGATTTAACTCGGTGCATGGAAGAATGCCCTCGGTAGCAACCGGGGCCAATATGGCAAACCGAGATCTGATTTATATGGGTGTATCGGGAGACGGGGATACGGCTTCAATCGGTATGGGGCAGTTTGTGCATGTGATTCGCCGTAACCTGAACATGGTTTATATTGTGATGAACAATGGCTGCTATGGATTGACTAAAGGGCAGGATTCGGCTACCGCCGATGCAGGTTCAAAAAGCAAAGCAGGTTCTGTAAATCCATTCCAGCCTATTGATCTTGCCGGACTGGCGCTTGAGCTCGGTGCAAGTTTCGTCGCACAAAGCTTTTCGGGAGATAAGGAACAATTGATTCCCTTGATCAAAGCGGCGATTAGTCACCCTGGGTTTGCATTCATCAATGTCATTTCCCCTTGTGTAACGTTCAATAATAACCCCGGATCCACAAAATCCTACGATTATGTTCGGGAGCATATTGAAGAGACCGGCAAAACCGATTTGGTTCCTGAGAAATCTGAGATATTGGCCAGCTATGAATCAGGCACCGGGACTGAGGTGATGTTGCACGACGGCACCTTTATCAAATTGGAAAAACTGGCGGCTAACCGCGATCCTTTTAATAGGATGGAAGCAATGAATGCCTTGCGGAATGCCCGAAACAGGAATGAGATCCTAACCGGCTTACTATACATCGAAACCGAAACCGAAGATTTGCATCATACCATAAACTCAACTGACCGGCCTTTAAACACTTTGGAAGAAGAGGATCTATGTCCCGGTTCTGCAGTTTTGGCTGAGATCAATGAGGATTTGCGATAGAAATATTTATTACGGAAGGAAATCAGTCAAATTTTATAGATTTGAGGACTGAACAGGGAAATTAGCTCAGCTGGTTTAGAGCACTACCTCGACAAGGTAGGGGTCGCTGGTTCGAACCCAGTATTTCCCACGCGACCGCCGGAGCTTCAGCGAAGGAGGTCATCCACAAAAACCCTTCAGATTGATTTCTGAGGTTTTTTTTTTGTGGATGGTGTTATCTGTACCGCATTCTCACTGATCGGTGTTGTTCCCATACCGCTTTTTCCTGTGGCCAGTGTTATTCTCCTCATTTTAATTTCCTCATAATTAAAATTTTTTAGTTAAAACAATCGATTAATATTTCCCTTGCAGATTAAACACAGGAACCGTAGAAACTAAACTTAAATTTTGACACAGTTAGGCACGAATTGGCACAAATCGACATTATAAAATGCCAATAAAGCTATCTGGAGCGTACCAGAAGGCAGACTGGAAGGAGACAAGTCCCGCAATTCTATGCCATTTCGTACTGGAATGATGTTAAGGGCAAGTATAGGTCTGCATATTACTTTCTGTGTAGATCCTTCGATCAAAGGATACTTTGATCGAAGGATCTACACACTTGGTATGATGTTGGTACGAAGATGGTGTTCATGGTGTCACGTACTGAAATAGCTATAAATTCCTCAGTCTAAATGCAAAATGCTTTACTGAAAGCGAATTCCCTACGGTTGGTGTTATCACCATTCCGCATTCTCCTATCACACATTACACACATGCTCAAACTGGTTTGCCCAAAATTTTCGGTTTGACTTTGGATATATTACAGACAATGAGCATATTTAATCAAGGATTTCGGGGGAACATACAATAATGCGAAGTTTACAGGAAAACTTTAATACATGACAAAATCAGAAATAGCCACAGCTTTTTCAAACGGAGAGTTTGACAAAACAAAAGATTTCATTGCAGATGATGCGATATGGGAAGTAGTGGAAGAAGATAAGTTTGTGGGAAAAAATGCGATTATTGAAAATTGCAATCAGGTGGGGCAATACTTCAAATCTGTTACTACCAATTTTAAAACGCTGAATGTGATAGCAGAGGATAATAAGGTTATTGTAAATGGAACAGCCGAGTTTATACGTGATGGAAAACGGATTTCTTTTGTCTCGGCCTGCGATATCTATGAGTTCAACGATTCTGATCAGATTCAGAAGATTACTTCTTATTGTATTCAGGCAAAATGATTTTTTAAAGTAGAAATCCTGATTTTTGAATAAGTTTAAACCGTTAATAATTAAATTCTGTATTTTTTTATTAAATTTCAGAGCTTATGAACAAAGAATATTCTAATAGTGAAATCATCATCAAATGGCAGCCTAAACTTTGCCAGCATTCGGGTATTTGCGTAAAAACATTGCCACAAGTCTATAAACCGAAAGAATCTCCCTGGATCACTATCGAAAATGCCTCAACAGAAGAACTAAAAGCCCAGGTTAGCAGGTGTCCATCAGGAGCACTGACTTATACTTTGGTTATTAAAGGAGATGAGGGTTAAATCATAAAAGAAATAAAAAATAGAATTTATTTATCAAAAATTACAGCTATGGCAGCACAAGCTAATAACCCATTTGCATGGGTAGAAATTTATGTAGACGATATGAGCCGGGCTCAGAAATTTTATGAGAAACTATTACAGATTAAATTAAGTGAGATGCCAATGCCTGATGGCCTGGGTGAAATGCAAATGCTTTGTTTCCCCTGGGAAGAAAGCGCAATGGGTATTAGCGGGGCATTGGTTAAAATGGACAATATGGGTCCGGGTGCCGGTGGTACGATGGTTTATTTTGCCTGCGAAGACTGTTCAGTAGAAGAAGCCAGGGCAGAAGCAGCAGGAGGAAAAGTACTGCAGGCAAAAATGTCCCTAGGCGAGCATGGATTTTGCTCAGTTCTGATGGATACTGAAGGAAACACCATTGGATTACATTCGATGAGATAATATCGCCTTATTAAGATATTATAAATGGATAATGACAAAATCAATTTACAATTAATCAGACATTTTAAGGAAATAGTTTCGCTTAATGATAAAGAAGTGCAGTCGATTATTGCTAAGTTGGAAATAAAAAAAGTTAACAGAAAAGATTACTTGCTTCAGCCGGGGCAGATATCTAGGCATATGCGTTTCATCGCTATAGGAAGTATGCGAGTTTATTACATAGACGAAAAAAGTCAGGAGCATACTTTACAGTTAGGTATTGAAAACTGGTGGATAAATGATTTATATAGCTATTTAAGTGGAAAATCTTCAAGAATGTTTATTCAGGCAAATGAGCAGACCATTCTTATTCAAATTAGTAAAACAAATTTGGAGATACTTTACAGGGAAGTTCCTAAATTATCGGATTTTTTTCGCTTGAAAATACAAAGTGCATATGTGTCCTTACAAGAGCGAACAATTGAAAATATGAGTGTCGATGCCTATTCCCGCTATTGTGACTTTATTGCTCATTTTCGAAGTATTGAACAACGCTTCCCACAGTATATAATAGCTTCTTATTTAGGTATAACCCCCGAATTTCTAAGTTTTCTCAGAAAGAAGCACACTGCCGCAATTTCTTAAGATAGCTTAATTTTTATCCCTTATGGCTTAGATACTTTTGCTCTATAATTAAAATGAGCAAAAATGAAAAACAAATACATCTGGATTGTATTGATTTGGTTCTATTTATGTAAACTAAACGCACAACCACTAAACTACTTTCCCGATATGGTAATCGGGAACAGATCTTTTACCTATTTACATAATATCAACTACCATTTTAATTATAGGTTTAAAGTAAATAACCTTACGTTGTTTGACACGGAATATAAAGTCAATAAAAGCAACATATACTTTATAAGAAATACACTCTCGTATAACTTTTCTAAAAATATTTCTCTCAATACAGCATTTGGAATCAAGAATCCAGGCTCTTTTTTTACAGTTTCTGCCCAATTCAGAACTCAGAAGCCCACTTATGCATACGCCTATTCTCTGGGGGCAACCTACCAAAGAGGATTAACACTTGAACAAGCGATATCCCTTGAAGTCTCTCCTCAATTGACGGAAAATTTTAGACTATATTTTAATGTTCTTGCTATTGCAAACCTTAAGTATAAGGAGTATCAAAGAGGACTTCAACTAATCCGCTTAGGATTAAAGGAGAAAAAAGCGAGCTATGGTTTAGCCCTCAATTTGGATCAATTCAATAACAACATAAAGACATTAGAAAACACAGGGATTTTTATTAAGTATAATTTTTAAACAAATAAAATAATGAAGAAGTACAATGATTTAGGAATTTTAATCAGCAGGGTCGCAATCGGTTTACCAATGTTGGTCTATGGTATCAACAAATTAATATATGGAATTGATCCAATAGAAAATTTACTGACCGAAAAAGGCTTCCCTTCATTTTTTGCTTATGGCGTGTTTTTGGGAGAAGTAGTTGCTCCTGTACTCATTATTATAGGATTAAGGTCACGTTTAGCCGGACTTGTTTTTGCGATAAATTGTTTTACTGCTATTTGCCTGGCACAAACAGCCAATATTTTAAAGCTCAATGACTATGGGGGCTGGGCATTGGAGTTGTTAGTGATATATATGATGATTGGAATAAGTTTTCTTTTCACCGGCTCAGGAAAATTTTCAGTTTCGACTAATAATAAATGGGATTAAATTATAAGAATATATGATCAGTTTTGTGATAAGTCTTATGAATTAGTAATTTTAAAAAGAAGCCATGAACCTTGAAATAAAAACCTTTAACGAAAAGCTAATTCCGGAAGACAAGGAAATCTGCGACTTGCTTGCTTCGACAATCGACGCTGAGCTCCCTGAAGCTGAAAGTAAAATCTGGCATGCCCATCCGGTATGGTTTTTAGCCGGGAATCCTATTGTTGGTTACAGCAAACAAAAACCCGGGATCCGTTTAATGTTCTGGAGTGGCGCTGATTTCAATGAGGAAGGCCTAAACATCGGAGGTCAAAAATTTAAGGATGCTTCTGTATTCTACCAACAAGTGTCCGATATTGAAATTAATGATTTGAAGCGTTGGCTACAGAAATCAAGTGAAATACAATGGGACTATAAAAATATTGTCAAACGCAAAGGACAGTTGGAACGATTAAGGTAAAATTCATGCATTATGAAAAAGGATAAAATCATAATTCAGGTCAGTGTTTCGGCTGACATTGAAAAGGTTTGGGACTATTACACATTGCCCGAGCATATCACAAAATGGAACTTTGCAAGCGATGACTGGCAATGCCCTCATGCTTCAAATGATATGCGGGTAGGTGGCAAATACCTTGCGAGAATGGAAGCCAAAGATGGAAGTTTTGGCTTTGACTTTGAAGCTGTTTATGATCAAATAATTGTTGGGGAAAGA
Source organism: Daejeonella sp. (assembly GCF_030695525.1). Classification (GTDB taxonomy): domain Bacteria; phylum Bacteroidota; class Bacteroidia; order Sphingobacteriales; family Sphingobacteriaceae; genus Daejeonella. The sequence continues at coordinate 15,877 of NZ_JAUYSS010000051.1, read as the reverse complement.
TTTAGCTACACCATGCCCGACGGAAGGGAAGTCCAAGTAACTTTTAATGATGCTGATGGTAAAACAGAAGTCAGCATAAGCTTTGATGCTGAAACAGAGAACCCGCTTGAAATGCAAAGAGCTGGCTGGCTGGCCATACTTAATAATTTTAAGAAGTATACTGAGAGAAATTGATATTTGTCTGGTCGTTACTCCTGTCTTTAACAAGCCATAATTCATCAGTATAGTGAAGGGGATGTCATTCTGAGCATTTTAGATTGTCTCGCAAAGACGCAGGGACGCGAAGGGTTTGTATTAAAATAATTATCCTAATAATCTGTATAGATTTTGCGTCTTAGCGTCTATGCGAGAGCTTACACAAGCCTTTCCCTGCGGTCGGTGTTGTCACCGTGCCGCAATCCCCTCGTTAACCGTTTACCTACACGATCCATCCAAACACAATTTTTTATCAATTCCTATTGATAGAGTGTTTTGTGTTGTTATATTTAGACTCAATATCCGGTCATGTCCGGAGCAATACTCCGGATGAAAGAATATTCAGAAAATCAAACTGCATTAAAATCGGGTCAGGCACGTGTAGCAGCCACCGGCTTTTTAAGTCTGTTCTCCCTTATAGGGATAATGTTTTACGGTCTGACCTTCTTTTATGATTTCTGGGTTCAGGAGTTTGGATGGACACGCGCTACCGTTACTTCAGGTAATGCATTTGCTAAAATTCTGGTCGGTTTGTTCGGGTTTGTGGTCGGTTACCTGATTGATCGCTTCGGGCCAAGGAAAATGATGCTTGCCGGTATTCTGATGGCAGGTGGTGCAGTTATTGGTTTGGGATTGATGACTTCCCTCTGGCAGTTTTATGTATTTTATATATTCAGTGCTTTGGGTTATATGTGCGGCGGACCCTTGCCGAATCAGGTCTTAACCTCACGCTGGTTTGATAAAGCCCGCGGTAAGGCGATGGGTTTTGCTTACCTGGGTATCGGAATCGGAGGGATGCTTGCACCTCAGATTGCAAAAGCTTTGAATGTGGAATTCGGTTACCGCCATGCCCTGGTCATATTGGGTGTAACCATGATACTGTTATCATTCCCAATGGCCTGGTTCGTGAAAGATAATCCTCCTCAAAAGACGGATGCAGCTGCTTCAGATAAGCCAGAGGCACCGCAGAGAGATATTAAAGCTATTTTAAAAACAAGAGCCTTTTATTTATTGCTGATTGGAAGTATGTGCTCCATAGGAGCGGTAAGTGCAACCAGTCAGAATTTGAAATTATTCTTCAGCCTGGATCTTAAATATTCACAAACTCAGGCGGCAAATGTGCTTTCCTTAATTCTTGCTGCCAGTATTTTCGGCCGCTTATTTATGGGATGGCTTGCCGATAAAATTGAGAAAAAGTATGTCATGCTCATTATTTATTGCCTGGTTGCCTGTTCAATTCCATTACTTTATTTTGCAACAACTCCGGGGGTAATCTATGTCTTTGCCATTATTTTTGGAATAGGTTTAGGAGGCGATTATATGATTATCCCATTAATGGCCGCCGAGCTGTTTGGCGTCAAAGTTATGGGGAGGGTTATGGGCATTGTCTTAACCGGCGACGGCCTTGCCGAAGCAATTATGCCATGGATGGTAGGATGGATCAGGGATGTCAGCGGAAGCTATGCCAATGGCTTCTCTGTATTGATCGTTTTAGCTGTTGTCGGAATCATCACCGTCATCCTCACACCGAAGCGGATGCCCGTCAACTAAATTAACTTGATGCTTTTGTGCTAGTAATGAGTTTTCTGATTTAATTATTGCGCGTGCGCTAGCCGAATTTAACTGTATGTTGTACAAGTAAATTTGTAAGCCTCAGTTAACCAATTTTTTAACCCCAGCCTGTTCCGCCAGTCTTCTCACTTCCCTGATAATCACATCTTCAATATCCGAAGCCCATGGTGTAGTAAAAATTGGCGAACGAGTTCCTTCATATCCACCTTCTTTCCAAACGGTACTGGTTGGAATGTAGGCCATTACATCATTGCTGTACCCGAAAACAAAAATATTCTGTCCGAAAACCTTCTTCAGTTCATTGGCATATCCTACCAGAACTTCACCACCCATTGTGATTACAGGCTGTTCTCCAAGCTTCCAAACCTGCAAAGGATAGGGGTAGGAGCTCATCAGTTTTTCCCCTTTTTCAAGCTTGGAAAGAAGTACTTTTGCACTTGCTTTGAGGTAATCGGGAGTTTTGGAGGTATCACTCATCAACCCTTTGAGTTCCTCTTTTGTCGGACTCGCCTTCTCAAACCTGAGGTCTATTTCTGAATAGGAGAGAGTCAGTGCAGCTGAAAGGGGCTTCATTTCTTCTTTTAAAACCCGGTCGACAGAGGCTGCCAGTGTCTCACCATATTGAACAGCCAGTGCCACTGTCCGGCGCGGCAAGGGATTCAGATCTGCCCCCGCTCCCTGAAAGAACAATGCTGTTGCTCCCGGATACCTTTTTTCAAGTTCTATCTGCGCAAAGCCTGCATAATCCCCCGACCATTCATAGGTTCCGAGAACTGTATTATGGCAGGCATAACCAAAGGCAATGGCCATGATCTTCCCTTTTGCATCAACTACCTTAATAACAGGTACCGCAAAATCATTCGGTCCTTTTAATTCGGTTTGAAACGCAAGGCTGTTTTCATTGTTATTTCTTCTGTTTACCTGGAATCGGCTGAGCCCATTTTCGGAATAAAGTGTTGCAGGCTGCAGGTTTTTCAAAGCATCGCCGACTAAATTAACCAGTTGATCTTCGAGTTTTTTTGCATACCGGTCAATCTTGTCCAATTCCTTTTTCTCCAGTGTGAAAATATGCGGAGCAGATTGAGTCTCCGGTCCGGTATGGGTATGCGAAGCATTAATCAGGATCTGGGACCTTGTTAATCCGAATTGTTTTTCAATCCGGTCTCTCACAGGTTCAGAGATCACTTTACGGATAGCAACCAGATCGAGGGAGATCATAACCGCGCGTTTCCCGTCTGCATCCTCCAGAATCAGTGCTTTTGCCCACAAATCTGTCAATTTTCCTTCCGAAGGCTTATCCCGGAAAGCATATCCTGCCATCCACATGTGTTCTTCGGGTGTGATTTTCACTCTGGCTACTCCCGCTTTCCATGCAGTATTGATTCGAATTGAATTTTCTACTGCATTTGAAGCAGAACTAAGCAAAATAATTGAAAGAATAATGGAGTATGAGAACAGGTTTTTCATTTTTGAGTGTTGTTATTGCCGTTTAAATATAAGATTTTCAAACTCAAATTATGATTTATTGCAATTCTGTACGGTATGTAAAACTTGTAGTTTGCTTCGCTTAAACTAAGGAGATAAAAGCTAAGCCCAGAACAGGGAAGTGCCGGGCTAACTCTAAAGATGGATTATTGCCATTTTTTGAAACAGGCCTCTATTAAAGGTAGTAATGATGGCATAGTGTTTGTATTTAATAAGTATCGGGCGTTATTAAAAGTGTTGGACAAATGCAAAGTTTAAGCAGCAGCGATTAACCAATTATCCTTTTTGAATCAGAACTCCTTTAAAAAACAAAAATCAAATAAGATGAAAAAGTATTATGAATTAACAGGAATGAGCTGTGATGAATGTGTGAACAGCGTTAAGCAAGCATTGATGGAGCTGCCGGATGTTACCGATGCGGAAGTTAAACTGAATCCTCAGGGGGTATTACTTACCATGAGCGAATCCATTGATACAAGTGTATTGCAAGGCCAGGTCGATAAGGCAGGTCAGTATACAATTTTAAACTCTATTGGAGATGGAAACGGTGTTGATGAAGATACTCCCATAATAGAGCGTAAAACTAGTTTCAGTAACACTCATCCCGAAAGGAATGACAGACCTTTTGGTATAGACCATGAGCCAGGTGTTCAATAGATTATCACCTTGACTTTATTTCTATAGGTACCCGGACTGTCCGTAGAGTTTCCAGCGATTACCAAAATTGATTTTTAAGTACAACAGTAAACCGCTATTGTACAGTGTAAGACACCGCACTCGTACGATCGTTCAATAGGCTCCAGCTTTAGCTGGAGCTAATAAGTTTGCTCGTTTTCGGGCTTCAGCCCAACATTAGCAAGCTATTAGGAAAATTACATGGGGCTTTAGCCCGATTTTGGAACTTCTCAAAGTCCGGAAAGTTTCCTGCGGTTATCAAATTTGATTTTTTGTACACCACTAAATCGCTGTTGTACAGTTTTCCAGCAGCGTCTCTACGGATTGTCCAATGGTGAGGAGTCCTTACTGTCCGTAGAGTTAAGCGCAGCGTCTCTACGGATTGTCCAATGGTGAGGAGTCTCCTGACTCCTCCAGCACAGTCAGTTGTTAAAATGGAGTATTTACATATCAAATATTTAGGAGTCTCCCAACTCCTTCTCCTACATAAAAATAATATCAATTAAACCTTTCCCATTTCCATAATAATCAACTCCAGAGGAATAAAGATAGTCCTGTTCAAATCTTACAATCCCGGCTCTTACCGGATTTTCATGTAAATAAATCATCCTTGATTTTACTATTTCTTCTGTTGAGCATTCAACAGGATGATTGTCCTGTTGCCAAAATTGGTAAGTTTTGTTTCGCTTATTATACTCACCAGCCTTTTTAAAGATCCACAGCATCCAGTTTTTTCTACTTTCCTGTGGATTATCCCTTATCGCATTAACAATTGCTGTTGAACTGAACTTCTTAAAATCCCTGATTACATCAGAAAGTTTGGTGATGCCATTGGTGGATATGATCAGGTGGATATGATTACTCATAATACACCATGCATGAATATTCAAGCCTTTATTGTCCTGGCAAAATTTTAAGCTATCTATTAAAATGTCTGCATACATCTTTCTGCTAAATACATCTACCCATTCTACTACAGTACAGGTAATGAAATGAACAGCATATTGATCCCTGATCTGAAAACCTCTATCTGACATGGTTAAAATTTTAGCTATGTGCTGAGATTGCAATAATGTTTGAACACAAGATTGAATATACCGGTCAGTAGCAATTATTTGAATTATAATTATTGAACGGTCTTTGTAGAGGGTGAGTGGTATTTTTGAGAAGCGAGTCTGTCCCGTATGTACGGGATTTCATTTAATAATCCGTAGAGCGCTGCGCTAAACAACGGACAGTAAATTTTATTTGAGAAACGAGTCTAAAGACTCTTATTTATTTAATAATCCGTAGAGCGCTGCGCTAAACTACGGACTGTGAGAAACGAGTCTAAAGACTCTTATTAATTTAATAATCCGTAGAGCGCTGCGCTAACTCTACGGACAGTGCGCTAAACTACGGACAGTGATCCCGCACCTGCGGGATTATGCTTTTACTTTTCGAAGTTCCTCATACAATTCGATGATTTTCTTCTGCATTTCAATCAGTTCAATCTCACGTTCATGAAGTTTTAAGGTTAAGCCTTCTAAATCTGAGTTGTACTTTTCCTGCTCTTCTGAATCATTGAAGGTTAATAATTGAACCAAACTCATATCAAATATCGCTGCTATTTCTTCGAGTCTGGATACATTTACATCGGTGATACCGGTTTCTATTTTGGAGAAAGCCGGAATCGAAATTTTTAAACGCTTAGCCACATCTTCCTGGCTCCAGCTCCGCTGATGTCGCAGCAAGCGTATTTTTTTACTTAGTTCTTTCATTTTATTGTTTTTATAGGTAGGTGGTAGGTGTATTCTATTCAATAGCTGTTTTTGAAATAAATCCTCTCAATGAAAAGGGCTTATTTCACATAAGTTAAATATATTTATCAAAATCAGTGCCGCAATTAGATTCTATCCGAGTGATCGTTTAATGCCTGTTTTATTCTAATACAACAGGTTAAACGTGTATTTCCTGAATATGTTCCATCCAATGAAAAATATTTTCTATTTTATATTAATTTAATTTCAAAAAAAATGATTTATTTTCTAAAGAGTTTAAACAGAAAATTGTTAATGGGGAACTTTGACTTAGTATACGATAAAAAAAATGGAATATCCTATATTGAACAGAAAAACACAGGCAGCAATTAATATAAAGATAAATATATTTTCGTTATTCCTAAAAAACTATACTAATTTCTTTACCGGACTGAAGGTGTATTTCGCGGAAACCCAGTTATTCAATTCTTTATGCTGCAGGTAATTAAAGCCAAGGCTTCTGCATTTTTCATTCAAAATAGGCAGATCAGGTTCCTCATAGAATCCGCTCAGGAAGAGTAAGGTTCCGGGTATGGAGACCCGGGCATAGGTTTCCAGTTGATCAAGCAAAATATTACGGTTAATATTGGCCAGAATAATGTCGAATTTCTCCTCAGGTATGACCTCTTTAGAACCTTTAAGCGCTTTAAGATTAGAGATTGCATTCAGTTCTGAATTTTCAATCGTGCTATCATAACAAATCTCATCATAATCAATAGCCAGAACCTCCTTTGCTCCTAACTTAGAAGCCAGGATTGCGAGAATACCCGTGCCGCAGCCCATATCAAGAACTTTTTTTCCCTGAAATTCCTCTTCCAGCATAAATTCCATCATCAATGCCGTAGTTTGATGATGCCCGGTACCAAAGGCCATTTTGGGATCGATGACGATTTCATGTTCAAATTCAGGATGTGCTTTATGAAATGTTGCTCTGACATAACATCTGCCGGCGACCTGTATTGGTTCAAAATTACTTTCCCATACTTCATTCCAGTTTTGATGTGGTATTTTGTTCAGTATATAAGTAAAAAGGAACATATCAGCAAAATCACCGGATATACTTTCCAGTTTAGCATGATCGAGTTCCGGCTCAGGGATATAAGCCTTAAAACCATTTTCTGCATCCTCGAAGGTATCGAAGCCTATTTCCGACAAAGCATTGATCAGCAAATCCTTATGGAATTCCTCTGCAGAATGCAGTTTAAATATCAGTTCACAATAGGTCATTTCTGATCCAGGGCTTTGATGATGTCCACAAAATCACGGGCTTTTAATGAGGCGCCACCAATCAGTCCGCCGTCTATATCCGGCTGTGCAAACAATTCGGAAGCGTTTTTAGGGTTGCAACTGCCCCCGTAAAGTATAGTCAGATCGTTTGCGAGGCTTTGATTGTATTTTTCAGCTACCAATGTCCGGATATAGGAATGAATTTCCTGAGCCTGCTCCGGACTGGCAGTTAAGCCGGTTCCGATTGCCCAAACCGGTTCATAGGCAATAACGAGTTTACTGAAATCGGCTTCCGCAAGATGAAAAGCAGCTTCAGACAATTGCGATTTGATTACTTCGAAATAAGAACCATCATTCCGCTGTTCCAAAGTCTCCCCGATGCAAAAAATCGGAGCTATTCCGTTTTTCAATACCACATCCAGCTTCTTTGCCAGGTCTGGATTTAATTCTGAGAAATAAAGCCTGCGTTCAGAATGACCGATGATAACATAAGCAGCACCAGCCGAAGCAAGCATAGAGGCAGAAACTTCACCGGTAAATGCCCCGCTGTCTGACTGATGGCAATTCTGGGCTCCAAGCTGAAGTTTATCACCGGATTCTAAAGATTGAGCCAGGCTGCTGATGTGAATAAAGGGAGGACAAACAATCACGCCCTGATCCCCATTAACTTCCTCTTTGAGCAGTTCACTAATTTCCGAGAAAAGTGCGATGCCTTCTTTGAGACCCATATTCATTTTCCAGTTACCGGCTACTATACTTTTTCTCATGTTATATATTTGGAATTAAAATCTTCTGTATTGTTCTGTCATCTCAAAAACCCGGCTTAAAATATTCCTGTCGGTATCATTGAACTTGGCATTTCTACGTTCATAGACTCGTTCTGCCGTTTCAAACATCTTTTTTAAACTATATACTTCGTATCCGGAATTTCCTCCCCAGGAAAAGTCGGGTACGAAATTTCTGGGAAAGCCTGAGCCGAAAATATTGGCACCTACACCAACCACTGTACCTGTATTAAACATCGTATTGATCGCACATTTGGCATGGTCCGCCATAATTAAACCGCAGAATTGCAAGCCTGTTCTCCGAAAACCATCCGATGGATAATCCCATAACCGTACTTCAGCATAATTGTTCTTCATATTCGAATTATTGCTGTCGGCGCCAATATTGCACCACTCTCCGATCACAGAATTGCCCAGATAACCTTCATGGCCTTTTGAGGAATTAGCAAAGATTACTGAATTATTAATTTCACCCCCTATTTTCGAATGTGGGCCTACAGAGGTCATTCCATAGATTTTAGCACCCATTTTAATGACAGAATCATCACCCAGGGAAAATGAACCCCTGATATGGCAACCTTCCATTACCAGGGCTCTTTTACCGAGATAGATTGGTCCGGTGCGGGTATTGAATGTAGAGCATTCTGCTTCAACACCGTCCTCAATGAAAATATCATCGCCCAGAACAGTATTGGTATTACTCAATGATGCCGATTGACGGCCTTTGGTAATCAGATTAAAATCCTTTCTGATCTCAGTATCATTGAAGCTGAAAATATGATCAGGAAAAGCTATTCGCACAAAAGCTTTGCTGTACTCAAACAGTTTGAATTTTTCGGTATGGAGCGGACTAAATTCCCGGGCATCGCTTTCAGCCAGGCGCACTGCGATTAATAATTTACCGGCAATGAGTGCATCCCCCTCATTGAGTGTATCCAAAACCCGGATCAGTTCCTCATCGGGACAGATCGATGAATTGATAAAAAGGTTCTGTGGGAAGTACCGAAGCGGGTATTTCTCCTGAAGGTAGGCTTCAGTTAAGTAAGCAGCATCTGTTTTTAGATGCTTCCTCCATTTATCGGCGATAGTTAAAATTCCGACCCTAAGTTCAGAAACCGGTCTGGTATAGACCAGGGGCAGTAAATTACTTCGAAACTGATCGTCAAAAAGAATTACACTCATCGAACAAAAATAAAAAAAGTCCCGACCTTATCAGGCGGGACCTTAAATTTTATCGAAATAAATAATTATTTTTTCTCGTAACGTGAACGGAACTTATCGATACGGCCTGCGGTATCAACCAATTTCATTTTACCGGTGTAAAAAGGGTGTGAGGTGTGTGATATCTCTAATTTTATCAAGGGATATTCGTTACCATCTTCCCATTTAATGCTTTCTTTGGTATCAATGCATGATTTAGTTAAGAAAGAATATTCATTAGACATGTCTTTAAACACAACTAATCTATAATTTTTGGGATGCAATTCAGCTTTCATCTTCAATACTTTTTAAGAGGTGCAAATATAGAATAAAATACACTTATTAAAAAGTAAATTTAAATTTTTATTGAGAATTAAAGCTGAACACATTATGGATTTGAAATCCGGTCTGCCCTGGTGGCTTATAAAAGATGGATTAATGTCGAATTTCAATATTCTTCAAAAAAACATCGAAACTGAAATTGTGATTATAGGTTCGGGAATAACCGGAGCGCTGGCAGCTCATTTTCTTTGTGAAGCGGGTGCAAAATGTATTGTGGTCGATAAACGAATGAGCAGTACAGGCAGCACAGCAGCAAGCACTGCCCAGTTGCAGTATGAAATCGACGTATTTTTGCATGAGCTGTCTGATAAGATTGGGATAGAAAATGCGGTGAAAAGTTATTCATTATGCCTGAAATCGATCAGTACCCTCAAGCAAATTATTTCGAAACTCAAACTGGACTGTTCATTTGAATTGAAGCCCAGTTTGCATCTTGCATCCAATAAGCAAGGCACAAAAAAGTTAAAACTCGAGTATGAATTCCGTAAGAAATACAAGCTCCCGATCGAATTTCTGGATAAAAAAGCACTGAAAAAACAATTTGGACTAGACCGTGATTCGGCAATTTATACCGATACCTCTGCACAGGTTGATGCCTATATGCTTTGCCGGCTTCTGTTGGATCATCATAAAAAGAATTCAGGTCTGGAGGTTTACAGCTATACTGAGATCGTAAAATTAGAACATAAAAAAGATGGCATACGCCTTCTGACAGACCGTGGCCTTGAGATAAAAGCAAAGAAAATGGTTTGTTCTCCGGGTTATGAGTCTGAATTTTTCCTGAAGGAAAAGATCATGAAACTTAATTCAACCTATGTATTTATAAGCAAGCCAGTCCTGACTAAACTCTGGCCTGAAACCTGTATGATCTGGGAAACAGCAAGGCCATACCTCTATATCCGGACCAGCACCGACAATCGGGTAATCGTTGGAGGAGAAGATGAAGCATTCCTGGATCCGGAAAGCCGCGACAGAAAAATGGGACAAAAAAACAAAACTATTTTAAGGAAATTCAAAAAGCTGTTCCCGGAGATTGATCTGGAAATTGACTTCCACTGGTGCGGTGTGTTTGGTGAAACTAAGGATGGCCTACCCTTCATCGGGATCCATCCTGAACATCCCAACACCTATTTTGCTTTAGGATATGGCGGAAACGGAATAACTTTCAGTGTAATTGCGGCTGAGATCATCCGGGATCTTTATACCGGCAAACCATCTGGAGATGAAAAAATATTTGCCTTTAATCGTTAGATTACGGGGCAAGGTTCGGAGTTTACCCCGATGCATATCGGGGATCCGGTAGTGGGGAGGTGGAATGTGGTGGATCCGTTGGCGGAACAAGGAAGGAGATGGACTCCGTATGCTTACCCCCACTTGGTTTAAGAGTTCAGCGAAGCAATCTTAAATCATAGCATTAAGTCGAGGACTCTACCGATAACAAAGAGACAGTAACACACGGTTTAAGATTTTGCATTTCTGAGTAATATCCGAACTATATCTTATATTTAAAATTACTATTTTTGTATATGCCCATAGCACTTGAAAAACAGGACATTTTAGATGAATTGTCAAACCAACGGCATCAACTTGCCAATTTTGGTGTTGAACAGATCGGATTGTTTGGCTCTTTTGTGCGCGACGAAGCAAATCAGGAAAGTGATATTGATCTGCTCGTTGAAATGAGTAAGAATCGCAAGACCTTCCGCAACTTTCTGGCTTTGAACTATTATTTGGAAGAAATATTTGGCCGGAAAGTAGAGTTGGTTACCAAACAATCTTTAAGTCCTTATATCGGTCCTCATATCCTAAGAACGGTCGAGTATGCATCTCTCGCAGGTTGATTTCTTACGACATATTTTAGCTGAATGCGAGTATCTGTCCAAAGAATCGGCGTCGAATAATTTCGACGATTTTGTAAAGGATGAACGCTTAACAAAGGCTATTTGCAGAAGCCTGGAAATTATTGGCGAAGCAAGCAGCAAGGTCCATCCAGACTTAAAAGCAAAGTATTCTCACATCCCATGGCGTGAGCTGAGTGATATCAGAAATAGAATCATTCATCATTATTTTGGCATTGACTATGACATTGTTTGGGACTCTGTTACTACCGATATACCAATGTTAAAAGAATGGATTGAGCTATTAATAGAGCTGGAAAAGTAGTTAACTTTTTACAGTAAGATTACGGGGCAAGGTTCTATGATCCGGTGGTGGGGAGGTGGAATGTGGTGGATCCTTTAAGTGAGAAGATGACAAGGTTCTCTCCATATGCCTATGTGTTCAATAATCCATTAAGGTTTATTGATCCAGATGGTATGGAAGGAAAGGATTGGGTAGATCGTGGAGGGAAGATAATTTGGGATGAAAAAGTCACGAGCAAAACAGATAAAGATTTGCAGAAAGGTGACGTTTATTTGGGCAAAAACGTTCTTGTTGGGACTCATAATAGAGATGCAAATTTGAATGAACCAATAAACAGTGCCAAATTTGAACTATATTTAGAAAGCAATAAGACAGGACCATCAGCAACAATTATGGGAAACACCGTGCCGGGAGATGTAGATAAGTTTCCCTGTGGTTGGTGTTATCACCGACCAATGATTTTATCGTGCTTGGTACGGTGAGAACACCGACCAGAGGGGAACGTAATTTCTTGCCGGAAATACTCCGGAGGAAAGGGCTGAACTGGCCTATAACATACAGGTATTGCTTTCCAAAATACAATAATCCTAAGCCCAGAGTTCCCAGTGGTTGATGTTATCACCAACCACTTGATTCATGCCTGGTACGGTGAGCACACCGACCAGATGGGAATGGGATGCTATGTTAAGACAGATTTTTAAACAATAAGGAAACAAGGTTATGAATATCTATAAATGGTTGCTTGCATTTTCAATTCTTATGCTTGTATTTGGGGCTTGTACAAACCCAGTTCAGGAAAAATCACATATAGAGATTAAAAATGATTCTACTACTCGTGACAGCAGTACTGAGGCAAACACTGTTGATGAAGGAAGCATTGAACCCTATAGGGAGGTTGATAGTTTGATCACTGTCGTTAACGAAAATTATACACTCAAAACCGTATTCAAACTTGACAGTATTTGTGTTCGAAGTGATGGTGACCTATCAGAAAAGTATTATGAGGTTAGTAAACAGTTGTTTGAAAAACACTTGTCTGATTTTTCTAAATACTTAACGGAGTATCCAGGATCTTGTTTAAAGGTAAAACTAATCGAAAGCTTGAGTGCAGATCTATCCGTTTATGAAGATAATGAGCGTGTTGCACAGATGAAAAAACAAGAAGGCGAAATGTTGTCAAAAGCAAAAAAAATAAACTTATCAAGCAATCAAATTCAAGTTATAGAGGAAATCTTTAGAAATTTGAACCCGGGAATGTTTGATTAGAGCTCGTGGTGTTACAGATTTGTTGGTATTTAACTAAAGGCTCAATCAAGGGTCTTTAGTTTTACTTTTTATAAACCATCCTAGTTCTAGCATGCTGAATCAAACCCTCAATAGAATACAGAATATGTTCTTTATCTTCCCCGCTGGTGCACGCGTGCCGCGTGTCCTTATTAATTTAAACATGGAATGCGCGCAGCAGCACCGGGCTTTCCGTCCCCATGAAACACAGCCCCAGGTAAAATAAACCTTGCCGGAGGAAGTATCTTCCGGCTATTCGCAATTTGAAATAGATCGAATTTCTTGCCGGAAATACTCCGGAGGAAAGGGCTGAACGAAGATATAATACGCAGGCCTTGCTTTTCAAAATCATTTAATCTTGCTTCAAAGCCTTATGCTGATAAGTATATGCCCAATTTCTTAACATGCTTATATCGAACTCAAGTTCCCTGTGGTTGGTGTTATCACCGACCAATGATTTTATCGTGCTTGGTACGGTGAGAACACCGACCAGAGGGGAATATAAAAACAGCTTATTTAATCTCCTGGCAAAGTTCGATCAGCACCCCATGGACAGATTTTGGATGAATAAAACAGACGAGCTTATTATCTGCGCCTTTTTTGGGAACATCATTCAATAATTTGAATCCTGCCTCTTTAAGCCGGGCCATCTCCTCAACAATATTTTCAACCGCAAAAGCGATATGATGAATCCCTTCCCCCCGTTTCTCTATAAAGCCTGCAATGGCGCTTTCCTTCGAACTGGCTTCGAGCAATTCAATCTTACTTTCACCGATTCTAAAAAACTCTGTAATTACATGCTCGGATGCAACTTCTTCGGTTTTATAGCTCTTACAGCCCAGTAAAGTCTCATAAAGGGGGCCTGCTTCCTTCAATGATCTGACTGCAATTCCGATATGTTCAATTTTGTCCATGAATCTGTTTTATGGCATAAAAATGACCATTTTATCTATACTGACATAGACAAATTGATAATTAAGCAGAAAATATTTTCATATCTTTGTATTGTATTTAAAAGAATAAAAATGAATTTGCCGATATACTTAGATAATAATGCAACAACTCCATTGGATCCCAGGGTTCTTGAAGTGATGTTACCCTACTTCAATGCTAAATTTGGCAATGCCGCAAGCAGGAATCATGCTTTTGGCTGGGCTGCTGAAGAGGGAGTTGACTATGCACGCGAGCAGGTTGCAAAGCTAATAGGAGCAAACGAAAAAGAGATTATTTTCACTTCAGGTGCAACAGAATCAGATAACCTTGCAATCAAAGGTGTTTTTGAAATGTATAAGGAAAAGGGTAATCATATCATTACCTGTGTTACAGAACATAAGGCTGTTCTGGACGCTTGCAAGCATGTTGAAAAAATGGGAGGTCTGGTTACCTATCTTCCTGTGAAATCAGATGGCTTGATCGATCTGGCAGCGCTTGAAGCAGCCATGACAGAAAAAACAATTTTAGTTGCAATAATGTACGGCAATAACGAAATCGGAGTCATTCAGCCCGTTAAGGAAATTGCTGCTATTGCCCATAAACATGGTGCACTCTTCATGACCGATGCAACACAGACAGTTGGTAAAATTCCGGTGGATGTAAATGCTGATGGAATTGACCTGATGGCCTTTTCTGCGCACAAAATGTATGGACCAAAGGGTGTCGGCGCATTATACGTTCGTCGTAAAAACCCAAGGGTTAAAGTAACCGCACAAATGGATGGCGGAGGCCATGAAAGAGGAATGCGTTCAGGAACCTTAAACGTTCCCGGAATTGTTGGACTGGGAAAAGCCTGCGAACTATGCCGTCTGGAAATGGATGAGGAAGCAAAACGCTTGTCAAAACTCCGCGATAAATTACAGGCTTCACTTACTGAACTTGAAGAAAGTTATGTGAATGGAAATGTAGAACACCGTTTACCACATGTTGCCAATATATCCTTCAAATATGTAGAGGGTGAAGGCCTGATGATGGCGATGAAAGATCTGGCTGTTTCTTCAGGATCTGCCTGTACTTCAGCTTCCCTGGAACCTTCTTACGTATTAAAAAGCCTGGGCTTATCAGATGATCTGGCTCATTCTTCTATACGATTTGGCCTGGGTCGTTTTACAACTGAAGAAGAAGTAGATTTTGCAATTGAACAAACAAAAAAAGCAGTTAATCACCTTCGCGACCTTTCACCTCTTTGGGAAATGTTTAAAGAAGGAATTGATTTGGATAAGATTGAGTGGGCAGAACACTAAACTGATTATATAATTTGAAGATTTGAAAATGGGCTTCAAACTGCATAAATAATACAAATCAATCATCTTCAAATTGACAAATTATCAAATTTTCAAATTAAAATATTATGGCATACTCAGAAAAAGTAATTGATCACTACACCCACCCGCGTAACGTTGGTACGCTTGATAAAAGCAGCACCAAAGTTGGAACCGGTTTGGTTGGTGCACCTGAATGCGGCGACGTGATGCGTCTGCAGATCGAGGTTGACGAAAATCATATGATCACCGATGCGAAATTCAAAACCTTTGGTTGCGGATCGGCCATTGCATCTTCTTCCCTTGCAACTGAATGGTTAAAAGGAAAGTCAATTGATGATGCGATGAAGATCGACAACATGGATATTGTTGAAGAACTTGCTCTTCCACCGGTTAAAATCCATTGTTCTGTATTGGCAGAAGATGCCATCAAAGCAGCAATCAATGATTACCGTGTTAAAAACGGATTGGAAGTGTTAGAATCAGCTAAATCACATCACTAATAAATTACTTAGCCCTGAGGGCTAAGAGTGGATGTTAAGCAGAATATAATGGTAACAGTTACAGATAAAGCGAAAAGTAAGGTTGAAGAACTCATGAAAGAGAACGGACTCGATGCGGGTTATTTTCTTCGTGTTTCTGTTCAGGGGGGTGGATGTTCAGGCTTATCTTACAAAATGGACTTCGATAATGAAGAAAAACCGGGCGATCAGTTTTTTGAGGATCAGGGTATCCGTTTAGCTCTGGATATGAAGTCCTTTTTATATCTGGCAGGTACTGAACTTGATTTCTCAGACGGATTAAACGGCAAAGGATTTAATTTTCATAATCCAAACGCCTCCAGGACCTGCGGTTGCGGGGAAAGTTTTTCGGTATAATTCGATCTTATAAGGAACTCTTAAAATATAACATATTG
>NZ_JAUYSS010000049.1 GCF_030695525.1 Daejeonella sp. | reverse complement strand
TTATCCGAAAAGCAATCATGGCAAATATCGTTGATGGTGCGCACCGTACCTATGTTTACAATGATGATATAACTGCCGCTACATCAAACTGGCTGGCTATGATTTTAGGTGGTTCATTGATGAATATGGCGGCTGTATATGCAGACGGTCCTGAGACCGAAAATCTGGAACCATACTTTACAGGGGGACTGATAAAATATTACCGTTTCATTAATCGTGTTGTAGATCAGAAAGATGGTGCCTGGGGTGAAGGTTACGGTTATAACAGTTATTCATTCTCCAATATGGCTTATAGCCTTCCTTCTCTTGATAATGTATTTAAGATCGATCTTACAGCACCTTTGGTTGGGAGTTATAATGAGTTTATTTGGGGCGGACTTATAAAAGATAAGCTTTGGTTCGAATACGGTGATTCAGGAGGTGCAATGGGACCGGCAACATTCTGGAGTTTTCTGCTTGAAAAAAGGAGAGAACCACGTTTAAGCTGGTTTTATAATTACATGAAAACTCAGGAGAACTATGAGGATGTAATTTTCAATACAAAAAATATTCCTGAAGACAGTCCGTTTGATGAAAACCCTGTTAAAGTTTTCCGAGAAGTAGGTACTACTGTATTCAAAAGTGGTTGGGAAAAGGATGACTTTTCATTCGTTATGAGAACAGGAGCATTCTATAATCACCAGCATATCGATCAGGGAAGTATCTGGCTGGCAGATAAAGGAGTTTTGTTTATTGAAGAACGTCACCTTAAGAACTCCACCTATTATGATGATCCGATCTATCAGTCTAAACTGATTCAGCCGGTAGCACATTCCACTATTTTAATTGATGGAAATGAGCAAAGTCAGCGCACAGGAGATCATCTTTATCATGCACCAGGTTTTGATGATCATGCCTACATCGCGAATTTCCTTGATGGAAAAGATGCCGCATTTTCTTCAGGTAATATCGGGCGTGTTTATTTGGATAAGGTTAAAGATCTGAGCCGTAATGTATTGTTTATCAAGCCTCGTACTCTGTTAATGCTTGATACTGCGATTCCATCTGAAAAGGATGCAAAAGTAACCTTGCTTTATCAGACTGAACAACTTGAACATATAAAAGCAGGAAAAAATGTTTCTAATATAACCAAGGGCGGTGTTACGCTTAATTTCATGCATCTGGCTCCGAAAGTTGTAGAAACAGAGGCAGAAGAAACTCCGCATTATCTGTATACGCTGCAGCGCGTACGTCATTTGAATAAGGAAGGAATGTTAAAGGTGTCTGCCAGTACTACAAACCGTCAGCCGCTTGTTATGGCTAACCTAATCACAACTGATGGAAGTAATGGTGTTTCTGAAGTGATTACGGAAGAGGGTGATGGGTTTGTAAGTGGTGTGGCATCCGGTAAAAAGTTCGCTTTCAGCACGAAGCCTGGTAAAGTTTATCAAACTGCCGGAATAGAAACCGATGCGGCATCCATGACATGGAGTGCAGACAGGGATTTTGTAGCCCTGGCAACAAGTTTCAGTAATAAGAATGCTTCCAGAACCCTGAATTCATCAGAGATATTAACGTTTGAATGGTCGGCCGATGGTATTAAATATGCAGTTGGTAAAACATCCAAACTGAGTATATCAGCTCCATCAAAGCCTAAATCTGTTCTTTTGAATGGCAAGGCAACCCGTAATTTCAGCTATGATAATGGTAAAAAGCAGATCTCAATGGAAGTGCAGGCTGGAGAGGGAGTGATAAAGGTAAACTGATTTGAGTATTGAGTATTGAGTATTGAGTATTGAGTATTGAGTATTGAGTAGTGAGACTGAATCCTGGTTCATATAAGTATCAAGAACCAAGAATCAAGAATCAAGGCTGAATCCTGGTTCATTTGACTATTAGTTTTCAGACTTACGAATTTACCTGGGCATCATGAAAGTTAAATTCGTAAGTCGCTTGCTAATGTAAGAGTATTGAGTATTGAGACGAAACTTTGTTCACTTTAAATTTGTGCTCAAGGATCTTAACTAATACTATATCATTTGACAGTAACGATAAATCACAGACAACTGACAACAGACATCTGACAACTGATCAAAGAACCAAGACTGAATCCTGGTTCATTATACATTTGTGCTCATGGAAATTAACTAGTAGTAATTATTTGACAATAACGATAAATTACTAACCACAAACCAACCAAGAACTAACAAACTAATACATATGGAAGAATTCTCATTAATAGGCAAAGTAATCATAGTAACCGGAGGCACAGGTATTCTTGGCGATTCATTCATTAAAGGAATTGTCAAAGCCGGTGGTGCAGTGGGGATATTAGGCAGAAATAAAGATATTGCCAATGAGCGTGCGGATGCAATTAACAAAAGTGGTGGACGTGCGGTAGCTCTTATTGCTGATGCGATGGATGAGGCCCAACTGATTGATGCTAAAAATAAGGTTTTAGATACTTTTGGACGCATTGATGGCTTAGTGAATGGAGCCGGTGGTAATCAACCTCATGGGGTTCTGTTACCGGGTGATGATATATTTAAGATGAATCTGGATGGAATGAAACGGGTAATGGATCTGAATACCTGGGGAACTTTAATACCAACCCAGATCTTTGGTGAAGCGATGGTTAATTCTGTAGATAAGGGAAGTATTGTAAATATCTCATCCATGAATTCAAAGCGTGCTATAACGAGGGTTTTAGGATATAATATGGGTAAGGCAGCAGTCGATTGTTATAATCAATGGTTTGCAGTAGAATTAGCGAACCGTTATGGTGATCGTATCCGTATGAATGCACTGGCACCGGGCTTCTTTCTTACCGAACAAAACAGAAATTTACTGACTAACCCTGACGGAACCTTTACTGAGCGTGGTGAGAAGGTGATCAGAAATACTCCTTTTAAGAGGTTTGGTCATCCGGATGAGTTGCAGGGAGCATTGGTTTGGTTATTGAGCGATGCTTCTAAATTCGTAACAGGTTCAATGGTTTGTGTTGATGGTGGATTCTCAATCTTTGCCGGGGTTTAATGAGCACAAATCATAAAATAGATGGTTCCTGTTCAATGCAGCAGACCATGCGATGGTATGGACCAAATGATCCGGTAAGTCTGTGGGATATCCGTCAGGCGGGTTGTACCGGAATTGTATCGGCTTTACACCATATTCCAAATGGAGAGGTTTGGCCACTTGAAGACATCATAAAGAGACAAAGGGAGGTCGCTGATGTTGGTATGGTATGGAGTGTGGTTGAAAGTGTACCCGTGCATGAAAACATTAAAACCCAAACAGGTCCCTTTCTGAAATATATTGATCATTACAAACAAAGCATCAGGAATTTGTCTTCCTGTGGTATCAAGTGCATTACTTATAATTTCATGCCGGTTCTCGATTGGACCAGAACAGACCTGGCTTATACAATGGAAGATGGATCAAAAGCATTACGCTTTGAGAAAGCTGCATTCATTGCTTTTGATCTGTTTATTCTAAAGCGTCCTGGTGCTGACTCTGATTATACTGACGAAGAAATTGTTCGTGCCAAAATTCGTTTTAGCGGAATGAAGGATGATGAGAAACATCTTCTGACGAGAAATATAATTGCTGGTCTGCCCGGCAGTGAGGAGAGTTTTACGATTGAGCAATTCCAACAAGCTTTGGATAAGTATAATGGCATTGATGCTGATCGGCTTCGCCAGAATTTAATCTATTTTTTAAGTGAAATCATTCCCGTTGCACATGAGTGTGGCGTAAATATGGTCATTCATCCCGATGATCCCCCTTATGGGATACTTGGCCTACCAAGGGTTGTCAGCACCGCTGATGACATTAAAGCCTTGATCACCGCAATTCCTTCCTTGTCTAACGGACTCTGTTTTTGCACCGGCTCGTTTGGTGTCAGGGCAGATAATGATTTAGCAGCAATGGTTGAGCAATTTGCGGATCGGATCAATTTTATCCATTTAAGAAGTACTCGTCGTAATGAATGGGGTGATTTTTATGAGGATAATCACCTTGATGGGGATGTAGATATGTATTCCGTTATAAAGCAGCTGGTAAAGATATCTCACTCCAGAAACATATCAATTCCAATGCGTCCCGACCACGGACACCAGATGCTTGATGACCTGAATAAGAAAACTAATCCGGGGTATTCGGCAATTGGCCGCCTTAGAGGATTGGCGGAATTGAGGGGACTGGAGTATGGGATTATTAGAAATGAGATGTGAGATACGAGATATGAGAAATGAGATTTGAGATTCACTCTCATTTCTCATTTTCCTGCCAGATAGCTTTCGGGTCCCTATTTCCCATTCCCAGTTCCCTATTTCCCACCCGATACCTTAGATTTCCTCAACATTCCCGGTACTTTGTTCCTGAATCTTTTTATATCTTAGAATTCAAAACAACAGATTAATTCATGGGAAGCAATTAAAGGGCTGTTTATATATGGATGACAATACTTCAGCTACAAACATTTGGAATGTAGATTCAAAAGAGTTTGAAGTAGTATTCAAGGCTCATTTCGTAAAGCTTACACTTTATGCGAATAAGTTTATAAATGATATTGATATTTCAAAAGAAATTGCTTCTGATTCATTGACTTCTCTTTGGGAGAAACGCGGCACATTATCAATTACTACCTCAATTACAGCATATTTATATAAAATGGTTCAGAATAAATGCATGAATCATATTAAGCACCAGCGTATTGAAAACGAATATGTGGATTATATGATCAGAAATAAGCTTCTCGATGAAATCCCGGGGCATGATACAAATCCATATTATGAAAAGGAACTTGCTGAACAGATCAGGCAAGCAATAGATACCCTTCCAGAGAAGTGCAAACTGGTATTTGAAATGAGCCGTTTTGAATACCTTAAGAACAAAGAAATCGCCGAAAGATTAAATATTTCCCAAAATACGGTGGAGCGTCATATCACTATCGCGCTAGAGAAGCTTAGGAAAAGTCTGGGATATACGATTGGAATTATCCTTTCCCTGATCATGCAATGAATACTTATCTATTTCTGAAAATCTCAGAATTCAGATGGATAATAAAAAACTTAACAGAAACTTAATGTGTATTGGGGGTATAGATGTAATTAGTTGTCTTTAAATCAAGAAGCATGAAAGAAATAGACAAAGTTTTAATAACAAAGTATGTAACCAGGCAAGCCAACGAAGAAGAGATTGCCATGGCAAAACATATAATTGGCAGTAGTAAGGTTCATGAAGAGTTTTATTTGCAGATATATGAAACCTGGCAAAGGTCTATTTATTATAAGATTGGTTTTATAGATTCGGAGGAAGCTTATTCAGAGTTTCTAAGAAAGGCAATTCATAAGAACCCGGGAAATGGCAGTTTGAGCCTTATCAACCTGAGAAATCTATCAATTGCTGCAATATTATTGATTTTTTGCGCCTTTGCCATTTATTTTAATAGTAGTGTCTTTTTAAATTATAAACAAGGCTCTGAATTAACATTTACGGAAATTAAAGTGCCTAAGGGAATTGTTCGAAAACTTGTATTGCCAGATGGAACAAAGGTTTCTGTAAATGCCGGAAGTATAATTAAATACAATAATGATTTTGGTAAAACTTCCAGAGCTGTTTATTTGAATGGGGAGGCCTATTTTGATATCGCGAAGGGGGATGTTCCATTTATTGTTAATACTGATAATTATACCATACGGGATATCGGTACAGTCTTTAATGTCAAAGCTTATTCTGATGATCTTTCATTTGAAACTATGGTAATTGAAGGTGAAGTTCAGATTGAAGGTAAGTTAAATATTGATTCAGATAATGCTCAAAAGGTTTCTGTAAAGAAGCAGCAGGTTTTTAAGCTAAATTATGCATCAGATGATAAAGTTGAAAACCTTTCAGATATTCAATTATCGGATATTGTTGAGGTTAAAGTCCAGAAACTAAGTCCCTCTCAATTGGAAGAATATACTGGCTGGACAGAAGATCTATTAGTTTTTGATGGAAAATCATTTCAGGAAATAATAAAAATTATTGAACGTAGGTATGATGTTGAGATTGTTTTAGAGGATACAAATCTTAAGAATTATGAATATTCAGGTAGTTTTAGAAATATCAACGATGTTGAAAAGGCATTAAAAATTATGAAAGAAACCACTGATCTGGACTATGAAAAAAACGGTCGGGTAATAACCATTCGCCATAGTGATAACTTAAAAGATAAAGGCCTATGAAATAAGGAAAAAGTCAGCAAAAAAATAACCGGAAGTGCGCTAACACTCCCGGCAATTAAATTAATAGCTAATACCCAACGCTTTGGGAAGCCAGTATTAACTAACAACAAAACAAAATTATGAAAATTCTTTATCAAAATGCAGAATTCGTCTACCTATTGCGACGAAAAACCATCCGGGCTATGAAATTAATAGCAATTTTTACTTTAGCAGCAATTTTTCAGCTTCGTGCCGAAGTACATTCTCAGTCATTCAATTTTAATGAAACGAATACTACTGTTAAACAAATGTTTAAACAGATAGAAAAAAATAGTAAGTATTCTATTTTTTATCGTTTGGACCAGGTTGATCTTAATCGGAAAGTAAATGTAGTTAGCGTTGATGGATCCATACAAAATGTAATGGGACAAGTTCTCAAAAATCAGCCTTTAACATTTGAGGTTGTTGAACAGGTAATTGTAATTAAACTTATTGACGATCAGGAAACTGATTTAAAAGATATTATTAAAGGTCAGGTTAAAGACTCGCAGGGACAAACCCTACCAGGAGTAAGTGTCCGTGTTAAAGGAACAAACATAGGAGTAACAACTGATGCCCAGGGTAATTTTAACCTGAATAGTCCTGAAAATGGTGTGTTGGTTTTTAGTTATATTGGATATATTTCTCAGGAAGTTACAGTAAATGGGAGAAGTGTCATTAACATTGTCTTACTTGAAGATCAGCAGGTTTTAGGCGAAGTTGTTGTAACAGCCCTGGGAATCGAAAGAGAATCCAAGACATTAACTTATTCAGCTCAGACAATAAAATCTGATAAAATGAATGAGGCCAAAGAAACCAATTTGATTAATTCATTACAGGGGAAAATTGCCGGAGTAACGATAACCAGAAATGCAACAGGCCCAGGTAGTTCATCAAAAGTGCTTTTACGTGGTAGTAGATCGATCGGTGGAAATAATCAGCCTTTGTATGTTATTGATGGGGTACCAATGGATAACTCAACAAGATCACAGGGTGGAGGTACAGCTGGTGGCCGGGATGGTGGGGATGGTATAGGAATGATAAACAGTGACGATGTTGAATCAATGACTATTTTGAAAGGAGCATCAGCTGCTGCTTTATATGGTAGTCTGGGACAGAATGGTGCCATTGTAATTACTACCAAAAGGGCAAAGGCAGGAAAGATGTCAATAGATTACACAGGTAACAGTACATTCGATCAGCCTAATATTCTCCCTGAATTTCAATACCAATTTGGACAAGGTTCCGGAGGAGCTTATGCAGCGGGATCTGAAACCAGTTGGGGTCCAAAGATTACTGGTCAGCAGGTGACTTTATGGAATGGTAAAACTGTTTCAATGGAAGGTCAGGAGAATAGGATGAAAGATTTCTTTAGAACAGCAGGTACATATACAAATACATTAAGCTTTACTGGTGGGGGCGAAAAAATGCAATCATATTTTTCATATGGTAATACAATGGCCCAGGGTATATTGAGAAATCATGACTATAACAGACATAATTTTGATTTTAAAATTGACAATAATGTATCTTCAAAACTGTCATTTTTTACAAAATTAAGTTATATCAATGAGGATGTTGATAATAAGCCCTATCTGAATGAGAGGATAGATGTAGTCTCAAGAATCTATCGTGCCCCTGTCAGCATCCCATTAAGTCAGATGCAGGATTATGAGTATTTTGATGCAGTTGGAAACAGAAAACAAAGCTATTGGAAGCCTGGTTCAGTGTTTTTGTCTAATCCATATTGGGCATTAAACAGACACTTATTTTTCGAGACAAAGGATAGATTACTCGGTTTATTTTCTGCAAAATATAAATTTACCAGCTGGCTTGATTTGCAGGTAAGAGGAAGCATTGATAAAACTTTCCAAAAAACAGATGATAGAATGTATGAAGATTCTTATCATAGTGCCGGACAGGGAGCTGTCTATGCACTTACAAAATTGGAGAGCCACTCAACCAACATCGATGCACTCTTATCTTTTAAGCGTGATTTATCTAGGGATTTTGATATAAATGGTTATTTGGGTGCCTCAATTCAACAAAGTAAGTTTGAAGGCCTTAATACGAATGCCAATGGGTTATTTCGTCAGGACTTCTTTTTTATTCAGAATGCTAAGAATCCAAAAGGCAATAATTATTTTGGCAGATCTCCACAAGTTCAGTCATTGTATGCCACCACCACACTGGGATATAAGGACTATTTGTTTATGGATTTGACTGGCAGAAATGATTGGTCTTCCGCACTTCCTAAAGCTAATCAGTCTTATTTCTATCCATCTGTTGGTTTAACCGCAATAGTAACAGATATGATTGATTTGCCAAAATGGATTTCTTATGGAAAGGCCAGATTAACTCTAGCAAATGCAGGTTACGGAGGAACACAATATCTGGACAGAAACTATTTTGATGTTGCTCCCGGGGGTGTTATTAGGACACCTCAAACACGATCTTTAGGTGATTATAAGCCGGAATTAACAAGCTCCTTTGAAGCAGGTTTGGATTGGAGATTTTTTGACGGCAGATTTGGTGTAGACGCAACATATTATGTAACCAAAACCAAAAACCAATTATTAGCAGTAGCAACACCTTATGCCTCTTTATTTGTAAATCAATACATCAATGCCGGCTTAATAGAAAATAAGGGAGTTGAATTGACAATTTCAGGTTCACCTATTCGCAAGGATAAATTTTCATGGGATCTGAACCTGAACTTTGCAGACAATAATAATAAGATTATCAGGTTGACCGAAGCCTTAAGAGAGGCAATTTTGATTGATGACAGACAAGTTATGATCAAGGCAGCTGAAGGTGGTAGCTATGGTGATATGTACATGGTGAACTGGGCAAAAGATAGTCAGGGCAGAAGACTTGTAGATGATAATGGGAGAATTATTCTAACTCCGAAGAATTCATACGTTGGGAACTATAATCCTAATTATATGGTGGGTTTAAACAATAATTTTTCCTTCAATAATTTTGGACTAAGTTTCCTGATTGATTATAGGAATGGTGGAACAGTAATATCAGGTACACAGGCGATTATCGATGCCGATGGCCATTCAAAAAGATCTTTGGAGGGCAGAGAATCTGGCCTAGTGCTGGATGCCTATACCCAAGCCGGAGTAAAAAATACTAAAAGTATCTCTGCTGAAACATATTGGGCATCTGTGGGTAACTGGACTCCTGTAGGGGATTTATATGCTTATTCAGGCACTAATCTGAGATTGAGAGAGGTGGTTTTTGGGTATAATTTTCCTAAAACTATTATGAGTAAAACAGGATTTATCCAGGGAGCAAAACTCTCCTTGGTAGGAAGAAACTTGTTCTTTTTCCAAAGATATGCACCTTTTGATCCTGAAATGGCAACAGGAACCGGTAATACTGGTGGTGTAGAATATGCATCCTTGCCAAGTACCCGAAATATTGGTTTGAACTTGAAATTGTCATTCTGATAATTTATTCGAATTAAACGTTTAATGTGTTTATTCTGAATGCATTATTCATTTAAATTATGAACTTATAAACATTTTATAAAATGAAATTTAACATAACAAGGGTCAGAGGAATATCATTCTTATTAGCGTGTACGCTAATTCTGGCGAGCTGTACTAAAAATTTTGAGGAGATTAATACCAATCCGGTTAGATTAAGTGAATTAACTCCCTTAGATACCCGTAGTTTATTTCCTGGGGCTGTTATTGCAGGAGTAAATAGTGATGGATATATTATTACCACTGCATTATTTGCTGGTGTATATTCGCAGCATTTCGCTTCTACTCAACCTGCCCATATGTCGCACCGTTACCTTATTGTACAAGGGTGGGTGTTTTTACAATGGCTAAATACCTATGTATCAGCAATGCCAGCTTTGGTGAATATTATTGAACAAAGTAAGGGTAAAGATCCAACACTTAATGCAATTGCCAGAATTTGGAAAGTTTATGTACTACACAGAACAACAGATTACTGGGGTCCAATACCCTATTCAAAAATTGGAGATAAAGGAACAACTATTAGCTATGATTCTCAAAAGGATGTCTATTTTGATTTCTTTAAAGAGCTTGATGAAGCATCAAAAGATCTGCAGAATAATATCAATGTTACTTCATTTGCCGACAAGGATTTAATATATAACGGTGATAATAACAAATGGCTGAAATTTGCTAATACCTTGCGTCTTCGTCTTGCATTAAGGATTTCAAAAGTTGAACCTGCCAAAGCAAAAGAGGAAGCTGAAAAGGCTGTTGCTGCAGGGGTAATGCTAAGTAATGCTGATGATGCCTTTATGAAAGTATCCGCCAATGTTAATAACGGTTTTAATTTACAATCAGGATGGAATGAGTCAAGAATGAGTTCTGTTTTTGAAAGTTTGTTCAAAGGCTGGAATGATCCAAGAATGAGCAAATATTTTAAACCTGCAGTTACAGACGGACAGTATCGTAGTGTTCGAAGCGGAATGTCGCAGGCACAACAAAATATTCCTGCAAATAGCTTTGACAACAGTTCGGATGTAAGTACAAGACTTGCACCAATAAATATGAATACAACCCCACAATCAATTATTTATGCTGCTGAGGCATACTTGCTGCGTGCTGAAGGAGCTGTAAATGGATGGAATATGGGTGGAACTGCCAAGGATCTGTATGAAAAAGGAATTGAAATGTCTATGAGATCCTGGGATATTACAGACCAAACGGTCATCAATAATTATATTAATGGAACAAGTCTTCCAATTGCTCCCGGAGGTTATTTTAATACTCCTGCCTTGACTGATATACCTGTTAAGTTTGCTGCTGATCCTGAAAAGCAGAGAGAGCAAATTCTTACACAAAAATGGATTGCTGTCTTCCCAGAATCACATGAGGCATGGGCTGAAGTAAGGCGTTCAGGTTATCCTAAAACCTACCCGCTGATTAATTCTGATAACCCCGATGTTCCAAAAGAAAAAATGATCAGACGAATCACCTTCCTTGATATTGAAAGGAATAGTAATGGTCCGGCGGTGACAGCAGCAGAAGCTTTACTCGGTGGACCTGATAAAGCAAGTACACAATTATGGTGGGATAAGAATCCATTTTAAGAGTTGATTTAATCCTTATAAAAGATAATGGCCATCGGTTTCTAAAGATGCGCCCTTAATTGATACTATTCATTTTTAATAGGATTTGATAATAATAGAGGCAAAAGGATTTAGCTGAACCGGGCCTCTATTATTACAACTTCAATAGCATCTGCATCTGCCTATGTTTATTCGCTTGCTTGCATTTCTCTTTTTAGTTGCAATATCAGTTAATGATGTTTTTGCACAGGATTTACGCTCCTTTAAAATATTTCAATTTCCTCCAGACAGGATTCCGGTAATAGATGGTAAAGTGAACGATTGGAGTATTGTTGGAGATGAATATTCTATTGGAATGGATAATTTGTTTGATGACCGGATTGATAGCAACAGACATCTCCATAATAACCCAAATAATCTCGATGTAAAAGTAAAGGTCGCCTGGGTAAAAGGAATGAATCGCCTATATTTTCTCTATGAAGCTTATGATGATTATTGGGATTTTTCCTTAACCGATTTACATAATGACATTTTTGAAGTCGTTGTGGATGGCGACCAGTCGGGAGGGCCATTTATTAGCCCTTTTCATCCAAATAAGAGCCTGAATCCTATGGATGCATATTTTTCCTTTCATGGGGTTCATGCACAAAACTACCACATATTTACACCTGCTGTTGGGAAAGAATGGGCATTGGTTTGGGGAAGTCAGCCTTGGATTAAAGATTTACCTTATGCCAACGCAGCTTATGATTTTAACTTTAAACCCGGTGAATCAGGCAAACTTACACTCGAATTCTGGATTACTCCTTTTGATTATGCAGGATCAGAAGGGCCTGCCCGTGCTGTTGAAACAATTTTGACTGAAAACAAAAATATTGGTCTTAGTTGGGCTATTATTGATTATGATGATGTAAACAAAAGAGACGGACTCAACAATGGATTCTGGAATCTAAGTAAGGAAAGGACTATGTATGGCGATGCAAACTATTTATTACCGTTCAGATTAATGCCACTTGAACCTAAATATTTAAAATCCATTGACGCACAATGGTCATTTTTAGTGACAGATATGAACAGAAGAATGGTGGTGTTTACAGATAGATCAATTGGGGAAATCACATCATGGAACTGGGATTTTGGAGATGGTACAACGTCATCAGAACAACACCCCGTACATAGCTATTCCAAACCCGGTCAATATATTGTGACTTTATGGATTGAAGGTCCGACAGGGAAATCGAGAATGTCCAAAGTTTGGGATGTCAGCCTGAAATAATCACAATTATTAAACCATGAATCGAAGAGACATACTCCGCTATTTATCGATCACCCCAATTATTGGGGAGATATTGAGTCCATGAATTGCCGAAAAGTCTTTTACCAGAAAAGTATATTCTGGTTGAAACTTTTTTCGAGATTCAATTGAAGTTATGCCGGGTAATTATTATGGAGTTAATATTATTACAAATTTGATGCAAAATGGTCAGGAAGAAATCGTTGGAAGACAACTTGTGGTAGAGCTTGTCCTGGCTTTAGTTTAGGAATTTAATCCTTTGTTTAATCATCAGTAAGCCGATCATTAAGAATATAAAAACCCCTGTCATGTTTAGACTTTTCTCATTTTTGTTTTTTTCGATGATGTTGATATCCTGCAAGGATAAAAAACCGGTATTGTTCAGCCTAATGGATCATTCAGATACAGGTATAGATTTCCGGAATAATCTTCAACCTAGCACCGAGATTGATATCATGAAATATACATACTTCTACAATGGAGGTGGTGTGGCAATCGGAGATATTAATAATGATGGGTTGCAGGATGTTTTCTTTACAGGTAACATGGTTAAAAATCGTTTGTATCTGAATAAAGGCAATTTTGAATTTGAGAATATCACCCAAAGCAGCAATGTAACTATGAAGCAGGGCTGGAGTACCGGAGTAACTATGGTGGATATTAATAATGATGGATTTCTTGATATCTATATTTGCCAATCAGCTGATTATTCGCCAGAAAGAAGGGAAAATCTACTTTATATAAACAACGGTGATTTAACATTTACGGAGCAGGCTGAACAATATGGTTTGGCTGATCAAGGTTATTCGACACAGGCCTCTTTTTTTGATTATGATAAGGACGGTGATCTTGACATGTTTCTTATAAATCATTCATTACAACAATACACTACCGGAGCACAGGAGAATCCTGAGGTGAGAAAAATTAAGAACCCGGATTTTGCCAGCAAACTCTACCGGAATGATAATGGTCGATTTACGGATGTTAGTGAAGAAGCAGGCATTACCTCTAACGTTCTAACTTTTGGATTAGGGCTGGCCATTTCTGATGTAAATAATGATAATTGGCCTGACATATATGTATCAAATGATTTTAATGAACCTGATTATTTATTTATAAATAACAAAAATGGAACATTTACAGATCAGATGAAGGAAAGTCTTGATCAAATTTCACTGTATTCTATGGGTTCCGATATTGCCGATTATAACAATGATGGCTTAACGGATATATATACTCTGGATATGCTTCCAGAGGATAATAAAATTCAAAAGATGCATGCTGGACCTGAAAATTTTGATAAGGTTCAGTTTCTGTACAAAAAAGGATTTCATTATCAAATGAGCAGAAATATGCTTCATAAAAATAATGGAGATGGTACTTTTTCTGAAATAGGGCAACTGGCCGGAGTATCAAATACCGATTGGAGTTGGTCAGGATTATTTTCTGATTTTGATAACGATGGATTAAAGGATCTCCTGGTAACTAATGGCTATGTTAAAGATTATAATGACATGGACTTTATAAAATACACCATGAATAATGCACTAAAAATGGCAAATCTGGGCAGAGATGCAATGGTAGCTGATTTTATTGAAAAGATGCCAACGATCATTATCCCGAATTATATATACAGAAATAAAGGGAAGGATAGTTTTGAAAAGAAAACAAATGATTGGGGTTTAAATCACCCTGCAATTTCTACCGGTGCTGCCTATGCAGATCTGGACAATGATGGTGACATGGACCTGATCATTAATAATATAAATTCATATGCTCAGGTTTATAAAAATAATAGAGAGCAATTGCCGGATAACAATTATCTCAAAATAAAATTAAACGGTACCTCTGGAAATAGTGCTGCTAACGGATCTAAAATTACTCTGTTTTGTAAAAATGATCAATATTTTCAGGAACAAATGCCTGTTCGTGGCTTTCAGTCATCAGTTGATCCCGTTTTGAACTTTGGGCTAGGTAAGCACACTAAAATAGATTCCATAAGGATTGTTTGGCCGGATGATAAAGTATCAACTTCTATAAATGTAAAGGCAAATCAGTTACTTAATTTGTCAATGACTGGATCCGACTCTAAACTAGAATACAAAGCTCCAATTAATCCTGAACCCATTTTTACTGCTCCAGTTTCTCTTGGTTTTATACATAAAGAAAATTATTTCCGCGATTTCACACAACAAAGTTTGCTATTGAATTTTTTATCAAGGGAAGGTCCATGCATGGCAAAAGGAGATGTAAATAGAGATGGCAGGGATGATTTGTTCATTGGAGGAGCATCAGGTCAGGCAGGTGGGATATTGCTTAGTACTAAAACCGGTGAATATAGACTGCTTAACATTGAAGCATTTAAAAAGGATGCAATGCATGAAGATACCGCTGCAGAATTTCTGGATATAGATGGAGATGGCGATCTTGATTTGTATGTTGCAAGTGGTGGTTATGAATTTGGATCGGATAGTCCATTGCTTCAAGATCGGATTTATATCAATGATGGTAAGGGTAATTTCTCAAGGAAAACTACCGGCCTTCCCCAAATGCTAATCAGTACCGGCACAATCAGATCATCTGATATAGATGGTGATGGTGATCTGGATTTATTTATAGGAGGCAGGGTTGTGCCCGGCATGTATCCAAGTACACCGGAGAGTAAAATATTGAAGAATGACGGGAAGGGAAATTTTTCTGATGGAACTGATAATATTGCCCCTGAAATAAAATATGCAGGAATGGTAACTGATGCTGTTTGGATTGATGTCAATCAGGATAATGTAAATGATTTGATTGTCGTGGGTGAATGGATGCCAATCCGTGTATTCTTAAATCAAAAAGGTAAGTTGGTTGACAAATCATCCGATTTTATCAAGTTTGGATCTTCAGGCTGGTGGAACAGTATTTATGCAGATGATATGGATGGAGATGGCGACAAGGATATAATAATTGGGAATCTGGGTTTAAATGCACAATTCAGGGCTTCTGAAAAGGAACCATTAAGTCTATATTATAAAGACTTTGATTCCAATGGTTCGATTGATCCGATCTTTTGCTATTATATTGATGGTGTTTCCTATCCGGCAGCTTCAAGAGATGATTTGACCGAACAACTTCCGTTTCTGAAGAATAAATTTCTGTTTTATAAAACCTATTCCACAGCTAAAATCAGTGATTTGTTTAATCCAGAAGAGTTAAAGGGAGTTTCATTGCTGTCAGCAGACTTTCTAAAAACTGTTTATCTGGAAAATAGGGGCAAGGAAGGCTTAAAACTAATCGAACTCCCTATTGAGGCCCAATTCTCTCCTGTATATGGAATTCGTTCCATGGATGTAAATAATGACAATAAGAAAGATATTGTTTTAGGAGGAAATAATATTTGGACGAGAGTAAAATTCGGACAATATACCGCTAATCATGGAATGGTTTTTCTAGGCGATGGTAAAGGCAGATTTAAATATATGCCTCAAAAAGAGAGTGGGCTTAAAATCCGGGGTAATGTCCGATCAATGGAAATTTTGTCAACAGGAAACTCAAAGTCATTAGTCTTTGGCTTAAATGATTCGGAAACAAAATTAGTTAAACTTAGGTAGTCATATGTCTGAAACTCATCAGACCTTATTGTGATTTTAACACATGTTTATGGAAATTCAAAATAGTTCTTCAGCTAAGCAGAATTCGTTATCGTCTCAAAAAAATAAATATGAGTATGAAAATTCACTAATTGAAATACCTTCTAAATTAGGGATAGAATCTGATTTACAGCAACCAGGGATTGAAGCACCAATCAGGAGACGGAGATTCTTAGGTCTGGGATTTTTAGGTTTAACCGGTCTTTCACTTTCATCATTATCCTCTTTCGCAAGAAACTCTGAGAATCGGGTAGTTAAAAGTATCGCCAAATTGGTATTAAGTACCAAGGAAGAAAGCTATTGGGATCGAACTGATCGTTTTGAAGAGAAAATGAAATTAATGCAATCAGCCTGGGAGCGTAAAGATTTTAAATTGGTACGGTCTCTGACAAATTCTTTAAGAATAACAGGTATTCAGGCGCAGATAGAAGAAGAGGATCCCGGAATGCCTCTATCCGGCTCATCTAATTTTGAAGAAGTTGATTCCCTTCCATTAAATTGGAAGGCCTGGGCAAGTGGGTGGAAGTATTTTAAAGTATTGGAAATAAAAGAATTAATCACAATAGATAGAAAGGCTGAGCCGGTAGAAGTACTATTAGCTTTTTCAGCAAGTCAAATTAATTCACCCTTCAGGGAAATTAGAGTTGCGAGTATTGATAACGGGATATTAAGGGAAGTAACTTCACAGGTCTATGATGTCATCCGTCGTAAAGGAGAATGGTTTTGTAAACTGCTTTTTCTTGCGGACTGTCTTGCAGATAAAAGTAAAACTTTCTTGATTTTTTTTGGAAATCCTGATGCAGAATTACCAAAATACTTAACTGATCTGAGTACAAAAGGTGAAGGTGTTGGATTGACTATAGAAAATAATGTTTACAAGGCGATTCTTTCTGGTCAGAGTGGTCAGTTGGAGCGTATGACTGTAAAACACGGACACGGAATTGAACTTTATGCAGGTGGTGAAGCACATGGTGAGTTACCTGGAATTGATTGGGCACATGATTATGTTTCGGAAGGCTTTTATCAGAAATTCAGAATTACGTTGTGGGATGAGTGTCCGGATTATGAAATCGTCAGGGGGCCAATATGCACTATTGTACGTCGATGGGGTTTCCCTTACTCACCTATTCATCCGGTGTTTTCTCCAAGCCGACTTAACATGGACATTGAATACCGTTTTTATGCCAGCTTACCTTATTTTCATAAGTTCGGTCGGATGACTTCGGTCAAGGATTTTGAGCTGGTTTATGCCCGTGACGATGAATGGGTATTTACCGGACAGCCATTCACTGATACTTTATGGATGGGTCCCGATGGTAAATTGAAAATTGGTAAGGTTGATCCGAATTTTAAAGATAATCTGTGGGGAGTAGGATTCTTTAATAAAGATACCAAAGATTCATTCATAGGTTTGTTTCTGGAACATTATGCTGATGGATTACCAGAATTGGTGCATTCAGGAACTCCGGAGGCTCATTATGATTGGGCGCTTCAGTTATGGAGTCGTTCTCCTTTACCAGTCAAGAAATTGCCGGCAGGTACTGTACTGCATGAAAAGAATGCCTATTTATCAGTCCCTTTTACTTATGAAGATGGGCCAGGTATGATAGAAGAATTAAGACGTAAATTAATGAAACCTTTGTTTGTTTCAATTGGAAAATTAGATAAGGAATTAGTACATGTTTCTCCGGGGAAGTTGGCACGCCCCGGCGAGGCTGGTGATAGTCCGGTCTCTAAAAAAGTAATATGGGATGCTTTGCAAAATTGTAAAGATTATGAATTATACAAGGCTGATATTAGTATTGTTGATCTTGGTTTGGTATATGATATAAGTGTTCAGGGGGATTTAGTTAAAATCGTTCTTGCTATGCCACACCGAGGCCGGCCGCTAGGTGGCTTTTTTACGCATGTCACCAGTCCTATTGATCCGAAAATATTTAATACCATTCCAGATGTATTATTGAAAGTCCCGGGGGTACGTGATGTGGTTATGGAACAGACCTGGTATCCGGCCTGGAGCTCTAATCTGCTAACAGAAACTGGGCGCAGAAAGTTGAACCTATAAATTAACTAAATAAAAAATAATTCTAAAATTGAACTATGATTAATAGGATATTTAATTGCACCAAATCAATAACTAATTCGAATAATTTTTCCCTCCTATTCCTAGTAATTGCAAGTTGTTTTATTTCCTGTGATAATAGTCAGAGTAATGGTGAATGGGGTGTTTATGCTGGCGGAAAAGAACGTCTTGGCTATTCTTCTCTCAAACAGATCGACACCTCGAATGTCAAAGATCTGAAAGTAGCCTGGGTCTACCATACAAAAGACGCCGATCAATCTAGTCAGATGCAAACTAATTCTTTAATTGTTGATGGTATATTGTATGCTGTCTCCCCGCAATTGAAACTTTTTGCTGCAGATGCAGCCTCAGGAAAGGAACTATGGGTATTTGATCCCATCCCAAGCATGTTAATAGACAATGCAGGAAGACAGAGTTTTGGTCTAAATGTTTGTCGCGGGATTGTTTTACATAAAGGCAAAAACAATGAACATCTGATCTTTTATACCGCCGGATCATCCCTGTACTGTATTAACAGTGCTACCGGCAAACCGGTTAGTACTTTTGGTAAGGAAGGCCGGATATCTTTATATGACAATTTAGAACTGAATAGGGATGTCAATAATCTCAGGGTAACTTCCACTTCTGCAGGCATCATTTATCAGGACCTGATCATTATGGGGAGCAGCCTATCAGAAGAAGAGGAAGCTGCTCCCGGACACATCAGAGCCTATGATATCCATACAAGCGAAATGAAATGGCTGTTCAGGACCATACCATCCCCTGGGGATATTGGTTTTGATTCATGGGAAGACCCCGAAGCTCATAAATATGTTGGCAGTGCAAATGCTTGGGGTGGATTCAGTTTGGATGAGAAAAGAGGAATTGTGTATACGGCTACAGGAACCTCCAATCCAGATTTTTATGGAGGTAAACGTAAAGGAGATAACCTCTTTTCCAATAGTATTCTAGCTCTGGATGCGGCAACAGGGAAGTATATCTGGCATTTTCAGGCGGTACATCATGATCTTTGGGACTGGGATTTCCCTTCAGCACCCTCGCTGGTCACGGTAAAAAAAGAGGGTAAAAAAATTGATGCGTTAGTACAAACAAGTAAACAAGGATTCATTTACCTGCTCGACAGGATCACAGGTAAACCCATATATCCTATTGTTGAAAAAGCAGTGCCAATCGATACGGATCTGGATGGGGAACAGCCATCGCCAACTCAGCCGATACCGACGGTGATTCCGGCATTTTCCAGGCAAAGTTTTACAGAGGCCGATCTGAATAGAAATATTCCCGACTCCTCTTTTCAGGATCTTAAAAAACGGTTCAATGCCTTAAAAAATAATGGGATGTTTACTCCACCAAGCATATCGGGCACTCTTGTACTTCCCGGACTTACAGGCGGCGCAGAATGGGGTGGCCCATCGGTTGATCCCGAAAGTGGCATCATGTATATCAACGCGAATGAATTGCCCTGGATTATTTCGATGCAGGATACCCGTTTGGAAAAGCCTGTAAAAGCAGCACAAACCAATCTGGATGCCGGTAAAACCTTGTATGTCAAAAACTGCCAGGGATGTCATGGTGTCGACCTGAAAGGCTCCGGCAACTTTCCGGCCTTGCTCGGGCTTAATAATCGTTTTAAGGAAGAAGATTTCAAAGTCCTGGTTTCTTCGGGAAGAAAAATGATGCCTGCATTCAAAAATTTGGGTGAAAATGATAAAACGGCTCTGGCTTCCTACCTCTTGAATCTTGAATCTAAACAGAAAGAGACGTATGTTCCCGAAGTAAAACAGAGACATCCTTTCTACAATACCCCTTACCGCCTTGCAGGGATTAGGCCATTTCTAACCAAAGAAGGCTATCCCGGCATTGCACCCCCATGGGGAACACTGAGTGCCATTGACCTCAATACCGGAAGGCTGGTATGGAGAAAAACACTGGGGGATCATCCTGAGATGAAAGCAAAGGGTATCCATTCTGGCACGGAGAACTGGGGTGGATCGGTCGTCACGGCAGGGGGGCTCGTATTTATTGCAGCCACGAGCGATGAAATGTTCAGAGCCTACAATAAAACTACCGGTGAACTCTTGTTTGAAACCAAACTTCCTGCAGGTGGTTATGCTACACCATCTGTATACAGTGTTAAAGGGAAGCAGTATGTGGTAATCGCATGTGGAGGCGGTAAAATGAGAACCAAATCAGCAGATACTTATGTGGCTTTCTCATTACCTGATTAATATACAGAATTTTTCGTTTTAATAATTAGATTGTATTTCATCTAATATAGTGGCCAGGGCGTTTTATAGAGTTCAAAAAAAAATATTTCATGATAATGCTTTAAAATTTTATAATATTTAATTATGCTTTTATCATTTCGATCTATTTGGTTTCTATTTCTCTTTTGTTTTTTTGCAGGGTTTTTAAATGCACAGGAAAAACGAAAATTTAAGATCTTTCAGTTTCCACCCAATATGATCCCAACCATTGATGGAAAAAGTGATGATTGGAAAATAGTAGACCCATCCTATAATATTGGTATGGATCAATTGTGGGATGACAGGGATGATAGTATCAGACATCGGGTTGCTGATCCTAAGAACCTGGATGTTAATGTAAAGGTTGGATGGGTAAAAGGAATGAACAGGCTGTATTTTCTATATGAAGCCTACGATGATTACTGGGACTTTTCATCCACAAATTTACATAATGATATTTTTGAGGTAGTAGTTGACGGTGACCAGTCAGGTGGCCCATTTATTAGTTCTTTTCACCCGAATAAGGAGCTGGATCAAAATGAAACCTATTTTTCATACCACGGTGTCCATGCTCAGAATTATCATATTTTCACACCCGCCAGAGGAAAAGATTGGACTATGGTTTGGGGAGGTCAGCCCTGGATTAAAGAATTGCCTTTTGCTAATGCTGCCTATAATTACAATTTCAATCCCGGGGAATCAGGTCGTTTAACCCTGGAATTCTGGATTACCCCTTTTGATTATGCTGGCCCTGAGGGTATTTCAAGGGCAGTTGAATCGGTTCTGTCAGAGAATAAAGAAATTGGTCTTAGCTGGGCTGTACTTGATTATGATAACGTAAATGCTCCCAGATACAATGGCTTTTGGAATCTTAGTAAAGTCCGTGAGATGTATGGAAATGCTTCCCATCTGCTTCCCTTCCGACTGATGCCATTGGAGAAGCGCTTTCTTAAGCCAATAGATGCGCAGTGGTCATTTGTAGTCTCGGATATGAACCGCAGAATGGTTTCGTTTACAGATAAATCTCAGGGCGAAATTTCAACCTGGAAGTGGGACTTTGGCGATGGAAACACCTCTGATAAACAACATCCTGTGCATTTTTACGATAAACCTGGGTATTACGTGGTTACTTTATGGGTAAATGGACCTGCAGGTACATCACGTATGGCTAAAGTATGGGATGTAGCCCTTAAATAAGGTGAATTATTTAATCTAATTATCCTGACCGACCGGGTTATTTAGAAATTAAGTTTATGATTTCGTAAAATAACATTAGTTGTTGTTCAGAATTTAATGAATTTTTAGTCTGCAAAGAATGGATTACCCTATGCCTAAAATCAAAATGATGAAACTGAAACAATTCTCCCTATATTTCATTAGTTGTCTTACCCTTTTTTATCTATCCTGTCAAAATGAGGATCATAAAAATGAATGGAGTGTATATGGCGGAAGTAAGGAACGTATTCAATATTCAGCCCTTGATGCAATTGATACTTCCAATGTCAGGGATTTACAATTGGCCTGGATTTATCATACAAAAGATGGGCAATCAGGTAGTCAGATACAGGCGAATCCACTTATAGTTGATGGCATACTTTATGGAGTTTCGCCTCAATTGAAACTATTTGCTGCTGATGCCCTAAGCGGGAAAGAAATATGGGTGTTTAATCCGGTTGATTCCATGATGGTCGACATTCAGGGCCGACAAAGTTATGGAATGAATGCTTGCAGAGGGATTGCTCTATACAAAGGTAAAAATAAAGAACATCTGCTTTTTTATACGGTAGGATCTTCTCTGTTCTGTATAAATAGTGCCACCGGTAAGCCAGTTCTTAGTTTTGGAAACAAGGGGCGCGTTCCGCTACATGATGGCCTTGATTTAGATAGGGATCTGACAAATTTAAGGGTTACTGCAACCTCCCCGGGGGTAATTTATAAGGATCTCATTATCATGGGAACCAGTCTGTCTGAGGAAGAGGAATCTGCACCAGGTCATATCAGGGCGTATGATGTATTTACGGGTAAATTGAAATGGATGTTCAGGACTATTCCTGAACCAGGAGAGGTTGGATATGATTCCTGGGAAGATCCCGAGGCTTATAAATATGTAGGAGGGGCAAACGCCTGGGGCGGCCTAAGTTTAGATGAAAAAAGAGCAATGGTTTTTGCCTCTACAGGGTCTGCTGTTCCTGATTTTTATGGAGGGAAAAGAAAAGGAGACAATCTTTTTTCAAATAGTATTCTTGCACTTGATGCAGAAACCGGAAAATATATCTGGCATTTTCAGGGTGTTCATCATGATCTATGGGATTATGACTTTCCCACTTCCCCGGTTTTGGTTTCTATAAAAAAGGAGGGTAAAAATGTCGATGCGGTAGTACAGGTAAGTAAACAAGGGTTTATTTATATGCTTGAAAGGGAGACGGGTAAGCCGGTATATCCGATTATAGAAAAGCCGGTCCCTGCATCAGACCTCGCAGGGGAGCAGACTTCTCCGACACAACCGTTCCCAACAGTTCTTCCTCCATTTGTAAGACAGGAATTTAAAGAATCCGATCTTAATAATATTGTTCCGGATTCATCTTATCAGGACCTCAAAAAAAGGTTTTTAAGCTATAAATCTGGTAAAATGTTTATTCCTCCGAGTCTGCAGGGAACACTCGTTCTTCCCGGACTAACCGGTGGTGCAGAGTGGGGTGGTCCTTCTTTTGATCCTTCGACCGGTTTGCTTTACATTAACGCTACTGAAATGCCATGGGTTGTTACCATGATTGATACTTTGGTAGAAAAGATGCCTGAGTCCACTCAAACGAATTTGCAGGCCGGAAAAAGTATTTATGATAAGAACTGCAAAGGCTGTCATGGTGCGGATCTCCAGGGCTCAGGCAATTTCCCATCATTGCTCAATCTTCATAAGAAGTATAATGAAACCAAATTTAAGGTTATCATAACCTCCGGTCAGAGAATGATGCCCGCCTTTAAGCATTTTAGTGAAGAGGACAAAACTGCTCTTGCATCCTATTTATTAAATATTGAATCAGAACAGAAGAAAATTTTCACTCAGGTAGCTAAGGTAACCCATCCTTTCTATCGTTCACCTTATCGTTTTGGTGGATATAAACAGTTTTTAACTAAAGAAGGTTATCCTGGAATTACTCCACCATGGGGTACTTTAAGTGCCATTGATCTCAGTACCGGCCGCTTAGTTTGGAAAAACACATTGGGTGACTATCCTGAATTGAAGGCCAGGGGTATTCATGCCGGTACAGAAAATTGGGGAGGATCTGTTGTCACTGCTGGCGGATTGGTATTTATCGCCGCAACCCGTGATGAAAAATTCAGGGCATTTAATAAAGCTACCGGGAAACTATTATTTGAAACCAATTTGCCTGCGGGAGGATATGCTACCCCTTCTGTTTATAGCGTAAATGGTAAACAATTTGTTGTAATCGCTTGTGGTGGAGGAAGAATGAGAACTAAATCCTCGGATACTTATGTTGCCTATTCATTGCCTGATAAATAAAATCAGGGCTAATGAATCTTGTTTTAAAAAATAAATCTTAAGCATTATTAACATAAAACAAAAATGGAAAGATCAACCTTTTTAAAATCCCTGGCTGGAGTGGGTGTGGGTACTTTAGGACTGAGTTCTTTAAGTTCATGTAAAACCAGCCTCTCTGATACCTCTGTTAATCCTGATGTGATGCCTGCCCATCTTACGGGATCTGCATTAGACTTCAATAAGATCAGGGAAGATTTCCCCCGTACAAGGGAGGAAGTCTATATGGATAATGCATCAACCCATCCGATTAATATTTATACGGCTGCAGCTTTACATCGCTATGCTGAATGGGCTAAGGACGATGTGGGTGAGCCATGGTGGCCAAAATGGTCAGAGACCCGTCAGGAATGTAAGGATAGCTTTGCCAAACTGATCAATGCAGATTCTGATGAAATAGCTTTTGCAAGAACTACCGTCGAAGCCGAGAATAATATTCTGAATGGGATGGATTTAAAAGGAGGTAATGTAGTGACAACAGATCTTCATTATGCGCCTAGTTTATATGGTTATAAGATGCGTGAGCAACGTGAGGGTCTGGATATAAGAATCATTAAGCATAATGACTGGAAGTTTGATATAAAGGATTTTGAAGGCGTAATTAATAAGAACACCAAATTAGTGGCTATCACGCTTGTTTCTAATGTGAATGGTTTTCTGGTTAAGGATGTTCGGGCAATTGCAGATTTGGCTCATGCCAACGGAGCGTTGCTTTATGTTGATATTATTCAGGGTGTAGGTGCTGTACCTGTGGATGTTAAAGCCATGGGTATTGATATGGCTGCCTGTTCTACCTTCAAATGGTTAATGGGTAGTAAAGGGTTCGGGTTTATGTATATCCGTAAAGATTTGCAGGATACCCGGGTTTTGCCGACGCAACATCATGGTGGATTAAATTTCAATTATGGACCCTGGACAGATAATATGGATTCAGCATTGGGTGAGTTTGATTTCAAACCTACCACAGGTCCGGCGATGTATGAGGTTAGCTATCCATCTTATGAAGGCGTATCCTGTGCTATCACTTCGATGAAATATATACAAACCTTAGGCGTTGAAAATATCCGTAATCATGTTCGTACGCTAACAAGCCGTTTAGCAATAGAAATGCCAAAGATTGGTTATCCTATGATCACACCTGAGGGCAATGAAAGTCCTATTATTGTATTCAAGTCAAAGGACCCGGATGAAGCAATGAAAAAACTTCGTGCAGCCAAAATCAATGTGGCTATGCGATTTGGAAATAAATTGAGAATCTCCCCATCGATCTATAATAACCAGGAGGATATTGACCGCATTTTGGAAGTACTTTCATAAATTATAGGATGAGTCTAAAAAAATCTCATCCTATAATTTATAAAGAGAGGATGTTCACCGTGGACGACCGGACCCATATATAGAATTTTTCATTTATTAACTCCTTATGAATAATTAAGCTTGCTTAATGTAAATATTTAATTATTTTTAGTGGGAGCATCTTTGAAAATGAATGATTTATATAAATGGTCATAATGATAAACTTCTCTGTAAAAAGTATTCGAAAAACATTTAAAGTAACACTTTTTCTAAGTGTTACTTTATTTATGCTGGCAAAATCAGGATTTGCACAGCCTCAAAAACAAGGTTCAAAACCCAATATTATCTTCCTTGCAATAGATGATTTGAATGACTGGATTAATCCAGAAGGACTGGGAGGATTACCGGGATTGAAAACTCCGAATTTTGATCGCTTGAGGAAAATGTCCATGTCTTTTACCAATGCACATATTCCTTCACCCGCTTGTGCACCTTCCAGGGTATCCATCATGACCGGTGTTAGTCCGGCAAGATCAGGTGTAACCGGCTGGAAGCATCCGGACTGGCGGAAAGTTCCCGCACTCAGCACTTTGCTAACTATGGAGCAATTTTTTAAGGAAAAGGGTTACAAAACTCTTGCAGGGGGTAAAATATACCATACTTTGTCACCTCCCCGTTCAACAATAAACCAATCTGAAGCAAAAGGATGGGATTTCTATTATCCAAGTTTAAAAATTCCGGTTCCATTCCAGGTTAGAGCACCTGAAGAGATTATTTCTCCAAAAAATTTCAAAGGTATACAGCCAGATTATTTTACCTGGGGACCAATTGCACTGGAAGATGATTATATGGCCGATTTTCAAATTGCAGAATGGGCAAATTATGAACTTACTCAAAAGCATGATAAGCCTTTATTTTTAGCCGTTGGATTGACCAAACCTCATGATCCATGGGAAGTTCCTCAAAAGTATTTTGATATGTATCCTTTGGTCAATGTTCCTGACTTACCAATGAAGGAGGATGACTTAGAGGATGCATTTATCCATGGAAGAAGGGCTCTTCATCGTTTTATTACTGATAATAATCAGCTTAAGAAAGTTTTACAGTCATATATGGCTACCATTTCTTTTACAGATGCAATGCTTGGAAAATTTTTAGATGGTTTAGAAAAAACCGGGCATCTGGAGAATTCTATCATTGTAGTTTGGTCAGATCATGGAATGCATATGGGGGAAAAGGAAAATTGGGAGAAATTCACTTTGTGGGAGCGTTCTACCAGAGCCCCGTTATTTATTATGGCGCCAGGGATAACAAAACCGGGCTCTACTACCCATGTTCCGGTTTCTATGATGGATATGTTTCCTACACTTGCTGAACTCGCAGGTGAGAAAATTCCGGAATATTGTGATGGGGAAAGTTTAGTTCCGATGCTGAAATTGGAGAGATTTGATCATAAACCGGCGTTTTCGGCTTACTTTATGAATGAGCAGGGAGGAGCTAATTCAGGAGACGGATACACCATCAGAACAAACAAATACCGTTATATCTATTATCCTTTTATCAATTTCGAAGAACTTTATGATCATCAGGTTGATCCGAATGAGTGGACTAATATCGCTTATAAAGTGTCAAGTAAATCGATTATTAAGGAACAGCGAAATCTATTGAAGGATAGGGTTCCGGAGCTTTCATGGCCTGATACAGCTCCTAAGGGCTATACTATTGCCAAAGATGGAACAGTAAAGAAGGATGGATATGTTAAAATAGCAGATTTGAAGGAAATGAAATGGGGACTTTAAAGCTATGGTATTTTAAGATATTTCATGTGAATCAGTTTCTTAAATTATCAAAAGCATATTTAAATTTTTGTTTAGGCTTTTTTTGCCTTTTTACATTCCAGGCATGCAATCAGGGCAGTAAAACAGATGCGATTGAAAATAATCCTCCAGGGAATGGTTCAGCCTATATTACCTTAGAACAGATCAAATTTAATGGGGATACCTCAAAAACAGGAATGATCTCAATTCCGGGTGGGGTATTCATGATGGGTGCTGATAATGAACAGGCCGATCAGGATGAATATCCCAAACATAAAGTGATATTAGACCCATTTTGGATTGATCAGCATGAAGTTACTAATGATCAGTTCGCAAAATTTATTCAAAGTACAGGTTATGTAACTACAGCGGAGCGCAAACCCGATTGGGAGGAATTAAAACAACAATTACCACCCGGAACACCAAAGCCGGATGAATCTTTGCTGGTCGCAGCCTCACTGGTGTTTACACCCCCACAGCAGCAGGTTGACCTCAATGACTTTTCACAATGGTGGTCATGGGTTCCCGGAGCAAGCTGGAAGAAGCCCGATGGACCGGATAGTAATATTGATGGAAAAGGGAATTATCCGGTAATCCATGTTAGCTGGGACGATGCTATGGCCTACTGTAAGTGGGCCGGAAAACGTTTGCCAACTGAGGCTGAATGGGAATATGCCTCCAGAGGAGGATTGATCAATAAAATTTATCCCTGGGGTAATGAACATATCAATAAGGGAAAAGCGAAAGCAAATACCTGGGAGGGTAATTTTCCATATAATAATACTGAATTCGATGCTTTTTATGGCATTGCTCCGGTTAAATCATTTGCTCCAAATGGATATGGATTGTATGATATGGCCGGGAATGTTTGGGAATGGTGTCTGGATAATTACCGTAATGATTATTATCAGAGTATTAACAAGCCTGATGGTATAAAAAACCCACAGGGCCCTGCAGATAGTTTTGATCCCGATGAGCCCTATACCCCTAAAAAGGTGTCAAGAGGAGGCTCATTTATGTGTAATGAAAGTTATTGTTCAGGGTATCGGGTTGCCCGCCGAATGAAAAGCTCTCCGGATTCAGGAATGAGTAATTTGGGTTTCAGATGTGTCAGGTAATCTTCTATAATCATGATGAGTAATATTTTGTTCAGGAAACGAGTAATCATGCTGATACCGCTTATTTTCCTAAGCTTTTCATGTACAGATTATAGTCTTGAAAATCAGACGGGAAAAACACCTGAAAAAGTGTTGAAAGTGAGGACAACACTTCCTGCCTGTTGTTCAAATAAACCATCCAGATTTCCTGCAAAACCAGGGTTGAAGCAAGCACTCAGATAGATATTTTATTTGCTGATATTTTATAAATCGTGTCATAATGACACTAAGTATAAATATCTAAAATATTATCCAGTCAATTTTTTTTTCAGATTTTTTTTATTTTTCACATTGGATTTTTATTTGTTAAATTAGAATATTAATAATGGAAATGTCTACCTATTCAACCTATTCTGATAATGAATTGCTTGATCTATTAAGATCAGGGGACAGATCTGCCTTTGCTGAAATATATAACCGGTATTGGAAAAATATTTTTACTGTAGCTTCCAATAAAATTGGACAACTCGAAGAGGCCGAGGAAATTGTACAGGA
Source organism: Daejeonella sp. (assembly GCF_030695525.1). GTDB lineage: Bacteria > Bacteroidota > Bacteroidia > Sphingobacteriales > Sphingobacteriaceae > Daejeonella. The sequence goes on along the minus strand of NZ_JAUYSS010000049.1, from coordinate 56,935 downwards.
TATTTTCATATCCCTTTGGAATAGAAGGGAAGAGATTGTTATTACTTCAAGCCTGAATGCTTATTTGTCTGTATCAGCAAAATACCGAGTCATCAAGATCCTGGCAAAGCGAAATCAATATAATAAATATGCTGTTCATAGCCAAAATGTTATTCCTCTTATGGCTAATTCAACAGATGATTGGTATGAATTTGTTGAATTAAGGTCAAGATTAGAAATTCTCGTTGCTAATCTTCCTGAAAAATGTCGTCTGGTATATAAAGCAAGCCGCGAAGATGGTTATTCTCAAAAGCAAATTGCTGAAGAATTCGGTATTTCTGAAAAAACTGTTGAAGCCCATATCAGTAAAGCTCTCAAGTCTTTGAGAACAGGCCTGGGTCAGATTTTCCTGTAATTTTATTTAAACAAAAAATAATTTTAAATGCACTAAGGGATATGTACAGGTTGAGGGACTTGTATATAAAGACCCCTTTGATGAAACCTTTAAGTTCAAACGAGCGATATCAGGAATTAGCCGAGAAATGGCTCAATCATACTATAAGTCCACAGGAAAGTGAGGAATTTTTCCAATGGTATAATAGTGATCAGGATAATGATATTTATATCCCCAATGATTATGCTGAAAGTGATCAGGAGCTAAAAAAGAGAATCTTTGCAGAGATTAACCAGAATATTTCTGATCCTGTTTCTTCTCAGTCTTATTATACTCATAAATGGTTTGCCGTTGCTGCTCTCATAATTGCTGTTATAACTGCCGGACTTTTTTTTCGTTCAGAAACAAAGCAAATCCTGCTGCCTGTTGCTGAGAATATAATTGAAGAACCCAAATTGACTCCAACTGAAAGAAGAATTTCTTCTGTTCCCGAAAGTGAAAATACACAGACTGTAGTTGTTAATGATATCGAGGCAGGTGAAAATAAGGCAATACTTACCCTTGGTGATGGCACGAAAATTATTTTAGATGATGCTAAAAATGGAATTCTGGCAAATCAAGGTGGAAATAGTGTGTTAAAGGCAGCTGAAGGAGAAGTAATTTATTCATTCCTAAACGAAGTTAAGGATCCGCTAATAGAAGAACAAAACACTCCTGTAATCTATAACACCATAGAAACACCAAAAGGAGGTAAATTTCAGATTAAATTGCCTGATGGGAGCAAGGTGTGGTTAAATGCTGCATCCTCACTTCGTTTCCCAACAGTGTTCAACGGATCCAAGAGGCAGGTTGAGCTCAAAGGTGAAGCTTATTTTGAAGTATCGCCTGATCAATCAAAAGTCTTTGAGGTAAATACAAGAAATCAGGTTGTACAGGTACTTGGTACTCATTTTAATATCAATGCCTATCTGGATGAACCAACTGTAAATACAACCTTACTCGAAGGCAGTGTAAGAGTCTCTGATCTGCGGACAAATATCTCACAATTACTAAAACCGGGAGAACAATCTAAGTTAAGTGAGCAGATGGAGGTAATAAATTTGAAAAATACAAATGAAGCGGTAGCATGGAAAGAAGGTTATTTTCAGTTTGATGAAGCAGATATAAAAACAGTCATGAGACAGATTGAACGCTGGTATGATGTATCGGTAGTTTATGAAGGCGATCTTCCTAATTATCGGTTTGGAGGTGAAATTGAACGGAATTTAAGTCTCTTACAGGTACTTAAAATATTGGAAAAGACAAAAGTTCATTTTCGTTTAGAGGGAAGGGAGGTAATAGTAATGCGATAAAGGTTTACTAAAGAAAAAAAACAAACCAGAAGCGTTGGAGCGCCTCTGGTCATTGTTTAGCTAAAATAAAAATTGATTGCACAAAGATTATTTATTAACAAAACAAACAAATGTATGAATTCTCTAACTAATAAAGAGTATTGTAATATCAATACTCGGTCAAAAGTTTGCCTTGAATCAGGCTGCTTGGACCATACAGAGCAACACCAGATTGCTGATAATTTGGTAAAAAAGTCGCTTTACAAACAAATCGGACGGATTATGAAACTGACGTTCATCTTAATCATGGTTGCTCTCATGAATGTCTATTCCAAAGGATATTCACAAAAAGTAACCTTAACAGGTAAACATGCCCCTCTTGAAGAGTTTTTCTCTACTATTAAACAGCAAACAGGCTATGTGTTTTTTTATGATTTGAATCTGTTAAAAACAGCCAAGCCGGTAACCTTAAAGATTGTTGACACCGAATTATCGGAGGCTTTAGCTATTCTTTTTAATGATCAGCCATTGGATTACAGTATTGAAAATAAAACCATAGTAATCAGCGAGAAATTATCTGGAAAAGCAAAGAAAGCATTGAAAAATACTAGTTACCTTTTAATGGATATCCGTGGTAAGGTTGTTGACTCAAAAGGAGAAACCCTTCCCGGTGTTAGTGTCCGGGTAAAAGGTACCGCAGTTGGAACAACAACAGATGCTCAGGGAAATTTTGTCCTGAATGCACCTGATAACGGGACTTTGGTTTTTAGTTATATAGGTTATTTAAGTCAGGAAGTTGCTGTGAATGGAAGAACAATTATTAATGTTACCCTCATTGAAGATTCTCAAATGCTTGGAGAGGTTGTGGTAACCGCTCTGGGTATCGAAAGATCCTCTAAATCCTTAAACTATGCTGCTCAGACTGTTAAAACAGCTGATCTTAATCAGGCTAAAGAAACAAATCTGATTAATTCCCTGGCTGGAAAGGTTGCCGGTGTAACTATTACCAAGAATGCAACCGGCCCGGGTAGTTCATCAAATGTTGTTTTACGTGGTCAACGCTCTGTATTCGGTAATAACCAACCATTATATGTTATTGATGGTGTTCCAATGGACAATACTAGTCGTGAGGTAGGAACTGGTGGTACACATGGAAGTCGGGATGGTGGTGATGGTATAGGTATGTTGAATAGTGATGATATCGAATCTATGACTATCCTCAAAGGTGCTTCAGCAGCTGCATTATATGGAAGTTTGGGACAAAATGGTGCAATCATTATCACAACCAAAAGAGGAAAATCAGGTAAAATTACCGTTGATTATACCGGAAATACAACTATTGATCGCCCATTTATCCTTCCTGAAGTACAGTCAGAGTACGGGCAAGGTGCTGGAGGTGTTTATAATGCAAACTCTGAAACCAGCTGGGGTCCAAAAATTACAGGACAAACAATCACATTATGGAATGGTAAGCAAGTGCCTATGCAAGGTCAGCCTGATCGTATAAAAGATTTTTATCGTGATGGATCAAGTTTGACAAATACCTTAGGAATTAGTGGTGGTAGTGAGAAAATGCAAACCTATTTTTCATATGGTAATAATAAGGCGAATGGTATTCTTAGAAACCATGTTTTAGACAGACATAATTTTGATTTCAAGATAGATAACAGTATTACTGACAAACTTTCATTTTTCACCAAGCTAAGTTATATCGTTGAAGATGTTGATAATAAGCCCTTTACTGGCGAAAGAAATGATGCAACAGGTAGTATATATCATGCTCCGGCTTCAATTCCACTAAGTGAAATGCAGAATTTCGAATATACTGATGTTTTGGGTAACCTTAGACAAAGCTATTGGCTTCCAGGCTCTATTTACTTATCGAATCCATATTGGAAGATGAACAGGCAGGTTTTCTTTGAGCAAAAGCGTCGTATGATTGGCCTGATACAAGCAAAGTATAAGTTTAATGACTGGCTGGATTTTCAGGTAAGAGGGAGTATGGATAGAACTGATATGAGTACGGAAAATAGAATGCACAATGATTCGTATGAACTTTCAGGAAATGGAAACTATTTTGAACTTTATGCCGGAAATAGAAGATTCACTAATGTGGATGCATTATTGTCGTTCAAAAGAAACATTACTAAGGATTTTAATTTAAACGGATATCTTGGAGGTTCAATTCAGGAAACTAAATATGAATCTATCAATACCAATGCAAATGGTTTGAATAAGCTTGATTTCTTCTTCATGTCTAATGCGAAGAATCCAAGAACTACAAACGTAATTGGTAGAGAGCCTCAAGTTCAATCTTTATATGCTACTTCTACCTTATCCTTTAAAGATTACCTCTATCTTGATGTTACTGCAAGAAACGATTGGTCTTCGGCACTACCGAAAGAGAATCAATCTTATTTCTACCCTTCAGTAGGTTTAACGGCAATAATCACAGATATGATTGATTTACCATCTTGGGTTTCTTATGGTAAGCTTAGAACAACCTACGCAAAAGCAGGTTACGGAGGTCGACAATATTTGACTGATAATTATTTTTCGGTAGGGGCTGGTGGTGCCATAAATACTCCTAGTGTTAGATCACTCGGGAATTATCAACCGGAAATTACTACTTCATTTGAAGCCGGGTTAGACTGGCGATTCTTTACCAACCGGATAGGGCTTGATGTTACTTATTATAGATCTAATACTGAAAACCAGTTAATTGCTTTGGCTGTTCCAAATGCTACACTCTTTAGTTCTCAGTATATCAATGCCGGATTGATCCGGAATAGTGGTGTAGAAATTATGTTAAGTGGTGCGCCAATTAGAAATCAGAGTTTTTCATGGGACATGATGCTTAACTTCTCTAAAAATGTTAATAAAGTTGTTAGATTGTCTGAGAGACTTAAAACAGCTGTTTTAGGTGATGACAGACAGGTGCTCGAAACAGTTGAAGAAGGCAAGTCCTTTGGAGAAATGTATATGGCCGAATGGAGTAAAGATGCACAAGGCAGAAGGTTAGTTAGTCCTGCAGGTGTTCCAATTCTTACCGGGAAAACAGCTTATGCAGGAAATTATAATCCTAATTATATGCTTGGTGTCAACAATTCATTCACTTTTAAAAATCTTAACCTCAGTTTCTTATTAGATTACAGAAATGGCGGTACAGTTGTAGCCGGTACTTTGGCTGCAATGGATGTGAGTGGTAACTCGAAAAATTCTCTTCAATATAGAGAAACCGGGATTGTTGTGGATGGTTATACTACAGCCGGTGTAAAAAACACAACATCAATTACTGCAGAAAGATACTGGCAATCATTAGGTAACAGAACTCCTGCAAAAGACTTTTATGCTTTTTCTGCGACTAACCTTAGGCTGAGAGAAGTGGTGTTTGGGTACAAAATTCCAAATCAGTTTGTTCAAAAATCAGGATTTATTAAAAATGCCAGATTATCTCTGGTTGGAAGGAATCTGCTATTCTTAAAGAAATATGCGCCTTACGATCCTGAGATTGCTACAGCAGTAACTAATAGGGGTGGTATGGAATATTCTTCTTTACCTACAACCCGTAATATTGGTCTTAGCCTGAACGCAACATTCTGATAGCTAACAACTATTTGAATTAAATATTATTATCAATATTAAATTGAATAAAATGAAAACTCAAAAATCATTATATAGAAAGTGGGCCATCAGAATGGTGCTATTTTTGGCACCAATCGTAATACTGACTGCCTGTACAAAAAATTTCGATGAAATAAACAGAAGACCGGATGGTTTATTGGAACTGACTGCTCCGGATTTACGTAGTTTATTCCCCGGTGCATTAGTAGCCGGAGGTGGAATAGGTTATAACGAAACGAGTATGCTCTTGTTTCCTGGAGTATACTCTCAACATTTTGCCGGCACAAACATCAATCAGGAGTCTCACAGATATGTTATTGTTCAAAGATGGCAGGACATTTGGCCTGGAACCTATGTAAATGCAATGCCTAAATTAGTAAACATTATCGAGGCAACTAAAGGTGGAAAAGAACCTAGCATGAATGCAATTGCCAGAATGTGGAAAGTTTTCTGTTTTATGCGTGTGACTGACCAATGGGGTCCGATTCCATATTCCAAAATTGGTAAGGATACTACAGTTGTGAGTTACGATGATCAAAAGAGTATTTATTTTGATTTCTTCAAAGAACTGGATGAAGCAACTACAGATCTCAAAAATAATTTAACTAAACCTTCATTTGCAACAGCAGATCGTATCTATAATGGAGATAATGCTAAATGGTTAAAGTTTGGAAATACCTTGCGCCTGCGTTTGGCATTAAGAATTTCGGATGTAGAGCCTGCTAAAGCTAAATTGGAAGCAGAGAAGGCATTTGCTGCCGGGGTGATGACACAGGCTTCAGATGGAGCCCATTTTGCAACTAATGCAGATTTTAACAATGGACTGAACAATTTTATGAGTAGAAATGGCTCTCGGATGAGTACTACCATGGAAAGTTTATTAGTTGGTTATAATGACCCAAGGCTACCTGTATTTTGGAGCCCTGCACTAACCGATGGTAAGTTCCGTGGTGTTAGAAACGGAATGACCGTTGCTCAACAAAATTTGCCTGCAAATAGTATTAACAATAATTCAGCAGTTGGTCCAAAGTATGCTTCTGCCACGATGACTACAACTCCTCAGGTTGTTTTTTATGCCTCTGAGGCTTATTTTCTTAGGTCCGAAGGAGCATTGAATGGCTGGAATATGGGTGGTACCGCCAAAGAACTTTATGAGATGGGGATAGAAACTTCATTGCGTGAACATGGCATTACCAGTGCGGCAGTTATTTCTGCTTATGTTAATGGTACAAGTCTACCTATCGCACCTGATAATCTGTTCCCTACTCCCCCTTTAACAGATATTCCGGTAAAATGGGAAACTAATACTGAAAGACAACGTGAACAAATCGGAACCCAGAAATGGATTGCTCTTTTCCCGGAAGGTCATGAGGCATGGGCAAGTATCAGAAGATCTGGGTATCCAAAATTTTATCCTCTGTTAAATTCTCAAAATCCTGATATAACACCGGATAAGATGATCCGGAGAATATCCTTCCTCGACAGGGAAATCATTGCTAATGGTGCTGCAGTAAAGGCAGCGGTTCCATTGCTTGGTGGTGGTCCTGATAACGTGGCTACCCGTTTGTGGTGGGATAAATCAAAATCAAACTAAGTACCCTTCCAAGAAAGGTACTTTTTTAAAAATGCATCATCATAATACCCCGGGTATACCTGCGAAAGCAGGTATACCCTAATTTACCCATCAATTGGTATTGATGATGATTTGAAATTTTTTGCCTTAATTTTCAAATTTTAAATAGTGGTTTTTGACCTATCCTTAGAATTTGTTGGCTGTTCATTTTAAAATTTGATTGCTTATAATTCTGATAAACTCAAATGCATGATAGAATCTGATAAGAACTTTTCTGACTTAGCTGCTATGGAAAATTCGGATGGTAGTATTGAAAAAAATATCACCACCCATCCTCATCATCATTTTGAAGAAAATATGGCTTCTGCAAACCTTCAATTGAAGCGAAGGAAGTTCCTTGGACTGGGTTTATTTGGAATTGCGAGTATGGGATTGCCAAATAGGGTTAAAGGATTTGACAACAATTATGTTGAAGAATTTGTAAATGATATTGTTGCCTCTGAAACTGATTTGTTTAAAAAGCACTCGGATAGTTTTGAGGATAAAATGAAATTGATGCAGAAGGCCTGGGATGAAAAAGATTTCAGGATGGTTCGCTCTTTAAGTGACTCCATCAGGAATACGGGTATACAAGCACAGAATGAGTATGAAGATCCTGGTAAACCCTTGCTTAATGGTAATCAATTTGGCATTGTTGCTACCCTTCCGGAAGCCTGGAGAATCTGGGCAAAAGGCTGGAAATATTACAAAGTTCTTGCTCTGGAGGAAAAAGCCGGAATTCCAAGACAAGCAGAACCTGTTGAAGTTTTATTAGGCTTCCGTTCAGATCAGGTTAACTCTTTGGCACGCGAAATTCGTGTTGTAGAAATTGATAATGGATTACTTAAGGAAGTTACTTCACAGGTGTATGGCGTAGTAAGAAGAGGATCTGAGAGGTTGTGTAAAGTCATGTTTTTGGCTGATAATAAAGGCTCTGAAAAACGTCAGTATTTAGTTTTCTATGGAAACCCGGATGCAGAGTTACCTGAATATACAACAGATCTTGAAGTGAGGGGTGAAGGCTATGATCTTGAAATTGAAAATCAGTATTTTATTGCCAAGCTCTCCAAGCAAACTGGTCAATTGGAGCGGATGCTGATTAAGAGGGAGCATGGTGTTGAATTGTATGCAGGAGGTCCGGCTCATGCCGAAACTCCTTGTATTGACTGGTCACATGATTATGTTGCAGAAGATTTTTTCATGAAAGTCAGGATTCAGTATTGGGGTGAATGCCCTGATTACGAGATTACCCGCGGGCCAATCTGTACGATCGTCAGACGCTGGGGATTTCCACACTCAGCACTGCATCCCATCTACAATCCCTCCCGATTAAATATTAATGTAGAGTATCGCTTTTATTCAGGATTGCCATACTTCTTTAAATCCAGTAAAATGAAAGCTGTAAAAGCCTTCGTTATCCAGACTATGCGGGATGACGAATGGGTTTTCACAGGACAGCCTTTTACCGGAAGTATATGGATAGGCGCTGATGAAAAGGTAAAGTTCGGCGAGGTTGATGTAGCCAATAAGCACAGTGTGAAGGGTTTTGGATACTATAATAAAGATTCAAAAGACTCTTTTGTGGGTCTTTATTTGGATCATTCTTCGGAAGTAATACCGGACCTTCTGGATGGAGGTTCATCCTTGTTTTATTATAACTGGCACGGAACGGTATGGGTCCGTCATCCAACCATAGATGGAATAAAAAACCATACAATACCAGAGGGTGCCATACTCCGGCAGAAGAATGCTTATGTAACGATTGCTTTTACCGAAAAGGATGGGCCGGGTAAAATTGAGGCACTGCGGAAAGAACTCTTAAATCCAATGGACAGTTTTTCCTCGGACTTAGCTACAATTACGTCTGCCAAAGAAAGTAAACGCTCCCTGGCAAGACCCGGAGAAGCCGGGGATAGCCTGATTTCAAAGGCAGTTTTATGGGAGGCTTTGAAAAGTTGTATAGATCAGCAAATGTACATCTCCAATGTCAACCTTGTTGAACTCGGATACATTTATAATCTTTCTGTAGAGGGTGATGGGGTGGTTAAAGTTCTTATGACTATGCCACATAGAGGCCGGCCATTATCGAGTTTCTTTATATGGGGTTCAAGTGTGGTGCATCGTACGGTTTCAAAAACGATTGTGGGGGCACTGACGGAAATACCGGGAGTCCGGAAAGTTGTGGTTGATCAGACCTGGTATCCTGAATGGAATTCCAATCTGATGAGTGATGAATGTCGTAAAAAACTGGGGATATGAGATATGAGAAGCAGGATGCCGGAGGTCAGATGTCAGACTTCAGATGTCAGACTTCAGAAAAGTATTAAAGCTAAGCACAATTATTTAACACCTTATTGCCGACAATAATATATCAATTGAAAAATGAAAAAAAATAAGCAAATCCAATCTGAATTATTGAGTCCGGTTGATTCCTTTCAGGAAACTTCTTTGAATGGTATCCATAAGTCCAAAACCAATGATAATGAGCTCTCGGCTCAGGTTTCTGATCCTATTAAACGTAGAAAATTTCTCGGAATGAGTTTGTTGGGTATGGCCGGTTTGAGTTTGCCATTTGGGGTAAGAGCCGCCGAAAACAATTCTGTTGAGGAATTTGTAAAAGAAATTATAGCTACTGAAACTGAACTTTACAAAAAACAGTCTGATAGTTTCGAAACTAAGATTAAATTAATTGAGAAAGCCTGGGCAGAAAAGGATTACCGAATGGTACGTTCCCTAAGTGATTCGCTGCGGAATACAGGTATTCAGGCTCAGATCGAAGATGAGGATCCGGGAAAGCCATTAGTAGGATCTGGTCAGTTTGGTACTGTTGCATCGCTTCCAGTGGCATGGAGAATCTGGGCAAATGGATGGAAGTATTATAAAGTTATTGGCTTGGAGGAGAAAGCTGGAATTAAAAGAAATGCGGAACCTGTAGAGGTCTTGTTAGCTTTCCGTTCAGAACAGGTAACATCCCTTGCCAGGGAAATTCGTGTGGCAGAAATTAGTAATGGTCAGATAAAGGAAGTTACTTCCCAGGTTTATGGGGTAGTAAGGAGGGGGCCAGAAAGATTGTGTAAAGTGATGTTCCTGGCTGATAATCAGGGAGGGGAAAAACGAAACTATCTGGTCTTTTTCGGTAATCCGGATGCTGAATTACCTGAATATACCTCAGATCTTGAAGTAAGCGGAGAAGGTTACCATTTGAAAATAGAAAATCAATACTTCATTGCTTCACTTTCTAAACAAACCGGCCAGTTGGAACGGATGTTAATTAAAAGGGAGCATGGGGTTGAATTATATGCCGGAGGTCCCGGACACGGAGAAACTCCTTGTATCGACTGGGCTCATGATTACGTTTCTGAAGATAATTTCATGAAGGTCAGAATCCAATACTGGGGAGAGTGCCCGGATTATGAGATTGTACGGGGTCCAATCTGTACCATTGTTCGCCGCTGGGGTTTTCCGCATTCTGCACTTCATCCTGTTTACAATCCTTCCCGTTTGAATATTGATATTGAATACCGCTTTTATGCGGGACTTCCTTTCTTCCATAAGTTTGGCAAGATGAAAGCAATCAAACAGTTTGTTTCCACCGCACTTAGGGATGATGAATGGGTATTTACAGGTCAGCCCTTTACCGGAAGTCTTTGGATGGGTGCCGATGAAAAATTAAAGTTTGGGGAAATTGATGAAGCCAATAAGCACAGTGTTAAAGCATTTGGGTATTATAATAAAGACTCTAAGGATTCATTTATTGGGCTTTATTTAGAACATTCTGCCGAAGAAATACCAAAATTTCTTCATGCCGGCCATTCGATGTTGTATTATAACTGGCATGGAACAACCTGGTCCCGTTATCCGCTTGAAAGAAATCAAATCGTTCCGGAAGGAGCTGTCCTGCATCAAAAGAATGCTTATGTAACTGTAGGCTTTACTGAGGCTGACGGTCCGGCAAAAATTGAAGCATTAAGAAAAGAGTTATTAAGTCCGCTATCTTCCTTCCAGGCTGCTTTGCCTTCCGGACTTGCTGCAAAAGAAAATAAGCGGGTTCTTGCCCGTGAGGGTGAAGCACTAAATGGTCAGATTCCGAAACAAGTATTATGGGATGCTTTGAGAAATTGTAAAGATCAGCAGCTGTATATCGCCGATGTAAATATTGTTGAACTGGGATATATCTATAATCTTTCAATGGATGATGATGGGGTGGTAAAAGTATTAATGACTATGCCACACAGGGGAAGACCATTGTCAAGCTTCTTTATCTGGGGATCGAGTGTAGTTCATCGTACCGTGTCAAAAACAATTGTGGGAGCTCTCACAGAAATACCCGGAGTGCGCAAAGTTGTAGTGAATCAAACCTGGTATCCAGAATGGAATTCCAATCTCATCTCAGATGAAGGCCGTAAAAAATTAGGGATATAGATTGAAAAAATTAACAAGCCGGCTTTCGGCTTAACAATAAAACACCTTTTAAAATTTTGCTGTGAATAAAAAATTTTCATCTAAACCAGATTCAGAATTTCGGGAAGCAGACTCAGGAATTCCGGCTTCAGAAAGATTATTCGCGGAAGAAGTTCCGGTAAAAGAGTCCGAAACCCCGAATTGTGACGGAATGAAGCGTCGTAAGTTTTTAGGTATGGGCTTATTGGGTGTTGCCGGACTTGGTTTGCCGCTAAGTACTAAAGCTGAAAAAAAGACCGCTATTGAGAATTTTGTAAAGGAATCAGTTTCGGTCGCAGAATCAGTTTCGAGTCAGTCGGATAGTTTTGAGGATAAGATGGATATGCTTCAAAAAGCCTGGGATAAAAAAGATTATCGTCTGGCGCGGGCATTAACTAATTCCCTTCGTATTTCGGAAATTCAGGCTCAGGCTGATCATGAAGATTTTGGAACCCCATTGATTGCTGCCAATCAATTTGGTACTGTTTCTTCACTACCAACTGCCTGGAAGAACTGGGCAAAAGGCTGGATGTATTATAAAGTTGTGAGTTTAGAAGAGAAGGCAGGAATACAACGTAAGGCGGAACCTGTTGAGGTTTTACTCAGCTTTCAGGCTTCACAAACTGCTTCCCTTGCACGTGAAATCCGGGTGGCAGAAATAAAATCCGGTGTTTTGACAGAAGTGATATCACAGGTCTTTTCAGAAGTTAGACGAGGAGCTGAAAAGATCTGTAAACTTCTGTTTCTTGCAGATAATGAAGGTAAGGAGAAGCGGGATTATCTGATATTTTATGGTAATCCGGATGCAGAACTACCTAATTATCAATCTGATCTTAAAGTGACGGGCGAAGGATACGGGCTTGATATTGAAAACGAGTATTTTACCGCTTATCTTTCAAAACAAACCGGCCAGTTGGCAAGGCTGATCCTGAAAAGGGAACATGGCCTGGAAATCTATTCCGGTGGGCAGGGGCACGGAGAACCTGCCGGTATAGATTGGGCACATGATTATGTGACTGAGGATAATTTTCAAAAAGTGCGGATCTCCCTATGGGATGAATGCCCGGATTTTGAAGTTGTCAGAGGCCCAATCTGTACTATCATTCGTCGCTGGGGCTTGCCATATTCTCCGGTACATCCGGTTTTCTCTCCTGCAAGATTGAACATGGATATTGAGTATCGTTTTTATGCCGGCTTACCTTATTTCCACAAGTTTGGCCATATGTCGGCACTTAAGACATTTGATATGGTCTATGTACGCGATGATGAATGGGTCATTACCGGTCAGTCATTTACAGATATTGTGTGGGTAAATGCTGAAGGTAAGGTTCAGATTGGGGAGGTGCCTGAAGCATCAGCTGATAATCTATGGGGGGTAGGCTTTTTTAACAAAGACACCAAAGACTCCTTTATCGGGCTCTTTCTCGAACATCATGCGGATGGATTTCAGGAATTACGTCATAACGGTTCGCCTAGTTTCTATTACAAATGGCATGGTCAGTTTTGGCAACGCTGGCCGGTTCCACAAGGGGTAAAAACTATTCCGGAAGGGGCTGTTTTCCATCAAAAAAATGCCTATGTCACGCTCCCTTTTGATACAAAGGATGGATCTGGAAAAATCGAACGTTTGAGAAAGGAGCTGATGAATCCAATGGCGGTTTCAGCCAGTTCAATTCAGCAAAATATACTCTCCAGAGATAGCCCTAGGCGACTGGCCAGACTGGCCGAGGCGCAGGACAGCCCAATACCCAAAGATCTGATATGGAAGGCACTCCGTGACGTGAAAGATCCCCAATTCTATAAATCAGATATCAGCATAGTTGATCTTGGTTTAGTCTATGATGTGACAGTAAGGGGAAGTGTAGTAAAAGTATTAATAGCTATGCCTCACAGAGGCCGACCTCTTGGATCCTATTTTGCATACGGATCGAATGTCGTGCACCCAACCACTTCTAAAAATATTCTGACAGCTGTTTATGAAATTCCGGGAGTTAAAAAAGTTATTATGGAACAAACCTGGTATCCAGGCTGGAGTTCTAATATGCTGACAGATGATGGAAGAAAGAAACTTGGTATTTAATTATTGAATAATAAAATAAAGCATGATTTAATATTTAATTGTTTTAATTAAAATGAAAAAATTAAATAGAGACACTTCCGATGCGCAGCTTAATCCGATAGACAATAGTAAAATTGAACATTTGGAATCTGCAATGTCTGAAACAATAAAACGCCGTAAATTCCTCGGATTGGGCTTAATCGGTGTTGCGGGACTTAGTTTACCTCTTGGCACTAAAGCTGAAGGAAAGACTTCCCTAGAGAATTTTGTAAATGAATCTGTTTCAATTGCAGAGTCTGTATCCAGTCAATCAGATAGTTTCGAGGATAAGATGAAAATGCTTCAGAAAGCCTGGGATAAAAAAGATTATCGTCTGGCGCGGGCATTAACCAACTCTCTTCGTATATCAGAACTTCAGGCTCAGGCTGATCATGAAGATTTGGGGACCCCATTGATTGGAGCAAATCAATTTGGGGCTGTCTCTTCACTTCCTGCTGCCTGGAAGAACTGGGCGAAGGGCTGGAAGTATTATAAAGTAGTGAACCTGGAAGAGAAAGTGGGTATTCAGCGTAAAGCAGAACCTGTAGAAGTTTTGTTGAGCTTCCAGACGACACAAATTGCTTCACTTGCACGTGAGATCCGGGTTGCAGAAATAAAGGATGGTGTGTTGACAGAGGTAATATCACAGGTCTTTTCAGAAATTAGACGAGGAGCTGAAAAGATCTGTAAACTCCTGTTTCTTGCAGATAATCAGGGTAAAGAAAAGCGGACTTACCTCATATTTTATGGTAATCCGGATGCAGAACTTCCTAATTATCAGTCTGATCTGAAGGTTACTGGTGAAGGTTACGGACTAGATATAGAGAACGAGTATTTTACCGCCTATCTTTCAAAACAAACCGGTCAGCTGGCCAGAATGGTGCTAAAACGTGAACATGGGTTGGAGATCTATTCAGGTGGACAGGGGCATGGTGAGCCGGCTGGTATCGATTGGGCACATGATTATATAACAGAGGGTTTCTTTTCAAAACTTAGAATATCCTTATGGGATGAATGTCCAGATTTTGAAGTCGTCAGGGGGCCAATCTGTACGATCATTCGTCGCTGGGGTTTCCCTTATTCAGCAATACATCCGGTGTTTGCGCCGGCCAGAATGAACATGGATATTGAATATCGTTTTTATGCAGGTCTGCCGTATTTTTTTAAATTCGGTCACATGACCACTGTTAAAGATTTCGTATCAGCGGCACTACGGGATGATGAATGGGTAATTACCGGGCAATCATTTACTGATCAGATGTGGATGAGTGCTGATGGCAAGTTGCACTTTGGAGCTGTTCCAACCGAATCAGCCAAGAATCTTTGGGGTATTGGTTTTTTTAATAAGGATACCAAAGATTCATTTATGGGCTTGTTTCTCGATCATCGTGCAGATGGGAGAGAAACGGAACTGATTCATGATGGCGGACCGAATATGTATTATCAATGGCACGGAACGACCTGGTCCCGGTATCCACTAGAACGAGATAAGATCGTTAAGGAAGGAACAATCCTGCACCAAAAAAATGCCTATGTCACTATCCCATTTACCAAAGAACATGGTCAGGCGAAGATTGAATCGCTTAGAAAAGAGCTAATGAATCCTTTAACAAGCTCTTCATCTGTACTGAATAATACTGTTCAGGCGATTGAGAGTCCAAGGCGTTTAGAACGTATGGGAGAGGCTCAGGATAGCCCGATACCTAAAGAATTGATATGGAAGGCATTAAGAGATGTTAAGGATCCTCAGTTCTATAAGTCTGATATCAGTATTGTGGATCTTGGTTTAGTATATGATGTTACTGTAAAAGGTAGTGTCGTAATAGTATTAATAGCGATGCCTCATCGGGGCCGGCCCCTGGGGACCTATTTTGCTTACGGATCCAATGTCGTGCATCCCACCACTTCCAAAAATATTCTGACGGCGGTTTATGAGGTTCCGGGGGTTAAGAAAGTGATTATGGAACAGACCTGGTATCCGGGTTGGAGTTCTAATATGCTTACGGATGAGGGTAGAAAAAAATTGGGTATTTAGAATTAAAATTGAATAATTAATTTATCTAATGGAGACGCGTTTTCCTGATGATTATTGACAAAAACAGAATGAATATGAAGAAATTTAATCCATCAAAATCGGCATTAAAAATGCATGATGATACCTCCAGATTAAGAACAGGAGATGAAGCTGAGGTAATGAATGCAGGTTTAGAACCTCAATTTTCAGATTCGATGAAGCGTCGTAAATTTCTGGGTATGGGCCTTTTAGGTTTTGCAGGTTTGACTCTGCCCCTAAGTTCCAAAGCAGAAAATCAGAATTCCGTTGAGAGTTTTATAAAGGAAGCTATTGCACCTTATGCAGATCAAACAACCAGCCAGACAGATAGTATACAGGAAAAAATTCAATTACTTCAGGAGGCATTGGCAAAGAAGGATTACAGAACAGCCAGATCCCTGACCAATTCAATCAGAATATCGGAGATCCAGTTGCAGGCGGAAGAAGAGAACTTTGGAACACCCCATGTAGCTGCAAGCCAGTTTGGAACAGTGGCTTCACTTCCCACAGCCTGGAAAAACTGGGCAAAAGGATGGAATTACTACAAGGTGGTCAGTCTGGAAGAAAAAATAGGAACTCCTCGTAAAGCTGAACCTGTAGAAGTTTTGTTGAGTTTCCAGGCTTCTCAGACAGCTTCCCTTACACGCGAAATACGGGTAGCCGAGATTAGGGATGGTGTATTAACTGAAGTGATTTCTCAGGTTTTCTCTGAGGTACGCAGAGGTTCTGAAAAGATATGTAAATTGTTATTCCTTGCCGATAATCAGGGAAAAGAGAAGAGACATTATGTCGTTTTTTACGGTAATCCGGATGCTGAATTGCCTGATTATCAGTCTGATTTAAAAGTGACCGGAGAAGGCTACGGTTTAGATATAGAAAATGAATTCTTTACAGCAATTCTATCCAAACAAACCGGACAACTTGCGCGCATGATCTTAAAACGTGAGCATGGCCTGGAGATCTATTCTGGAGGTCAGGGTCATGGCGAACCAGCCGGAATAGATTGGGCTCATGATTATGTATCTGATGAGGGATTTCAAAAAATGCGTATTTCTTTATGGGATGAGTGCCCCGATTTTGAAGTAGTTAAAGGGCCAATCTGTACGATTATCCGCCGCTGGGGATTCCCTTATTCACCTGTGCATCCATTATTCTCACCGGCCCGTATGATCATGGATATAGAGTATCGTTTTTATGCCGGCTTGCCTTATTTTCATAAGTTTGGTCATATGACTGCTGTCAAGCAATTCTCTCCTGCAGCTTTAAGGGATGATGAATGGGTAATAACTGGTCAATCATTTACTGACATGTTATGGATGGGCCCGGATGAAAAATTAAAAACAGGTAATGTTCCTGCAGAGTTAAGTGATCAATTATGGGGAATCGGTTTTTTCAATAAAGATACCAAAGACTCCTTTTTCGGATTTTTCCTTGAGCACCATGCTGAAGGTTTAGGGGCCGAATTAGCCCATAACGGTTCACCTAATTTACATTATCAATGGCATGGACAGATCTGGAGCCGGTATCCGGTTCCAAAAACTATTAAGACTATCCCAAAAGGAGCTGTTTTACATCAAAAGAATGCCTATGTAACCATACCATTTACCCTGAAGGATGATACTGCTAAGATTGAAAATCTAAGACAGGAACTATTGAATCCATTAAGCAGATCAGGTGCTGAACTACCAAAGGGAATAGTTGCAAAAGAAAGTCCGCGTCGTCTTGCCCGGGCTTCAGAAGCTCAGGACAGTCCGATTAATAAAGCATTACTATGGGAAGCTTTATTATTGGTAAAAGATCCACAATTGTATAAATCAGATATTAGTATTGTTGATTTGGGATTGGTTTATGATATAGCAGTACGGGGTAGTGTAGTAAAAGTTACCATGGCCATGCCACACAGGGGGCGCCCACTCGGAGCCTATTTTACACACAGTTCCAATGTGGTTCATTCTTCTGTATCAAAAACAATGATGGAAGCACTGTATGCGGTGCCGGGTGTCAAAAAAGTAATTATGGAGCAAACATGGTATCCTTTATGGAGTGTTAACCTGCTTACAGATGCAGGAAGAAAGAAACTGAATCTTTAAGCTTTTTATAAAAATACCTTTATGTTTAGCCGGCTCATCATTGAGCTGGCTATCCTAAAAAATGATCCTGTCCATTTAGTTTCACAACAATTAAAATCCCTGTTCCATGTCTGGCCGAAAAATAAAAAATTACCGCTGGCTCATATTAACCTTATTGGTTTCTGCCACTACTATCAATTACCTTGACCGGCAAATACTCGGTTTATTAAAACCAACCCTTGAAATAGAATTCACATGGACTGAAACAGATTTCGCCTTTTTGGTGATGGCATTTACAGGTGCTTATGCTGTAGGTTTGATTTCCTGGGGTTGGTTTATTGATAGGATTGGTACCAAACCGGGATACATCATTTCTGTAGCAGCCTGGAGTATTATGGGCATGCTGCATGCGGCTGCCCGGAGTGTGACAGGCTTTGGTCTGGCAAGGATTGGTTTAGGCTTAACAGAAGCGGGGAATGTACCTGCGGGAATGAAAACGATTGCCGAATGGTTTCCACGCAAGGAGCGAGCCTTAGCTACTGGTTTATTTAATGCGGGTACCAGTTTTGGTATTATCATCGCCTTGATTATTGTTCCCTTGATTTTGAGCAATTTTGGCTGGCATGAAGTGTTTCTCATAACAGGCTCCATTGGTTTCCTGTGGCTGATAGTCTGGATATGGGTGTATAATGTTCCTTCTAAACATAAGCGCTTAACAGAAGAAGAGTATAATTATATTCATGATGGGCAGAAGCTGGATGCTGCTGCTGAGGAAGAAGTTGTAAAGATAAAATGGTTCAAACTTTTTACTTATCGCCAAACCTGGGCCTTTATCACCGGAAAGATCTTGCTAGACCCGATTTATTGGTTTTTTATGTTCTGGCTGCCTTCTTATTTTGCTTCAACCTTTAAGCTGAATATGGCGAATTTGAGTCCTGAATTGATGATTATTTATACGATGACTGTTTTGGGAAGTGTTGGAGGGGGGTATTTTTCATCCTGGCTTATCAAAAGAGGCTGGCCAACTTTAAAAGCTAGAAAAACTGCGCTTTTAATTTTTGCAATTATGGAATTAACCGTACTTTCAGCTCAGTATGCAACCAATGCATGGATGGTGGTTGGAATCCTCAGTTTTACCCTGGCAATACATCAGGCCTGGAGTACAAATATATTCACTTTGGTTGTTGATCTTTTTCCTAAACAGGCAGTTAGCTCAGTAACAGGTATAGGAGCAATGTCAGGAGCAGTAGGAGGGATGTTGTTCCCATTATTTGTTGGTTATATTCTGGATAGTTATAAATCTGCCGGAAATTTAATCGGCGGCTACAATCTGTTATTCATTATTTGCGGATTGACCTATCTGTTTGCCTGGACAATCATTCATTTATTGACCCGGAAATCGGATGTTGTAAGTTTACATGAATTGGTTGAACATGATTTTAGTAAAAATTAATTATATAAGACCTGTATAATCTGTTTGCAGCGGCAGGTAATAAGACAAAAGAATAAAATACAATCCCGCAGGTGCGGGGACATTAAAAAATAAACTAAATACTAATGAAAATTGAATTCAAAGATCAGGTGGGAATTATTACCGGAGCAGCCTCTGGTTTAGGTCAGGCAATTGCCTTGAAATTATCCGAAAAAGGAGTGAAACTTGCATTATTCGACAGGGATACCAATGGCTTACAAAAGACAAGAAACCTTTTAGCAGGGGAGTCTGAAATTTATGTTTTGGATATTACGAATGAAGCAGAAGTTGCAGAATCAATCAAAAAGGTCAATGATCGTTTTGGCCGCATTGATATTCTGGTCAACTGCGCCGGTATTGTAGGAAAAACCAATATCCTTAGTCATGAAGTAGAGGCTGAAAATATGCAGTTGGTTCTCAATGTAAATCTGATGGGTTCATTTTATACTTCCAAATACGCCATACCTGTAATGCTAAAAAATAAATACGGAAGGGTGCTTCATATTGCATCCATCTCTGGTAAGGAAGGAAATGCAGGTATGCTCGCCTATTCTACCTCCAAGGCCGCTGTTATCGGGATGACAAAAGTTCAGGGTAAGGAATATGCTGAAACAGGTGTTACTGTCAATGCACTGGCACCTGCTGTTATTCGTACCGCTATGGTTGAGGCCCTTCCCGATGAGCAGGTGAAATATATGACTGATAAAATTCCAATGAAGCGTTGTGGTACTCTGGAAGAAGCTGCGTCAACCGCTGCCTTCATCGTATCACCTGAAGCAAGTTTTTCTACTGCATTCACGTTTGATCTTTCAGGAGGCCGGGCGACTTATTAAATTAAATAAACAACACAATTAATTAATAATTATGTTTTGGGATCAACTAACATCCGTTCAGCTTGCTGAAGCGGATAAACAAACTCCGGTTCTGTTGAACATTGCTGCAATTGAGCAGCATGGAGCTCATTTGCCTGTTGCCACCGACAGGATGATCGGTGAATATTTTTCAGGCTTGCTGAATAAGGAGCTTGGGGATAAAATATTGATTCTGCCTATCGTTGCAGTAGGCTGCTCGGATCATCATATGGGTTTCTGTGGAACACTTACCCTCAGTCACACCACTTTTTCGGCAGTTGTTAAGGAAGTCATTCAATCTGTTTTAAACCATGGTTTTTATAATATTATTCTACTGAACAGCCATGGCGGAAATCAGGGCATTATGCAGGTCATTATTGAACAGCTAGGCTTTGCCAACCCGAATGCCCATATTCTTGGTGCTTCCTGGTGGAACGTTGCAAAAGAAGAACTATTAAAAATCACAGAAACAGGTCCGGGGGGTACCGGCCATGCTTGCGAATTTGAGACTTCTTTGATGAAAGTTATTGCCCCGCACTTAGTTCAGGAATCGCTGATTAAGCAGGGAGCCAATGTATCGGCTTTTTCTTCGGTTGAAGGAGATTTGTTATCCGGTCCCAAAATTTCTTTTTATCGTACAATGAAGGAGCTGACACCCAATGGTGTTTACGGAAATCCGACCAAAGCTTCTGCAGAAAAGGGTATTCGTATAGGTGAATGTGTTACAAGCGCTTTAAAACAACTGGTAATGGATGTCTATAAACTGAAGGAAAGAAAATACCTTAAATCCTGATTGCTAAGGTTCTGATTTATTTATTGAATTTTTATAAAACTGAGTTTGATATAGGACAGGATAAAAGATAGGGTTATAATTATTCAAAGAAGGCTCTGGAGCCAGAATAATTTGATTTTGGAAAGCAATACCTGTGTGTTATACGTTAGTTCAGCCCTTTCCTCCGGAGTATTTCCGGCAAGAAACCGCTTTCCCCTCTGGTCGGTGTTCTCACCGTACCAAGCACGATCATATCATTGGTCGTTGATAACACCAACCACAGGCGGATAGCCGGAAACTACTTCCTACGGCAAGGTTTAATTTACACGGAGCTATTTTTCATCTTGACGGGCAGCTCGGCAGAAGGACCATTTGCCTTTTGAAATAAACCCGGGTGGCAGCTCTAGCTTTTTTGCACTACTGATTTTCATTATAGCTATTAAATCTATTGCAAAAAACTAGGGCAGAACACGGGACTGGCTGTACCGAAGAAGCATAGACCCTGATTTCTAAAACAATAGAATACCTTCAATTTTTAAAGTACTTATGCCAGGTTTTATTTTGAACTCATATTATAAGGTATAGGACCTTTGTATCTTACAAAGGTCCTATTTTATTTTTCCGGACATTATTCTTCAGATTTATTTTTAAGCGACATCAGCAGGGTATAGGCTCCTTTTATCACTATTTCTTTGTCAGAAAAGGCAGCACTATTGATCAGTTCTACATATTTATTCTCTTTAACACCGGTTTCAACAGTCTTCATCTCAAATTCCCTTTCCCCCTTTTTAACAAATACATAATCCAAACCTTCGAAGCGAACAATGGCATCTTCAGGAATAGCAAGGGTTTCATGGCTTTTTATTTCAATCTCCGCATTCATATACATTCCGGGTACTAAGGTTTTGTCAAAACTTTCAAAATGACAATGCACTTCTGCAGTTCTTTCTGCACTAAGATCTCCGGTAATCAGGCTGATTTCACATGGATACTTCTTATCGGGCTGATTATTGGTATAAGCTATTAATTTTTGTCCCTTAGAAAGTTTAGCCAGATCCTTTTCAAATATCTTCAGGTTTAAATGAATATTTGAGGGGTCGATAATTTCAAAAAGTATATCTGATGGATTTATAAATCGTCCGATATTAACATTAACCTTCGAAACGGTTCCAGCAATAGGCGAATAGATAGGAACAGTTCTTGAGATATTATTCTCCGAAATATTGTTTGGATTAAGATTGATCATGCGCAGTTTTTGGGCAAGTGAGTTTAAGCTTATGCTTAAATTACTATAGTCCATCTGTGCCTGCTGGAAGATCTTATCACTACTCGCTTTACTTTGATTTAGCTCCCTTTGACGGTCCAGCTCTGCTTTACTAAACACCAGCTTCGATTTGGTAGTAAGATATTCCTGTTGAAGCTGTATGTATTGCTGATCTTCCATTATTGCAATAGTTTCACCTTTCCTTACCTGCATACCCGGGATAAGTTTTGATGACTTTAAATATCCGCCTAGAGGCATTGAAATTGATATCATGTTTTGGGGTGGTACATCTATTGTACCACTTGCCCTTAATATCGATGCAATACTTTTATACTCCGGTTTCCCGAGTACAATTCCAGCCGATTTTAATTGAGCCTCATTCAGACTCACTATATTTGAATTTACATTTGCATCTTCTTTAGGCTCTTCCGTTGGATTCTTGGTTCCGCAGGCTGCTATGATTAAAATGGCAGTTATTATTAAATACTTTTTCATCTTTATATTTTTTGTTTTTTAAAGGTGATGAAGCTATCATGATTTGATAATTATTCCCCTTCGGGTTTAGGCAAAATCATGATGGGTTCATATGATCTTATAGTTTTGAGCCTAAATAATTTAAATTAATAATGCTTTCATTCAAAGCTTTTACGAGATCCAGGTAATTATTCCGGATAATTATGGCCTGGTTATTCAACATCACCCAATCCAAATAGTTGATCTCACCATTAATAAATTGTAAATCTGCCGTCTGACTGATGGTTCTTGCCTCAGGCAGGGTATTCTGTTCAAAATAATTGGCTGCCTCTAAATAGCTTTCATATTGTGATAGGGCACTATGATATTCGTTTTCAATTATTTGAAGTTGATGCTGGTAATCATTATCAGCCATCATTTCACGTACTTTGGAAGCATTTACCCTTGCTTTCTGTGCACCGGCAAATATGGGTATACCTATTCCGAAATGACCCGTATTAAAGCGTTTTGATGGAGAATAAAATAGATTATCTGCACCGGTACCCTGAATACTTGTATTGAAATAACCAAGACTGAGATCAGGAAGCATTTTGGATCGTTCCAGCCGGGTATTTGCGGCTGTGATTATCTTTTGTTGATCAGAAATTTTCAGTAGGGGATGCTCTCCTAATGCCTGAAAAGATATCATTGCCGGAAGATCCATTCTTAATGAGTTTTCCATTGGTTCAAATTTATTCGCAGAGTTTAGAACTAAAGCCAGTTGTAGTTTTGCCAGATGAATCTCTTCCTGTAAGGATTTTAACTGCAGAAAAATTCCACCACGCTGGCTTTGTGCAGTGGCTTTTTCCAAAACATTGCTTTCACCTGTTTTAAATCTTAAATTGGCCTTTTTCACAAATTCTGAATAGATACTGTCTGCCTGTAATAGTAGTTTTTGCTTCTCATTCAGAATAACAATGCTTTGATAGATTTGCGAAACTGTCTTTTTGATTTCAGCTTGTTTTAATGAAATACCTAATACTGACGATTTCCATTCTTCATTCAGAACCTTTTTTTGATTGGAATAGACAGTTGGGAAACTAATAGACTGGCTTAAACCGAGTCGGTTATCATTATAGATACTGTTAATCTGTCCAAATTCTGTACTTAAATTCGCCTGCGGAATATTAGCAGATGAGCTAATCAGCTTTTGCTGGTATTCTGCTTTTAGCTTTTCATTTTTAACAGCTAAGTTATTCTTTAATGCGGTGTCGATAGCAGCCTGAAGACTTATCTGCTCCTGCCCATTAGCTTCCAAAATACCTGAACATGCTATCACCAAAAGTAAAGCGGCAGGTATCTTTGAAAGTTTTGTTTTTCCTGTTTTCTCAAAGATGATATACAGTATAGGTAAAACGAATAAGGTTAGCAGGGTAGCGAGCATCAAGCCCCCAATAACCACCGTGGCCAATGGTTTTTGAACTTCAGCCCCGGCTCCGCTGCTCAGGGCCATTGGTAAAAATCCTAATGATGCTACAAAGGCAGTCATCATTACCGGACGCAAGCGTGTTTTTGTTCCCATAAGTACGATTCTGTTAAGATTTCTTAGTCCGGATGCTTTAAGCCTGTTGAATTCCGCAATAAGGACAATTCCATTTAAAACTGCAACTCCAAATAATGCAATGAAACCAATTCCGGCACTAATACTAAAGGGCATCCCGCGAAGTGCCAAAAAGAAAATCCCTCCGATTGCTGATAAGGGTATGGCCGTGTAGATTAGTAAGCCTTGTTTCACTGAATGGAATGCAAAATAGAGTAGTACAAATATCAGGAGTAAAGATATCGGGACTGCAATCATCAGCCTTTGCTTAGCCGCATTGAGGTTTTCAAATGCGCCACCATAAGTGATATAGTATCCTGTAGGGAGTTTTATCTGTTCATCAACTTTCAACTGCAGCTCATTCACAATACTCTGAACATCGCGCCCTCTTGCATTAAAACCTACAACAATTCTGCGTTTTGCATCTTCGCGCTGTATCTGATTCGGACCATCCTTTATTTCTACCTGAGCAAGTTGATAGAGTGGAATATTGCTTCCTTGTGGAGTAGGAATTAATAAACTCCTCACATCTTCCAGATTTTTCCTCTGTTCGGTATTTAGCCTCACAACAAGATTAAAACGCTTTTCACCTTCAAAAACAAGTCCGGTGCTTTGTCCGGCAAAAGCAGTATTGATAACTTTATTGATATCAGATATTTTCAAACCATACTGGGCAATTGCAGCTCTGTTATATGCAATAACAATTTGCGGCATTCCTGTCACGGGTTCAATAAATAAATCCTGGCTACCTTCAACAGTATTTACAATTTTACCCAAATTGTCTGCATAGCTTGCCAGTGTATCCAGATCTTCACCGAAGATCTTCAATACTATATCCTGTCTCGCACCAGTCATTAATTCATTAAAACGCATTTGAACAGGAAATTGAAATCCAGTGGTAATTCCCGGCACATCCTCAAGAGCTTTACCCATTTTTTCTGCCAGTTCATTAAAAGTTTTTGCAGACGTCCATTCCTTTTTGTCCTTAAGAATGACCATCATATCACTTGCTTCCATAGGCATCGGATCAGTAGGCACTTCTCCGCTTCCAATTTTTGTTACAACTTTTAAAACCTCTGGGAAGCGGGTTTTGAGTATATGCGCTGCTTTTGTAGTGCTCTCAATAGTGGTGTTAAGATTACTTCCAGTTAATACCCGGGTATCAACTGCAAAATCTCCCTCCTCCAGTGCCGGAATGAATTCTCCGCCAAGACTTGTAAGTATTACTATCGCCAGGATAAAAAGTGCAATAACAGCTCCAAGTACCATCTTTGGGAAGCGTAAGACTTTGGTAAGTAAATTCTGGTAAAATTCTTCTATTTGGGTCATAACCCTATCAGACATATTGGGTTTATGTTTAATTTTTTTACTTAAAAACCAGGCACTCATCATCGGAATATAAGTCACAGAGAGAATAAATGCTCCCAATAGTGCGAATGCAACGGTTTGTGCCATGGGTTTAAACATCTTACCTTCAATACCCTCTAAGGTTAGAATAGGCAGATAAACAATCAGGATAATTATTTGTCCGAAAACAGCACTATTCATCATTTTACTTGCTGATTTCTTTACTTCATCATCCATATTCTTCTGGGTTAGGCGATTTAGAAGTCCAAACCTGTTGCCATGTGATATCTGATGCATAACTGCTTCCACAATAATAACAGCCCCATCCACAATCAAACCAAAATCCAATGCTCCTAAACTCATCAGGTTACCACTGACTTTAAAAGTATTCATCAGAATAATTGCAAAAAGCATGGATAATGGAATTACGGAGGCAACCAGTAAGCCAGCCCGGAAGTTTCCAAGAAAAAGCACCAGAATAAATACAACAATCAAAGCTCCCTCGAGCAAATTTGTCTCTACAGTAGAAATGGCATTGTTTACCATTTTTGTCCTGTCAAGAAAAGGTTCAATTACTACCCCTTCTGGTAGGGTTTTCTGAATTAAGGCTATTCTTTCCTTTACATTTTTGATAACCTCACTGCTATTGGCATCTTTAAGCATCATGACAACGGCCCCCGAGACTTCACCTTCATCGTTATAAGTCATAGCACCATATCTTGTGGCATACCCTATATTAATTTCAGCCACATCCCTGATAAATACGGGCGAGCCACTTTCCGTGCTTTTTATGCTGATGCTTTCAATATCTTCTATCGAGCCAATAAGACCTTCAGATCGAATAAAAAGAACAGTGGGTCCTTTTTCAATGTAAGCTCCTCCCGTATTTTGGTTATTTTGTTCAAGAGCATTGAATACATCATGAATGGTAATATTAAATGATTGTAATTTATACGGGTCAACAGTTACTTCAAATTGTTTTAACTTTCCTCCGAAACTGCTAACCTCGGCAACTCCTTCTACACCAAGTAGTTGACGTCTTACAATCCAGTCCTGAATAGTCCTGAGTTCTGTTTCATCATATTTTGATTCATAGCCTTTTTTCGGCCTCACCACATATTGGTAGATTTCACCCAGACCGGTAGAGATTGGACCTAGTTCTGGGGTTCCTATACCCGGAGGAATTATGGTTTGTACCTGTTGAAGACGCTCAGCTACCTGTTGCCTGGCCCAGTAAACATCTATTTCATCATTAAAGACGATGGTTACCAATGAAAGACCAAATCTGGAAAAGCTTCTGATCTCTTTTATTCCTTTAATATTACTATTTGCCTGCTCGATTGGAAAGGTTACTAATCGCTCAATATCAGTTGCACCAAAAGAAGGAGCAACTGTGATTACCTGAACCTGATTATTTGTGATATCCGGTACGGCATCAATAGGCAGTTTGGTAGTTTGAAAACCACCATAGATAATCAGTCCGATGACAAACAGTCCAACAATGAGTTTATTCCTTACGGAAAACCCTATAATTGCGTTTAACATATCTTGTATTGTTTAACAATTTTTAGAATAATATAAATCTACCTGATCCTGAAAATTGGACCGGTAAGAGAACTTAATTAAATTGCTAAACTTGTTTTGGCGGCTGCCAGATATTGGAAAGATAGGTGGAATTGAAACTAATATTTTCCAGAAGATTATATTCATTTAAATCAATCACTACAGGCCGGGTAAGTGTTTGAATAACAGGATTGTGTATGAATGTCAAAATAATATTATGGATAGAGCCATCATGAGATTTAAATGGCAACTGCATGTCCTTGTCATGGTCGGCATAAATGATATCATTATTGGTATAATGCATGATCAGGAAGTCCCAAATGGTAGTTCCCTGATTTAAGTTTTTATGCTCCATGAAGTGTTCTGCGAGCAAAGGTATCTTCAACACCTGATAAAGTTCAGTTGTTGATATCAGATAGGCTGAAATAAGTATGATGGATAATAGCTTTTTCAATATATAAAGTTACAAAAAAAATATCTCATTTTCATTTTTGTATGCTAGTACGCTAAGTAAATCGTCTTTAAATTTAACAAGCTATCAATACTTTTACAGTCTCCTATTTGGTTTAAGTGCAGGGATTGGAAATCATCAACAGAAACTTACTCTAATCTGAAAGTTTTACATCATTTCTTTTTTATTGCTCCCTTAATATCCAAATCCTTTATCCGTGCCCTTACCTTACTCATAAACACATCGCCCGGATCAGTTTTATTAGTGAGATAGTTCGGGTCTTTTTCTTTCCATAGCGGATGACCAATAAAGGATTTGTATTCATGGTGACCAATCACATATTCAATAGCATACTTTTTTTTGAGGTACCTGATTAGTGCCACATTCGCTTCAAGCTGTTGATCCGTCAGCGGAGCATTACTGCCCCCCACATTTTCTACACCAATGGCGCAATAGTTAAGTCCAATGGTATGACGGGCAAAGGCGGTTTCAGGTAATTGTCTGAAAATGACACCATCACGATCCACTAGAAATTGTGCGGCCACATTTAAACTGCTGGCCCCTGCAATTCCACTTCTTGCACCTGGCAGAAGGGCGGGATTCATTACATCGAAGGATTGTTCAAGAGTCGGGATAGCGGTCCAATGAAGTACAATCATTTTGGGAACAATCGTAGCAGAATCCTGTATTATTCCATGTCGTTCTCTAAGGTATTCTACCGAGAGTTTTTTTCTAAGCTCATCAAATACAACTGGCTTATTAAATGTTCTGAAGGTTTGTGCAAAAGCCTTATGAATTGGCATGCTGAACGAAAAGAGCATCAATATTAGGAGAATTGATTTATTGTGATTTAATTTCATGCTTTATGAACATTAATTTATTTGTAAATGTAACACTATCGATCTTATTTAAACAGGCTATTTCTTTACTTTAGTGTAAGGTTTGAGGAAATTCCAGCCGGTTTGTTTTATATTGAACCCCAAATGATTTTGTTATATGATATCAACCAATTCCGGAAATGAGGCAAGAGAACTAAAGTCAGATAATATCATTCAGCGTATATCTTCCATCGATATTTTAAGAGCCATTACAATGGTACTCATGATTTTTGTTAATGATTTTTGGTCGCTGACGGATATTCCTGAAGGATTAAGACATGTAAAAAGAGGGGTGGATGGTATAGGCTTTTCAGATGTGATTTTTCCGGCTTTTCTCTTTATTGTAGGACTTTCATTGCCTTATGCAATTGAAAACAGGATTAGAAAAGGGGATAGTACAGCCGGAATTGTTCAGCATATATTATTCAGGACACTTGCCTTGCTAGTTATGGGAGTGTTTCTGGTTAATGGGGAGACTGTCAATGCTGCAGCAATGGGTATACCTGTCTGGCTCTGGTATCCGCTTAGCTGCTTGTGCTTTATTTTGATTTGGAATACTTATACTAACAAAATTAATAAGGTATTGGTAAATATCCTGAAGGTTTCGGGGGTCATTACCCTGATATTTCTAGCTTATAGCTATCGCGGAGGGGAGAATGGAGAAGTTCGTTTCGCAAGCCAGTGGTGGGGTATTCTTGGTCAGATAGGCTGGGCTTACCTTGCCGGCGCTTTGGTTATGGTATTCTCAAAGAATAATTTCTATGCACTCTTTTTTGCCTGGTTCTTTTTTTGTGTATTGAGTATGGTAAATAAAGCAGGCCTGATTCCCGGAAGTATTGCCGAATATCTTCCAAATGCTATTTTGGGAGGTACATTGCCCGCACTCACAATGGGAGGGGTTTTGACATCTTATGTATTCAGGTATTATATTAAAACCAATGATCGATGGCGACTAACGATCATATTTCTTATTGCTTCATTGGTCTTAATTGCTTTATCCATAATTACCCGCCCATACTGGGGACTTGCTAAACTTGGTGCTACTCCGGCATGGTTATTTCTTTGCTCTGCCTTTACATTACTCGCCTTTACCCTGATTTATTGGGTAGCGGATGTCTGGAAAAAGAATAATTGGTTCTATTTTATAAAGCCTGCGGGTACCGATACCCTGCTTTGTTATCTAATACCATATTTTGTTTATGCACTTGTCAGAATTGTCGGGTATAAACTTCCGGATCTTTTTTTGACTGGAGGCCTTGGTTTATTGAAGTCCTTTTGTTTTGCGTTATTATGTGTATTGATTACCCGTTCCCTTAATCGGATTGGTTTAAAACTTAAAATTTAGCTTTTTAAGGGGATGTTTTGGAATTCTGGAGAAATCAAAAGCAGCGAAACCGTAGTGTAACAAAAGCGTAACGTTTTTATGACTTTAAAAAGATTAATAGCAATAAGGCAGCTTATTCAATTTTTTTTCATAGAATTATAGATTCGTTTATGGCAGCATTTTTTCCATGATATTAAACCGATTTTCCGGGGTCTCAATGGCAAGCATTTTCTGAATACAAATCCTTTTTTAATTAATTTTTAACGACTTACTAATACAGGTAAAATTATGAGTAAAACAAACACACACGAGATTCTTCAAAGTGCGGCATTCAAGAAACTTGTTAAAAACAGATGGAATGTTTCTTTATCCTTCACTTTCATCATGCTTTTTGTTTACATAGGTTTTTTACTTTTCGTAGCTTATGATAAAGAAACCCTTAAAATGCCAATTGGTGACTCTCTGAATTTAGCAATTGTTGTTGGTTTAGGAATTATTCTGTTTTCCTGGTTAATTACAGGGGTATATGTTTATTGGGCGAACAATTATTACGATGAGGCCGTAAAGGAAATCAAAAAAGAACTTATTTAAATCTATATACATCTATAAAATATATGTCTTTGAACTTATTACTACAAATCAGCCCGGAAGTCACCCCGTCTACATTGGGAACTGCAAATCCGGTATCGATCGCAATCTTTTTCGTTTTTGTTGCTGTCACACTTTACATTACTTACTGGGCTGCTAAAAAAACAAAAACAGGGTCTGAATTTTATGCCGCCGGAAGGAATATTTCCGGTTTTCAAAATGGCCTTGCATTAGCAGGGGATTACATGAGTGCTGCCTCCTTTCTAGGTATTGCAGGGATGGTAGCTACTATGGGTTATGATGGATTAATCTATTCTATCGGCTTTCTTGTTGGCTGGCCGCTAATCATGTTTTTAGTTGCTGAACCACTCCGGAATCTAGGGAAGTACACTTTTGCTGATGTGGTGGCTTTTCGATTAAAACAAAGGCCTATCCGTATCGCTGCGGCAGCAGGATCATTAATGACCATTTCGTTTTATCTTATTGCTCAGATGGTTGGAGCCGGAAGTTTGATCAAAACCCTGTTCGGCCTTGATTATGAAATAGCAGTTATAGTAGTTGGTATAGTGATGACTTCCTATGTACTTTTTGGTGGAATGCTTGCAACTACCTGGGTGCAAATTATCAAAGCTGTTCTACTACTTTCAGGCGCTACAATACTCGTTTTGCTCGCAATGGCTAAATTTAATTTTAGTCCGGGTGAATTATTCCAATCTGTAAAATCCCAGTATGGTGAAAATATGCTTGCCCCGGGAGGCTTTATTACTAACCCATTTGATGCGCTTTCACTCGGTCTTGCACTGATGCTTGGAACTGCTGGTCTTCCGCATATATTAATGCGCTTCTATACCGTTCCTGATGATAAGGCAGCCAGAAAATCAGTTTTCGTTGCGACCGGCTTCATCGGATACTTTTATGTTTTAACCTTTTTTATCGGATTTGCTGCCCTTGCATTGGTTGGTAAAGATGCAATCTTAAGTCTGGATAAGGGAGGAAATATGGCAGCACTCCTGCTTGCTGAGAATACAGGCGGAAGTGCATTCCTTGGTTTCATTGCTTCGGTGGCATTTGCAACGATACTTGCTGTGGTAGCAGGCCTTACTCTTTCTGGTGCTTCAACCATTTCACACGACCTTTATGTACACGTGGTTAAGCGTGGTGTTTCTGATGAAAAAGGTGAAATGAAAGTAGCAAAGAGAGCAACCATATTTTTAGGTGTACTTGCAGTAGCTTTAGGCCTGATGTTTAAAGGTCAGAATGTTGCATTCATGGTTGGACTTGCATTTTCAATAGCAGCAAGTGCTAATTTTCCTGCATTGCTGATGTCAATCATATGGAAAGGATTTACCACTAAAGGTGCTGTATGGTGCATGATAACCGGCGCATCCCTCGCATTGATTCTGATTGTTCTCAGCCCTACAGTAATGGTAGATATCATGGGCAATTCAGAGGCTATTTTCCCTTTGAAAAATCCTACCATCGTATCAATGACCCTGGCCTTTGTGGTGGGTATTGTTGTCTCATTGCTACAACCAGAAAAAGAAGCAGCCGATTTGTTCGAGAGTGAAAAACTTAGAACCTATCTCGGTCACGGTTCTGAAAAATAATCGATGTCTGATCCGCCCCGGGGCCGATCAGACATTTTTTTTAATATAAATACTTATAATATGAAACGCAGAGACCTTCTAAAAGGTTTAACAGTTCTTCCATTAGCCGGAGGGATTTTATCAGGACAAAGTGCAAGTGGTTCAATTTTGCCTTCTGGAGCCAGCACAGCAGTTGCTACAGCTGCAAAAAGGGATTTATTCAAGGAATTAGGTGTGCGGACATTCATTAATGCCAGAGCTACCTTAACGTTTATGACCGGATCGTTGATGCAGGATGAGGTGCTTGATGCAATAAAAAATTCATCAAGAAGATATTGCATGCTGGATGAACTGCAGGATAAAGTAGGGGCCAAAATAGCTGAATTGTGCCATGCTGAAGCTGCAACAGTAACTTCCGGGGCATTTTCTGCTATTATGCTTGGGACTGCCGGTGTACTATCCGGGATGGATGCCAAGAAAGCTGCAATGATTCCTCATTTGGAAGGCAGTGGTATGAAAACAGAGGTTATTTTACAGAAAGGCCATAATATTGGTTATTACCAGGCGATGAAAAATTGTGGAGTAACTATGGTTTGGGTTGAGACCCGCGAGGAACTTGAGCGTGCAATAAACGATAAAACAGCTATGATGGCCTTTATGAATTGCAATACAAATTCCGGGCAGATCAAACATCAGGAATGGCTGGAAGTTGCAAAAAGGCGCAATATTCCAACGCTTATTGATATAGCAGCCGATGTCCCTCCAATTGAAAATTTTTGGAAATTCAACGATATGGGCTTTGATTTGGTATGTCTTTCAGGTGGTAAGGCAATTCGTGGTCCACAGAGCTCAGGAGTACTGATGGGCAAAAAAGATCTGATTGCCGCAGCCCGTTTGAGCGCTTCACCCAGAGGAAGTACCATTGGTAGAGGTCATAAAGTAAATAAGGAAGAAATCCTTGGATTGTACGTTGCGATCGAAAAGTTTATCCGAACTGGTGATGAAGAATGGAAGTATTGGTTGAAACAGATTGCCCATATCGAAAATGCCGTTAAAAACATTAAGAGTGTTAAAACCCGTGTTTTTATACCCGAAATTGCTAACTCAACTCCCAATCTTGAGATCTCATGGGATCCGGCTGTCCTTCCACTTACCGGTAAGCAGGTGCAGGAAAGACTTAGTCAGGGAGAACCGGGTATTGAATTAAATTCCGGGAAAAATAACATCTCGCTGGTTACCTTCATCATGGTACCGGGTGAAGAAAAAATAGTAGCTGCACGAATAAAACAAGAATTATCTAAAGCCTGATCCAAGTCAGACAGGGTTCAAAACCCTGTCTGACTTTTTTACTTCACCACCATATCCGAGAACGGTATCACATATGCCTGAAGGAAGACAAATAACCCCACCAGTGCAGCCAAAGCAATACTATGGAAGAAAACATATCGAAGAATCTGTCCCTCATGTCCGTACCAGTTTGTTGCGGTACTGGCTACAACAATACTTTGTGCATCAACCATTTTTCCCATAACACCCCCTGAACTGTTTGCGGCTGCCATCAAAATCGGACTGACATCGGTTTGTTTTGCCGTTATGGTTTGAAGACTCCCGAATAATACATTGGAGGCAGTATCAGAGCCCGTTAGCGCCACTCCAAGCCATCCCAGCATGGTTCCGAAAAATGGATAAAGTACCCCTGTTTTTGCAAGGGCAAGCCCGAGCGTGGCATCTGCCCCCGAATATTTGGTTACATAGCCCAATCCGAGCATCGCTGCAATAGTTATCAACGAGAACCTGACCCTCCACAAGGTCTGAAAATATATCTTCAGCATTTCACGAATAGAATAGCCTATTGCAAAGCCTGCAATTATGCTTGCAACCAAGATGCCTGATCCTGTTGCCGATATCCAGTTAAGTTTGAAAACAGCCTCTTCAGTTTTTGCCGGTTTATCAATGCTTGGAACCGGTGCAATAGGAGGGGACCGTTTCACCAGTTTATGCAAATATGAAACCTGATACTCCGGCGCTGATATCGAGTTTAATGAATTTTTAACTGTCGGAACACCCCAGGCAAAGATGAATATCGTAAGAATTACCCATGGTGTCCAGGCACGTACCATGTCTTTTGTGGAAACTGAAACCGGGTCTGCAGCTATTGGAATCACATCATCAGCCTTTGGTAACTCCCATATTGTTTTTGGCTGCCAGAACTTTAGCAGAACAATAATTGAAACGATGGAAGCAATAGATGCAAATATATCGACTAACCATGGTCCATGGTAATTTGATACCAGAAATTGTGTCACAGCAAAAGATAAGCCGGCAGTAAATGCAGCAGGCCATACACCCATCATGCCTCTGAAACCTGCCATTGCCCAAATAACCCAGAAAGGAACTATGAATGAGAATAATGGCAGTTGTCTCCCAACCATTGCAGATAGCTTCAGAATATCAATATCTGTTACTGCGGCCAAAGCTATAATTGGAGTTCCCAGTGCGCCAAATGCCACAGGGGCTGTGTTGGCTATCAAAGACAGTCCGCAGGCCGCAAGGGGCCTGAAACCAAGCTGTATCAGAATGGCTGCTGTAATGGCTACCGGAGTTCCGAAACCTGCTGCACCTTCAAAAAAAGCACCGAATGCAAAGGCTATCAGAATAACCTGTATTCTCGGATCTGGTGCAATTGTTGACAAATGCATCCTTATTAAGGTGAACAAACCTTTGTTGACAGTTAACTGATATAGAAATATAAGATTAAGAACGATCCAGCCGATGGGAAACAAACCATAGGCACTTCCATAAAGGGTAGTTGCAGCAACGGTTTGAACAGGCATCTGATATACAAATAGTGCAACTCCAATAGCTACAACTAAACCAAAAACAGCAGCCAGATGAATCCGGATATGGAATACAGCAATGGATCCCAGAAGTACAATTATCGGAAGTGCAGCCAGAACTGTGGATAAAAGGGCATTATTTAGCGGATCATAATTTTGAGACCAGATTTGTTCCATTTTTTAGTTTTTAGTTTTATGATTATCGGCTTACAATTTAGAAAAAAATTGAATAGAAAATCCCCGGAATTGATGATTTGAAATCGATACCGGGGATATGAATAAATTACTTTAAATTATTTTTTTGGAAGAGTGATTTTCCATATTCTACCGCCATCAGAATTTGCCGTTCCATGCTCCATGACATAAATTTTATTGTCAAGCATTACTGCATCTACCGGTGCATTGAAATTGTTAACCAAAGTAGTTGTCTTCATGTAAAAATTATCGGCAGCGGAATTATAAGACATATCCAGATGCATCAGGTCCTTCCCGGATTTTCTTAACAAATTAGTTCCCGGACGGTCAGAGCCTCCGCCATACCTGAAAACAAACCCATCCCCTTTAAATTCTGGTGAAAGTGCATTTTTTACGTCGAAAACCAAGCCCAGAGGCACACTATGGGCATTAAATGTGCTAACAGTTCTTCCGGTTATATCACCATCAACAATTTTACCGGAAGCTATATCCCTGTATTCATTAGCATCAGGTCCCAGATTCTGAACTCCGGGCGAAAATTTAACGCCTTCCGGGATTTTTGGAAAATCAGGGTCATCTCTGAAATATTTTACAATCCAGGCATGTGAGCCGGGTCCAATGAAAGGATCCTTTGCTGGATCCGGCTCCCATGGAGAAAATTGCTGCGGATTCTCAACTCCGGCCATTTGCCAGGGGAACCCATAGTGGTGGCCCTGCCTGATCCAGAACATTTCTTCCGATTGATCATAATCGCCCGAATTTACAACCCCAAAAAGATTTCCCTTCCGATCGAAGGTCATATCATAGGCATTTCTGATACCTTCTGCATATAGATAACCGTCAGCTTTTAACTTTGCTGCATCAGTACTTAGAAGCAAATTTTCAGCATTTACAGGAAAGCGGAATACATTGGCTGTAAGGGCATTGTCACGCGCATTTGGGTAGGCACCTTTATTGTCCTGAACTTCGCCATGATCAGTTCTGGCTCCGGAGTTTACATAAATGAATTTTTTATCCGGACTGATAACCAATGCGTTCCAGCCGTGATCAAATGTGGTCGCATTAGTCCCATATTCAACAGTATTGAATACTTCTTTTAATTGAGGTTTTGCTCCTGAGAGTTCATATTTTACCATTCTCCCTTTGGTTCCTTTGCCTTCATTTACACTGATATTACCACATAAGAATAAGGTATTCCCCAAAAATGCAGCACCCTGTAATCTTGTGATTCCATGATCTTCAGCACTGAATTCCTGATGTTCTTTTGCCCTGGGTGTATCAAAATCCGATATTCTGAATACATTGCCATCAAATGTGGAGTACCAGAATTCACCGGTTTTTTGGTTCAGGATTAACCTAACTCCCAGTCGCCCAATATCCATTACCTTTTCTACAGTTATATCGGCCCGTAAGGATATTGGAGTCTTTACCGGCGCTACAGTTCTTGGGTTGGTTTGTTGTGCAATACTGAAAAGTGAACAAGAAAAAAACAGGGTTAGCAGCCCTGTTTTTCTTAATGTGCATCGAATGGTGCCCATAAATATTGGTTAAGTGTTAATGAATCTATCAATTTGCTGCTGGTCTTGCAGGTCTGTTCCTTGGAACATTAGGAAGTATATTTGGCTCTGCAATTGCATTTAAATTATACACAATTCTACCTTCTCTGATGGTCATTTCAGTTTCTAGCCTGTTTTTTCCTGCAATTTTACCATCCCGGGCATAATAACCGAAGTTGCCTTCCCTTAATGTGAAGATGGCTACATCAGCATCAGCTCCAACAGAAAGATTTCCTAGTTCAGGTCTTTTTATTTGTTGGGCAGGATTCCAGGTACTTGCTTTGATTACGCTTTGAAGATCCATACCCATTGCCATAAATAATGACATAATGTTTGGCATATTCTTCATCGCATTGTTCATACTTCCGGTGTGAAGGTCAGTGCTTATTGAGTTAGGATAAAAGCCACTTTTAATGGCCGGAGTTCCCTGATTGAAAAGAAAGCTTGAACCGCCAAAACCAACGTCAAATATAACACCTCTGTTCTGTGCCTTGATTACATATGGTTTTACTTTATTGGTTGTGACATCAACAATTGATTCGCGACCATTCGGACTTGTACTGCCGTTTCCGCCAAAAGCATGAGTATATATATCGCCGGGGCGGAATTTTACATTAAATAATGAATCTAATGGCAGGAATGGAGTTGCACCGCCAAAGTCAACAATTACCGGAAGGTTTGCAAGACGACCAGCTTCCATTAAACGGTCTGTTGGAACCCAGGTACGACCATTGAAGTGGGCAAGTTTAAATCCAACAATATCCTGAGGATATTTTTTTGCCATTTCAGCTGCTTTTTGAGGATCCATCTCATTGATGTCATTTTCATATTTACCACCTGCCATACCCTGGCCAACAATGTTTAAAAACGCGAGTACACGGGTTTGAGACTTTTCGATTGTTTGCTTTTTATATAATTCAAAAGTTTTCCATCCCGGACTACCGGCATCTACCACAGTAGTGACGCCCGCTGGGAATGTAAACCCATCAGCAGGTAAACTTGCAGGAGCATTCATATAGGCCTCCCCATCATGTCCCCAGAAAAAATGAACATGAATGTCGATTAATCCCGGCGTTACATACATTCCTTTAGCATTTACAACCTGCACTCCATCCGAAGCGTTGATGTTTTTCGCAACAAGGGCAACTTTCCCATCCTTAATGGCTACATCCATCGCAGTATTGATGTTATTTTTTGGATCAATAACATGTCCACCTTTGATAACAATGCTATATGGCTTTGGTGATTGTGCCTGAACGCTGAAGAATACAGAGAAGATCAGGGCGAAAATAAAAAGATGTTTTTTATTCATTTTGCTCGTTTTAGATTGATTTTTATGATTGATTGTTTTTTAATATTAAACCATTAGCAAGATTTTAATATTTCTGGCCCAGGTTTTACTAATAATATTAAGTGTCAATTTATGAATATATCCCCTAGTCTGTTAATTAATATTTTTTTTGTTACAGAAGGATGTGTTTTTTAACAATTTCTATTTTAAAAAAATATTTCTTCGCAGAATTTGGCTTAGGCTCTCCTGCAAATTTTGATTTTAACTTTTTAATTAATAGTTTTATCATCCGTATGAGTGAACATTTAAAAACTGAGGATGTAGAATTGATGGATCGGCTACGGTCAGGAGATGATATAGCACTTCAGCTTATTTACAAAAAATACTGGAATCAATTATTTTCTTCAGCATTCAAAGTCTTGCGTGAACAGCAAGTATGTGAGGACATCATTCAGGACATATTTATTAATCTTTGGAATAAACGGGAAATAATTGAAATTAAAGTATCCCTGAAATCTTATCTTTTCGCTTCAACCCGTTATGAGGTTTACCGACAGATTCGTTTCAGCTCAGTGCGTGAAGATTTATTCGAGAATATATTTGAGCGTATGGAATCTCCTTCAGAATATGGTAATATCGAGCATCGTGAACTTCTCTCCCAAATAAATTCAATTGTTGATAAGCTTTCTGCAAAATGTAAGGTGGTTTATAAATTAAGCCGGGAAGAACAATTATCCCATAAAGAAATCGCTTCCCAACTTGATATTTCGACTAAAACTGTTGAAAATCACCTGAATAAAGCACTCCGTCAACTGAGAATATCTCTGGGCTTATTTTAATTTATCCCTCTTTAGCAATTCTATTTACTGCTTTTTTTAAACATTAACTGAAATTTTTATTCTCTGGAATCATTATTCCCTTGATTATCAACTTTCAACTCTCCATTCTCCACTCTATTTTTTTTTCTATCCATCTAGGGGATAGAGCCTGTTTTTTACTCACAATAGAAAGCTCCCTGTTTTGAATAAGAAAGATTTTCAAAAATTATTGGATAAGTATATCGCCGGAGAGGCCTCTTTGGAGGAAGAACAGCGCCTTCTTAATTTTTATGGGAGTTTTCAGAATCAATCTGAAATTGATCAGGAAATTGATCATGTTGGAGATAATATCTTTGAGAAAATACAGGAATCAATACATCCTGTTGAAGAGGATCAGTATTCTTACAGATTTTATTATCTGAAATCCATTTCAATAGCAGCGATGATTTTGCTGGCTATCACCACCGGACTCTATTTTTACTCAAACAGAGAGATAGCAGAACCTGAATCTTTTGCCGAGATAGATGTCAGGAATGATATTGCTCCTGGTTATAATAAAGCAATTTTAACTCTTGCAGACGGTTCAAAAATCAGTTTGGATGATGCGGCCAATGGTTTGCTTGCAAGTCAGGGGAATATTGCCATTACTAAAACAGAAAACGGACAGATTGTTTATGAAAATAACACTATTGACCGGACTAAATTCATGTCAACGCGTTCTGTCATCAATACCATTCAAACCCCAAAAGGTGGAAAGTTTCAGGTTCGTTTGCCTGATGGGAGCAGGGTTTGGTTAAATTCGGCATCAACACTAAGCTATCCTACCACCTTTGCTGGAAATGAACGTAAGGTTCAGCTCAAAGGTGAAGCTTATTTTGAGATTTCACCCAATAAAAATATTCCTTTTCGTGTACAAAGCGGAAATCAAATGGTTGAAGTTTTGGGTACACATTTTAACATAAATTCTTACGATGATGAGGATTAT
Organism: Daejeonella sp.; assembly: GCF_030695525.1. Taxonomy (GTDB): domain Bacteria; phylum Bacteroidota; class Bacteroidia; order Sphingobacteriales; family Sphingobacteriaceae; genus Daejeonella. Next base: position 17,505 of record NZ_JAUYSS010000049.1, on the reverse strand, counting down.
GTTAAGACAACTCTATTGGAAGGAAGTGTTAAGGTTATTCTAAATTCTAATCCAAATGTTGTCGCGAATACCAGGCTGCTTAAACCCGGGGAGCAGTCCCTGACTAAATCCACCCAATCAGCTATTCGGATAAAGAGTGCCGATACAGAAAAGGCTGTGGCATGGAAAAATGGCTATTTCAAATTCAAAAATACTCCAATCATGGAGATTATGCGTGAAATTGAACGCTGGTATGATGTTGAACTGGTCTATGAAGGTAAAATGCCGAATGATGAATTTACCGGCTTCATTTCAAATGACGTGAAAATTTCTGCGGTTCTTAAAATAATGGAAGAAAGCGGGGGTGTGAAATTCACTGTAAAAGGAAAGAAATTAAAAGTTAAATCAATGCCATAAACCTAAATCCAAATAGTATGATGAAAACAGATACAAGCTAATTTTACAAAAGGGATTAAAATGAAAAACCGCCCCGGATTGCGCCCCGGGACGGAATTAGTTTCAGATTAATTTCTTGTATTAAATTCCGTGAGGACGAAAATTAATTATTAACCCTAAAACTTAAAAAGTAAAAATATGAAAAATGTTTTACTAAGTGAATGCAATATTTCCTGTATTTACAATGCCGGTAATTCTTCCGGCAGGAGACTAATAAAGATAGTCTCGAATCAAACGTTACGAATTATGAAGCTAACCACCATTTTAGTTTTAGTTGCTTTTTTGCAGGTAAATGCGAAAGGCTTCTCGCAAAATGTTACGTTAAATGAAAAAAATTCTAACCTGGATAAAGTCTTTACTGAAATCAGAAAGCAAACCGGTTATGATTTTCTTTATAATACCAGATTGCTGAGAAATACAGTACCTGTTACTGTGAATGCAAAAAATTCTTCTTTAGAAGAAGTGCTGGATCAGGTTTTCAAAAACCAACCCTTAACCTATACCATTACAGAAAATACAATTATCCTGAAAAGAAGGGATGAACGCTTTTTGGAGCAGACCTCTAAATTTTCTTTATTTCCGGATAATCGTGATTCTAAATCGTTTAATGCCTCTTCATCCGCAACGGTTTCTGCTTTTAAAATCGAACAGAAGCGTGCAGATATTCGCGGTAAGGTAATTGATGCTACCGGCGAAGCTTTAATTGGTGTAAGTGTTCGTGTGAAAGGCTCTGACACTGGTGTGTCAACTGATGTTAACGGTAATTTTGTTTTAAACGCTCCTGATAATGCTACTTTGGTATTTACCTATATTGGTTATGTTACTCAGGAAGTTGCAGTAAACGGTAGAACCAATGTGAATGTTACCATGGTTGAAGACCGTCAGGCATTAAGTGAGGTAGTTGTTACTGCATTTGGTGTTACCAAAGCTAAAAGAGGTTTGGGCTATGCGGTACAGGAAGTGCGTGGTGATGACTTTACTGAATCACGTCAGAATAACATCGCAAATTCACTTACCGGTAAAATTGCCGGTGTGGATGCAACTCAGGCTAATTCAGGAGCAGGTGGTTCCAGTCGTGTAGTAATTCGTGGTAATACTTCTTTGAATGGTAACCAACAGCCTCTCTATGTTGTGGATGGGATGCCAATCAATAATTCAAATCGTGGACCTGGCACAAGCACAAGCGGACTTAACGTTGACCGTGGCGATGGTATATCAAGTATGAACCCTGATGATATCGCAACAATCTCAGTGTTGAAAGGTGGTGCCGCTGCTGCTCTTTACGGAAGTCAGGCTGCGAATGGGGTAATTTTGATTACAACCAAGAAAGGTTCAGCTCAAAAAGGTGTTGGTATTGAAGTTACTTCTGATGCAAACTTTGGTTCTCCATCGGTTTTTCCAAACTTCCAATATGAATATGGACAAGGAAATGATGGTGTAAAGCCTGCAACTGCTGCTGCAGCATTAAGTTCAGGTCGTTTATCCTATGGTGCAAAAATGGATGGTTCGATGGTAATGCAGTTTGATGGAGTTATGCGTCCATACTCACCATTTTATGTAAAGGATAATATCAAAAATTTTTATGAGACAAGCCAGAATATTACTAATACAGTAGCGTTCAATGCAGGTAGTGAAAAATTGAGAATGAGGTTGTCTGTGAGTGATCTGCGTGCAAAGGATCAGCAGCCTAATTCTGATTATAAAAGAAAGACTGCTAACCTGAATGTTACAGGTAAAATGGGTAAGAATGATTTCTTGACCATCGAATCAAGTGTTCAATACAATTTGGTTGAAGGTTTCAATAGACCGGGTGTAGGATATGCAGAGATTAACGCTGCCTGGCCAGTATACCTTGCTGCAAATACAGTGGATGTGCGCAACATGCGTGGCGATCCAAACAGACCGGGTATCAATGCTGCAACCGGAAGGGAATTAGAGTGGAACCCGGTACCTGCTGCAGTTAATCCTTATTATGCTGCTTACCAATTGGGTAATGAGGATACACGTCAGCGTTTAATTGGACGTGCAAGTGTTCAGGCTAATATTTTACCTAACTTATTTGTAAAAGGTACTGTTGCACGTGATTTCAATTATTATACAGATCAGTTCTACGTGCCTAAAACAAATGCATTTACTCCGCTTGGCTATTTTCAATCTTCAACATCTCAGGATGATAAAACTAACTTCCAGGGCATCGTAAACTACAATGAAAGATTCCTGAAAGATAAAATAGGATTAAACATTTTGGGTGGTGTTCAGAGTGAAAGGGATTTCAATAAAGGTAATTTAGCTAATGGTAACCAATGGGTTATTCCTGATTTTTACAGTATCACCAATTTGGTTAACAGAGATCTCGTAAATGCCAACCAAGGTTCTGTTGGTACAAATTCAGTATTTGGAGAAGCAAATATTGATTACAATAACCTCTTCTACTTAACTGTAACAGGTCGTCAGGATTGGTTCTCGGTATTAAATCCCGGATTTAACTCAATCTTCTATCCTTCTGTAGGTGCCAGTTTTATCCTTTCAGAGGTTGTGAAAATGCCAAAATTCATGGATTATGCGAAATTACGTTCTTCATGGGCTGAAGTGGGTAGTGCTACTGTTAATGCAGGTAGTATCAATCAGACTTATGCTGTAAGTACTGTGAATGCTTACGGAATTCCGACATTAAGTAATCCTAATACATTAAATAATCCAAATATTCGTCCGGTAACTGTTGCAACTATTGAAGGTGGTTTTGAAGTTCAAATGTTAAACAGCCGTATTGGATTAGACGTGAATTATTATTCAAGAAGAACCCGAAATGATATTCTTTCTCCACCTATTTCAGGAGCTACAGGATTTGCAGCAGGTAGAAGAAATCTTGGCCTGGTGACTAACAAAGGTTGGGAAATTAGTTTAACAGGCACTCCTGTTAAGAAGGATAACTTCTCATGGGATGTGAATTATAACTTTGGTTATAACATGAGTAAAATCGTTGAATTAGCAGAAGGGATCGATGTATTAACCTTAGGTTCAGGTATCGGTGGTCCAACCATGATCAATGCTGTTGGTTTACCGTATTCAACAGTTCGTGCCTGGGTTATGAGAAGGGATGCCAATGGAACTTTAGTTTATAACAGGGCAACCGGTTATGAGGACAGAGTGCTTGCTGATATAGGTGTTGGTAACCCGCCATATCTGATGGGACTTGGAAATAACTTCCGATACAAACGCTTCAGCTTAACTGTGGATATTGATTCTAAATTTGGTGCAGTAGGTTATAGTAACCTGATTCAGTATGCAACCCGTTTCGGACATACTCCACAGACACTTCCGGGTCGTGAAGGAGGTTTAACAGTCACTGGTGTTGATCAGGCTGGAGCTCCTTTCACCAGAGTATGGTCTGTTGTGGATTTGGATACTTATTACAATAACTATGGTAATGCTTATGCAGGTATGTGGGTTTACAAAACTGACTTTGTCAAATTACGTCGTGCAGTATTCAAATACAATCTTCCTGTAAGTGCACTTAAGTTCATGCGGGTTCAGTCTGCTTCTATCGGTATTACCGGTTTGAATCTGGCGATCCTGTATCAGGATAAGAGAACCAAGGAAGCCGGTATCGATCCTGAGGTTCAGGAAACTGTAGGTAACGCTCAGGGAAGTCAGGGTGTGGCTATGCCAAGAACCAGAAATATTGGCTTTAACCTGAATTTAAGATTCTAATACTAAAATCTAAGAACATGAAAAAGACATTTTTAAAATTGATATATGCGGCCGGAGCTGTTCTTGTGGTTTCAACGATGCAATCGTGTAATACCGAGAAGCTGACTGACCTGAACAGGAACCCGGATGCCATTGAATATGTAATTCCAGAATATTCTTTTACTGCTGCGGTTCTGGGCAGTGTACCTGGTGAGAATTACCGTGCATTAGGGCAGGGTCTACAATACTTTTCTTCCTATAAAGAAGTACCCGCAACTGGTGATAAATTTTATAATTTTAATGGTACTGCAGGTAATTTTAATATTTACAGAGGTGTAGGCCCTACTAATAATAGTGTTAACAATACGATCCCTGTTAGCTGGAACCGTCTGTTGCAATTAACCAAGGAGATTCCCGGTGCTGAAAATGTAAATAAGCGTGCTGCTGTTGAGATACTCAGAATTTTGGCTTTCCACCAGCAAACTGATTTGATGGGTGATATGCCATATTCAGAAGCAATGAAGGGTCTTGATAACCTCAAGCCTAAATATGATACCCAAAAAAGTATCTATACTGCAATGTTGACAGAGCTTGAAACAGCTTTAACTTCAATGGACGCATCAAAACCAAATGTATTTGGAAATGCTGATCCCTACTTTAAAGGGGATGTAGCCAAATGGAAAAAGTTTGGTTATACATTAATGGCTCGTTTGGGTATGCGTATGTCTGATATTGAACCCGCAACTGCAAAATTATGGGTTGAGAAAGCAGTGGCAGGTGGAATGATGACTGCATTTGCCGATATTGCTTACATTAAATATGCAAACGTAACTGGTCAGATGAACCCACGTGTAAACACTTACATTGTAGGTGATTTTACAAGTCCGGGTGGTGATAACGTAGAAGGAAGTAAATGGTCAGGTAAATTTATCGATCATCTGAAAAATACCTCAGATCCACGTTTACCAGTTATCTCTGTAGTTTGGGTGCCTTCAGGAGGATCTTATACTCCCAATAATACCCCAGCTACTCAACGTGGAATGGTTAATGGAAGTATCAATACCAGACCAACTGATTTTGATACCTATTCTGAACCATCCCTGCTATATATCGACAGAGGTTCTCCTATTATTACTATGGGACCTGCGGAGGCCTATTTAATTATTGCTGAAGCTGCTGCCCGAGGGTGGAGTGTTGGATCAACTGCTCAGGCAGCATATAACAATGCTGTTCGAGCTGCGATGGCACAATGGGCATTATGGCCAACAGTTGCCCCGCATTCAGGAGTTATCACTACTGCACAGGTAGATGCTTATTTAGCCGCAAATCCATATCCTGCTGCAGGAACATTGGCGCAACAAATTGAAGCAATCTCAACACAAAAATGGGTTTCCTTATTGGGCAATGATTATGAAGTATACTCAAACTGGCGCCGCACCAAATATCCCGTTTTCAATTATGCAAACTGGACTGTGGGTGGTAATAAAGTTCCTTATCCTGGAAACGTAACAGCCGGTAAAATGTGGAGAAGATTTTCTTTACCACTTGAAGAGCGTAATGTAAACCCGGATAATTACTTTGAAGCAATCAAAAGACAAAACTTCTCTGAGGAGCAGATTGACCTTTTACAGGGCAGAATGTGGTGGGATGTTGGTCCCGCTACCGGCCAAAGTAATTAATACGTTATAATGCTGATTGCAATATGAAAACACTAACTCATTTTGTATATTAGCTATAAGATCAATAAAAGGAGATCGGTAGATCTCCTTTTATTGTTTAAGAATAAATCAAAATAAATAATAACAATAATACTATGAAACGTAGAGATCTTATTAAGTATCTTTCTGTAGCCCCAATAGCAGGAGCAGCAGTAGGTACAGGTGTTCCATTGGAGTCATTAGCTGCTCCTGCTGCAGCTGCTGCAAAGCGTGATGTGATTAAGGAATTGGGTTTACGAACCTTTATTAATGCTGCCGGTACTTACACTACCATGACTGCATCATTGATGCATCGTGAAGTTGTGGATACCATTGAATCAGCTTCCAAACACTTCGTAATGATAAACGAGGTGCAGGATAAAGTAGGGGAGAAAATTGCTGCAATGTGTCATGCCGAATCGGCAATGGTTACTGCAGGATGCTGGTCGGCCCTAGTTTTGGGTACTGCCGGTATTTTAACCAGAATGGATAGAAAGAAAGTATCCTTACTACCTGATCTTTCAACATTCGATCGTTCGGAAGTAATCGTTCAAAAAACACATAACGTGGGTTATGTTCATGCATTGACCAATACAGGCATCAGGGTAGTTGAGGTTGAAACTGCCGATGAAATGGAAAGAGCCATTACTGGAAAGACAGCTATGATGTGGTTCCTGAATTCCAGCGGACCTATGGGTAAAATTCAACATGAAGAATTCGTTGCCATCGGTAAAAAGCATAACATTCCAACCATGATTGATATGGCGGCCGATGTACCGCCTGTTGAAAATCTTTGGAAGTACAATGACCTTGGCTTTGATCTGGTTTGTGTTTCTGGAGGTAAAGCAATCTGCGGTCCCCAGAGTGCCGGAATTTTGATGGGTAAAAAGGATCTGATAGCTGCAGCACGTCTTAATGCACCACCAAGTGGTGGTAATATCGGGCGTGGTATGAAAGTGAACAAGGAAGAAATTCTTGGAATGTATGTTGCTTTGGATAAGTATATCAATACTGACCATGCAGCTGAATGGAAAATGTGGGAAAATCGGGTTGCGGTAATTGTAAACGCTGCAACCAAGGTAGATGGAGTGAGCGCGAATGTTTTCGTTCCTCCGGTAGCTAACCACACACCAGCTATTAAAATTTCCTGGGATCAGAACAAAGTAAAAATTACTCCAAGGCAATTACTGAAAAATCTTCAGGATGGTAGCCCTTCAGTTGAAGTAATGACCAGTCAGGATTCCATCAACATCACAGTATTTATGCTGAAGAATGGAGAGGATAAAATAGTTGCCAAACGGATTCAGCAAGAGCTGGCGAAGGCAGCTATAAGTTAATGGGATGTGAGATGTGAGATGTGAGATATGAGATGTGAGATGGTCAGCGATACTCAAACTTTATTGCTGACATCCCGGTTTCCCTTGCTCATATCTCATATCTTATCTTTGGCCCAAACATACTACCGATTTTTATTATAAACACAATACTGATTATGAAAAAAACACCCTTTCTGCTCCTGACCAGCCTTATATTGCTTGGTTTATTTACTCAGGCTCAGACAAAAACATACAGCATCCTGATCAAAGGAGGCCATGTGATTGATGCCAAAAATAATATAAACGAATTGATGGATGTGGCTATCCAGAGCGGTAAAATAGCCGCTGTTGCCAAAAATATTGATCCCGCACTTGCCACCCAGATTGTGGATGCAAAAGGGATGTATGTTACACCAGGCTTGATTGACCTGCATGCCCATGTTTTTGCAGGTACAGATGATCGGGGATATAGTGGAGGATTTGCTGCCCTTGCACCGGATCCTTATTCATTTCGTTCAGGTGTAACCACTGTCGTTGATTGTGGCGGCGCAGGCTGGCAATCATTTGACAGATTTAAGAAAAACATCATAGACAGATCAAAAACCCGAGTATTAGCGTTTTTAAATATCGTTGGGGATGGTATGAGAGGCGATCCTTATGAGCAGGATATAAGTGATATGGATGCTAAGAGAGCTGCAGATAAGGCATTAGCTAATAAGGATATTATAGTTGGGTTTAAACTTGCACACTTTGCGGCTGCCAGTTGGGTTCCGGTAGAGCGTGTTGTAGAAGCCGGCAAACTGGCCAATATGCCTGTAATTATCGATTTTGGTGGAGATGATACCCATGCCCCCTTATCCATCGAAAAATTGTTTACCCAGTATCTTCGCCCGGGTGATATCTATACCCATGTTTATACTGAACTGAGCAGAAGGGATCCGGTTGTTGATCTCAAAACCAGGCAATTGAGGCCATTTTTAATTCCTGCACAAAAAAGGGGAATTATTTTTGACGTTGGTTTTGGAGGTGGAAGTTTTAACTTCAATCAGGCGATTCCATCAATTAAGGCCGGATTTTTACCCAATACAATGGGTACAGACCTTCATATCGGGAGTATGAACGGTGCAATGAAAGATCAACTAAATGTTCTCTCTATTTTCCTTTCTATGGGAATGGACATTCAGGGTGTGATTTCACGTAGTACCTGGGCACCTGCACAGGCTATTAAGCGGCCTGAATTAGGCAATCTTTCAGTTGGAACCGAAGCGGATGTTGCTATCCTGACTGTGCGGACCGGAAATTTCGCTTTCAAAGACATCGCAGGTAACAGAAATGAAGGTAAGCAAAGATTTGAATGTGAAATGACTATTCGCAACGGAAGGATTGTTTATGATCTGAATGCAATAGCGAGCACATCCGCACAAATCAAATAAACATCAGATAAGTAATCAGTTTATTGATTTTCATTTAAAGATTTTAGAAATAGAGCAATGAAGAAGTTCTCAATATTAGTTGTAGTTCTGTTATTCCTGGCAACAGTTACAAATGCTCAGGGAAAAATTTATAATACCCTGATAAAGGGCGGTAGGGTGATCGATGCAAAGAATAATATTAATGCCCTTTTGGATGTTGCCATTAAAGATGGCAAGATTGCTAAAGTGGCACAGAACATCGATGCCGCTCAGGCAGAACAGGTAGTAAATGCCAAAGGGATGTACGTTACTCCGGGCCTGATTGATGTTCACGCCCACGTTTTCTGGGGGACCCAGCCAAATAGTTATTTAATGAATGGTGATGTAGGTGTTACTGCCGATGGTTTTAGCTTTCGATCCGGAGTTACCACAATGGTTGATTGCGGAGGACCCGGTTATAAATCATTTGATATTTTCAAAAAGAATATCATTGATAAATCTCAAACCAGAATTTTAGCTTTCATGAATATCGTAGGAGAAGGAATGAGGGGTGGTGATTACGAGCAGGATGTTAGTGATATGGATGTTCAGCGCGCTGCAAAAGCTGCAATGGATAACAAAGAACATGTTGTCGGATTTAAACTTGCCCATTTCACCAATCCAGACTGGACTCCGGTAGAACGGATTGTTGCTGCAGGTAATATAGCTAATATGCCGGTTATTATTGATTTTGGTGGTGGAAAACTTCCGATTGAAGATCTGTTCTTTAAGTACCTGAGACCAGGTGATATATATACACATGTATTCACTGAATTGGAAAGAAGAGATCCGATTGTGGATCTTCAGACCCGACAACTAAGGCCATTTGTGATCCCGGCTCAGAAAAGAGGAATTATTTTTGACGTTGGTTTTGGCGGAGGAAGTTTTAATTTCAATCAGGCTATTCCTGCAATTAAGGCTGGATTTTTGCCTGATTTGATGGGTACCGACCTTCATACAGGTAGTATGAATGGTTCAATGAAAGATCAGTTAAATGTTCTGTCAATACATCTTGCTATGGGGATGGATCTTCCCTCTGTTATCGAACGCAGCACCTGGAAACCTGCGCAGGCAATTAAACGTACTGAATTAGGTCATCTTTCTGAAGGAGCTGTTGCTGATATTGCGATCCTGAGCATGCGTCAGGGTAAGTTTGGGTTCAGAGACATCGCGATGAACAGGCAGGAAGGCACACAAAAACTGGAGTGTGAAATGACAATAAAAGGTGGCCGGATTATGTATGATCTTAACGCTATTGCTTCGAATGTCAAAAAATAGTGTTTTTTCACATTAATGCATTTTCTTATTGCGAACAGACCAATATTAATTACACTGTCTGATGTGAATAAACCCGATTGAAGCGGATACCGGCCTGTGATTAAGGCCTGTGAAGTATGAGCGAAAAGCGGGGCTTGCATTAAAGAGGGCACAACGGATTGTTTACTAATCAAAAAATCAATAATGCCAGATCAGAAACTATTCCAATCCTTGTCTTCGAAAACAAAAAAAATCGACATCAGGTTATACATCGTTCCACTATGAAAAAAAATCTTCTCGCATTGACTTTTGCCTTAATTTTTTATGTTGGAGGAATTAATGCACAAAATCAGCCCTCCTCAAATAGGATATACAGTATTCTGATTAAAGGAGGTCATGTAATCGACCCAAAGAATAATATTGATGGCCTGATGGATATTGCTATCCACCCTGCCCGTCCTGCAAGGGATGGTCAGCCGGCACAGGAGGCCAGAATTGCGAGGGTAGCAAGGAATATTGATACCACACTGGCTTTTCAAATTGTGGATGCAAAGGGAATGTACGTAAGTCCCGGGCTAATTGATATTCATACCCACGTGTTTTATGGCCCTTCCAGAACAAATTATCTGAGTAATGGCTCTATTTCTGTTATCCCCGACGGACATACTTTTAAAGCGGGTGTAACAACTGTAGTAGATGCCGGAGGGGCAGGATGGAAATCATTTGATATGTTTAAGAAAAACATCATCGACCAGTCTGATACCAGGGTATTGTCTTTGCTAAACATTGTGGGTGAAGGTATGAGAGGTGGGGCTTATGAGCAGAATCTTGAAGACATGGATGCAGAAAAGACAGCTGCTTCCGCACTTAAAAATAAGGAGTATGTAGTCGGTTTTAAACTGGCACATTTCGGAAAGCCTGACTGGGCACCAGTTGAACGAATCGTGCAGGCAGGAAAAATTGCCAATATGCCGGTTATGATCGATTTTGGAAGTGGAAACCTCTCTCTCGAAGATCTTTTACTTAAGTATCTCCGTCCAGGTGATATTTATACCCATACTTTCATCGAAGCTCCAAGAAGCAAGGATCCTATTGTGGATTTTGAAACACGACAACTCAGACCATTTGTGAAGACTGCACAGAACAAGGGAATTATTTTTGATGTTGGTTTTGGTAGTGGCAGTTTTAATTTTAAACAGGCTTTTCCGGCAATAAAATCAGGCTTTTACCCGAATACTATGGGTACAGATCTTCATTCTGAAAGTATTATACGCGCGATGAAGGATCAGTTGAATGTAATGTCTATCTTCTTGTTCCTGGGTATGGATATTCCTTCAATTATAAAGGCTGCAAGCTGGGCTCCGGCTCAGGCAATACAGCGTGAGGAACTTGGAAATCTTTCAGAAGGAGGGATTGCTGATATTGCTGTTCTCAGCATGCGTAAAGGTGATTTTGGATTCAGGGATGTAGCCGGGAATAAGCAGACCGGAAGCCGGAAGTTCGAATGTGAAATGACTATTAAGGGAGGAAGGATCGTGTATGATCTGAATGCAATTGCATCTCCTGTTGCAAAGAAATAAGGCAAAAATTATTTATTTTACTCTCTATGTTCATTATGTCAAGATTGGTTTTTGTTTGTTTTTTGGTATTAGCTGTTTCCGGATTTGAGGTTTTTTCTCAAAGTTTAGCACCTAAAAAAAGAATTTATGGGATTGTGATAAAGGGTGGTCATGTCATTGATCCTAAAAATAATATCAACGAAGTGATGGATATTGCAATAGAAATTACTTCTCCTTCAATCAATGGTCAGCCTGCTGCAGAAACCAGAATTGCACTTATAGCAAAAAATATTGATACCGCCTTAGCCCTTCAGGTTGTAAATGCAAAGGGAATGTATGTTAGTCCGGGTATTATTGATATCCATACGCATGTTTTTTATGGTCATTCAAAAAGTGATTATCTAAGTAATGGTTCAATTGCAGTCATTCCAGACAGTTATACATTCAGAACCGGGGTTACTACGGTAGTTGATGCCGGTGGTGCAGGATGGAAATCCTTTCAGACTTTTAAACGGAATATAATCGACCTTTCAAATACCCGGGTACTTTCAATGCTTAATATTGTTGGTGAAGGAATGCGTGGAGGCGAATATGAACAGAACATTGATGATATGGATCCTGAAAAGACAGCCGCCGCTGCCCTTGAAAACAAGGAACATGTGGTTGGTTTTAAGCTTGCCCATTTTGGTAAAGCCGACTGGACTCCGGTAGAGAGGCTGACAAAGGCAGGAAGAATTGCCAACATGCCAGTTATGGTAGATTTCGGCAGTGGTAATCAGTCCCTGGAAGAACTCTTTTTCAATTATCTCCGTCCCGGTGATATCTATACTCACTCTTTTTGTTATGTTCCCGGAGTAAGAGAGCCCATTATTGATACAGAGACGAAATTAATCAAACCGTTTGTGCGTAAAGCTCAGAAGAACGGATTGATTTTTGATATTGGCTTTGGCAGCGGTAGTTTTGACTACAGAACAGCTATTCCGGCAATGAAACAAGGGTTTTTCCCCAATACTCTTGGCACGGACCTGCATGCCTCCAGTATCAATGGAGCTATGAAAGATCAAATGAATGTATTTTCTGTTTTTTTAACGATGGGAATGGATATTCCTTCAATTATTAAGGCAGCAACCTGGACTCCGGCTCTTACAATAAAGAGGCCTGATTTGGGAAACTTATCTCAGGGTGCTATTGCCGACATTACTGTAATCAGTATGCGTGAGGGAGATTTTGGCTTTAAGGATATTGTTGGTAACAGGCAGGAAGGAAAGCGTAGATTCGAGTGCCAGCTGACCATAAAAGGGGGGAGGGTTGTTTATGATCTGAATGCGATTTCTTCAAAACAACATATACAATAATTATTTTATGTCTTTTCTAAAGCTCAACTTCCTTTTTATAGTTCTGACCTTAAGCTTTGCAGTTCAGAATAATTATGCACAGAAAAGACCCAATATTTTATTGATTATGACCGATGATCAGGGTGTTGGGGACCTTGGTATCCACAATAATGATGTTCTCAAAACCCCGAACATGGATGCCATTGCTAAACAAGGCGCTGAATTCAAACAATTCATTGTCAATTTCAATTGTTCTCCAACCCGTGCCAGCATGCTCACCGGACGAGATAATTATAGAACCGGAGTAGTGGGCGTAACCGAGACATCTCACCTGATGAAGGCATCTGAAATTACCATAGCCAAACTGTTATCTGAGGCAGGATATAGTACCGGAATTTTTGGAAAATGGCATCTGGGGGATAGCTATCCTATGAGACCATCTGATAAGGGGTTTCAGGAAACCCTGATTCACAAAGGAGGAGGAATAGGGCAGGCATCTGATCCTCCCGGAAACTCCTATTTTAACCCAATTCTGGAGCACAATAATGTCAGGAAGGTATTTGATGGCTATTGCGATGATATTTTTGCCGATGCGACCCTCAGTTTTATAGATAAGAACAAGGACAAACCTTTCTTTGCTTTCTATGCTACCAATCTCCCTCATTTTCCACTAACCGTTAGTGATAAATGGGCCGATCCATTTCGCAAAATGGGCCTTCATGAATTGAATGCACGTACTTATGGTATGATTGCCAATGTCGATGCTAACATCGGCCGCTTACTGGCTAAACTAAAAGAGCTTGGAATTGAAGATAATACGATCGTTATTTTCATGTCAGACAATGGACCGAGGACAAAAAGAACTAAGAATGACCTCTATCCCGACCGTTATAGTATGAATCTTCGGGGGACTAAAACCAGCGTGTATGAGAATGGTATCCGATCCCCATTCTTTATTAAATGGTCGGAAAAGATAGCTCAGGGAGTAAAATACACCAATCTGGCCGCTCATATTGATGTGATGCCAACACTACTGGAAGCTTGTAATGTGCCTGTTCCAAACAACCTGAAACTTGATGGAATATCGCTGATGCCATTATTAAACGGGGAAGTAAAAAATCTCCCTGAACGTGAAATTTTTATACAGGGCCATGCTGGATCTGAACCATTCAAATACTTTCATTTTACTGTTCGTGGACAACGATATAAACTAATCTCACCTACAGATGATCCATATGGTACTATTAGGCGTCCTACAGATGCTGACTCAAAGAAATTGATTGCTAATCTGGAATTATATGACCTAGAAAAAGATTCAAGTGAGATTAATAATATTGCCAAACAACATCCTGATATAGTTAAAAGCCTGCTCATAAAATATGAAAACTGGTTTGATAAGGCCATTAAAGACAGGGGTCAAGATTGGCCGCAACGTATTTATTTAGGAACATCTTTTCAGAAAAATGTACAATTATCCCGATTCGATTGGGGAGGCCCGGGAGCATTTGGCAATCAACTGAATAAATTTGGTTACTGGGAGGTTTATAGTACTGCTTCGCAATATCGAATAATGCTTCGTTTTCAGAAAGCCCCAAAATCTGGTATGGCTTACATAAAATATAAAGGTGTTGAAAAGAATGTGCCAGTTTTAGAAGGAAATACCTCAGTAATTTTCGATAATATTGAATTGCCGGCAGGCCCGGGTAGATTTGAAGCATTTCTCAAATTTGATCCCATTACAACTGGGGTTCAGTTTGTTGATGTAGAACGTATTAATTAAGTTTTATGGAAAGAAGACTATTTCTTAAATCTGCTATGATTGGTTCAGCAACGATGATGCTGGGATTTCCTGTTATGGATGTGCTGGCATCATCAGGAATGAAAATAAAAAAAATCAGATACTACAGTGCCCCTGGATATAATAAGCCATTATTTAATCAGGCCCGGGGAATTGTAGAAATTGAGACAGACAGCGGAATAATTGGGATCGGTGAAGGCGGTTCAAAGGATATGATTGAACAATGTGCACAGATGATGATTGGCGAAGATCCTTTCCGGATTGAGCATATCTGGCAAAACCTGTACCGTGGTATGTTTTACCCTCCGGGGAGGGAAAAACTGCATGCAGTCGGCGCACTTGAAATGGCTTTATGGGACATCAAAGGAAAAGCATTGAATGTTCCGGTGTATGAATTACTGGGAGGTGCAACACGTGATTATGTGGAATGTTATGCTACCGGATTCAGGGCCTCAAAAGCCAAAACAGAGGAAGAACGTGCAACAGATTGTCTGAAAGCTGGTTTAAGATCTTACAGAATAGGTCCAACCGGTGGAAATGGAGATCAGCCTTTTGACTTCTTTCAGAATGCTGCCAAAACTATCGATTTTTGTAAAAGAATAGATCAGGCAGTAGGTGGTCAGGGGAATTGGGCAATTGACCTGCATACCCGATTTGATACTCCTGAAGCAATTAAGATTTGTGATGCATTGGAAGAACTAAGTCCATATTTTGTTGAAGATGCGATCAGATCTGAGAATGCCGGAGCATACCGGAACTTCAGGCAACTAACCAAGGTTCCATTGGCAGTTGGCGAGCAGTTTGGGGATCGTTGGGATATCAATGAAATGATCGAGCAGCAATTAATTAATTATTCAAGGGTTACTCTGCCAAATACCGGGGGTATTGTTGAGTTTAAAAAGATAGCATCTCTATGTGAAACGCATTATGTGGGAATGATCCCTCATTTTACAGGGCCTTTATCTACCGCAGCTTTGGTTCATGTTTTAGGATCAAGCAGTCCTGCCAGGGCGATGATGGAATTAGCAGGTGGGGAACCTGAAAAACCGGCCTATTTTAATGAGGATTACCTTAATTTTTCAAATGGCAAATTATATTTAAATCCTGCACCGGGGCTTGGGGTGAAATTCGATCCAAAGAAAGCAGATTTTGTAATGGAAATAATCGAAAAGACTAAATTCCCTCATCCGGTTTTGAAAAGCCCGGATGGAGCAATACATAATTGGTAATTATCAATATTAATTATATTTAGCCCGGATGGAATCATACCTGTTTCAAGAAAATTGTAAAAAAGATAAAAGATAATTTACACGCTAATTCCAAATAAATTGAGAACAAAAACAATACTATTTTCATCTTTACTGATGGCAGCAAGTCTTGGAACACTATTTCAGGGCTGTAATTCAAGTAAAACTACTAATGATTCAGCTGCCCTTACCTCTGATTCAGCAACCTTGTTTATCACTGATACAGACCCAAGGTTAAATGAGCGAAATTTTGAGCAGGTTCCTGCTATAGGCACTTCTGCTGATGGAAAGCAGATTTTTGTAGCCTGGTATTCAGGTGGAGCTGCTCCGGGCCCGGGAAATTTTGTGACCTTATCTGTAAGTCAGGATGAAGGAGTGACCTGGATGAATGACCAACTGGCTATTTATCCAAATTCGCCGGAGTTTCGGTTTTTTGATCCTGCTTTCTGGAGGGATAAAAATGGACAGGTTCATTTATTTTATGGCAGTGTAAAGGATAGCCTTTTATGGGATGGATTCGGTGGTGTAAATGCCCTTGAGATTGCCTGGGATGGTTCAAAAATTACCCACAGCCAGCCAAAAAGGATCAGTGATGGGGTTATGAGCAACAAGCCGCTTTATCTTGCTTCCCAAGACCTTGCCCTGTTTCCTGTGTATGTTGACAAACCTTTGCCCGGCGATAGTATAGGAAAGGTTTTTCCTGAAAATGGTGCATTTATCCGTGGTTTGGATTATTCCAAATCAAGTGATCTGGCATCATTGAGCAATTATTCAAGAATCAATATTGAAGAGGATCTCCGTATCCATGATGAACCACAAATTGTTGAAATTTCGGATAAAGGTAATCTTATGGCTATGGTAAGAACTACCAAAGGGATTTATTTTACAACAAGTTCTGATTATGGATTAAACTGGAACCCGGTTGAGCCATTTACTGCTTCCGGACCAACAACTTCAAGTCGTTTTTATCTCGGCAAACTTGCCTCCGGAAATTTATTGCTGATTTCAAACAGCAGCACTACCCGGAATAATATGACAGCATTCATTTCTACTGATGGTGGTAAAACCTGGCCACATAAACTTTTGCTTGATGCCAGAGATAATGTTTCCTATCCTGATGCAGATCAAACACCTGATGGAAGGATCCATGTGGTATTCGATCGTGAACGGACCAGCGCTAAGGATATTTTGTATTGCAGGTTTACTGAGGAGGATGTTATTAAGGGGAATACGGAAATGGTGTTTAAAATGAGAGTTAATAAATAGTTGACACCCGATTGCTTTCGGGTTGAGAGTTGTTATGAATTAGGAAATTAGATAATTAGCAAATCAGTAGTGTCCGGGGAAATTTTTTATTAAGGTTTAGCAGGGCAGTAGAATTGAAACTCTTGCCATATTTAGGAAAGAGGGTATTTTATTAATGATTGTTTATTTTAATCTCAGGTTTAGAATTATCACTCAATAGGGCCCGCCTTTAGGCGGGTTGTAATCGGCGTGATTCAATTCGGGCTTCAGCCCTACATATTGCAGGTTAGAAAATAACGTAAACCGGTGCTTCAGCGCCGACAACATTTAATCGGGCTGAAGCCAGATGGGGGTGTTCCGGTATAAACGGATTATTTTGGGCTGAAGCCCGGATTATCCCCCTTGTATACCCCGCTTAAAAGCGGGGCCTAAAGTTTGGCTAATTACGAGCGTAAAACAAGTTAGACAGTGAATGT
>NZ_JAUYSS010000050.1 GCF_030695525.1 Daejeonella sp. | reverse complement strand
GGGCTTCAGCCCGATTAAATGTTGTCGGCGCTGAAGCACCGGTTTACGTTATTTTCTAACCTGCTATATGTGGGGCTGAAGCCCAAATTGAATCACGCCGGTTACAACCCGCCTAAAGGCGGGCCCTATTGAGCGATACTTCTATACCCGAGATTAAAATAAACAATCATTAATAAAACACCCTCTTTCCTAAATATGGCAAGAGTTTCAATTCTGCTGCCGGGCTAAACCTTAATAAAAAATTTCCCCGGACACTACTGAACCTAAAAATACAAATATGACTCAAAATATAGTCTCCAATACTATCTTTGCATCGTTATGAGCAAAAACACAGACGAACTTTTTAAAAATGTGGTATCGCATACCAAGGAATATGGTTTTGTATTTCAATCAAGCGAAATATATGATGGCTTAAGTGCAGTGTATGATTACGGACAGCTGGGATCTGAGCTGAAGAATAACCTGAAAACATACTGGTGGAAGAGCATGGTGCAGCTAAACGAGAACATTGTAGGGATTGACTCCGCCATATTCATGCATCCTAAAGTATGGAAAGCAAGCGGGCACGTGGATGGCTTTGCCGACCCGATGATCGATAATAAAGATTCTAAAAAACGTTATCGTGCCGACAATTTATTGGAGGATAAGATCGTCAGATATATTAAGGATGGCAAAGTTGAAAAAGCAGACAAGTTACAGTCTGATATGGAAGAAGCTTTATCTGCGGATGACCTGCCACGATTAAAGGAACTCATTGAGGAACACGAAATCGTTTGTCCGGTTTCAGGAACCCGCAACTGGACAGAGGTGAGACAATTTAATCTTATGTTCTCTACCCAGATGGGTGCCATGGCCGAAGGATCTGATGAAGTGTACCTGCGTCCGGAAACTGCCCAGGGAATTTTTGTTAACTTTCTTAATGTTCAGAAATCGGGCAGAATGCGCATTCCTTTTGGAATCGCCCAGATCGGAAAAGCATTTCGTAATGAGGTCATTGCCAGACAGTTCATAATGCGTATGCGTGAGTTTGAGCAAATGGAAATGCAGTTCTTTGTGAAACCTGGAACAGAAATGGAATGGTATAATCACTGGAAAGATGCCCGTTTAAAATGGCATCTCGCTCTGGGTACTCCATCTGAAAAATATCGCTATCACGATCATACCAAACTGGCTCATTATGCCAATGCTGCAGTAGATATCGAATTTGAATTTCCGTTTGGATTTAAAGAGGTGGAAGGAATTCATAGCCGTACAGATTTCGATCTGAGCCAGCACGAGAAATTCTCAGGCAAGAAACTCCAATATTTTGATACTGTTGAGAATAAGAACTATGTGCCGTATGTTATTGAAACCTCCATTGGTTTAGACCGTTTATTCCTGTTAACACTCTGTAATGCCTATGAAGAACAGAATCTGAGCAATGATGAAAAACAGGATTCACGTACGGTTTTACATTTACACCCATGCCTTGCTCCGGTGAAAGCAGCAATATTCCCTTTAACTAAAAAGGATGGTTTACCAGAAAAAGCTCGTGAAATCATGGATCTGCTTAAACTGGATTTCAATTTACAGTATGATGAAAAAGATTCCATCGGAAAAAGATACCGCAGACAGGATGCGATAGGCACTCCTGTTTGTATCACTGTAGATCATCAAACGCTCGAGGACAATACAGTTACTATCAGGCACCGCGACAGTATGGAACAGGAACGCGTGAATTCAGATCAACTGGAGAAGATTCTTTCTGATATGGTAAGCTGGAAAAATCTGTTGAAATAGGGTAATTGTCGGGATTAGGATTCGTAGGATTATTAGGGTTAATAGGATTTCATCCTGATAATTCAAATCATCTAAAAAACATTTTCCAATTTAATCGAATATTTCGGCACCGTGTCTCCCTCTCCTTTGGAGGGGGCTGGGGGGAGGCTACAAATTGTCAGGATTAGGATTTTAGGATTAATGGGTTGTTTGATTTTTCAAGACGTGACAATTGTCTGAACTATGATTAGTTTGATTAAGATGATTCTGATGATTTTTTCAGGGAGCTAATTTATATTATCAAAAAAAATCTATTCCCAATGAACTCAAATTTCTAGACGCTTTGCCTCCCCCTCTTTCGGAGGGGGTCGGGGGGAGGCCCATTTATTGTCTGAACCTAAACCCCTCATTTTCAGCAAAAAGCTTTATACATTAACGTGACAATTATGAATTTAATAAGCGTATCTTTGTAACATCAAAATGAAAAACCTATTACATTAATTTACTCAATAGTATTTTAAACAATAAATCTTTAAGAAATACGTTTAAAAAGGGTTTAACCAGAGAAATTTATGAAGAAACATTCATTCCGGGCCATTTTCGCTCTGTTATTAATCACCACAATTCCAGCAATAAGCTGGGTATCAGCCAGTAATTCTCATTTGAAATTTTTTGATTCAGTAAGCGATGAAGGAGGTGAAAAGTCTAAAACTACTACTGTTAACACAAGCTCAAGTGCCGAATTATTCGTTCAGCATGTAAATTCAGTCTATGAACAAGCCGGATTAGCGGAGAGCGGATTAGATCAGCAAGTATTTAAAAAAGCTCTGGTTGGTTATTATAACCTCAAGAAAACACAATTGCTATCTGCACAAAAAGCAGTCCTGACCATAATTGACTTCAGTAAAAAAAGTAGTCAGAAAAGATTATGGATAGTAGATCTGGCAAATAATAAACTTTTATTCCATACGCTTGTGGCTCATGGACAAGGCAGTGGAATGGATATGGCAACCAATTTCTCCAATCAGCCTAACTCACATCAAAGCAGCCTTGGATTTTACGTTACCAGTGATACTTACCAGGGAAAACACGGTCTTTCCATGAGACTGGAAGGAATGGATAAAGGATTCAATACCAATGCAATGGAGCGTGCAGTTGTGGTTCATGGAGCTGATTACGTCAGTGAATCATTTGTAAAAACTCATGGACGTTTAGGTAGAAGCCACGGTTGCCCTGCTCTACCAACTGATTTGACTAAAACAATTATCAATGTGATCAAAGGACAGACCTGCTTGTTTATCAATGGTCCTGAGGAAAAATACAATTCCAATTTCTTAGATCAGAATATCGCTGTCTCGAACTTTATTTCAACAGTAAATACAGTTCAGGCAAGTATTTAAGACCTAAGCATTTAAAAAGGGAGATATGAGCAATCAAATCTCCCTTTTGCTTTTATATCTTTGCCGGACATGATGCAAAAACTGGAAAATTTCCTGCTCAATCATCCCGGAACGTCATTCTTCTTCCTGATCATCCTTTCTATACCTGCATTTTTTATCAATCTAGGGCTTTTAGCTTTATTTGCTGATGAACCTACACGGGCTAATGTTGCCCTCGAAATGATTTTAAGCAAAAATTATGCTGTGCCAACCATTGGGGCAGAGTATTATTACAATAAACCTCCTTTTTATAACTGGATACTTGCCGGAATTTACCAACTCAGTGGTAATTATTCAGAATTCACCACACGGCTTCCTTCGATCATTCCGATGTTCTTGTTTGCAATTACGATCTACTTTTCTGTATCCTTCTTTCTTAAAGACAAAAGAATAGCAGCAATCAGCGGAATTCTGTTTCTTGTTAACGGAAGGATGCTGATATACGATTCCATGCTTGGCCATATTGATATCTTCTATTCCTGGCTAACCTTCAGTTCGTTCATGCTGATCTTTTATTTCCTTCAAAAGCAGAATTGGTTTTTGCTTTTCTTTATTTCCTATCTGATCACTGCAATCACATTCCTCTGCAAAGGACTGCCGTCGATTGTTTTTCAAGGTTTGACGCTAATTGCTGTACTTGCCTATACCAAAAACTTCAAAAAACTATTCAGCTGGCAGCATATTCTTAGCGGACTGATTTGTGTTTTAATTATTGCTGCCTATTTCCGGAACTATTACCAGTACAACCCCAACCTGGAGGGCTATTTAAGTACAATATGGGATCAAAGCAGCAAAAGGACAGCTTCTGAATTTGGTCTGACGCAGAGCTTGATACATTTCATCAGCTTTCCTTTTGAACATGCCGGGCACCTGTTTCCTGCCAGCCTACTGCTGTTATTTTGTTTTCACAAGGAATTTTTAACAGGAATTAAGAATAATCCATTTTTAACATTCATCTCCCTGATTTTCCTCGCAAATATCTGGGTTTACTGGTTATCGCCCCAAACCAGGCCGAGATATCTATTGATGTTATATCCGCTTCTGTTTATTATCTGGAGTCATGCCTATTTCACATACCGCGAAAAATTGCCGCGCATGAATAGCTTTTTTAATAAATTAATCCTGATCCTCGCAGTAGCCGTTAGTTTATGTATTCCGGGGGCATTATTTTTCGATTTACAGCATTATGTACCTTATCTCCTTCCAAAGGTCATCCTGCTAAGTATTGCCGGAGGATTGATCTCTTACACTATTTATCGACTGAAAACCGGAAAAATTTTTGCTTTTATCAGTATACTGATAGTGCTTAGATTTGCATTCAGTTGGTTCGTAATTCCGCATAGGTTTGAACACCTCGAAGACCGTCAGTATCGTGATGCAGCAATTGAAATGGGCAATATTTCTAAAACTGAAGCATTTTATTTTTATCAGTATCACCCTTCGGAGCTTGATATTCCACATCACGACCGCCTGATATTCTATATTCAGCGCAGCCGGATGCAACAGGTGAAATTTACGGAAGAGCTTAGTAAGCCAGGTTATTATTTTACCTTTGACAGAGATGTGGTTAATCCCAATGCAACATTGGTAAAATCATACCGGAACCTCAAACTCTACCAGGTAAAATGAGAGAACTATCTGTAGTTATCACCGTTTTAAACGAACGGGATAATATCGTACCGCTGAACGGTGCTTTACAAAATGCCTTAACAGGAATTGATTACGAAGTAATATTTGTTGATGATGGTTCAAATGACGGTACCCAGAAACAGATTCGTGAGCATGCAGATGAAAGGACTAAACTGGTCGAATTAAGAAAAAACTACGGGCAGAGTACGGCTATGACTGCAGGAATTGATCATGCAGAAGGCACCTATATTGCATTGATCGATGGCGACCTGCAGAATGACCCTTCCGACATCCCTTTCATGCTTCAAAAAATGAAGGATGAAGACTGGGATGTGGTTGCCGGAAACAGGGCAAACCGTCAGGATGGAGTTTTCCTTCGCAAAATCCCCTCAAAGATTGCCAATGCAATAATCCGCAGGATGACCGGTGTTTATATCAAGGATTATGGCTGTACTTTAAAGGTTTTTAAACGTGAGATCGCCGAAGACCTGGGTATTTATGGAGAATTGCACCGTTTTATCCCTGTACTCGCTAAATTACAGGGTGCCAGTATTACCCAGGTTGATGTGAAGCATCATGCACGGATTCATGGAACATCCAAATATGGTCTTAACCGCACATTTAAAGTTATGGCCGACCTCATCACGATGGTTTTTTTCAGGAAATACATACAAAAGCCCATGCACCTGTTTGGAAGTTTGGGTTTCATTTCACTTGGACTCGGAATCCTCATCAATACCTATCTCCTTATTCTGAAACTAATGGGTCAGGATATCTGGGGTAAACCCATATTGATATTAGGCCTTATTTTTTTATTGGGTGGGATACAACTGATTACCTTCGGAATTTTAGCAGAGATTAATGTGCGTACCTATTTTGAAGGCACAAACAGAAAAACATACCAGGTTAGACGAATATTTAATGGAAAAAAAGAAGATCTGGAACATTCTTAAGACCCTGTTAAAAATATCTATAACAGGTCTTTCCTTATATCTGGTGTCAAGAAAAGTCGAATTCAACGACCTGAAAGATGCTTTTGATACGTCCAACCCTATATTTTTGTTTTTAGCATTTATCGCATTTGTTATCTCCCAACTGATCTCTTCTTCGCGTCTGAATACTTTTTTCAAGGGTATCGGATTGAAAATATCAGAAACATACAATTTCAAGATTTATTTGCTCGGAATGTTCTACAATCTTTTTCTTCCGGGTGGAATTGGCGGAGATGGATATAAAATTTTTCTCTTAAGGAAGAAATTCGAGATCAAAGGCCGGCGATTGTTTCAGGCGATATTTTTCGATCGCCTAAGTGGTTTATGGGCTCTGGGACTAATCATTTCTGCATTGGTCATCTTTATCCCCTACCTGGGTATTCCTAACTGGGTTCCGATTCTGGTAGTGGGAATAGGTACACCGGCCTATTTTGTGGTCATGAGAAGATTTTTCAGTGACTACAGTAAACAGTTTGTGCTATCACATATCAAAGCCCTGATGGTACAATCCATGCAGGTTATTTCAGTGATTCTGCTTTTGTATGCCTTAAATTTTGAAGGAAAGTTTTCACCTTACCTGTTTATGTTCCTGATTTCATCATTGGTAGCCATTTTCCCATTTACTGTAGGTGGCCTTGGTGCCAGGGAATTGGTTTTCGTTTACGGTGCACAATTTTTCCAGATGGATCAGCATCTGGCAGTGATCATCAGCCTTCTCTTCTATTGTATTTCTGCCTTGCTGTCATTTAGCGGGATCTATTTTGTTTTCCATCCTCAGAAAATCGGAGTGAATAAAATTGACCTGAAACAGGATATTGAGATTGAGAAGTGAGATGTGAGATGTGAGATAGGAGATGTGAGATATGAGATATGAGATATGAGATGGTGGTTAATGAATATTTGTTGCATATTATCTCAAAGCTTCAACCCTCCTATTTCTGATTCGCTAAATACCAGTCATAGAACCTAATTAAACCCGTTTCAAGTCCGGTCTCAGGGTGGTAATTCAATAAGCGCTGAGCCTTAGTGATATCTGCATAAGTTTGGGGTACATCTCCCGGCTGTTCAGGCTGACTGTCGATAATAGCCTTTTTTCCGCAAATCTTTTCAATTGCAGCAATCAGTTCAGATAAAGTAACCGTTTGATGATTCCCAAGATTAATAATCTCAAAATCAGACTGATCATAATTAATAGCCGCCTCAATACCCTGTATGGTATCTTCTACAAAGGTATAGTCACGACTGGTCGATCCGTCCCCAAAAACAGGAATTGCCTGCCCTTTTGAAATAGAATTAAAGAACTTATGAATAGCCAGATCAGGGCGCTGTGCGGGACCATAAACTGTAAAAAAACGTAGTGCCAGAAAACGAATGCCGTATAAATGACTGTAAACATGCCCCAGCATTTCACAGGATAGTTTAGTTGAAGCATAGGGACTGATGGGTTTCAGTTTTTCCTCTTCATTCCATGGGATATTTTCATTGATCCCGTATACACTGCTTGAAGAAGCGAATACAAAATGCCTGATATGCTTTTGTCTGGCAAACTCCAGAAGGTTTTGTGTTCCGGCAACATTCACATCCTGATATAAAACCGGATTCTGAATACTTGGTCTTACGCCGGCTTTGGCAGCAAGGTGAACAATCACATCCATATCACCTAATGCAAGGAGATCATCCATATTACGGATATCCCCTTCAGCAAATTGAAAATCAGGATGAGAAAAAAATGGTTCCAAATTCTTTTCCTTCTGTTCCCTGCCGTAAAAATCATCGAAGTTATCGAATCCAATAACCTGATACTTGCCGCTTTGCAACAATCTGTTAATCAGATTACTCCCAATAAAACCCGCAGCACCAGTGACCAGAATTTGTTTTTTTGTTCCCATTTTCGATGCAAAAATAAGAAAATACCCTTTTGATTCTGACAAAAATCGGAGCCCAATGGGAACAAGGCTTAAAAAAAATCAATAACTTTAAGGCATCTGCTCCCCTAACCAATGATGAGTAACTTTAATGATTTCAACAATCCTCAGGTAAAAAAATTACCTGAACATCTGAAGCAATTTATTGTAGAGCAAGAGTATGCACATTACACACCTGTTGATCAGGCGGTGTGGCGCTTCGTGATGCGACAAAATTATCATTTCCTGAAGGATATTGCTTATTATCCCTATATCCCCGGACTTGAAGCTGCCGGATTGAGCATCGAAAAAATTCCAGACCTCCAGGAAATGAATGATGCCCTCCAAAAAATTGGCTGGGGTGCTGTAACGGTCGATGGGTTTATTCCACCCGCTGCCTTCATGGAATACCAATCCTGCAAGGTTTTGGTCATTGCCGCTGATATCAGGCAGTTGCATCACATTGAATACACTCCTGCCCCAGACATCATTCATGAATCGGCTGGCCATGCGCCGATCATTGCCGATCCGGATTATCATCAGTACCTGAGCTATTTTGGTTCTATCGGAGCAAAAGCCATGTATTCATCCAGGGATTTTGAACTTTATGAAGCGATACGTGAGTTATCCATTCTAAAAGAAATGCCCGATCCTGATCCCCTGAAGCTAAAAAATGCCGAAAAACAGGTTTTATTTTGCCAGAAGAATCTCGGAGATCCTTCAGAAATGGCATTATTGAGTCGCCTGCATTGGTGGACTGTAGAATACGGACTTATAGGAACACTCGAAAATCCTAAAATCTATGGTGCAGGGTTGCTTTCTTCCATCGGAGAAAGTAAAAGCTGTATGGATCATTCTGTAAAAAAATACTGGTATACCGCTGATGCAGTCAATTTCCCATTTGATATCACTAAACCACAGCCTCAGTTATTTGTTACACCCAATTTTCAAAACCTGACACAGGTTCTGGAGAATTTCGCAGATTCCATGGCTTTTAGAAGAGGTGGAACCGAAAGTATTTTGAAAGCGATTGAGTGCAGAAATACCTGTACAGCAGTTTACAGCTCAGGATTGCAGATAAGTGGAATTTTTACTGATCTGCGGATGGATAAACATGATGAATTATTATTTTTAAAAACAAGCGGAGCAAGTGCTTTATCTTATGAAAACAAGCAGCTCGAAGGGCATGGAAAACAAATACATGCTGATGGTTTTTCATCTCCGGTGGGCCGTTTAAAAAACTTTGGCAAGGCTCTTGAGGATGCAAATGATAATGAGCTTGAAAAATTGGGAATCATAGGTGGACAAACTGCAGAATTAAACTTCAGTGGCGGATTAAGTCTGAATGGAATTGTCGGGTCAATATTGAAGCGTAATTCTAAACTGATACTGATCAGTTTCAGCGATTGCACGCTGAAAGATGAACAGGGAAATGTTTATTTCGAACCATCCTGGGGAGTTTATGATATGGCTGTTGGAGAAAAAATTGTATCAGTGTATAGCGGTGCAGCTGATAAGGATGCATTTGAAGAAGTTGCCCCAAAAGCAAAATCTGCAACTTTTCATCCGGAATATACTGCACATCAAAAACGCTATCATGACTTATTCAAACAAGTACGTTTATGCCGTGAAACACAAAGTAAATTTGAACTTTTGACAGATATTTGGAACGAATTAAAGCAAAATTTTAGGGATGACTGGCTCTGTGCTATCGAAATTTTAGAGATATTAGAGCTGGAAAACATATTTACGGACACAGCGAAGGACATCCGGATTTACCTGGAAATGAAATCATCCAGTGAACCTGAACTGAACAACCTGATCCAAAATGGGTTTTATCTGATCAGTAAAGCTCAGAAGGGATCGGGGGCTTTAAGAAATTGAATGTATGAATATTGTAATCAGCGGTGCCAGTAGTGGTGTAGGATTCGAAGCCGTTCTGGAACTGATCGGAAGTGGGAATCATAAGATCATCGCACTGGCAAGATCGGAAGATAAATTATACAAATTACAGGAGATCGCTTTCGCCCTGAACCCCGGTTGTATGCTCTATACGGCTAAATTTGATATCGTTCACGACGATTATGAAAATGGACTAATCCCTTTTATTAAAGAGAAAATGGGACTTGTGGACATCCTGATTAATAATGCCGGATCATTGGTCAACAAGCCTTTTATGCAGTTATCCCAGCTTGATTTCGCGGAAATGTTGCAGAATAACCTCTTAGGCCATGTTAAAATGATACAAAAGATTGTGCCGCTGATGCCCTCAAAAAGTCATATCGTCAATATCGGAAGCATGGGCGGATTTCAAGGCAGCCAGAAATTCTCCGGTTTATCAGCCTATTCATCCAGCAAAGCAGCTTTACACAGCCTGACCGAATGTCTGGCTGCAGAACTTTCAGGATTGGGAATTGCAGTCAATTGTCTTGCACTGGGTTCGGCACAGACCGAAATGCTTGAAAAAGCCTTCCCCGATTTTCAGTCGCCGGTGATGGCCTTCGAAATGGGTAAATTCATTGCTGATTTCGCCTTAACAGGACATAAATTTTTTAACGGAAAGATCCTTCCGGTAGCACAAAGCACACCTTAACCTGTATGATTATGAAAACAGAACTTTATATTGCATTATTCGCCTTGCTTTTAACTGCATCCTGCCAGAGCGATTCCTCAAAAAAATCCCTGGAAGAAATGGCTGCAGATTCAGCCGCACTTGCCGACAAGAGTAAGACACTTGTTGTTCCATGGGAAGCAACCCTGAACGACAGTACGCATATGATGGAGATTAAGCGAAATCCCGCTGCTAACATGACTAATTTGAGCAACCTTGACATTGTGGACGCTTTAAATTTCAAATACCCTCAAATTAAGCTGGAATGGGTAAAGCAGGAAGGTAATAAAGCTTTTGTCAAAATTCAGGACTCCGATTATCTTACGCGTGAATCAGGTACTGAAGGGGCGCGTGCCTACCTTGCAGAAGTTACATTCTCACTAACCGAACTGGAGGGAATAAGCGAAGTAGATTTCAGCTTTACAGAAGGTGACCATGCCCGCCCGGGGGTGTATAAGAGGGAGGATTTTAAGGGGTTTAATTAAAGCAGAAAGTTGAGGGCTAAAAGCCAGAAGCAGGAGCCCCAATCCCCCGCTCCCGGCTTTTTCACCCTGCAATTCCCACCCAACATAAGGGGCACCTCACCGTCAATCCCCGCCTGCCGGCATGCAGACGGGCGCAGCAGATTCTGGCCTTCGCCAGAACCGATAGTTATCGGTTAACATTGCATTTTTTAATAATGGAGGGGATACTGAATCCGTCAGGATCGAAATCCTTAATTGCCACAAGGGATCTTTCTGCTCTCCACCCGATAGCTATAGGGTCTCAATTGTCAACTATCAATTGTCAACTGTCCTTGCCTGTCAATTGTCAACTGCCCCTCCTTTCTTCCCCAGCATTTGCACATCATGCACGATCACCTCAGTAATATAGCGTTTCGCTCCTTCCTTATCCGTATATGAACGGCTGTTGAGTTTACCTTCAATGCAGACCTCTGAGCCTTTGTGCAGGTAGCTCTCCGCCAGGTTGGCTAGCCGGTCCCAGAGCACCAGGTTATGCCATTGCGTTTCTTCAATTTTCTCTCCCTTATCATTTTTATAGGAGTCGTTTGTGGCGATGGATACCCTGGCCATTTTCTTTTTCTCACCGATGGTTTTTACTTCCGGATCATTTCCTAAAAACCCCATCAGGCGTACACTGTTTCTTAGATTGTTCATCTCTCAGTTATTAATGTTTACAAATACCCGCCACCCGGCAGGAACAGAATAAAGTTGAGGAGAACAGGTTGAATTTACCGTACAATAAACGGATACATACGTTTATAAGCGATTTAACCGAATTGGGCTTAAATTCATTTAGCGATTTAATATTAAGCCTATGGAACGGGAATGTTTAGACTGTGGTTCTGTGCTAAGAGGGCGCAGCGATAAAAAATTCTGTGATGATCAATGCCGCAGTAATTTCAATAACCGGATGAAAGCCGGAATTAATTCAAGTATGAAACCTGTAAACTCCATCCTCCGGAAAAACCATGCAATTCTCTCGAAACTTTGCCCTGAAAATAAAATCAGAATTAAAAAAGACGAACTGTTGAAAAATGGTTTCAACCCCGATTATCATACCCACCTGCATCAAACCCAAAATGGTAATACCTATTATTTCTGTTATGAATATGGGTTTTTGAAACTAGAAGGGGATGTTTTTTTGGTTGTTAAACGTTCTGATTGCTAGTAGGCGTTTGGTTGGTTAGTTGGTTAGAAATTGATTAAAAACGCCAGATGAAGGAGAAAATTTCAGATACTTGATACCTGTTACCTATGGTCTGTTAACCGTTGCAAGTTTTTAGCAATGGTTTACTAAATGTCAAATGAAGCACTCTTTATCTCAATACTAAATACTAAATACTCATAAGTATGGGAATTCCGTGGAAAGCTGAGCTTGCGAAACTAAGGGGAGAAAAACGGATCGCAGTTTATTTTCCCAATAAATCTGAATTTGTAATACGAATGAGGAAACTACCGGGTGCAAAATGGAGCAATACATTGAACGCATGGCACTTACCAGATACAGTGGAATACCGTGAAAAATTCAAAATTGAAGGTTCTGTAGATCCCTTATCCTCAAAGTCGAAAGAAATCGGCGAGTTTCAACTTTGGCTTCGCTCAAAGCGCTACAGCGAAAATACAATAGAAACCTATTTGAATGCATTGATATCCTTTCTCACTTTCCATCAGGATAAATCAATAGCAGAAATCAGCAATGCAGATGTGATTTTGTATAATAATAATTTTTTGCTGAAAAACGGACTCTCAGCCTCCTACCAAAATCAGGTTGTAAATGCAATTAAATTGTTTTTTAAAACTCAAATGCAAGTCAGACTCAACCCTGATTTGGTTCACCGACCAAAAAGGGCTCATGTTCTACCCAATGTTTTGAGTAAGGAAGAAATCAAACTGATTCTAAATTCTCCCAAAAATATCAAACATAAAGCTATGCTTTGTCTGCTATATAGTTGTGGTCTGAGAAGATCAGAAATTTTAAATCTTAAGATTACTCATGTGGATTCCAAAAGGAAACTGCTGATTATTAAACAAGCTAAGGGAAAAAAAGACCGGGTAGTTCCCTTATCAGAAAAAATAATTTTCCAATTACAGGAATATTATAAACTATACAGGCCAAAGATTTGGTTGTTCGAGGGGCAATATCCCGGGGAGCAGTACAGTGAAAGGAGTTTAGCAAGTGTACTTAAACAAGCATTAAGTATAGCCAAAATCAAAAAGCCGGTAAGTCTTCATTGGCTGAGGCACAGCTATGCCACACATTTATTAGAGAATGGAACCGATCTTCGGTATATACAAGAAATATTGGGTCATAAAAGCAGTAAAACAACTGAAATCTATACCCATGTAAGCACCAAAAGCTTACAGAACATCAAAAGTCCGTTTGATGATTTGGATATTGAATAGCTAAATAGCATATTTAAATAAAGGATGATAAACATGCCACAATACACCCGAATTTGGTGGGCTTGTGGTGGTTTTGTCATCCTTATATACAAGTTATGAGCAACCTTAAGACAAACGACACCTGTGAAAAATAGTTTATTGATCCCAACGTTGACTTTATTTCTTTTTGCCTGTAACTCACAGACAGAAAGGAAATCATCCGATTTAAATTCTGTGGAAAGTTCAACCGATAAGTTGATAAATAGGGAACCAGTAAGATTTTTTCCTGACAAAAAAGGTGTTGAAAAATATGACACATTAATTGTCGACCAACAGGTGCAAGTAACTATCATAAAGACTGACTTAGATAGCTATGTGAAATTTGAATATGATATTGAAGGTAAGAAACAAATTGACAACTATAGAGACGCAGAAATAGCACTAACAATCAAACAAAAAGCGCAGACACTTTTGGACACGGTTTTCAGAAAAGAGCAGTTTTCAAAGTATGGTGACAAGGGGTTTATAGACATTGCAATTTTCCATAATTATTGGTTTAACAAGTTAGACAACGACAAAATAGAACTTTTTGGAGTAATTAGTAAACCTGAAACTGACTGGACAATTGACTTTCATCATTACTTTGACTTGACAAATAGAACG
Source organism: Daejeonella sp. (assembly GCF_030695525.1). Lineage (GTDB taxonomy): Bacteria > Bacteroidota > Bacteroidia > Sphingobacteriales > Sphingobacteriaceae > Daejeonella. The sequence goes on along the minus strand of NZ_JAUYSS010000050.1, from coordinate 189 downwards.
CTGACCTTTAAGCAAGAAATAAATGACGAAGAATAGAAAAGCAGCCCATAATCGAGTAGACGGCCGTGAGCCATAAAGCCCACGGTTCGCCTCTCACACCACTGTACGTACGGTTCTCGTATACAGCGGTTCGTTAAGATGTGGAGCTACTTTTTGGTAGTGTTCGAGCAATGATTCGTACCCTTTCTT
>NZ_JAUYSS010000037.1 GCF_030695525.1 Daejeonella sp. | reverse complement strand
ATTAACAGTGTAAAACCCATATAACTGGTGTAATATCTTTAATGATGTAATTAAGCGTTTTTCACCAGGATAGATTCCAGCACGTTCGCTGCATCCTCACACATATCAGTAGCGGTCTCGAGCGCTGAAAGTACTTCCTTGTATTTGATCAGGTTTACCGCATCTTTCTCATTATCGAAAAGTTCACCGACTGCTTTGTCAAAAATATAATCAGCTTGATTTTCAATGCTGTTTATACGCACACAGCAATCTGCAATTAAACGGATATTTTTCAAATCCCTTAATTCGTGAATGGCCTTATGAAGATCCTGGCATGCTTGTAAGATCAAATTTGCAAGTTCTTTAATCGGGGGGGTTATTACAATGACATTATACAAATCCATACGGCTTGCAGAGCCATGAATATAATCGGCAATATCATCAATCGCACTTGCCAGTCTGTGAATATCTTCCCGGTCGAAGGGAGTAATGAAATTCTTACTTAGTTCCAGATGTATCTGATGAGTGATCTCATCTCCCGTATGCTCAAGATCTTCAATGTCTTTGAATAATTTCTTGCGAAGGGTAAGATCTTCAGTGTTAACTGCCTCAACAAGCTTTTCACCTAATTGGATTAAGTTTGCACTATCCTTTTCGAAAAGAGGAAAAAATTTCTTGTCTTTAGGAATGAAGTACTGGAAAATACTGTTCAGTGACATCGTATTGGATTTTAAGATGCTGCAAATTTACAAACCCAATGTTAAGTTAATGTTAACAAAACAATCCGATTTATTTATCCCGCTGGAGTGTGAATCCAAATGTTGAACCTATATTTTCCGTACTTCTTACGGTTATGGTTTGCTGGTGGGCTTCAATAATATGTTTCACAATGGCTAGCCCTAAACCTGAGCCTCCAATTTGTCTGGAACGGCTTTTATCGGTACGGTAGAATCGTTCAAAAAGTCTGGGAAGATATTTTTCTTCAATTCCGATACCATCATCAGTGATTTCGACCAAAATCTGATCATGAAGTTCAAAGGTTTTGATGGAGGTATTTCCACCACTTTTGCCATATTTAAAGGAATTATCGAGCAGGTTTACCAAAACCTGTCTGATCTTCTCCTGGTCGGCATATACCCAGGTCGGGCTATGATACTTGTCTTTAAAGTGGAGAGTGATATTATATTTTTTCGCTTTTAATTCAAGGGATTCAACTACTTCATGTATTAGTTCCGTCAAGTTAAAGCGGGCAAAATTAACAGCTATTTCCCCGCTTTCCAGTTTTGAAATAGCATCAAGATCTTTAATAAAAAATGTGAGGCGGTCGACATTTCTGGAAGCTTTTTCAAGAAATTGCCTTGATATTTCAGGATCATCAATATCTCCTTCCTGCAGAGCTTCAATATAGCCCTGTATTGCAAAAAGAGGAGTTTTTAACTCATGTGAAATATTTGATAAGAATTCCCTTCTGAATTTTTCCTGATCTTTTAACCGATCAATCTCCGATTTTTTATCTCTTGCCCACTCCTTAACTTCGAGTTCAACATCATTAATCGGATCAGCACTCACGTATTCACCCAAAGCATCTTTCAAATCCTTGCCCAGTTTCAGGTTGTGAATCAGTTTATAAATCAGTTTAATCTTACTGTAAACAAATCTTTCGATCAGATAATAGAAGACCAGATAGCTGGTTATAAGGGAAACTGAAAAAGTAATTAAGAAATCGACGAGATTTTGCTGAAAGTAGAAGTTGATTATCGAAAGGGATAAAGCAACCGCCAGGGCATTGATAAAAACGAGTACCCACAATTTCATAGTGCAAGTTAGTATTTTAACGTTTCGCCATGTGTTTTTTTAACCAAAAATTGTGTTATGTCTGGAAATTTGTTGAGTATGTTTAAGGTCATGTCAGAAATAAATGTGTTACCAAATAACTGCTGAATCAAACGGCCACTTTTAAGTCTGATGCTAAATTGTTTTCCCCATTCAAACTTATAATTATTTTCTAGTGCAATTCTGTTCAAGGCTGCTCCTTTTTTTGCATAGCGCAGGATACTATCTGCAAGTATTTTTCCCGAATGAATGGCAATTGCCATTCCATTTCCACATAGCGGAGTAATCATTCCGGCCGAATCACCACAAAATAGCAAATGATTTTCTATCAGGGTTTTCTTTTCAAAGGAAATTTCATTAATTACTTCAGGCTTATCGAATAAAAATTCTGAGTTTTTAAACAGGCTACGTAAATATGGGTTTCTGTACAGAACCTCTTCCTCCATTTCAGGTATGCCTGAATATCTTTTAAGGTTTGCGGTTTCTGAGAGGTAGCACAAGCAGAATTTATCATCCTCTATCTTATTTAAACCGCAATAACCACCCTGAAAATTATCAAGGCGGATCTGGTTCCCGGGATGTTCAGTCTTTATATGATATTTTACACCAAGGTAAGGACTCCGTCTGTAAAAAAAACTACGATTTAGTTTTTGGTCAAGATTAGATCTTTTACCATAGGCTGCAATGGCAATAGCCGACTCATACACCCTATTTCCGGGAGTTGTGATTGTGAATTTATCGTCCTTAAAAGATATATTATCAACGCGTTCGAAAACAAATTCCACACCAAGTCTTTTTGCTTGTTCGTACATTAATTGGTCTAGTTTATAACGGCTTAAGCCAAATCCACCCATTGGAAGTTCTGCCTGTAAAATTTTACCGGAAACCGAAGTGATTGCCAAATGGTTTATCCTTGAGTAGCCGGATTTGGAAATCCCGATATTCAATGATTCCAAAAATGGCAGGACTTCATTTGAAATATATTCTCCACAAACTCTGTGTAATGGATATTTTTTCTTTTCGAATACGTTTACCTGATATCCATTCTGTTGAAGAAGAATTGCACTGGTCAATCCTGCGAGTCCGCCTCCAATTATCAGTATATCACTCATATTCAGTTTTCAAATCAGATACTTACTATCTCCCTGTTTGTTGATGTCTCAATGCATACCTGCCATCTGAATGCCCACATCCATTTGATCGAGAATGTTTTAATTCCTGCTTTTTTTAAGAGATGCTCCAGCTCTATCAGTCTGAAACTGCGAAGTACAGAAAGCTTTGAATCATGCTTAACCATTTCAGATTTCGAAAAAACAGAGGTTAATATACCGATGGAATGGTAGGCAAACCAATGGCGGTGCAAATCATTGATCACGACCTGTTTTCTGGCACAATCCGCCATTTTTTGAATCAGCCGAATCCAATTTTCATCGGTAAAATGATGTGTAAACAGACTCGAAATTACAATGTCAAATTGATTATTAACGAGCTCTTCACTCATTACATCAGTAAGAATATACGAGATCTCCGGAAAATTCCCGGATCTTTTCCTCGCATATTCGATGGCAGATTCATTAGCATCAACTCCAACCAAATGAATTTTAAGATTTCGTCTGCGAGCCCATTTTGCAATAACCCTTAATGAATCCCCGCCACCACAACCCCAATCACTGATGATCATTCCATCTTTTAGCCCAATCTTTTCGAAGGCATCAAAAAACACATTGTACCCGCCGAGTAACTTGTTTACTACTTCGAGCTCATCCATGATCGGGTCGATAATCTCATGTCCCAATGAGAAATCGTCCATCATTTCTTCTTCTAAACTTCGGCGACTAAAGTCAGGCATTTCCGTTTCTTTTTAAGATCATCGATTCAACAGTTAAGCCGGGTCCGAAAGCAAAGCCAAGAATATTTTCACCATCGATTCCCTCAGGGTCATCCATCAGTTTTTTGAGAACATATAATATTGTGGCAGAAGACATATTTCCATAATCCCGTAATGTATCATAGGCAAAGCGATTTGCAATGGATGAAAAACCAAGTGCATTCTCAGCAGCCTCCAGGATTTTTCTTCCTCCGGGATGCACTGCAAAACGACCAATATCTTTGAAATTCAGACCTGCTTTATTAAGAAGTTTATTGGAAATGGATTGAACATGTTTTGTTATAAGTTTAGATACCTTCGAGGTTAGCTTCATTTCAAATCCGGCATCCCCTACATACCAGCCCATTTCATTTTTGGCCTCATTTAAAAATTCAGAATAAAAAGTATCAAGTGTCAAATATTTTTTTTCAGACTTTGAGTTTTTGCTGTTTTCTACAATAACTGCGGCGGCACCATCCGAAAAAAGCGAATTGGCAACCCAGTTATCCAGGGTGTTTTCCTTTTGGAAGTGAAGCGTGCAGAGTTCTACTGAAACGATCAGAACTTTTGCAGATGGATCTGCGCGGCAGATATAATCAGCAACTTTAAGGGCATTTAAGCTGCCGTAACAGCCCATGAAATTAATACAGGTTCTTTCTATATTTCGGTTTAATCCTAATATCTCAACCAGTTCGATATCTATTCCGGGAGCGTGCATACCTGTACAGCTAACAGTTATCAAGTGAGTGATCGAAGCACTAAGAATCTCAGCATGATTAGATATACAATCATTAACAGCTTCTGATGCGAGATCTGCTGCAGTATCCTGATATAGGCTTAATCGTTCGCGGGTACCGGGAAAAGGCTCAAAGTCAGCAGTCTTCCCGAAGAATGTATTATTATTACTTTCCTTTTCTCCGAAATCCGGAATCACCGAGTAGCGATGTTCAATTCCTGAATGGTCATAAATACGTTTTAGCCGCGAAGCATTGGTATCGCTCAGATTGAATGCCTTGATCATGAACTGATAAATATCATTCTGAGGGATACGGTATTTGGGGTTGGCGGTACCAATCGCGCTAATGCAACTGCTCATATGAGTAAATTACTAAATATTTATGTTTTTGGTTTTAATATCAATATATAAGCCAGAAATGATTCTATATTTCTGATTGAAACCATTTGTTACTTTAAGGACTGATTTCAGTATAAAATGTTAATTTAAGGTGAAATTGACATAATATTTAAAAACCGCATAGGAACATAGCATTTTATAGCTGCCAAGCTTCAATTTAGACACAGATAGCTTTGAAGCTTCGCTTCAATCTATGTTTCCTTTAAAGCATAATTTAAGTCAATCTATGTGGTTAAATATTAATCTTTAGATATTTATATATTGGACTCCTATTAAATTAGTAAATGAATCTTTTAAAAAGCTTCTTCCCGAGTGTATCCACTTTATTGCATTTACGCATATTGTTTTCAGTCTTTCTGCTGCCTGTGTTTCTTTTTGCGCTTTCTCAGGTACCCGAAATCAATACAGTGAATGCAATTTTAACATTTGTGATTTGGCATCTGTTTGTTTATCCTGCCAGCAATGGGTACAATAGTTATTTCGATAAAGACGAAGGAAGTATTGCGCTCATAGAAAATCCTCCGCCTGTTGACAGAAATCTGTACTTTTTTTCACTCTTGCTTGATATAATTGCCTTATTATTAGCAATTTATGTTGGATGGATCTTGTTTTTTGCCGTCCTTATTTACGGGCTGTTTTCTAAAATGTATAGTCATCCTTCAATCAGATTAAAGAAATATCCGATTATTAGTTTCCTGATTGTATTTATATTTCAGGGAGCCTTTGTTTATTGGAGTACCTATGCTTCTATTTCAGGCATTGATACACTATTTGGATGGAATTTGAATTTTACAATCGCCGGAATCATTTGTTCCTGTCTGATTGGGGCAACTTATCCGCTTACTCAGGTATATCAGCATGAGGAGGATTCGAAAAGGGGAGATAAGACGCTGAGTCTTATGTTAGGCATCAGGGGTTCTTTTTATTTTTCAGCCTGCCTTTTCCTGCTTTCCGGAATTCTCCTTTTTATTTATTGGGATAGATTGGAATTAATTATGAATTTCTGGTTGTTTTTGATTGCCTCTGCCCCGGTATTTGTATTATTTCTTAGTTGGTTTGCCAAAGTTTACCGGGATCCGGTGAATGCAAATTTTAAGAACATGTCGAGAATGACCCTCTTAAGTGGTATAATGATGTTAATTTATTTTGGTCTGTTGAATATTATTTAACGTGAGCCCAACATAATATTTAAAAACCGCATAGAAACATAGCATTTTATAGCTACCAACCTTCATTTTAGACACAGATAGCCTTGAAGCTTCACTTCAATATATGTGATTTAGAATCTATGTTTCCTTTAAAGCATAATACAAGTCAATCTATGTGGTTAGATATAAATATCGAACTCATGTTGTTTAGAAATTGAAAAGGAGCCAGAAAATTTAGACTTAAGTATATATCCCTATTCCCCATTCCCTATTTCCCCTCCCATTCCCTAAAAAATTGCTCCAGATACTGTTCCATAAATAAATGCCTTTCCGCTGCGATCTTCCTTCCGGTTTCAGTATTCATTTTATCTTTTAGCAGAAGCAACTTTTCGTAAAAATGATTTATAGTTGGAGCGGAGGAATTTTTATATTCTTCCTTGCTCATATTAAGTGCCGGAGGTATCTCAGGGTTGAATAATTCACGGTTTTTGAAGCCTCCGTAAGTGAATGCCCTGGCAATTCCAATTGCTCCAATTGCATCAAGACGGTCGGCATCCTGAACAATTTTGAGCTCTTTTGAGTGGAATTCAACTTTTCCCAAACTTGCTTTAAATGACATATTACGGATGATTTGCTGAACATGCAGGATCAAATCTTCAGGCAGTTCCTGTGAAGAAAGAAAATCTCCTGCTTTTTTCGGGCCAATTTCCTCGTCGCCATCATGAAATTTGCTGTCGGCAATATCATGTAATAATGAAGCAAGTTCAACGATGAGTTGCTCAGCTGGTTCTGTTTTTATAATATGTAGGGCATTATTCCATACCCGTTGAATATGCCACCAATCATGCCCGCTTTCGGCGCCCTCTAAAGTATGCTTAACAAACTTTACTGTTTCAGCGATGAGCTGATCATGATTCAGGTTTGGGTTCTCTTTTGCTGCCTTCATATAATTCGTACTCCAATAGCCTGCAATCTAGTTTACCATTGTAAAATTCGATTCTCCTCGAAGCCCGCAGGCCTATTTTTTTTGCAAGATCAGGGTTTCCGGTGAAAATATATCCTCTGTAGCCCTTACACTTCTGCTTCATAAAATCACCGATGCGTTTGTAGGTAGCTTCGAGTTTAGTATGAATTCCAAGACGCTCACCATATTCGGGGTTAAAAATAACTATCCCTGCAGCTTCGGGTACTTCAGTATCTTCAAAATCGCAGACTGAGAAATCAATCAGATGATCAACACCTGCAGTTTTTGCATTTTTTATTGAAATATCAATTGCATCCTCAGAATGATCAGTTGCTACAATTCTGAAATCAATCTCTTTTTTTGCCTTCTCTTTTAACTTTCGTCTTTCTTCGAAGAAAACTTGCTCATCGTAACCAATGATATGCATGAAACCATAGTTCATTCGAAACATTCCTGGCGTTTTATCAGTTGCAAGCAAGGCTGCTTCAATTGCCAGAGTTCCTGATCCACACATTGGTACAACAAAGGGACTTTTTCTGTCCCATCCTGTGGCCATGATGGTTCCGGCAGCTAGCGCTTCCAGCATTGGCGCCTTACCCGGGATTTTGCGGTACCCATGTTTGGCCAGGGTTTCACCAGAGGTATCAATAAATATTTCAGCGTCATTTTCCTTCCAGTAGAGGTGAATAACTGCCTTGTTCGTTTCCGGTCCGGTATTTGGCCTGATCTCTTTTTTCTCTTTAATACGATCTACAATTGCATCTTTCACTTTCAGATTTGCGAAAAGCGGAGTGGTGATCGTTTCATTATCGACAGTTGAACTTACTGAGAAATAGCCGGTAAAGTCAATCAGCTCTTCCCATGATATTTCCAGTAATTCCTTATAAAGTCTTGCCGGATTCTCGGCAGTGAATGCTTTAATAGAGTATAAAACCTGACTCGCGCAACGTAAATTCAAATTCAGAGGGATACAATCATTGATAGTTCCTTCCAGTTCCAAACCAGTACTGAATACTCTCTTTATCTCATAACCCAATGCTTCTACCTCCTGCTTAAGATAAGGAGCAAGGCGATTGTTACAGGTTATAATGATTTTGCTTTTTGTGTGGAAAACTTGCATAATAAATTGCGAAGTTAACAATTAAAAACTGCCTTAATTTTATACTTTTACAAATCGTATCTGCCGGCAGGTTTTTGCTAAATGAGCCGGTTAATTTTATTGGATACTAAACCAGAAAACATCATTAATTTTTTTTAACATGGACATAAAAGGCAAAGTACACGAAATCTCACCGGTAATTACCGTGAGCGAGAAGTTCAAAAAACGTGAGCTTATAATTGAATACGCAGAAAATCCAACTTATCCCGAATTTGTGAAGTTTGAGGCAGTTCAGGATAAAGTAAATCTGTTCGATAATATAAATGTTGGTGATCAGGTCGAATTGTTTTTTAACCTTCGCGGGCGTGCATGGAAAGATCCTAAGACAGATAAAACCTCATACTTTAATACCCTGGTTGTATGGAGAATTAATCCTTTGAGTTCTGCAGGCTCAGCTCAGGCAGCTCCTGAATATGCTGCTCCGGTTGACATCAGTTCAGCTCCCGATGATGATGATCTTCCATTCTGATCTTAAGTCTGAAATAAATTAAAATCATAAGCCCCGTCCGGTAATCCGGAACGGGGCTTTTTGATCTCAACAAATTATTATTCTTTAAGCAATCGTTTTATAAACCAAACTTTATTTTGCTCTATACTAATATAGTATACTCCATTTTCTGCTAAGGGTATCTGCTTCATGTAAGATCCATTAAAATTTCTAAGCTCCTCTGTATACAACTGTTTCAGATCACTGTTCATCACCTTTACCCTAATCGGGCCAATGCTCTCTAAATTGAAAGAGATCCCGATTTTACCGTTTGAAAAATTCGGAAAAATTGTTAGATCCTTGACATCCAATAGATTATCGACATTTTCAATACCTGTAATCGTTTTCACCTGACTTTTTTCTGCATCGCTGAGGCGGATACTCATTCTGCTGGTGATTCCATTTTTGTCTGTTGAATTAAAATTAAAAGAAGAGGAATTATTTCTGTTCCTCATCCCCGGGAATTCACTTCTTTCAAATTCAAAGGCCATCGGTGCATCAGGGCGCATTGGCATTCGGGGTGCCCCTGGCGCCCTTGGGACCATATCCCTGTGCATGGTGATAATGCGTTTTCTGAGGTTACTATCCAAACCATCAATTTGGAACCTGAATTCTTTCATAATGGTATCAGTATTAAAATCAAACATCATGCTGTCTCCTTTAAACTTAAAAACATGCAATCCTCCGGGCATTTTATCTTTGAGGTTAAACTCAAATTCAGCCATATCACTATCATCCCAATGTAAGACATGCGGGGCATCCCCTTTTCGGCTAATGATAATATCCTTTTCAATTCCGGATTTGGGTTTAATAATTACCCGTTTTTCATTTCGACCATCCGGTCCTTTAATGCGACTTTCCAAATTTCTGAACTCCTGCCTTAAACGAATTCGTTCTTTCTGATCTGCCTCGCTGAATTTTTTACCATTGATAATGGTGTCTCCATTTTTTATAATAATGCTTTGACTGATTCTTTTTTCTTCCTGTGCCTTCACGGAAGTGCCTGAACTTACCACGATGAGGGTAATAAAACCCATCAGCATAAGGTGTGGATTGAGTATAAACCTTTTCATATATGCTTAGTTTTAATTTTTTTTAAAATGACTTTTAATAAGCCAACTGGTATATAGGATGGAATTATTATCTTAATAACAAGGATTAATACAAAACCAAATCACCCTCTTGGTGAACCAAATGTAAAAGGCTGCTTGATTGGATTTTGTTAATGCTTTGTTAAAATATGTTAAAACTATATTGACATAGAGAGTGTTGCGTATTTTTGTTTCGGGATGAAGCGTAAAAGCATAAGTTTAATTATTGTTTTAATGGCAACTGCCTTGCTGGGGGTAATGGGAATGCAATGGTATTTTTTCAGGCAATCTTACCAGCTTCAATCGCGCTTGTTTGACCAGTCGGTGCACGAAGCCTTGAATAATGTAGTTGAAAGGCTTGCAAAAAAAGATGCAAATAATTTTCTTGAAAAAAAGGCGGAGTTTATCAACCTTCCTGAACCGGCGATTATCAAAAGTGCTCCTGTTTTTGCACCTGATCCTGAAAAACCTGTCTGGACCAAACGTAGAAAGCCAAGAATGTCAGATGAAACCTACATGTTGGTTCAACAAAGAAAAGCTGATAGTATATTCATGATCCGGGATAGCCTGCTTAGAGCAAGATATCCAAATGTGGTTTCATTTAATGATGCGGTTACAGCTTCTGAACTGAAAGATCTTGAATATAACCTGCGGGTGGATGTCTTTCAGGTCGAGGATGCATTTGGTCAGATACATGAGCAAACGAGAAGAACTATTTCAAGAGCATCAAAAGGTCATCCACAAATCAATGCTGCAATAATCGGATCCGCCCCGGGCCAATTACCTGATTCCGTGACTCAATATATTGTGTTTGACCCTGTTGAAGGTGCATTTCTTAGAACAATTCCAAGACCAAGGTTAAGGAACCTAAAGCGCCCGCCTGAGGCGCAGGATGCTGAACAATATACCAGAGTACAAAAGGTGAAACAGTATTTTGCCGAAGGGAAGGAAAACAAAGAGGATGTATTTAAGGACCTTTATCAGGAATACAGGGAAGTTGATGTTCCATTGAATAAACGCGTTCACCCCCTAACTCTAGACTCCATGCTCAGGGCTGAACTACGTAATCTCTCGATTTTGAGTGATTATGAATACAAAGTGACTTCTGCAAAAAGGGACTCTCTAATCTTTACCCGAGCTTCTAATCAAACGAAATTCCTGCCTTATAATAGTTACGAAACTCCGCTCTTTCCTAAAGATATGATCAGAGATGCTGGAATGCTGACCATTACCTTTCCCGATAAAAACTCTATCATTCTTTCTAATATGACCGCCATGATGGGTTTGTCGGGGGGCTTATTGCTGGTATTGATCTTCAGCTTCGGATATACCATTCATTCTATCCTGATGCAAAAAAAGATATCAGAAATGAAGACTGATTTTATCAATAATATGACCCATGAGTTTAAAACTCCGGTTGCTACCATTATGATCGCAAGTGAGGCTCTGAAAGATCCGGAACTAACTACTGATAAGAGCCGTATTGAACGTCTGGCCAATATTATTTACGATGAAAATGTTCGACTTGGTAGCCATATTGAACGGGTACTTAATATCGCAAAAATTGAAAAAGGTGATCTGAAACTTGAACACCGGGATGTGGATATGAATGATCTTCTTTCAGCGATTGTAGACAGCATGTCCCTGCAACTTCAAAAGCGGAATGCCAGCATTGAGCTCGATCTAAAGGCAAAATATTCTATAGTTACCGGAGATGAACTACACCTTTCGAATGTGATTTTTAACCTGCTTGATAATGCAAATAAATATAGTCCCGAGGATCCTCAGATAAAGATCAGTACGTTCATCTCCGGGAAAAATCTCATAATACAGGTTGCAGATAAAGGGATTGGTATGAGCAAGGATCAGTTGTCAAAGATTTTTGATCAGTTCTACCGAATTCCTACAGGGAATCTGCATGATGTAAAAGGTTTTGGTTTAGGTTTAAGCTATGTTAATAATATTGTTAAACGTCTTAGCGGAACAATACGGGTGAAGAGTGAAAAAGATCTTGGATCAGAATTTGAGATAAGTCTTCCTTTGAAACCTGTGGCTTAATTGAGTACAGGTTGAATTAAAAAATATTTTTCCTTTTTCGGGATTCTTGATATGAAAAAAATATTACTAGCTGAAGACGACCCAAATCTGGGGATGCTTTTACAGGATTATTTGCAATTAAAGGGAAAATTTGAAGTTGTTCTATGCCAGGATGGTGAGGAAGCTCTGAAGACTTTTAACAAGGACCATTTTGACATGTGTATTTTCGATGTGATGATGCCCAAGAAGGATGGTTTTACACTGGGTAAAGAAATTCGACGCTTAAACCCACATATTCCGATAATTTTTGCAACAGCGAAGACCATGATCGAGGATAAAGCTGAGGCATATAATTTAGGCGGGGATGATTATATCACCAAACCATTTCGTATAGAAGAATTGCTTTTAAGAATCAATGCTTTGTTTAAACGGGTATCTGACCCCGAAAAGTCTGAAGCTTCAGATCAGCAATCAAAGTTTGACATTGGTAATTATAAATTTGATTACACCGCACAACTGATCACAAATGCTGATTCCCAGCAGAAGTTATCAACCAAGGAAGCAGAATTGCTCAGGCTTTTATGTCTCAAAAAAAATGAGGTTCTAACCCGCGAAGAAGCATTGATTTCAATCTGGCACGATGATAACTACTTCAATGGCCGGAGTATGGATGTTTTCCTTAGTAAGCTACGTAAATACCTGAAAGAAGATCCCAAGGTGGAGATTATCAATGTGCATGGCAAGGGATATAAGTTATTGGTTAGCTGATTATTAAGTGACAATAATTTAACGTGATCTCGACTAATATTTTAAAAACCGCATAGAAACATAGCATTTTATAGCTTCTAACCTGAATTTTAGGCACAGATAGCCTTGAAGCTTCGCTTCAATCTATGTTCCCTATAAAGCATAATAAAAGTCAATCTATGTGGTTAAATATTAATCTTTAGCTAGTTTAATATCGAACTCTCGTTAATTTAAGCTTTTAGTATCTTTAGGTAAATTACTATTCATGAAATTTCCTTCCCTGCAGACTTTTCTCAATTCCATAAGGAGTGTTTTGTACCGCTTCCCGCTTGAAATGGGATTTGCTCTGCTGGGAACTGTGGCGGCAACTGTTTTCATAGAAATTAGTGACCTTAATCTGGCGGCAGAAAGCCTAGCCATGAGGCTTATCCTCCTGGCTAATCTGGGTCTTGTTTTATCCCTTTCACTTAGTCTTTTTTTAGAAAACAATTCTTATTCAGTCCTGAAAAAAAACTTGTTTAGGGCTTTGGTCATAATAATTGTTGTGGCTTTATTTTTTTTGATCGACCCATTGAAGCGCGAAACGGATTATTTCAGATTTATTTTACTGGCTCTGGCCTTTCATCTTTTAGTTTCATTTGCTGCTTATTTTGGGAAGGGTCATATCAATGCGTTCTGGCAATTCAACAAGACCATTTTCCTTCGCTTTTTAATCGGCGGGCTGTATAGTGCAGCTTTGTTTCTTGGTCTTGCCGCTGCCATTGGATCTATGAATTTCCTGTTTAATTTTAAGTTTGAGTGGGATACCTTTGCGATACTTTGGGTTTGGATAGCAGGGATCTTTCAAACCGTGTTCTTCCTTTCGGGAGTGCCTGCGAATTTAAATGAACTTGAGGAGTATAAAACCTATCCCGGCGGACTAAAAATATTCACCCAGTTTGTTCTTATTCCACTGGCTACCGTATACGCAATTATACTTCTAGCCTATGAAGCTAAGATCCTGATTGAATGGGAACTCCCTAAAGGTCTGGTTTCTAATTTAATACTCGGCTATGCAGTTTTTGGGATTTTATCTCTGCTTCTCATTTATCCTGTTAGAAATCAGGAAGAAAATAAATGGTTGAATACATTCAGCCGCAGTTTTTATTATGTGCTCATTCCATTGATACTCCTGCTGATATGGGCAGTAATGGCAAGAGTAATAGACTATGGAATTACTGAGGAACGTTATTTTCTGATCATTCTGGCGGCCTGGTTGTCTTTCATTAACGCCTATTTCCTGCTTTCAAAAAAGCAGAATATTATGATTATACCGTTCAGTTTATGTCTGGTAACGATTTTTTCTGCTTATGGTCCGCAAGGGGCATTTTCTATATCAAGAAGATCCCAGATCAATGAACTGAAACAATTGTTCGAAAAATATGCGTCACTGGAGGGTGATAAGATCAGTGCATTGAAGCATAAGCCCGCGAAAGATGATATGAGCCGGATGATTAATATTGTAGATTACCTTGTGAATATGCACGGCCTGGAAAGTTTCAGCCCAATTCTAAAGCGGGATCCGGGACTGGTAGAGGATTCATTGTTTTCTGTTAACGCGAAGAAAAAATATGACTCCCGTACCAGTAAATGGGAGATAAAAAGCAGGCAGAAACTTTGGCTTTACACCTATTTAAACCTTCAGCCGGATGAGACAAACGGTTCTAAACTGAATCTGGGAATGAATCTGGTTGAAGCCTTTAATATGGACCTTCTCCCATTGAATGGAGCAGATTATATGCTCCCGCTGAGTATTTCAACTGATACTTTGTCAAACATCATAAATGCCAGAAAATTGCTGATCAGCCGTTTAGTAAATCAGAATAAATTGAAAGTAATTTATGGGTCTGAAGAAAAATTTATAATCCTGGATACCTTAATCAATCAATTAGACGTGGAATTGAAGAAGCAGAAATTAGCTGATAAACAAGCCTTACAGGTCTCCAGACAACTGCTTTCACAGAACCTTGAATTTGATGGTCTGAGCCTTCAAATATTATTCAATCGAATAAACTTTAATGACAATAAAGATTTGCTTTCTGCAGATGCTTATGTTCTAATAAAGCTAAAAAATTGATCAGTATAACCCCTTGAGTGCAATTAATTGACTGTATAAATAATCTAATAAACCACATAGAAACATAGTAAAAGGTTTTAATAGCCGAATGCCTTGGTACATATAGCTATGATTTCTCTAAAGAATTGAAACGTCTTTCAATTGAATAAAAACTATGTTTCTATGTGGTTAAAAAAAATTCAATTATACCTAAATAGTTAGGATAATATTTAATTAAAGCCCCTGAGCCTTTTTCTTTATAGATCAAACTTAATCCCTTGCGCAAGCGGTAGTTTATCCGAATAATTAATTGTGTTAGTCTGGCGACGCATATAAGCCTTCCATGCATCTGATCCCGATTCCCTGCCACCTCCGGTTTCTTTTTCGCCACCAAAAGCCCCTCCGATTTCTGCACCTGAAGTACCGATATTCACATTGGCTATACCGCAATCTGATCCTGCACTGGAAAGAAACTGCTCCGCTTCACGCAGGTTTAAGGTCATAATGGCTGATGAAAGCCCCTGCGGAACCGCATTTTGCATAGCGATTGCATCATCAAGGGTTTTATATTTCATGAGGTATAGAATTGGGGCAAAGGTTTCATGCTGGACGATCTCAAATTCATTTTTTGCCTCTGCAATACATGGTTTAACATAGCATCCTGATTCATAACCCTCTCCTTCAAGTACACCACCTTCTACTACAAAATTGCCACCTTCAGCCTTACATTTTTCAATAGAGCTCAGGTAGGCCTTAACAGCGTCTATATCAATCAGCGGACCTACATGCATATTTTCATCAAGCGGATTACCTATTTTCAATTGCCTGTATGCATTCACCAGCTTATCCCTGAAGGTATCATATACACTTTCGTGAATAATCAGTCTGCGTGTGGAAGTACAGCGTTGTCCGGCAGTACCAACTGCCCCGAAAACGGCACCTACCAGCGACATTTCAAGATCTGCATCTTTAGAAATGATGATGGCATTATTTCCTCCAAGTTCCAGTAAACTCCGGCCCAGTCGTGCCCCAACTGCTGCCCCGACTGCCTTTCCCATACGGGTTGAACCGGTTGCTGAGACCAGGCCAATGCGTTTATCATGACTCAGTAGTTCTCCAATGCTGCGGTCTCCAAGCAACAGGCATGATACCCCTTCCGGAACATCATTTGCCTCAAATACTTTTTGTAAGATGCGCTGGCATGCAATAGCTGTCAGCGGGGTTTTTTCTGAAGGTTTCCAGATACATACATCGCCACAGACGAGAGCAATTGCCATATTCCATGCCCAAACAGCAACAGGAAAATTGAAGGCTGAAATAATTCCAACGATACCTAGCGGGTGCCATTGCTCATACATCCGGTGGGCCGGTCTTTCTGAGTGCATGGTCAGTCCGTATAACTGACGCGATAATCCTACGCTAAAATCGCAGATATCGATCATTTCCTGTACTTCACCATAACCCTCCTGCAAACTTTTGCCCATTTCATAACTTACAAGCTTACCCAGATCAGTCTTGTGCTGCCGTAGTGCATCCCCCAATTGCCTGATCACTTCACCCCGTTTGGGAGCAGGCCAGGTACGCCATGCCCTGAATGCATCCTCAGCTTTCAGAACCGTGTTTTCATAATCCGCACTATTTGCGAACCTTACCGATGCAATCCCTTTTCCATCCACTGGCGAGAAAATAACCTGCACATTTTGCTGATCATTGCTATTCCAGGCTTTTCCTGTACTGCTTGCTTCATTGACTGACTGGATTCCAAGGGCTTGTAGAACCGGTAAAATATCTATTTGCATAAAATTTCGTATTTTTGTTAAAGTTAAGCAATTCTCCCAAGGGCATTGGAATGCTTTATTATAAATCATAATCCAACAAAACAGCCCTTTTTATTTATTTATTTTCAGCTGATTAGGATAAGTTTGTCAGGATGTTGAAAAATAAAAGCAAAACAAATAGCGATTTGCCTTAATTTAAAATAAATATGGCCGATACGCTATACAGAATTGGCCGGGAGAACGTTCTTAATCGTATTATTTTAGGATGGAAGAAGATTTTGAGTTTGGTTTTTCCGAAGATCCCAGATTTTCGGTAGAAAGATATGAAGAGATGATCCGTAATCAGGATCAGTATTTTTTTGATGCTCAGGCATTTGAAAATATAATTGAATACTATATTGAGAAAAACGATCCGATTAAAGCATTACAGGTTACTGAGTATGCCATTAATCAGCATCCGTTCGCAGCAGTATTTTCAATTAAGCAGGCCCAGCTTTATGTGGCAACCAATCAGTTTGATCTTGCATTTGAATCACTGGGCAGAGCCGAAACTCTGGAGCCTTCAGAAGCGGATATTTATACCATCAGGGGCAATGTTTATGAGGGTATGGAGCGTCATCAGGATGCATTGGATAATTATGAAAAGGCATTGACCCTTGCTGAAAGTACGGATGAAATCCTGCTTCATATAGCCTATGTCTACCAAAGTATGGGCGATTATGAAAATTCTGTTGGTTATCTTAAGCAATGCCTGCAGCAGAATATGGAGAATCAGGATGCTCTTTATGAACTCGCTTTCTGCTATGATGTTTTAGATAAGCAGGAAGAAAGCATTAAGTTTTATGAGCAGTACATAGACAATGAGCCTTATTCTTATGCAGCCTGGTATAATTTGGGTAACGCATTTAATAAGATGGATTTGTTTGAAAAGTCAATTGATGCTTATGATTACGCCATTTTGATCAAGGATAATTTTGCTTCTGCCTATTTCAATAAGGGCAATGCACTGGTTCATCTCGACCGCTATGCTGATGCTATTGAGGTATATAAGCAAACATTTGAATACGAACCGCCAAGTGGTGATACTTATTGTGCCATTGGCGAATGTTATGAGAAACTCGAGCGCATGGACGAGGCGCGATCATATTATAAAAAATCAGTGAAATTAGATCCCTCACAATCTGATGCCTGGTTTGGTATCGGGGTAACGCTTGATTTTGAGGAAAGGTATTTTGAATCGCTCTATTTTTATAAGAAAGCACTGGATCTGGACGATAAAAATGCAGATTACTGGTTCGCAATTGCGGATGCCCAGTATAAACTCAAGCAGTTACCTGAATCGGAAAAGGCCTATGAAAAGGTGCTGGAATTAAATCCGGTGGATATTGAGGCCTGGTTGGATTATTCATCCATTTTATTTGAGCAGGATAAGCTGGATTCGGCAATCGAAATCATTTCCGATGGAATTAAAAACAACCCCGACTCAGCAGAACTATATTACAGAATGGTGGCTTATCTGTTTGCGGCTCATCAGTTCAGTGAAGCGCTTATCTACCTCGAGACAGCATTGAACTCTGATCCGGAAAAACACCATATATTATTTGAATACCTGCCTCAACTACATGAAAATAAGGTAATTGTTGATATTATTAACCGTTATACCCGTTAAATAAGCGAATAAAATATTAGCCTTTAGGTTTTGATTTTTTTTTGGAGATTTGCATCTGAGTGAATAGCCTGAATTTAAAAATGGATTACATTGAAAGGCATTCAAAAATCAATTATAATAACAGATGAATTATACTCTAAAGAATATCCCTGAGCGTACACAAAAACCGCGTCAGAATGGCCTGACTATGGTTATGGATAAGGGACTAAGTGTACGTCAGATAGAAGATTTCCTGGAAGTTGCAGGACCACATACTGATATAGTAAAATTAGGCTGGGCCACATCTTATGTAACACCCAATCTCGAAAATAAATTACAAATTTACAGAGATGCTAATATCCCGGTTTACTTTGGCGGGACTCTCTTTGAGGCATTTATAATAAGAAATCAATTTGATGATTATCGCCGGATACTTGATAAATACGATATGAAGTTTGCGGAAGTTTCTGATGGATCAATTACCATAGATCACGAAGAAAAATGTGAGTATATCAGAAAGCTTAGTGAACAAGTTACTGTTATCTCTGAAGTTGGCTCAAAGGATGCAGCAAAAATCTTTGCCCCTTATAAGTGGATCAGCCTGATGAAAGCCGAGATTGAGGCTGGAGCATGGAAGGTGATTGCTGAGGCACGGGAAAGTGGAAATGTTGGTTTGTATCGTGATTCAGGGGAAGTAAGACAGGGTCTTGTAGATGAAATTTTAACTCAGATTCCTGCTGAAACAATCATCTGGGAAGCACCACAAAAGGCTCAACAGGTTTGGTTCATAAAATTGATTGGAACCAATATCAATCTTGGGAATATTGCACCTGCTGATGTTATTCCGGTCGAAACATTACGTTTGGGATTGAGAAGTGATACTTTCGATCATTTTCTGAATATGGAAACAAAATAGGCTGAGGTATTTTTTTACCTCATAAAGCCAGCTATCAATTTTTTTAGTATGAAAAAATACGGCCTGATAGGTTATCCGCTGACACATTCTTTCTCAAAAAAATATTTTACCGAAAAATTTTTGAATGAAGGGCTTGATAACCATCAGTATGAATTATACCCACTTCCAAATCTAAGCGATCTTCCTGATCTGATTAAAAGCATTCCTGACTTGTGCGGACTAAATGTGACAGTGCCTCATAAGATCGGAGTTATGTATTATCTGGATAAGATAGACCCGGCTGCAAAAGAGATTGATGCAGTAAACTGTATAAAAATTGTAAATCATCAGCCTGTGGAAGCATTTTTCAGCGGAGAGCTTTCTTCATTGAATGTCAGGCTGGAGGGCTATAATACCGATGCCTATGCTTTTGAAGAATCTTTGAAGCCCCTGATAAAAAAGCATCATCAAAAGGCTTTGGTACTTGGAACCGGGGGTGCCTCGAGGGCCGTTGGCTATGTTCTTGGTAAATTAGGAATCTCTTATCGATTTGTTTCAAGAAGAAACATTCGCAAGCAGTTAAGTTATAAAAAATTGACTGCAGATATTCTGAATGAGTATTTATTGATCATCAATACAACTCCTCTTGGTACCGCTCCAAATATTAAGGAATGTCCGGATATTCCTTATGAATTACTGGGCAATAAACACCTTTTATATGACCTGGTGTATAATCCTGCAGAAACGGAGTTTCTTAAACGGGGGAAAGCGAAAGGCGCTGCCATTAAGAATGGGATGGAAATGCTGCATTTGCAGGCAGAAAAATCCTGGGAAATATGGAATCGCTGATGAAAGCAGGCTTTCCATATCATTTACTTTTGTGCGCTTTCCTTTTTATTTCTTGTGGCACCGAATACTCTCCAAAACCACGGGGCTATTTCAGAATTGAATTCCCTGAAAATAAATACCAGACTTACACAGGCGACTGCCCCTATACCTTTGATTTTCCGGAATATGCACAAGTCCAGCAGGATAGTAGCAGGAATTCTCAACCATGCTGGCTGAATATTAATTATCCGCAATTCAATGGTCGAATCCATTTAAGTTATCAGCCAATCTCCTCTGCAGCAGAGTTAAATCAGCTTACTGAAGATGCAAGGACATTTGCATTTAAACATACTGTTAAGGCTACCGCAATAGATGAGGGAATAATCTCCTATCCCAAAGAAAAGGTTTATGGGATTTATTATTCCATTGATGGAAATACGGCATCTTCTGTTCAATTTTTTCTGACAGACAGTACTAAAAACTATCTTAGGGGAGCCCTTTATTTTAATGAACAACCAAGGCTCGATTCAATACAGCCGGTTTTGGATTTTGTTAAAAAGGATATAGACCAGATGATCAAAACCTTTAAATGGAAAAACTGAACAGCTATTTTTTTAGAAAATAAGTTAACCTGAGATCAATATAAAATCTTGCATGACTACTTAGGTTGATTATTTTCTTTTGTTTTAGAAAGCAAGGTCTGTGATTCTTCGGTTCCAGCAGTCCCGTGTTCTGCCGTAGTTTTTGCCTATAAATTCCTTTATAATATAAAAATCTGCCCGGCAAAAATCTACAGCTGCCACCCGGGTTTATTTCAAATGGCAAATGGTCCTTTTGCCGGGCTGTCCTTCCCGATGAAATACAGCTCCGGGTAAAATAAACCTTGCCGAAGGAGGTATCTTCCGGCTATTCGTAATTTGAAATAGAACGTGATTTCTTGCCGGAAATACTCCGGAGGAAAGGGCTAAACCAGCCTAAAACCCACAAGCATTGGTTTCCAAAAATCAATTGTAAAGTCTTCAGATTCTCATCAGACCAATTATAACCGTATTTTTTACCCTTATTATATCGACTCAGGTTAAGATTTTTTTAGCAATGCCAATATCGCCTTTCAACACTTTACCCTGTAATCTACTACTATTATAGCATCATTATTATTGTTTCCGTACAAAATACATCCAAAGGATGTGAAAGATTCAATCCAACAATTATCTTAGCTGTTTGGCTTTTACCAACAAATTGAAAATCCATGAAAGCGTTTTATCTGTTTCTCCTGCTAATCATCGCACAAAGTGCCTCAGCTCAGCTAAACTCTGAGGAAAAGAAGATAATTGATTATCTAAAAGCCCATTATGGTGAAGCTGAAGAATTACTGATTGAATCAGTCAATATCAATAGCGGAACACTGAATGTGGAAGGAGTAAGAAAAGTTGGTGCGGTTTACCGCCGGGAGTTTGATAAGCTTGGCTTCACTACAGAATGGGTTGATTTGCCCGATTCATTACGTCGTGCCGGTCATCTGGTAGCCAGCCGTAAGGGCAATCAGGGTAAACGTCTTTTTCTGATCGGTCATCTGGATACCGTATTTGAGTTGGATATGGAATTCAGTCCCTACCAGAAACTGAACGATTCTACTGCAACCGGTCAGGGAGTGAATGATATGAAAGGTGGTAACGTAGTCATGATATCTGCTCTGAAAGCATTACATGAACTTGGCCTTTTAAAAAACACCCAGATTATTGCTTATTTCACCGGAGATGAGGAAAGCTCGGGTTCTCCGCATGAGGTGGCAAGAAAAGATTTCATTGAGCGTGCAAAAACAACAGATATTGCTTTGGGCTTCGAAGGTGCACAGGGATTAAATACTGTTGCAGTAGCCAGAAGAGGTATAGGTGGCTGGACATTGAATGTGACAGCAAAAACGGGTCATTCAGCAGGTATATTCAGTGAAAATGCAGGTTATGGAGCTATTTATGAGGCTGCACGCATCATTAATGAGTTCAGAATTCAGTTGAAGGATGAGAAATATCTGACTTTCAATCCTGGTTTGATCAGTGGTGGTTCAGAGATTCGACTCGATCCTGCAAATGCAAGAATGGAAGCTATTGGTAAAACCAATATTATCCCTCCGGCAGCTTTTGTAGCGGGGGATCTTCGTTTTATTTCAGAAGCTCAGCGGGATAATGCCAGAGAAAGGATGAGGACCATTGTTTCTCAAAATCTTAATGGAACTTCTGCCAGCATTTCATTTACTGATGGATTACCTGCAATGGAGCCTACTGAAGGAAACTATAATCTTGTTAAATATCTCGACCGTATTACTCAGGATATGGGTATTGGCGCTACAAATGCGGGAGATCCAGGCGCACGCGGAGCGGGTGATATTTCAGATATTGCGAAATATGTAGACAGCCTTGATGGAATGGGGGCTTCCGGAAGCGGTGCCCATAAACCGGGTGAATTAATCAATCTGAAAGAGTTCCCTTTACTTATACAGCGGGCAGCACTGATGATTTATAGATTAAGCCGTCAAAACCCGACACTCAATTAATCCATAAGCGCTACTTTCAGCATTAAACGGAAGGAATTTGGTACTTTTGTAATTATGATCCAGATTAAATCCTTTGCCTTTAACCCTTACCAGGAAAATACATATATCCTTCATGATGATACACTGGAATGTGTAATCATTGATCCAGGTATGTATAGTGGTGAAGAACAGAATGCATTTCTGAAGTACATCGCTGAAAATAACCTGAAACCGGTTTTATTGCTGAATACCCATTGCCATATCGATCATGTCCTCGGGAATAAGTTCATTTATGATACTTATGGCTTGTTTCCCCAATTTCACAAGGGAGAGGAAATGGTACTAAATTCAATAGTTTCCTATGCTCCCCAAATGGGAATCCGTTATGAAGTTTCCCCTTTACCCCAGGTCTATCTGTCTGAAAGCGGAATAGTAAAATTTGGGGAATCTGAGCTGGAACTGATTTTTTCACCCGGTCATTCACCAGCTCATCTCTGTTTTTTTAACAAGGAAGAAAATTTTTTAATTGGCGGTGATGTTTTGTTCTACCGCAGTATTGGGCGTACGGATCTGCCCGGTGGCAATTATGACCAATTGATCAGGAATATACGTGAAAAATTGTTCATCCTGCCAGATGAAACCAGGGTTTATCCCGGGCATGGACCTGCCACAAGTATAGGTTTTGAAAAGCAATTCAATCCTTTTTTAAGCTGACCTGAATAATAAAGAGGGTGAACACATCTTACTATATCGCCAAAAGGTATTTGTTCTCGAAGAAATCTGTTAATGCCATTAACTTCATTTCGGGAATCTCAATGCTTGGGGTATTTGTCGGAAGTGCAGCATTGATTATCATTCTTTCGGTTTTCAATGGTTTTGAAAATATTGTACTCTCCATGTACAATACCTTTAGCCCTGAACTTAGAATAGAGCCTGCCGAAGGAAAAACTTTTGACCCATCATACAGCCAGCTTATAAATCTGAAAAATGACAAAAGGGTCCTTAACTATACAGAAGTTTTGGAAGAAAAGGCATTAGTCAGGTATGGGGATAGTCAGTCGATTGCACTCATAAAAGGAGTTAGCGAAGGCTTTTTGAAAAACAGAACCGGCCTCGATTCGGTTATTTCCAGCGGTAGTTTTACACTCCATCATTTGGGAAAGGACATGGCGGTAATCGGTTCAGGTATTCAAAATTCTTTATCGGTAAATCTCAATAACGAGTTTCAAACACTGGATATTTATTCCCCTAAAAAAGGCGCTTCAAATTCCATCAATCCGGCTGATGAATTTAATGTTCGTTCTATTTATCCTGCAGGGGTTTTTACAGTACAGCAGGAGTTCGATAACATGGTGATAGTTCCGATTCAGTTTGCCCGTACCCTGCTTTCTGAGGATAAATTGATCTCTTTTATTGAGATCAACACGGTACCCGGTACAGCTATTGACGAACTTCATGAAGAAATAAATAACCTGCTGGGAGAGAAATTCATTGTCAAGGACCGCAGTCAGCAGAATGAATTGTTGTATAAGATCCTGAATTCAGAAAAATGGGCAATTTTTTTGATACTCACCTTTGTGCTGATCATTGCGATCTTTAATATTATCGGCTCCTTAACCATGCTTGTAATTGATAAGCGTAAGGACATAGCCATCCTGAGCAGCCTTGGGGCAAACAGGCAATTGATCAGGGGGATCTTTTTTATTGAAGGTATGATGATCTCTATGCTGGGTTGTTTTATTGGTATGGCTGCCGGACTGGCCTTCATTCTTTTACAACAAAAGTTCGGATTCATTGCAATGTCAGGAGCTAACCTGATTATTGATCATTATCCTGTAGGGATTAAATTAACAGACTTTATTCTTGTCTTTTGTACGGTATTGACTGTTTCAGTAATTGCTTCGGGGATTTCTTCACGTTTAAGTGTAAAAAATACGGTTGATCTGAGGGAGGATCTATAAATATTTGTATTCCTCTGGTATGTATTCCTTTGGTAAGTGTGCCAGGAGTCTGAAGACTCCTCAATATTTGACAATCCGTAGAGGCGCTGTGCTAAACTCTACGGACAGGTAGGACAGGTAGAAGGGCCAATTCAAAATGGAGATTTAGAATTTTGCAGCCAAGTCTCTAAAGATTTTCAATAGATGGGAATGTTCCGGTTCTGGAAGAAGCATCATACCTTTATTTAATGTTAGATCGTAGTAAAGTAGCTCTAATACGGGAATAACTTTCCCTTCGAGATTTCTATATGTACCCTCAATTAGGAAATGAATCTTTGTGGAAGTTTTATCTTTAATTTCAACGTGAACGCCTGAAGTTGCTATTGCTCCCGAATTCAAACTCCCTCCACTTGAATAAAATGGAACGCGTTTATTATAAACGTAACCGTTACTGCCCTCTGAAATTGTAGATAATTTTAAATTAATCTTATACGCATTGTTGTTGGTACAAATCAATTCGATTTGATATAGATGATCAGGATAACTTACCTTTTCAAGAGTTATTTTATTAATAGAAAGGGATGGTAATACACTTGAATTGATATTTACTATCCTCTTTGCTGAATCTCTGATCAGCTTAATAACAGTATTCTGTTTATTTTCAAGTCCAAGATTATACTTAGCTAGTTCCTTAATTACTTCTAAACGACCTGATTTAACAATGGAATCAGATTTTGCTTGTCCCTGTTGAATAAGTAATTCTTTTCTATTCTCTTCCAATTCAGCATCAACATCTTTGAGATAGGTAACTAACAATGCTGAAAAAAAGCAAATAATAATGATCCACCCCTTAACCTGAATTCTGTTTATGATTCTCCTTCTACCATCATAAACTTTACCTGTAAATGGCAGAACAAGTACTACAGCACTTAGCAGTCCTATTAGGAGGTTATATTCGGCTGGTGTCATTACTTAAAGTTAAAAACTTAATAGTTAATAATTCGCAACAAAAAACCCCTCCCTTCTGTCCGTGGAGTTACCAGCGATTACAAAAATCGATTTTTTAGTACAACAGTAAATTGCTCTTGTACAGTTTATGACAGCACACTAGCAAGCTTATTCAATAGGCTCCAACTTTAGCTGGGGCTAAGATTTTGCTCGTTTTCGGGCCAGTCCGAATGGAGTTCATCCGGGCGGGCTTCAGCCCAACATTGAGCAAAATGTGATGAAATTTACATGGGGCTTTAGCCCGATAGTTGGAGTCTCTACGGACAGGTATTACCCGCTGTCCGTATTACCCGCTGTCCGTAGAGTTCAGCGCAGCGTCTCTACGGATGTACAATAAAAAAGAGTCTTTCGACTCGCCGCGCTGAAGAATTATATTTTGTTGGAGTCAAAGACTCCAATTTATTCACAAATCCTTAGATACGCTACGCTTCGCTCTAAGGACAGGGGTTACAAGAAAAATAGCTTTCGACTTGTTGTTAGAATAAAATACCGTTTATCCTCTGCAAATACCGTTCACTAAGTATAATTCCCACAATAAATATTCCAGGGTATATTCAGTATTGAGAATAAAATATCCCGTACATACGGGACAGACTCGGGTATAAATTCACTTATTATGTCAGATAGAGGGTTTCAGATCAGGGATCAATATGCTGTTCACTTCATTACTTGTTCAGTTGTAGAATGGGTAGATGTTTTTAGTAGAAAAATTTATGCAGATATTTTAGTAGACAGTTTAAAATTTTGTCAGGAGAAAAAAGGCCTGAATATTCATTCATGGTGTATCATGAGTAATCACATTCATTTAATTGTATCTACAAATGGTATTACCCGACTTTCTGACGTGATCAGGGATTTTAAAAAGTACAGCTCCTTTGCAATTGTTAAAGCGATCAGGGATAATCCACAAGAAAGCAGAAAAAAATGGATGCTATGGATTTTTAAAAAGGCAGGTGAGTGGAATAAGAGAAATGAAATCTTTCAATTTTGGCAACAGGATAATCATCCGGTTGAGTGTTCAACACCAGAAATATTGCTTTCGAGGATGATATATTTACATCAGAACCCAGTTAGAGCAGGAATTGTGAGATTTGAGCAGGACTATTTGTATTCTTCTGGAATTGATTATTACGGACATGGAAAAGGTTTGATTGCTGTTGTTTATGTGTGAGGAGTCTGAAGACTCCTCAATATTTGATAATCCGTAGAGACTCTGCGCTAACTCTACGGACAGGAATGGACTTATAAATATTTGTTCGGCACCAGATAATTTTTAACATAATCCTCAACACCTTCTTCCAAACTATAAAAATCAAGGCTATAACCAATAGACCTCAGCTTTTCCATACTTGCCTCTGTAAAATACTGATACTTTTCACGGATGTCCTCAGGTGTGGGAACAAATGAGATGGAGAGGGGTGCATCCATTGCCTCGAAGGTTTTTGTTGCAAGATCAAGGAATGTTCTTGCTTTACCTGTACCCAGGTTATAAATTCCCGAATCTTTACGGTGGTGCATCAGAAAATATAAAACATTGACTACATCTTTGATGTAAACAAAATCGCGCATTTGTTCGCCATCTTTAAAATTGTGATTATGTGACTTGAATAATTTCATAGCCCCTGTTTTTTTGATCTGATTGAAAGTATGGAAAATCACGGAGGCCATGCGTCCTTTATGATATTCATTAGGCCCATACACATTGAAAAACTTCAGTCCTGCCCAGAAATAAGGTTTCTTCTCCTGCTTTAATGCCCAGATATCGAAGTCATTTTTGGATTCACCGTAGGGGTTCAGGGGATTCAGCATTGGAATCTTTGATTCATCATCATCATAGCCATGTTCCCCTAATCCGTAGGTAGCTGCTGATGAAGCGTAAACGAGCGGAAGGCCAAATTCAGTGCAGATGTTCCAGATGGTTTTGGTATAATCGAGGTTCAACTGATTGAAGAGATTAACATCCATTTCGGTAGTGTCAGTACGGGCGCCAATATGAAATACAAACTGTACATGTAAATGGTTTTCTTGCAGCCATTCTGCAAAGACCTCCCTTTCTACTTTTTTGGAATAGCGTTTAACCTCAAAATTTTTATTCTTGATCTCACTGGAAAAATCATCCACCAGCACCAGGTCATAAAAACCTTCATCGTTTAATTTTTGAACCAAACAACTTCCGATAAATCCTGCTGCGCCTGTAATAATGATCATACTAACTGTTTAAGTCTATTTCTACAATTATAAGAATAAGTTTTGTTTCGTTTCGGGGATGATACCGGCTTTATGGGCCTCCTTAAAAAAGGTTTCAACGGCTTTTCTTCCTGCTTCACCCAAATCAATGGAAAATTTATTGACGTATAAATCAATATGTTTTTTAATGACTTCCAAACTCATTTCCTGAGAAAGTGAGCAGATAAAATCCATTCCCGATTCGGGGTGATCAAATGCATATTCAACGCTTCGCCGAATGATGCGGTTCACTTTTTGTTTTATTTCTTCCGGAAGATCCCTTTTGATCATAATACCCCCTAATGGAATAGGACCTTTGGTCAGATTCTCCCAAAACTCACCCAGATCGATAATCTTTTTGAGGCCTTTCTCCTGATAGGTGAAACGATTTTCATGGATGATCACACCCATATCGATCTGATGATTCAATAAGGCGGATTCAATCTCAAAAAATTTCATTTCAATTTTATTTTTTGCCTCCGGTAAGGCCAGACTCAGTAGGAAGTTAGCTGTTGTGTACTTTCCGGGTATACCTATGCTGGGGTCTGAGGTCTGTGATTTGAGGTCTGAAGTCTGATGTCTGAGGTCTGAAGTCTGATGTCTGAAGTCTGATGTCTGAGGTCTGATGTCTGAGGTCTGAGGTCTGAGGTCTGAAGTTTGAGGTCTGATGCCTGAAGTCTGAGGTCTGAGACTTGCCAAACTATCAGTAGAAATATAGTCTTCATTATTGCAAATTAACAATGGGCCTACCCCGAAACCAAGTGCGCTGCCTGCATGAAGCAAAACATATTTTTCAGTCAGGTATGCATAGGCATGATAACTCAGTTTGGTAATATCAAGTTCAGCTCTGAAAGCTTTTTGGTTGAGAGTTTCAACATCATCAAAGATTACCTCAAAGCTGAGTCCTTCGGTATCGATCTTTTGATGGATCATCGCATCAAAAATGAAGGTATCGTTAGGGCAGGGTGAAAATCCGAGGCTCAGTTTCATGCGTTGAAAAGTTGAATAAGGGTATCGTTCAGGTTTTTTATTGCGTGTTCAATTTGCCAGTTCTCCCTGTTTCGGCGTTCCACAATATTTGATATTGCCCGGATCTGTATCCCTGGAATACCGGCTTGTTCGCAGGAATAAAAAAATGCAGCTCCTTCCATTGTTTCAATCTGGGGATGAAACCTTTCGACAAATTCAGCGATTGACTTTTCATTCCCATGAACCTTATTTACGGTTACTGCTCTAACTTTTTTTAGTTGATTATATTTGGGAAACCCGTCTAAAGAAGCCGCATAAAACAGGCTTTTGCCCAAACCAATAGCCTCAGCATTTAGAAAATCAGTACCGTCTTCGGCACCGAATTCTGCAAGGATATCTCCTGATACCCGGCATAAATCACCCGGCAGAATTGTTGGATCGAAACTACCTGCAATGCCTGCATTTATTGCAAGATCGTATGTTTTCTCAGCGCAATGCTTACCCATGGCAAAGGCTGTAGCGACCATTCCAATACCGCTGATCAGAATGCTAACTTGATATTCGCCAATTGTTTTTTCCCTGACCGGAAACTCCTGGAATCCATGATGAAGCAGAAATGGATTAATCTCGGCCTGAGTGGCGGCTACAAGAAGTATATTCATCAAGCGAAGTTACGCAATTAGCTTAATTTGTCCTTTAGGCATTTTTAGTTTAAGTATATTTGCATTTTAATTTGCTGAAAATGATATATATTACCCGCAGGGAACGATTTAATGCTGCACACAAGCTATTCAGGGAAGAATGGAGTGAGGAACAAAATCTGGAAATATTTGGAAAATGTTCCAACCCAAACTGGCACGGTCACAATTACGAACTGTTCGTCACAGTAAAGGGAGAAATCAACCCTGAGACAGGTTTTGTGATTGACCTGAAAGAATTAAAAAAAATCATCACTGTATACATCACTGATGTATTGGATCATAAAAACATCAATCTTGATGTTGATTTTATGAAGGGTAAAATGGCTTCAACGGAGGTTCTTGCTGTTACGATTTTTGAGGTTCTTAAACCTCATGTAGAAACCCAGGGAGCTATTTTGCATTCAATAAAATTATTTGAAACAGAAAATAATTTTGTAGAGTATTTCGGATAATATTGACGGAATTGAAGCCAAAAATATGGGTATAAAAAGTAATAATACAGAGATTGATAAGATTGACGGATATGTCAAGATTGATAGTTACGATCAGGATAAGATTCAAAGGATTGCATCACATTATAAGGGAATTTTAGCCGACCTCGGAGAAGATCCGGACCGTGAAGGACTGCTGCAAACCCCCATTCGGGTCGCAAAAGCCCTTCAGTTTCTCACACATGGTTATGATGCAAAACCTGAAGTAATTTTGCGCAGCGCAATGTTTAAGGAGGATTATAGCCAAATGGTAGTGGTAAAGGATATTGAAGTATTTTCAATGTGCGAACATCATATGCTGCCCTTTTTTGGCAAGGCTCATATTGCCTATATTCCCAATGGCCATATTGTGGGTCTTAGTAAAATTCCGAGGGTGGTAGATGCATTTGCACGTCGTTTACAGGTTCAGGAGCGATTAACGAATGAAATCCGTGATTGTATTCAGGATACTCTTAATCCGGCAGGTGTAGCAGTTGTGATAGAATGTAAGCATCTCTGTATGTCGATGAGAGGTATACAAAAGCAGAATTCGGTTACTACTACATCTGCATTTACAGGGGCATTTGTGAATGAAACTACACGTTCAGAATTTTTGAGGCTTATTACTGCAAGTTTAAGTTAAAAAAGTTTAGTTAATAGAAATATTTTAAACAAATTGCCTGAAAGGGCTTTATCAAATATGAAATCATATATTTTTCCGGGACAGGGTGCCCAGTTTCCAGAGATGGGTAAGGATCTTTACAATCATTCTGAAGCGGCCAGAAATTTATTCGAAAGTGCAAATGAGATCCTTGGGTTCAGGATTACGGATATTATGTTTGAAGGTAATGATGAAGAACTGAAGCAGACCAATGTAACACAGCCTGCCATATTTCTGCATTCTGTTATTCTTGCTAAAGAACTGAAAAGTGAATTCCAGCCCGACATGGTTGCAGGCCATTCGCTGGGTGAATTTTCTGCACTGGTATCTGCCCGGGCTTTATCATTTGAAGATGGTTTACGATTGGTAAGTGCCCGAGCTAATGCAATGCAAAAGGCTTGTGAGATCAGACCCTCTACTATGGCGGCAATCCTGGGGCTAGATGATTATACGGTTGAAGATATTTGTGCGCGAATCAGTGATGTGGTCGTCCCTGCCAACTATAATTGTCCTGGTCAGTTGGTTATTTCAGGATCAATAGAGGGAATTGACAGGGCTTGCGAATTATTAATGCAGGCCGGAGCAAAGAGAGCCATTAAGTTGAATGTTGGGGGTGCCTTTCATTCCCCTTTAATGGAGCTTGCACGTGTTGAACTACAATCAGCAATTGAGAATACAGAATTTAATGAACCGATTTGTCCTATATATCAGAACATTGACGCAAAACCATACACTGATGTAGCCAATATTAAACATAATTTGATTTCACAGTTAACCGGAGCCGTACGCTGGACACAAACTATTGAAAAAATGCTCCATGATGGAGCAACTTCATTTACTGAAGTGGGTCCAGGAAGTGTATTGCAGGGTCTGGTAAAGAAGGTAGATCGGAGTATACCTGCATTTAGCGCGGAATTATTAAACTAATCGTTTAAATTTCCCAGAAGGGGCTTGATTTTTGTTCAACAAATATTTTACCTTCCTTAATAATACAACGTTTTGAGCGGAAATTTGAAAATTCGGCTACTTCTCTTTTTGCTAGCCATTGGCTTTGCATGCACTGCTTTAACCATAAATTATACTATTCAGGATGATGAGGTGCTTAGTCTGGAAGCCCGGAAAGTCGAACGGCGTCTTCACAGGAAAGAAAAGTTAGTTGATCAGTTACTGAATAATTCAGCCATCCGTGACTCCCTGAAAAATATCAATAGCAATGGAGAATGGGCTCAATTTATCATTTCTGAGTTCAGTGAAAAGGAAGATATTTATATCGAGACCTTTGAAAATGGTAAACTCAGTTTTTGGAGTGGGATCCGTATCGTTTTAGAAACTGATAGCCTGCTTAGGGAAGGTATCACATTTATCAATTGGAAAAATGGATATTATGAAGCTATAAAAAGGACCTGGGGAAACTTTTCTGTTATTTGCTATATTCCAATTATGGCTGATTATCCCTATCAGAATGAATATTTGAGGAATAGCTTTTCACCAGACCTGTTATCCTCAAACACATTAGACATAGCCAGTTTGAATGATAAGGAGGTGTTTAATATCCGCAATCTGAGCGGTAAATATTTATTTTCTGTAAAGCTCAGAACACCGGTATCAAATTCATTTTACAGTTATCTTGAGATATGGATGTGGGTATTAGCCCTTATTTTTGCACTAATATCTTTAACACACCTTTGTATTTCTATTGCGGATAGAGGTTATGTTGGCTATGCTGTTATTTTATTATTTAGTTCAGTTCTCGCTTTCAGGTTAATTGATCTTCAATACCAATGGTTTAGCCAGTATTTCGATATTGAACTTTTTAATCCGAAGCATTACGCTTCTAGCTATTTCTTTCCTTCTATAGGGGATTTTTTTCTAAATATTATATGTTTTACATGGGTATTTGTATTTATTTACTCTTACCGTAATAATATTTTGACTTCGTTTTCTGATCTCAGCAAGCCAGTCAGCTATTTTTTGTTGTTTTTAACAGGCCTGTTCATTTGCATTAGTGCCTATGTTATCGATTACCTTTTTAACGGACTGGTAACTAATTCGAATATCAACTTTGATGTAAGCAATGTTCTTAATTCTACCTGGTTGAGCTGGTTTGGATTTCTGATTTTCTGTTTTGCTATCCTGAATCTATATCTGATCATATCATTCTCTTTTGATTTAATTTCCAGATTGAATATCAATGCAAAAGAACGGCTCATCACTTTTATAGTAGCCTTGTTACTAGCTATTATATATCATTTTTTCACTGAGTTTTCCATATATTATCTACTATTTGCTCTGATGCTCTTTCTTGCAGGTAAAGCCTATTTTAATTCAGAAGGGAAGATTAAGGGGGGCACTCTTGTTGTTTGTATATTGATATTCGCCCTCATTGGCTCCTTGAAATTATCGAATTTTCAGTTTGTTAAAGAGCAGGAAAGTCGTAAGATTTTGGCAGGGAAACTGGAATCATCTGTCGATCCCAATGCCATTCTATTGTTCTATAATCTGGAACAGGAAATCGTCAGGGATAAATTTGTTGCAGATTATTTTCAGGATCCTTTGTCAAGTCACAGTGCCTTAAGTAACAGGCTCACAAAATTATATATGGCCGGTTATTTATCCAGGTATGACTTTGAGAGCTTTGAATACAATGAAAAAGACGAGTTCTTTCAGGGAGATAGGGGTATTCCGCTTTCTAATTTCAAAAATCTGGTTCTGAGTGGTTCGGTAAAAGTATCAGAATATTTTTACCAGAGAAATAACACGTTTGGATTTAAGCAATACTTTGCCATATTGCCTATCATTGAAGATAATAACAAGTTAGGAACCCTGGTTTTACAACTCAATTCCAAGCGGCTGAATGAAGTTGGGGTATTCCCTGAGCTTCTGATTGATGGAAAAATTAAGGAAGACCTTCAGCTAAACAATTATTCCTTTGCTTATTATAGTGATGGACGCTTATTAAACCAGCATGGGAGTTATGTTTATAATCTGGTAAATACTGAATTCCGCGGGAAGAACAGGGAATATATTTATGTCAATAATTATGATAATGGCCGCCAATATAATCATCTGGTCTTTCAACCAAACCCGCGTAAGCTTGTAGTTGTTAGCCGTGAAGTTAACAGTCTCTTTACTCAGCTTGCTTCCGTTTCGTTTATTTTTTTAATCCTTTTATTTTTTTCCGGTTTAATATATGTTTTACAATTATTATGGAACAGTTTTCAAAATTATAATATCAGTTTCCGGAATTTCAGGTGGAGGTTGCTGATCTCATCCAATAGAATGCTGTATAAAACGAGGATACAACTATCCATGGTATCTGCAGTTGTGATTACGCTTGTGTTAACCGGTATAATTACTTTCTTAAACATTAGTCAGCAATATAGAGATCAGCAGGAAAATACAGTACTGGATAAGGTGGCAAAAATCTCTTCAGGTATTAATAAGCAAATTGTGAGTATGGGGATGCCCACTCCTGATGAGCAGGCAGAAGTTGCCTTCAATAGCTTAGCTGATTTGAATGGTGTAGATCTGAATTTGTTCGATCTGAATGGGGAACTCCTGCATTCTACTCAACCTAAGATTTATGAGAATGGCTTAATTGCCCCCCGGATGAATGCTTTAGCATATTTATATTTAAACAGATTACAGAAATCAGAATTTATAAACAGGGAGCAAATTGGTAACCTGTCGTTTATTTCGGCCTATGTACCCCTGCGCAACAATAAAAGTGAGGTTATTGCTTATTTGGGTTTACCCTATTTTTCGAATGAAAAAGATTATCAGGATCGGATTGGCATATTTCTGAATGCCCTGATTAATGTTTATGCCCTGGTTTTTGTGGCCATTGGTTTTTTTGCTGTTTTTGTTGCTAGTCGCATCACCAGTCCGCTGACATTGATACAAAAACTTCTTCGCGATACTAAAATTGGAGCTAAGAATGAACACATCAATTGGAAACGGAATGACGAGATCGGTAATCTGATCAGCGAGTACAATACGATGATATCTGCTCTTGATGAAAGTGCTCAAAAACTTGCACGTTCAGAGCGTGAGTCGGCCTGGCGTGAAATGGCCAAGCAGGTTGCCCATGAAATCAAAAATCCGCTAACCCCATTAAAACTTGGGGTTCAACTATTGGAAAAATCCTGGAAGGAGAATGACCCAAAATTTGAGGCTAAATTTGAGCGTTTCACGAAATCATTTATTGAACAGATAGAAAGTCTTTCGCATATAGCATCTGAGTTCTCCAATTTCGCTAAAATGCCCGAAACTAAGTTAGAGCAGGTAAATCTGAATGAAATAATAGAGCAATCCATTATACTTTACAGGCAATCTGAAAATACAACCATTAATTTTGAAAATACGGCGGGGAGGGATATTATAGTCCAGGCAGACAGGGATCAAATTTTAAGATGTTTTAATAATTTAATTAAAAATTCCATCGAAGCCAAAGCGGATGAAAGAAATTGTATTATAAACATTCTATTGTATCGTAAGTCTGGTTCTGTATGTGTTGAAATAAAGGATAATGGAACGGGTATGCATACAGAACTCGAAAGGAAGATATTTACCCCCAATTTTACGACTAAAAGCTCGGGTACAGGACTTGGACTTGCCTTCGTAAAGCAGGCTATTGAAAACATTGATGGGAATATCACATTTGATACTGTTCCGGATTCTGGTACTATATTTTATATAGAACTACCGTTGATCGAACCTCAGGATTAGAGGATGATCGGGTTGATTAGGAATTCCTTTTTTATCTAAGGCTAACCGACCCTTTTCCCAAAGTATATCCGTCGGCGTATAGTATTATTGTATAGATTCCTTTCTGGTAAGTTTTACCATCCGACCAGTCTATGCTGTAGCTCCTTCCGTCATTAGCAAATTCTACAGCTGTTTTATAGGAATATTGTAGTTCCTCATCATCAGAAATAAACATTCCTCCATTATTCGCGATTGCCAGATTGCCGCTGGGGTCGATCACCCTAAGATAAATAGTATGAACACCTTTTTCAGCTAATGGGTTATTCACAATTGAAAAGCTTATCCTAAGCTTATCAGTTGTACTGGCCCGGGTAACCATATTTTCTTTGCCATTATTTCGAATAGCATATGCTGATATTGATATATTTCCTGATTTTATCGCAGCCGCAGCCTGGACTTTAGTATATAACTCCTCATTCTGCTTTTCAAGCTCACTGGCTTTTGTACTTACAGAGTCAACTGCTGACAAGAGTTCATTACGCTCACTCGTGAGATCTTGATTTTGTTTTTTTAGTTCATCTATTTCAGTTGAGTATTTGGAAACAAAATATCGGAGTTGTTTTATTTCTTCCTGTGTTTTTGCAAGTTGTCCTTGTGTGAGTTGACCCTGTTTGAGGGCATTTCTTAAATTATCAATCTTTTCTCTAGCGATTTCCTGTTCTTTCATCATTTCTTCAGAAAGTTTCAGGTTATTGCTTGTTGCATTATCCAGTTCAGCCTCAATTTTGTCAATTTCAGTCTGCATTCTGGTTTTTTCATCACTTACCGTAACAATACGGTCATTGGCTTTTTTATCCTTAAAAAACAAATAGGTATTTGTTCCAAGCAAGGCAAGAATTACTGCAACTAAAAAATAGATCTTATTTGAGTCCTTTCGTATTGGCTGCTCCTGTTCCGGGTTTTCCATGTTCAAATATCTGGTTAACGAAAACTAAATGTCAATTTAAAATCAATTCGAAGAAACCGAAATCGTGACAAATATATTGTTTAAGAATTGGGTTTTAACAAATTTTGACATCTGTATATTTCGGTTTTAGCCATTTAGGCTGCTTCAAGACTGAAATTAAACATTTTTTTGTTATTGTTTATCCATATTGTTGCCCAAAATACAATTATGCAGTTAATTAGATTAATTATCTTTACCCGCAAAACGTTCCTCTTATACATGGTAAATAAATTTATTTTCTTCCTCGCATTCCTTCTTGTTGCTCCTTTTTATTTAAGATCTCAAAGTAAATCTCACCCCAAACGCGAATTCAGGGGAGTTTGGGTTGCTACAGTTGCAAATATTGACTGGCCCTCCAAACCAGGATTAAGTTCAGATATCCAGAAAGCTGAATTGATCCGCATCTTTGATGATCATCAGAAAAGTGGGATCAATGCAATAATGTTGCAAATAAGACCATCTACAGATGCTTTTTATGGTAAAAGCCGTGAATTGTGGAGCCGATTTTTGACCGGAACCCAGGGAAGAGCCCCCGTTCCAAATTATGATCCTCTTGACTTTGCTATTGAGGAAGCCCATAAGCGGGGTATGGAACTTCATGCCTGGTTCAATCCTTACCGGGCGACTTTTAATCTTATCGATGCACATACAGCAGCCAACCATATTACCAAACAGAAACCTGAATGGTTCTTTACCTACGGTGGAAAGAAGCTATTTAATCCCGGGCTACCTGAAGTACGTCAGTATATTGTGAGTGTAATTATGGATGTAGTTCGAAATTATGATATTGACGGAGTACATTTCGACGATTATTTTTATCCGTATCCGGAGGCTCAGCCACTCAGGGACAGCGAAACATATTATAAATATGGGGCCGGATTCAGAAGTATTGAAGACTGGCGTCGGAATAATGTTGATACACTGATACATACTTTATCAGATAGTATTCACCATGCAAAAAAACATATCAAATTTGGTGTTAGTCCCTTTGGCATCTGGCGAAACAAATCTCAGGATCCTGAAGGCTCTGAAAGTAATGGATTTGATGGTTATAGTAAACTCTATGCCAATGCCAGGAAATGGGTTCAATCAGGATGGCTCGATTATATAAACCCGCAAATTTATTTCCCTTTTGGTTATCAGGTGGCTCCTTATGATAAATTGCTCGATTGGTGGAGCAATAATACCTTTGGGAAACATCTTTATGTGGGTCAGGGTGTTTACAGGTCATTAGAAAATAGACCCGGATGGAGCGACAGATCACAGATACCAAAGCAGATCAGGTATTTGAGAAACAATAAAAATACTCAGGGGAGTGTTTTTTTTAGCTCCAAATCGGTAACAAATAACATGGCAGGTGTGAAAGACTCCCTGCGGAGAGATTTTTACCGTTACCCTGCGCTTCAGCCAGCAATGCCCTGGTTGGATGATGTTAAACCCAATGCTCCAACTGCATTAACAGCAAAACCTGTAACTAAGGGTGTTGAATTAAGCTGGCAATTGCCTTCTGTGGCCAGTGATGGTGATCGGGCCTTTGGATATGTAATTTACAGGGTTAACCGGGGCGAGAGAATGGATACTGAACAAGCTCATCATATTTTGAAAATCTCATTTAAAGCATCGGAAACAACATATACAGATACTCTGGTAAATGCTAATCGTAGTTATACCTATGTTGTTACTGCGATTGACAGGCTTAAGAATGAAAGTCAGGCTTCAAATGCAGTTACCGCAAGCCCAAGATTCTGAGTTTTAATCTTGTAGCATAAAAAAAGCCGTTCATGAGCATGAACGGCTTTTTTAAATAATTTGAGTTCGACATATAAATATTTAAAGAGCAATATTTAACCACATAGATTGACTTACATTATGCTTCAAAGGAAACATAGATTGAAG
This sequence comes from Daejeonella sp., assembly GCF_030695525.1. Taxonomy (GTDB): domain Bacteria; phylum Bacteroidota; class Bacteroidia; order Sphingobacteriales; family Sphingobacteriaceae; genus Daejeonella. The sequence goes on along the minus strand of NZ_JAUYSS010000037.1, from coordinate 14,957 downwards.
CGAAGCTTCAAAGCTATCTGTGTCTAAAATGAAGATTGACAGCTATAAAGTACTATGTTTCTATGTGGTTTTTAAATATTACGTCGATTTCACGTTAAATAATGATCTTTCTATTTCTCAGGAAGCAATACCATTCTGATAAAATTCTCAGGGTTCAAACGATATTGAACTGTAGCTTTCAGAGCTTCAGGACTTAATTCTTTTAAAGATTCGAGATAGCTTAAAACCTGTTTAGGCTCCTCCTCATTCTGAAGTTGATTTGTCAAATAACCTAACCAGAATCCATTGTCCTTCAGTTGTGTTTCGGTGGTTCGGGTTTCTTCGGCAATAAACTTTTCAATATCCCCCGCAAGGGCACCATTGACTCTGATCTTATTGATTTCATCCAGTGTTGAGCTAATCAGTTTTTCTACATTTTCAGGGGCACAACCAAATGAAATACTGAAGCTGTAGCGTCCTGTTGGAAACTTGGTATAGGAGGCACGTGCCCCAACACCATAAACACCACCCTCATCTTCGCGCAGACGTTCGATTAGTTTAATTGTCAGAACCGAAGCCAGAGCGTTTAATTGATTATTATGTTTTTCACTCCAGGTATAATCACCGCTGAAAACAAGACGAACACTTGCCTTTGGCTCCTGGCCTTTGTAGATTTTTTTGTCAATTTTACCTGCCGGTATCTGAATCCCCAGATCCCGGGCCGCTTCCTTACGATTACTTGATGGTAATGAGCCAAGGTATTGTTCGAGCAATGGTTTGAGTTCTTCAGGTTTGAAACTTCCGACGAAAACGAATGTAAAATCACTTGCATCAGCAAAACGATCATTATAAATCTCAAAGGCACGGTCAAGGCTTACCTGATTTATTTTCTCGACAGAAGGCCCTGTTCTGCGAACATTGTAGCTTCCAAGAATGGCAGCCACAGAATCCGCAAATACACTTGCTGGGTCATTTCCTCTGTTTGCAAGCCCACCTTTTTGCTGGGTAATCAGTCCCTTAAAAGTTTCAGCATCCTTACGTGGCTGTGTGAAATAGAGATAGGTTAACTGCAAAGCAGTTTCAATGTCTTTTGGAGTGCTTGAACCAGATATTCCTTCAGTTCTCTCTGTAATGTATGGAGAGACGGAAACACGCTTTCCGCTTAATAATTTAGGAAGCTGAACGGAATTAAAATCACCTAATCCGCCATTTCTGATAATTGCGGTAGCATACAAGGCAGATTGAAAATCAGCGTCACCGTATAAGGAGGAACCACCAGGGCTGAATGCTGAAAAGCTGATTTCATCATTCTTAAAATCAGTTGGTTTCAGAATAACCTTCACTCCGTTACTAAGTTTAAATTCAGTAATTCCTATTTCTGGAATTGTTGTTTCAGAAATAACCTGAGCTCCACTTAGTTTTGCAGAAAGAAGAGGCTTATCAGAAACCTGATCAACATAAGCACTAATATCACTTTGTTTGGTTCCGCTTATCCAGCTTTCAACTTTGGCTTCATCAGGCAGATTGTCTTTATCTTTCTCTGGCCCCATGATGATCACATCACGGTTGACATCGGTAATATACTTTTTAGCCAGGTTATTCACATCGCTCAGGCTAATACCTCCTACCATGTTGTTCGCCATTTTATACTCGTATTCAATACCCGGACTAGCTTCCTGCTCCAGAAAATGGCGCAGGTATTCGTTTACAAGGCTTTCGGAAGGTGTTTTATCCTTTTCCTTAAAGGCCGATTCCATATTAGTAAGATAGGATTGCTTGGCACGGTCTAATTCGGTTTGGGTAAATCCGAATCGCTGAACCCGTTCAGTTTCTGTAAGAATGGCTTTAAATCCTCTTTCCATTTCCCCGGGTTTAGCCACAACAAATACATTATACATGTCAAGACCGGCTAAAAAGCCACTTATATTTGCTCCCGCCTGTAAAAAAGGAGGATCAGCCTGTTTGCTCATATCAGCAAAGCGGGTTCCGATCATTGAATTGAAAAGAGATCTTAAAATACTGTTTCTGTAATCTGTTGTAGTGATCAGCTTCGATTCCGGATGCTTGATCATGATCTGTGCAACACTCACAGGAAACTCCTGATCAGTAACAGCGATGAATTGATTTTTATTTAATAAGGAAATGGAATACCTGGTCCGCTCCCGGGGCTTGACAGGATTTTTAAGATCAGAGAATTTGGCCTTGATAGTTTGTTCCATTGCATCAACATCAATATCTCCAACCACTATTAATGCCTGAAGGTCAGGCCGGTACCAATCTTTGTAAAACTGTTTAATTGTTTCGGTTGAGAAATTCTTCAATACTTCTTCAGTACCGATTGGAAGGCGGTCAGAATAACGTGAATTATTGAACAGCATTGGAAGATATTTATCCTGCATGCGCTGCTGTGCTCCCTTTCCTAAACGCTTTTCTTCAAGAACAACTCCCCTTTCCTTATCAATTTCAACTGGATCTAATGTTGCATCCTGGGCCCAGTCGCGCATGATCTGGATACCATTTTTGAGAACTTCAGGATCATCTGAAGGAATTGGAAGCTGATACACAGTTTCATCAAAACTGGTGTAGGCGTTCAGATCTGCACCAAAACGTACTCCTGTTTTTTGAAGGTAATTGACCAGATCATTTTTAGGAAAGTTCTTCGTTCCATTGAAACCCATATGTTCCATAAAATGAGCCAGCCCGAGTTGGTCATCATTTTCCATGATTGAGCCTATTTTGTTTGCCAGATAAAGCTGAACCCGATTTTTGGGTTCAATATTTTTCCTGATATAATAGGTAAAACCATTCGGAAGCTTACCAATTCTGATTGCCGGATCTAAAGGAATGATCTCTGAAGCAGATTGTTTTGTTGCAGCCGAAGCAGTTTTACTCTTTACAGCTGTTTGAGCATTTAACACCCCTCCAGCAGCAAACAGTACCGCTACCGAGAGGGTAAGTACTTTTTTATTTAGAAATTTCATTTTTATTTTGGTTTATAATTGGACTGCAAAATAAGAAAAACTAAACCTTGATAATAATTTTTTTGTTGTACATCCACCATAGGATGACCAACCAGATCAGAATAAAGGTAACTGCACCAGCCAGTGAGGCGTTAATTGGAGAGAAGTAAGGACTGAAGAAGGTTTCATACATCCATTCCCTTGAGTTTACTGTGCTTCCATCAGGCAAACTAATCTTAATCATGGTAAGAATTCTTGGGATAAGTCCGGAAAGGAAAAATACGGTTATTGCATTTACACCATAAACAACAAATGGTTTTATTCCTTTTTTGTATCCCTGTACATCTATCATCCAGTAACATAATGCAAGTCCTATAGTAGCCAATCCGCCGGAATAAAGTACAAAAGAACTTGTCCATAATGCTTTGTTTATCGGAAAACACAGATCCCAGATCAGGCCAAGAATAACCGCTAATATCCCAATTGAAAACATCCAGGAAATTTTCACACTTTCTTCCCTGTCTTTACGTTTGAGCCAGTTACCTACGAGTACTCCAAAAAGCCCTGTTGCTATCGCAGGGAGGGTACTCAGAATTCCTTCAGGATCCCAGGTTTTTGCTGAGCGCCATAAATGCGCTTCTGTAAGCAAGGTTCTGTCTATCCAGGCACCCAGGTTAGTTTCTTTTTCCAGATTCGCGTATCCCACCCCGGGAACAGGGATGAGGGTCATCATTGCCCAGTATGCAATAAGGATCCCTATCAATAATCTTAGCTGGGTTTTTGGATTGGTTTTTATAAAAATCAGGGCCGTAATGAAGAATACAACAGCTATTCGTTGCAGAACTCCGGGGATTCGTACTGTCTGAAAGGCTTCAAGCGGTTCAGTAAATACTTTTGGAAATAGATTTAGAAATAAACCAAGCCCAAATAATATCAATGCCCTTTTCAGGGCTGTCATGATTAGCTTTGAATGGCTCATGTATCCCTTTTTACTACCGAGTGCATAGCTTATTGAAACTCCCACAATAAATAAAAAGAAAGGGAAAATAAGGTCTGTTGGTGTGCAACCATGCCATTCGGCATGTTTTAAAGGGGCATAGATATGAGTCCAGCTACCCGGGTTATTGACCAATATCATGGCTGCTACGGTCAGCCCTCTGAAAACATCAAGAGATAATAGTCTGACCGGAGATTGTTGAAGAATAGAAGGTTGAGACATCAGGATTTTTATAAATGATATTAAATCTGCATTTTTTTATTTTAATAAAAAAGGGATTACATGATTTAATACATGAGCGTCGCTTAGCGCTGATTAATCGGTCTCAATATCGAAATGAACAAGGTCCTGAAAAATTCTGAGCCAATACTTTTAAAGCAGTATCATCCTTGTTTTCAAAACTCAGTTGTTTGAGTTGCTCCTTTAGATCCTCTGTAATTATCTGATATTTTTTCAGGCCATAAAGATTTTTCATTTCATTGGGGTCTTTTTTGAGGTCATAAAGCTCCCAGAAATCCTTATGTTCATAAAAACGGATCAGTTTATAGCGGTGGGTGCGAATTCCAAAATGCTTTAAAACGCTATGTTCGCCCGGGTATTCATAAAAATGATAATAAGCTGAATTTCTGATGCTTGCATTGGTATTTCTGAATAGTGGCATCATGGATTTACCCTGAATCTCCTTTGGAATAGCCATACCGGCAGCTTCTAAAAATGTAGGGGCGAAGTCAACATTAGAGATGATTTGATTGGAGACAGTCCCCGGCTTTATTATACCGGGGTATCTGATAATCAAAGGCGTACGCATTGACTCTTCGTACATGAAACGTTTGTCGAACCAGCCATGCTCACCCATATAAAATCCCTGATCGGAGGTGTAAACCACAATGGTATTTTTTGTAAGATCGTTCTGATCGAGATAAGAAAGGATTCTACCGATGTTACGGTCGAGGGAGAGCGTGGTGCTGTAATAATCCTTCATATACCGCTGATATTTCCACTCCGTTAATTCTTTTCCTGTCAGCTTCCGGTTCAGAAAATCCTGGTCTATTTTATCATAATAGGCATTCCATTTTAAACGCTGATCAGGATTCATACGGGCAAGAAAAGAAGCTGCCAGTTCATCCGGTTCACTTCTCATTTTAAGATCATAACCCAGTTTCATAGTCTTTTCTATCGACATATCCTGCATTCCGGCAGCTATCCGGTTTGAATATTGGTCATAAAAATTTTTTGGAAGAGGGAAATTGACCTTATCGAATTTACCCAGATCCTGAATATCAGGCATCCATGTGCGGTGAGGTGCTTTTTCACCGACCACCACGAAGAAAGGTTTTGAATGATCGCGTTTATCAAGAAAGTCGATGGTCAGGTCAGTTATTACATCGGTAGCATATCCTTCTTTTCGGGTTGTATCGCCCTGCATATTTATCAGATCAGGATTATAGTATTGCCCCTGGCCCGGTAAAATATTCCAGTAAGTAAATCCCTGAGGATAGGAAACCAGATGCCACTTTCCAATCCAGGCAGTTTGAAATCCGGATTGTTTGAGACGAGCAGGGAATACATCCTGAGATGCATCGAATGTGTCACGGTTGTCGCGCATTCCATTAATATGACTGTATTTTCCGGTCAGCAATACGGCCCTGCTTGGTCCGCAAATTGAATTTGCGACAAATGCTTTCTTAAAAAGAGCTCCCTCTTTTGCTAAACGGTCGATATTGGGAGTAGCTCCATATTTCGATCCATACGCACCAATAGTAGAAATAGCATGATCATCGGTCAGAATGATGATTATATTGGGCTTTGAAGTTTGCTGAGCATAGCCGTTTAGCCCAATTGCCATACTTAAAAGAACTATTACAATCGTTTTTTTCATCATATCTGAACAGAACAGATTAGAATTTCCACCTGACAAAGGCTTCCATTGCTTCATATTCAGCCAAACCCAGTTTATCGTATGCTTTGGCGGTTTCACGGGTACGGTCCTCGGCACGGACCCAAAACTCCCTGGCATCATCACCCGGAAATACTGGTCTGTCTTTTTGGGACTGATGTTTGAAGATTGCGAACCGCTTGCGTTCAACTTCCTGCGGTGAAAGCGGAACAGCCATTTGAATTTCATGAGTCTCGAACTCATGCCAGGCACCTCTGTACAGCCATAGCCAGCAATCTTTTATCCATTCCCTGTCCTTCAAGCGCACAAGTGCCTGAATAAGAATATCAAAACATACTTTATGAGTACCATGCGGATCAGCAAAATCGCCCGCAGCAAAAATCTGATGGGGTTTAATTTTTTCCAGAAGGTCTATAGTGACTTTGATATCATCCTCAGAAACTGGATTCTTATCCGTTTTACCCCTGTCATAAAAAGGTAAAGCCATAAAGTGAATCTGATCGTCGCTAAGTCCGGCGAAACGTGCACCGCTGATCGCTTCCCCTTTACGGATCAATCCTTTTAATATCTGAATTTCGGATGTATCAGCCTGATTGGGCTGTTTTGACTCCATAAAATTCCTCATTGACAGGTAAAGATCATCCAGTTTTTGGGTATCTAAATTAATAGATTTACTAAAATCGCGGGCAAATTCAACAAAACGTAGCGCATCATCGTCCCAAACCGCAGTATTACCAGAAGTCTGGTATGCAACATGTACATCATGACCCTGATCTACCAGGCGGATGAATGTTCCACCCATTGAAATTACATCATCATCCGGATGCGGGGAGAATATAATAACCCGCTTTTTATCAGGAACAGCACGCTCAGGCCTTTGTGAGTCGTCGGCATTGCCTTTTCCACCCGGCCAGCCAGTAATTGTGTGCTGAAGTTTATTGAAAATATGAATATTGATATTATAAACAGGCCCCTTTTCTGTAGCAAGCTGAGCCATGCCATGACTATTATAATCTTCTTCAGTAAGCTTTAATATCGGTTTTCCAAGGGTATTGGCAAGCCAGATCACTGCTTTTTTGATCATTTGTTCATCCCAGATGCAATCTTTTACCAGCCATGGAGTGTTGAAGCGGGTTAGGTCTGAAGCGGCATCCTGATCAAGTATGAATTCAACACTTTCTGAAAGCTGAAGATAGGTTGCCGGAACTTCTGAGGAGATCTCACCTTCAACGGCTTTTTTAATAATGGAGGCTTTTTTCAGGCTCCATGCCATTAAAATAATTTCTCTTGCCTTGAAGATGGTACCGATACCCATCGTTATCGCTTTGGTAGGCACATTTTCTTTTCCACCAAAATCGCGTGAAGCATCACGACGGGTAAGGTCATCGAGAGTGACCAGCCTGGTCCCTGAATTTGGTGCAGAACCAGGTTCGTTAAAACCAATGTGTCCGGTTCGGCCTATACCCAGTATCTGAAGGTCGAGCCCACCAAGGGAGGTGATTTTCTTCTCATATTCCAGGCAGAAGCCATGAATTGTTTCGATTGCTAAGGTTCCATCAGGGATATGAACATTAGCCATATCAATATCAATATGCTTGAACAGATTTTCCTTCATGAAAGTCACATAGCTTTGCGGAGATGTGGGTTTCATCGGAAAATATTCGTCAAGGTTAAATGTGATTACATTCTTAAAGCTTAGACCTTCTTCTTTGTGAATCCGTACCAGTTCTTTGTAAACTCCAACCGGTGTAGCACCGGTTGCAAGCCCAAGAATTGCGTTCTCTCCATTCTTTTGTTTTTTGATGATCAAATCAGAAATCCGGCGTGCAACCATTCTGGCAGCGGTTTCTTCATTTGGATAAACAGTAACGGGAAGTTTTTCGAAGCGGGTTTCTTCAAGTAAATTTAATCTTGCCATGAGAGGGTCAGACTTGTTAAGGTGAGAGGCAAATATAAAAAAATTAAACTTTTAGGGCAGCAGATGATTTTTTCAATTTTTTTCAATTTTTTTCAATTTTTTGCGGGTTTTTGCGGATTTTTTAAAAAAATATGATATTGAATTTGAAAACTGAATATTTAAATACAGCCTAAATATTGTCGATTTTATGTCATTTATACAAATAGTGGAACATATTTTCGAATTGTTCGGCCCAATATTTATAAAATAATTTGGAAAATAACCGCAAATTGAATTAGGTTTGTCCTGAAAATTTCAAAAATCCTGCAAAAACCTGAAAGATTGATTAGTGTAATCATGGTATTTTAAAAGGAAAATCGTATGAATGTAACATGCAGACCTATTAAGAATCCTACTGAGAAACAAAAGTCTTATCTATTCATAAAAGGTAAACACTTAAATCACATTTATTTACAATTAATTCCATTTCAATGAGAAAAATTTACTCTTCCGGATGGCCAAAACACTTTCTGGCATTCGGTCTTATGCTTTTTTTAGTTATTCTCTGCAGCGAGATTAATGCACAGACGCGCAGATATATAATAAGTGGAAAAGTAACAGACGCAAAAACGAATGAAACATTGCCCGGTGTTGCTGTGAGACTTACTTCAACAACATCAGGGATATCTACGAATTTAGATGGGAATTATTCTCTTACAGCTGACGTAAATCCCGGACAGTACACAGTTTCATTCACATACATCGGGTATCAGACCATTTCCAAAACAGTACAATTAGGAACTGAATTATCTGTAACTCTAAATGCTGAAATTGGGCAAAGTTCTGTTGGTCTTGACGAAGTTATCATCACAGGAACTTCAGAAGGTACAACCCGCCGCCAATTAGGTAATTACGTAGGTTCTGTTAGTGGAGACAACCTTAATAAGGGTGCTGCAGGAAACGTCCTTACTGGTCTTCAGGGAAAAGTAGCAGGCGCGCAAATTACCCAAAATCAGGGTGACCCTGCCGGCGGTATGTCTGTAAGATTACGTGGTATCAGCTCGGTCAACTCCTCTTCTGATCCACTATATATTATTGATGGTGTTATAGCGAATAATGCTACTTCAAGCGTTACCGACAACCAGCAAAACAGATTGGTTGATATTAATCCGGCAGACATTGATCGTATTGAAGTGCTGAATGGTGCAGCCGCTGCGGCAATTTATGGTTCACGTGCAAACGCCGGTGTAGTTCAGATCTTTACGAAAAGAGGAAGTACCGGAGAGCCTCAGGTATCCTTTTCTTCAACTTACATGAATAGTGAGTTACGTAAGAAGCTTCCTGTTAATATGGCTCCTGTTAAATTTGGGGGTCCAACTGATGGTCCCGGAGCTTTAACTCAGGATATTATCAGTCTTGTTGGAGGGGTACTACCTACTAATACAACTGCAGTTACCAGATATGATTATCAGGATTATATTTTCCGAAATGCAAGCGGAGTTGACAATAACTTTTCAGTAAGCGGTGGAAGTGATAAAACTAAGTTCTATACCTCTGCTTCTTATTTTACAAACGAAGGTATCGTTCAAAATACAGATTATACCCGTTTTGGTTTAAGGGCAAATGTTGATCAGACACTTTCCAAATGGGCGACTTTCAGGGCAGGCTTAAACTTTGTAAGGAGTGATGCTAACGAAAAACCATATGGTAATGGTTTAATTGTTCCTGTAGGAATTCAATGGATTATTGCCAATTACCACGATATCTGGAAGCGTGATGCTTTGGGTAACCTTCAGGCCATCGGGGAAAGAGGCCGTGTTAATCCGGTTTCTATTATTGAAGACATCAAGCAGGCTCAAAGAACAAACAGGGTTCTTGCAAATGCAGGCTTTAAGTTGTTCCCTGTTAAAAACCTGACCATTGATTATAATATAGGTATCGATAATGCTGCACAGGAAGGTACTCTTTTTGTACCTCCATACAGTTATAATGTAAGTACTGCAGGTGGTTCATATGGTGGCGGACCAACACTTGATCCGGCACAAAATGGTTATGCAAGTAAACGTACGGCAAACCAGTATTTGTTTAACAATGACTTGAATATTACCTATGATTTTTCAATAACAAGTAAAATCAGTTCTACCAGTCAGCTGGGATACTCATACCAGTATCAAAATGGTTCCAATACAAGTGCAGAAGGCAGAGGACTCGCTCCATTTGTTCAAACTGTAGGTGGTGCAAGTACACCACTTGTTGGTGGAGATGGCAGAAGTGAATTCTCTGTAGAAGGAGCGTACTTCCAGCAAAATTTTAAGGTTAACAACAATTTCTTCCTGACCGGTGCCGTTCGTATGGATGGTTCAAGTGTATTTGGAGAAAACCAGCGTAACCAGATCTACCTTAAAGGTAGTGGTAGTTACGTTTTATCTTCTACTAAGTTTTGGGAAGGCCTTGGAGTTTCCTCATGGTGGGATGTTATGAAGGTGCGTGCTGCCTATGGTGAATCAGGCAACCTGACAGGTATTGGTGCATACGAGAGACTTAATTCATATAGTACCTCATCTTATTTGGGAAGAACTTCATTCACATCCAACAACCAGCAAGCAAATGAAAATGTTAAGCCGGAACGCCAGAACGAGTTCGAAATTGGAACTGACCTTTTCTTTCTTAAGAACAGGTTAGGGCTGACCTTTAACTATTATAATAAGAAGGTTAGTGATTTGCTGTTGTCAAGACAGATCGCTCCAACTACAGGTTTTACAAGCAAGCTTGATAATTACGGTTCATTAGAAAATACCGGTATTGAGTTCCTGGTAACGGGTGCTCCGATCAGATCAAATGATTTTTCATGGGATGCAACGTTGATTTTCAACAGAAACAGGAATAAAGCAACAAATGTTGGTGCAGGTGTTACAGCATTTACAAATACCTCATCTGGGCCGGTATCATTAATAAATGGCCAGCCAATTGGTTTATACTACGGTTCTTATTTTGCGAGAGATGCACAGGGGAATTTACTACTCACACCAACCGGGCTTCCTCAAACTGAAAGGGGAGTTCAAACCGATCCACTAAACCCTACGCCACAACGTAATGCGGCTGGTCAGCCTACCGGTACTGTTCTGCGTAAAGTAATTGGTAACCCTAATCCTGATTGGAATGGTTCATTAGTGAATGAGTTTTCCTATAAAAAATTAAGTTTCAGAGTTCAGTTGGATACAGAGCAAGGTGGTGAAAGATGGGCTGCTGACTGGAGAACTGCCCAGGGTGTTGGAGCAGGTAAAGTTGCAGAAGCAGAACATTTAGGCTTAGTACCACGCGGATATGTTAATGCAAATTATAATATTGAGGAATGGCGCTCTCAGCCTGGTCATTGGGTAAAACTAAGAGACGTATCTCTAAGCTACAGGTTTGGTTCCGTTAAGTATTTGAAAGATTTGACACTAAGTGTTTCGGGTAGAAACCTTATTTCATGGGATGATTTTGAAGGAGGATACGATCCTGAAGTAAATTCGGGTGGACAAAGTTCTATTGTTAGAGGTATCGATTTCGGTGCAGTTCCTGTTCCAAGATCATTTAATTTTGGTTTACAGGCTAAATTTTAATTATAAATAAGATGAAAAAGAAATTATATATAGCATATTCGATTCTGGCGCTTTTGGTTCTGAGCTTAGCCGGATGTGACAAAAACTATTCTGACCCTGCCCGGGCAACTCAAGACGATGTAAATACAAGTACAAAAGGATTAACCGGGGTGGCGGTTTCACTTCAGTCGCGGTATGCCGCCGGCCGTGGGAATATCTACAATACGATTACCATGAGTGGCTTCCTTGCCAATGAACTTGTTTTATTGAATCAGGGAAATACCGCCGAGTTACAGCTTAGCCTGGGTGGAGCTACTCTGGATGGTGCTAATACTGTTATTGGAAATCTTTGGTCAAACAGTAATAAGATCATTTTTGATGCAAACCTTGTTATTACCAACTCTGCTGCCTTTCCTGATAAGGCGCTTGTAAGCGGCCTGGTTGGCTATGCCACTATTTTTAAAGCTCTTGCTCTGGGTGATCTGGCAGCATTTTGGGAGAGGGTTCCTGCAGGTAATGGTGAAAATGTGACGTTCATCACCCGTGCAGAAGCATATACCAAAATCATAGCTGATATTGATCTGGCTTTAGCGGGAATCACGCAAAATCCAATAAGTACAGCGTTTTTGGGAACTACTCCTGCCGGAATAGATATTCCAAATACTTTACGTGCCCTCAAAGCAAGATATGCTTTATACAATGGCAATTTTGCTTTGGCACTATCTACAGCAAATTCAGTTGATCTCTCTAAAAAGTCAGGTTTCCAGCATAATGCAACTGTAAATCAGAATGGTATTTACGTTGCTGTGACCGGTACAAATAACTTATGGCAGCCTATTAATAATACTTTAGGTCTTCCAACTGGTATCACGCCAGACCCTGCTGACAAGCGTTTATCTTTCTATCTATCTGAAAATCTTACAATCGCACCAAGATGGCGGATGAATGGGTTCGCCGCAGCTTTGACAACTGAATGGCCGGTTTATCTTCCAGGTGAGATGACTTTAATCAAAGCTGAAGCTTATGCCCGTCAGACAAGTCCTGATGCCGCACTTGCATTGATTGAACTAAATAAGATTATCACTAAAAAGCCGGCGGCAGATCCTTATGGTGTAGGTGCTGACCTTTCGCCATTGGTAGGACCGCTGACTCAGGCTCAGCTTATAACAGAGATTTATAAACAACGTTCTATTGAAATGTTTCTATCAGGTCAGAGGCTTGAAGATTCTCGCCGTTTAGGTCGCGCGCAAGCAGAAAGAAAACGGAATTTTGTTAATTATCCATTCCGCGAAAGGGATCAAAATCCAAATACCCCTGCTGATCCATCATTTTAATCAATTGTATAATTTTAAAGGGAGCCTGGCTCCCTTTTTTTTTAAGCTTTTTTTATGAAATACTATATTGCTATCCTCTTTTTACTGACCATCCACAATTCGGATTTAAAGGCACAGACCCTAAAAGTATTAACTTATAATATACACATAGGTCAGGATGCAGCTAATAACGATCAGCTAAAGAAGATGGCTGATTTTATAAAGTCATCAAAGGCAGATATTGTCGGACTGCAGGAAGTTGATAGTGTTTGCATCCGATCTGGTAAGGTAGACCAGATGAAATTTTTAGCTGAGCATACTGGTATGCATTATGCTTATGCCAGGCATTTCGCATTTGATGGGGGATCTTATGGTATTGGAATACTCTCAAAACTTCCACTTTCTGATATTAAAGACCATAGGATCATATTAACCAGTAGTGGTAAAACAGATGCTGATACAAGAGCTTTGTTAACTGCCAATATTGTAGCAGGTAAAACAAAAATCATGTTTGGTACAGTACATTTGGATTATCGGGATTCAAATTCGAGACTTGCGCAGTCAGAAGAGTTGGTTAAAATTTTTGGAAGTAGGCAATTACCGGTCATTTTAACCGGTGATTTTAATGCCGAACCTGGAACAAAAGAGATGGTAAACCTGCAGTCGGTCTTTACAGACACCGGAAAAGACCAGGATTACTCCTATTCTGCCAATAAGCCGGTAAAAAAGATCGACTATGTATTGGTTAGTAGTGCACATTTGGCAAAATCCAAAAAAAGCATTGTTTTTCCGGTATTGTTATCAGACCATCTTCCGGTATTGTCTGCAATAAAAATACAAAAAGGTGCATCAAGTGATAGAAAACGTTAGGGTGATTTAATAAAGGGAGGGAAACTTGTAATTACGATCATCTAATTTTTTTTCTGAGTTATTATATATAGTTCAAATCGCTTTGTTTTTGCTCATAGCACCTGGGTCTGCTGCGCGTATAATTTAACCTTTGAATCTGTAGGTGGCAGGTCAGTAATCAGATAGTCGATTTTATTTAAGGAGCAAACTTTCATCTTTTTAACTGAATTCAGCTTTTCGCCAATACACATTACAGCAATTCTAGCCGAAGCCCTGATCATTGCTTTTTTTACCTGCAAAACTTCCCAGTCAGAATCAGTTATTCCTTCTTTTAAGTCAATTCCATTTACTCCCAGAAGACATAAATCCACGCCAATTTCAGAAAGGTCTCCAATTGTTTTGGAACCCATGTTGACCTTGGCGTTCTTATTAAGTGTACCACCTATCAAAACTACTGTCAAAAGTTTCTTTTCAGAAAGTTCAAGTGCAACAATAGGGCTAATGGTGAAGATGGTAGCTTCAAGATCATCCGGAATTAACCTGGCCATTTCAATTACGGTTGTTCCACCACCTGTGAGTACAATCATTCCCTCTGTTATCAGACTTATAGCCTTTCGGGCTATTTCCTTTTTTGATTCCTGGGCATAAATCTCGATTTCCTTATAAGGAAAATGAAATGATTTTGAAAGAGCCCCTCCATGTACTTTTAGAATTTTTCCACTTTCCGCCAGCTCAATTAAATCCCGCCTTACGGTATCTTCCGAGACCATCAATTGCATACTTAGATCGGAAGATAAAACCTTGTTATGTAAATTGAGCTGATTAACGATATAGGCATGGCGTTCTTTTTTTAACATCCCGCCAGCAATAATTTCCTTCATTCTATCAGTATATTTAAAGCCTAATCCAAAGCTTTAAATTAAGCTTTAATTATTTAAGAGAGAATTCAAATTCAATAAAAAAACTTTTACCTATGGGCAAAAGTTTTTCTCAACAAAATGATATGTCAAGTATTTAGAGAAGTTTGATTCCCAAACTCAGGTGGAACAAATTCTGTTTTTGGTTATACTTTTCACTTTGACTAACATTACTTAATCCAGCTTCGTAGCGTAAGTCAAGTGTCAGATTGCCCAGATCGACACCTGTGCCGGCTTGCAGTCCCAGGGTTTGTTTTTTGTAATTTCCAAAATCACTTACACTCTGGTATGCTTGAGCAAAAGTGGTGGTTTCATCGATAATAAATGATACTACCGGACCGGCCATAAAGCGAAGATTGAGTTTATCCGGGCCGATTTTCGTTCCCAGCAATAATGGAAGGTCAAGCGTAGTAAATTTTACTTTTCCGTTTGCAGTGATATCATTACCGTTATTATCTTCTATCCTGACGAATTCATTTCCCTTACTACCCAGGTATAATTCTGGCTGAAAGTACATTCCAACTGCACCAATTCTGGAAAATATTCCGGCCTGATAACCCATAA
>NZ_JAUYSS010000018.1 GCF_030695525.1 Daejeonella sp. | reverse complement strand
GATATTTTGCTTAAGAGCTATATTTGAAAAATTATAACCATTATTTTGCTAGCGCACGCGTGTCGCGTGTGCTTCTTTAGATAAATACTGGAATGCGCGGCACGCGCGCACCAGCAAGCTCGGTTTTACCTTACGTTTAATTAAATGTTTATTATTGTTTAACCTGTAACCTTACCAAATATTCAGGCGTCACATGGATGATTGATGCAGAACAAGTATTCAGATACAGAACTGATAGATAAGGTACTCGGCGGTGATAAGGCGGCCTATGCCGATCTTATGAAGCGCCACCAACGCTTTGTGTTTACACTGGCCTTAAGATTTACGAAGAATCGGGAGGATGCTGAAGAAATTGCTCAGGACTGTTTTATTAAGGCTTACCGGTCTTTAAATACATTTAGAAATACTTCTAAATTCAGCACCTGGCTTTATAGTATTGTGTATACAACAGCGATGACTTTTTTGAGAAAGAAGAAACTGGATATACAATCCCTTGATGCTGAGGGTGTATTGCTGAAGGTCGAAAACCATGTTTCAGATCTGAAATCTGATGAATTAGAGCATAAATCGAAAATGGTTTTTGTGAACAATGCTATTGATCAGTTATTACCTGATGATGCGGCAATCATTACACTTTTTTATCTGGGAGAGCAATCGCTCGTAGAGATCGGGCAGGCTTTAGGGATGGAAACGAGTACAGTTAAAGTAAAACTGCACCGGGCAAGGCATCGCCTGAAAGAAAAAATTGAGAATATTTTACACCATGAAGTGAGGGAATTACTATGAACCTTATAGAACAAAGAATCTGGGATTATCTGGATGGAACAGGTACTCTTCAGGAAAGAGAGTTAACCGAGCAGCTGATAAAAAGTAATCCGCTTTACCGGCAGGTATATGATGAATGTAAATCATTCAATAATCTGCTTTCTGCTGCAGATCAGGATGAACCCTCAGTGGGTTTTACCAGAAATGTGATGGAGAGAATCAACCTGGAACCTGTTCCCGCCTCATTTAAATCATTGATCGATAAAAGAATTATTTTCGGAATTGCTGCATTTTTCCTTTTTACGATTACTGCTCTGCTTGGGGTTTTATTTTATCAGATCGACTGGTCCCAAACGGGAGGATTCGAAATGCCTGAATTTACGATGCCCGCAATTGATTCAGCTAAATATCTGAAAAGTACTTATATCAATATCTTCTTCTTCGTTGATATTATAATTGGATTGTATCTTTTTGATGGTTTCTTAAGGAAGAGGCTAAGGTCAAAATAATGGCAATTTATTTGTTAGGATCTCAGGGGATAACTATTTTAACTCTATCCGTCAATTATTAGGTGAGGTGACACTGGCTGATGGGTAATTTAAATGATTGAATAAAAAATACTGAGTGTCGTGATAACCGTATCGATGAATAGCCCGGTGCTTTAGCTCCGGGTGAGAATCCGGTTTCCAGATCGGGCTTCAGCCCAAAAACTAAGTGATCAGAACGGAACAAATTTTGGTGTTTCAGCGCCAATTAGCAATTGTATGAGAGTACATAATCAAATCAGCCCTATCAGGCTAAAGCCTAATGTTATAGTTCCTTAAATGTTACAGAATGTTGGGCTGAAGCCCGAAAACGAACGAACTCGTTAACCCCAGCTAAAGCTGGGGCCTAAAGTTTGGCTAATTACGAGCGTAAAACAAGTTAGACAGTGAATGTATTGGGTTATTTTTTGCACTTTGCTGTTTCTGTTCCATTGCAACGAAGTCGGAGAAATTGATTCTAACTGAATCAGTCCAGCTTATGGCCTTGAATTGGTTGATCAGATCCTGCGTGGTTGTTCTTTGACTACTCTTCTTTATGTACCATTTTGGCCGTGGCAGTTCGGTGATTTTTGCCTTTGAGGCTGATACTAATAACATGGAGTAAACTGCAGTAATAAACTGCGGTACTTTACTACAAGGTATTTCTTTTCTTACCTGTGCCTGACCACATCCTAAAAGCGTTTTCTGGTCTCTGAAATTCACCTCTATACCCCAGCGCCACAGATATGCCTGAAGCAGTTTTTCTAGAGAAAGCTCTGTGGAGGTACATATCAGGTATGCCGGGTCTCTGTAAAGCATTTTTGATTTTTTTGTGAGCCTGTAGCCTACAGGTCTTATAACCACAAGCCTCAGGTTCATTGGGCCGGATTTTCTCCATCTAACCGGTTCCAATGTTTTGACTTGGAAGGTATGCACTTTTCCCGCAGCCCAAGCCTTAATATCCTGCCATTCATATTTGTCTGACTGGCGGATCTCTTCGGGTGTAGGTAATTCTTTGCCATAGACAAGCTTTCTGCCTTTTGCCTTGATTTGGGCATTGTCCGGAGCTTCGTGAAGCTTACAGTCTTTCCGTATCCTTCCAATTAGAATAACATTTCTGTCCAGTTTTTTGAGAACGGTCTCGTTGGTATAGCTGCCATCTACACTCATCACCAGGCTCTTTTCACTGTGTCCATCGCAGTCAAGCCCCTTCCTCAGAGCAGAGATCCTCTGAGATCCGATGATACTTAGTTTTGTCTTCTTCTGTGTTTCCCTGAAAAGATCATGTTCTTCTTTTGGGCTGTTTTTTTTAGGCCTGAGTGCAGAGGGACAGTGGTGAAGATCCACAGGGACTGATGTGGCCTGAACCATACCCATCCTTGGGCATAAAGAAAGGGATAGTTGAATAAAGCGCTGGCCCCAGACAAGATTGGTTTGAAAAGGAGGTCCGAGCGGATCCCTCATCCACTTGGCACCCGCTACTTTTTTACCAGATTTTCTCAACAATGTATCATCCATATGGGCATAGATTTCCTGTTCGTTTGCCGAAACGGCATCCGCAACGTTTTTCCTGATTATAGAAAGCAGCTTTTCAGTATCCATCCTGTCTCCCTGAAAAAGGCGGTATGCGGCAGACCAGTCTTTAAACTGCTGGCCGGTAGCAGATATCATACCTGTTACAGTATTCCTGCCCACACACCCCAGAAGACCTTCAGCAAGCACTTGAGCCCTTTTCCATGTCCTTGTTTGCTTAAAAGCAAGTTTACAATCAGAGAAAACAGAACAGAATACCACTCTTAAATTTTCTGAGGGAGTTTTTTTTTAAGCCCCGCTACGGATTGATCACTTCTTTGCAAGACAAGTCTTTGGTGATCATCTATAATCCATTCAACAACTTCTCCTTGTTGAAATTCTATTGCCTGAGCAACCGCCGCAGGAAAATTAACATACCATTGCTCGCTTTTGGCTCTTTTTATAAGCTGTATTTTGGTTGGATATCCCATATCTAGTCTTTTAACTAGATACTAAGGTCATAAAAAAAGACTTCAAATCCAATTATGAAGCCTTTTTTTTTTGTTATCTAGTAAATAGCCAAAGTCGAG
>NZ_JAUYSS010000014.1 GCF_030695525.1 Daejeonella sp. | reverse complement strand
TTCAGCCCTTGCAATAAAGGCATCCACTGAGGCTGCTTCAACACTTTCCGGATAATCAGTTTTGATTTTCTTGTAAGTATCCAGTGCAGATTTTAATTCCTTTTTCTCTTCATAAACCAAACCTAACTTTTTAAGAAAAAGGGGAGTAGTGAAGGTATTTTTGTTTTTATCAGCAGCTTTCTTATAGAAAGTAATGGCTTTATTGTAGTCTTTCAATTCACTGTAAGCATCTCCAAGCATGCCCAATACAAGCGGATCAATAACAGGGCTACCGGTACTGCTATATTTTCCAAGAGCGTCAACTGCTTTTTGATATTCGCCCTTTTGTAGATAAAGACCTCCAAGATATGCGTTTGCAAGATTGGCAGATTTAGTACTGGAATATTCATCCGCTATTATTTCAAAACCTGGATATGAACCATCCCCTTTTATTGCCCTGTCTTTCAGGGAATCAATAGCCAAATACTCTTCAGCCTTAAACATTTCATTGGCTGCTTTTTCTGCCCTTGGGGCAAGGTAGAAATTTTGGTAACCAAAATATAATAGCACTAAAGCAATAATGGCAGCAGCAATTACAGCTAAGCTTTTTGCATTTTCCTGAACAAATTTGCTTGTATTTCCAAGCTGATTGTCAGTTTCTGTTACGTTATCTTTTTGATCTTTTGACATTTGTATATTAAAAGTTGTAAACCATTTCCATAAATCCAATTCCGCAAAAATACATTTTTAGTACTAAGTATCAACTTTTAAATCAGACAGATTGATTTTTTTTATTTGGGCAGTAAAACAAGCTGAAAAGACTAAATTTGTAAAAGCGCTTCCAAGCACAGGCATCAACTATGTGGCTTCAAAAATTATCCGTCCTTAATTTTAAGAATTATTCTGAAGCCGAGTTGATTTTTTCTGATTCTGTCAATGCCTTTACTGGGAATAACGGTGCCGGAAAAACCAACCTGCTCGACGCAATCCATTATTTATCCCTTTGCAAAAGCTATTTCAATCCTATTGATAGTCAACAGATTATGCAGGGCAAAGATCTTTTTATGATCCAGGGAACATTCATGAAAGAAGATACAGATGAAGTAATCTACTGCGGATTAAAACGAAATCAAAAAAAGAAATTCAAACGTAACAAAAAAGAATACCAGCGTCTGGCCGATCATATTGGCCTCTTCCCTCTGGTAATGATCTCTCCAAATGATATCAGCCTGATTATTGAAGGCAGCGAAGAACGCAGAAAGTTCATCGATAATGTAATCTCTCAAACGGATAGCCTGTATCTGGATGAACTGATCAATTATAACCGGAGCATGATGAATAGAAATGCCCTGTTAAGGCAAATCGCTGTTTCGGGCAATTATGATGCCGCATTAATGGAGATCTACGATGATCAGCTTGTAATTTCGGGCAATAAGATCTTCGAAAAGCGCAAGACCTTCATGGAAATATTTACGGGTATCTTCAATAAACATTATCAATACCTGAGCGAAAATGCCGAAAAGGTTGAACTCGTTTATGATTCGCCACTGCTACAGGAAGATTTTGCAACTATATTAAGCAGGAATCTGGAGCGCGACAGGATACTGGAGCGTACCTCAAGCGGGATTCACAAAGATGAGCTGAATTTTAGCATTCATGGAATGGCGCTGAAAAAATTTGGTTCCCAGGGGCAGCAAAAATCCTTTCTTATCGCCTTAAAACTTGCACAATACACCTTTCTGCATCAACAAAAGGGATTTGAACCCTTGCTCCTTCTGGATGATATTTTTGATAAACTGGATGAGTCCCGAACCACCAAGCTAATGAAAATGGTATCCGACAAGGATTTTGGGCAGATATTTATTACCGATACCAGCAGGGACAGAATTGAGAATATTTTCGTTAAGCTGGATGTTCCGGTAAATATCATTGATATCGAAAAAGGAAATATTGCTGAATAAATAATCCTTCGAGTGTATCAGATTTTCTTAAATTTAAAAACAGGGATTAGATAATCTCATGATTATGAGCCGTACAAACGACAAACCACTTAAAGATGCTATTGAACAAATGCTTCAGGTTTACAAACTGAGAAGGAAGTTCGATGAAACTTCTCTGATTGTGGCTTGGCCTGAAATGATGGGAAAGGCAATCGCTAACCGGACAAAGGATATCTTTATTCGCGACCGAAAGCTATTTATCCGTCTGGAATCTGCGGTTATTAAAAATGATCTGATGATGATGCGCTCCAATATTATAGAAAAGATGAATCAACGCGCAGGGAGCAGTATTATTGATGAAATAATCTTTCTTTAACTACTCTTTTTTTCGTTGTAGTTTTTTACCAGAAGGTAATACAAAACTGTCATAAAAAAGGCAATTGAGATAGCCTTAAGAACAAATAAATAATCCACATTAGAATCCCAGCCGCCCAGATAAGAAATAGCAGCGGGCACAATTAGCATCACCAAAAAAAATATCAGAAAGCGGGCTTGAAGAATTTTCATCACTGGAAATTTTATATTGTCACCCTGTAAAAATTACAGGGTGACAATATATTGAGCATTAAAAACGCTCGAATGCGGTAAAAAAGAAACGTCCTTCTATTTCAGCATTGTCGTCTGAATCTGATCCATGAATTGCGTTTGCATCAATGGATTTTGCATATTTATTACGGATAGTTCCTGCATCAGCTTTGCTTGGATCAGTTGCACCGATCAGCTTTCGGAAATCCTCAACCGCATTATCCTTTTCAAGAATTGCAGCTACAATCGGTCCGGATGACATAAAATCAACTAAATCTTTGTAGAAAGGACGCTCACTGTGTACTGAATAAAATTGCCCTGCAATATCTTTGCTCAAACGGGTATATTTTAAAGCAATCACTTTAAATCCACCCTTGATAATATCATCCAAAATTGCTCCGGTGTGGCCATTGGCTACAGCATCGGGCTTAATCATTGTAAAAGTTCTGTTTGTTGCCATCATAATATATTCAAAATTGCTGCAAAAGTACTGCTAATTAATTAAAGGATAAAGGATTTTAATAAATGAGCGGTTTTGAAGCTTTATTTTAATAACTTTGCATTTCTTTTTACTATACATGTTAGAATTAGCCTCCCTAAAAGAGTTTTTAGCTGAATCAAGGCACATTGTCATTACCACACATCCTAAACCGGACGGTGATGCGATGGGATCTTCTTTGGGCTTATACAATTATCTGATCCTGAATGGGCATCAGGTTAGTGTAATTACTCCTACAGATTATCCAAGCTTTTTACAATGGCTGCCCAACAATTCTGATGTCATCATTTATACAGAGAAACCTGAACAATCACAGCATTTGGTTGCATCGGCTGATCTGATCTTTTGTCTTGACTTTAATTCCCTGGTGCGCATCAACGAAATGGGCCATTATGTGCGTGAATCAAAAGCTAAAAAAGTTTTGATTGATCATCATCTGGAACCCGAAGGTTTTGAAGATTATCGCCTCTGGACTACCGGTGCCTGCGCTACTGCTCAATTAGTATATGAGTTTATTGTGAATGTGATGGGTGAAAGACAGCTGATAAATAAAGATATTGCTAGTTGCCTTTATACCGGAATAATGACCGATACGGGGTCTTTTCGCTTCAGATCAACTACTTCAAATGTACACCGGATTGTGGCCGACCTGATTGACTGTGGGGCTGATAACACATTGATTCATCAATTGGTTTATGATGATTTCTCAGAGACCAGATTAAGGTTTCTTGGTCATTGCCTCCTGAATAAGCTGGAAGTATTAAATGAGTATAATTCAGCAATTATTGTGATCACAAAACAGGAGCTTGAAGAATATAAAATTTCAACAGGGGATACCGAAGGTATCGTAAATTATGCCCTCTCGATAACCGGAATCCGTCTTGCAATCCTTATTATTGAACGGCAGGATGTTGTAAAGTTGTCAATACGTTCAACAGGAGATTTTCCTGCAAATGAAATATGTAAGAAATATTTTAATGGTGGTGGTCATAGAAATGCAGCAGGAGGCTTTTCAAATGAGAAAGTAGAAGCTGTTAGGGAAAAGTTTGATTTGATATTGCCAGAATATAAAACACAACTGGTACATAACTAACAATTTAAATAGAATTAATTTTATAACATAAAAAAACAATAAATCAATATAGAAGAAGCTTTCAGGCGCTTTTTAGAAAAAGAAAATGTTCATCACCTGATTGATTCAATTAAAAAACAATGTATATTTCAAACAAATAAAAACAAATGAAAAAATTAGTAATCGTATTAGGGCTGGCAGTTACGGGATTAACGGCTTGCAACAATTTTGACAAAGGTGAAGGGGATATGTTGTATAAGATCCACACTGACAAATCTGGTGAAACAATAAAAGAAGGTGATTTCGTAGCTTTCAAAGCAATTGAGAAAACTGAAGGCGATTCAGTTCTTTACAGTTCTTATGACTATGATCGTCCTTCCTTGCTGGTGAAAGAAAAATCTGTCTTCAAAGGTGATCTTTTTGCAGCTCTTGGCCTTTTAAGTGAAGGTGATAGCGCAACCTTTAAAATCAACATCGACTCAATGGTACAAAAAATGGGTCGTCCGCAACCTTCTGATACCACTAAAAAGTACCTTGTATACACCATTAAAATTGACAAAGTAATTCCAAAAGGATCCTTAAACGATAGTCTTTTCCGCGGAAAAATCGACGAATTCCTGAAAGCAGAAATGGAGCAGGCTAAAACTGCAGAAGTCGCTAAAGTAAAGGCTTATGTTTCCTCAAAAAGTCTGAAACCGACAGTAACTGCATCAGGCCTGAACTATGTTATATCCAAAGAAGGTACAGGAGCAAAAGCTAATATGGGTGATACAGTAGTAGTAAACTATACCGGCATGTTTTTAAGTGGAAAAGTATTTGATAGTAGTCTGCCCGAAGTCGCCAAGAAAAACGGAACTTTTAACCCTCAACGTCCATATGAGCCCTTGAAACTTCCTGTTGGCTTAGGTGGTTCAATACCAGGCTTTGAAGAAGGGTTAATGCTCTTAAACAAGGGTTCAAAAGCTACTTTGATTCTGCCTTCGAAACTAGCTTATGGTGAGCAGGGAAATCAGGGAATCCCTCCATATTCACCGCTGGTTTTTGAATTGGATGTAGTTAACATCATTCCTGGAACAGCGCCTGTGGCTGCTGCTCCTCAGCAATAATACAGTCCTTTATTATCAAAAAGCCCTTTCTGAATATCCAGGAAGGGCTTTCTTTATGATGGCTGACAGGCTTTAAAACCCTGTCAGCCTATTCGTCATAAGGATCCTTCAATTCGAACACAGCGCCAGTATTTTCTTCTTAAGCTTGGAATTTGCGCTGTGGAGAAATCTGTTGATGTGAGGCTGTGCTTTTGACCATGAGATTTCTCATCGCGTTTAAAATATTTTTAAGTACAACAATCCTTATCGCTCGAAATGACGGAGTTTTAAGGTAGCACAGTCCTGAATTATTTAACAGCAGCCTCTTTCAATACATCCATATAATACTGCTCATAAACCGGTAATATTAGACTCAGATCGAACTGCTGAGCACGTTTAAGTGCTCCTTCCTTGAATACAGCCAGTTGTTCATCATCTTTTAAAATAAATATTGAGTGTTGAGCCATCGCTTCGATATCACCCACATTATCCATAAATCCGGTAACGCCATTAATATTAAGTTCGGGCAATCCCCCTGCATTTGAGGTGATTACCGGAACCTTACAGGCCATTGCTTCCAAAGCCGCCAAACCAAAACTTTCAGATTCAGAAGGCATAATAAACAGATCTGAAACCGAAAGAATCTCTTCTACAGCATCCTGCTTGCCAAGGAATCTCACACTATCACATATTTCCAGATCGCGGCAAAGCTGCTCACAATATACCCTTTCAGGTCCGTCGCCAACCATTAACAATTTGGACGGAATCTCCTTTTGAATTTTTTCAAAGATATGAACCACATCCTGCGTCCGTTTCACTTTCCGAAAGTTTGAGGTATGCGCAATTATACGCTCATTATTTGGAGCAATAGCCAATTTAAAGTGATCTTTTGCCTTGAGGCTAAAACGCTGCAAATCAATAAAATTCGGAATTACCCTGATCTCTTTGACTACATCAAAATGCTTGTAAGTATCCTCCTTCAGGTTTTCGGAAACAGCGGTAACGCCATCAGACTGATTGATAGAAAACGTCACAACTGGTTTATATGTCGGATCCTTTCCCACCAATGTAATATCAGTACCATGTAAGGTTGTCACAACAGGAATATGAATGCCATAAGTAGCAAGAATCTGCTTTGCCATAAAAGCTGCAGATGCATGGGGTATAGCATAATGTACATGCAGCAGGTCAAGTTTCTCAAACCTCACCACATCTACCAGTTTACTTGCCAGAGCAAGCTCATATGGCGGATAATCAAATAAAGGATAGTTTGAAACAGAGACTTCATGGTAAAACAGGTTTTCAGAAAAGAAATCCAGCCTGGCAGGTTGCCTGTAGGTAATAAAATGCACCTGATGTCCATTATCAGCTAATCCTTTACCTAATTCTGTGGCTACCACCCCACTGCCACCGAAGGTAGGATAACAAACTATTCCAATTTTCATTAGTATCCTGTATTAGATTACAAAGTAAATTCTTTAAAAGGAGATTAATGTTAGTAAAGTGTAACAAATCAAAAGCTATGCCAGACACCGGGGATTTTACTTCCCAATTGCTTCATAAATCACGTCCTGAATCCGACCCCTGATATTCAGGTCAATAAGCTTCGAAGTTACTCCCGGATTAACCCGGTTCGATAAAAACACATAAACCAGATTGTACTTGGGATCCACCCAAACGCAGGTTCCAGTATATCCGGTATGTCCGAATGTAAGCGGAGATGCCAGTTTGGAAGGATAGCCTTTAGTACTTTCCTCATCCCATCGATCAAAACCAAGTCCGCGGCGACTAATGGCTGATTGTTTTGCAGTAAACATATTTACCGTTTCGGGTTTAAAATACTGCGTTCCTCCATATGTTCCTCCGTTCAATATCATCTGATACAGTATTGCCAGGTCATTTGCACTGGAAAAGAGTCCGGCATGACCAGATACTCCCCCAACCATAGCGGCACCCTGATCATGAACATAGCCTTCAAGCAGCGTCTTTCTGAATTCCCTGTCATCCTCAGTAGGTATTATCTCCTCCTTTGGGAAACGCAGACGAGGATTAAACCCTGCCCTGCTCATACCAAGAGGCGTGTAAAACTGATTCATTACATAGGTTTCCATTGGCTTTTCCGATTGGCGTTCAACCATATCCTTCATGAAATACATGCTCAAATCGCTGTAAACATACTTTCCCTGATTCGACAGACTAGAATTGAGCATAAGCGGCCACATCACCTGTTTGAAATAATCCTTCCGCAAGTAATAATTATCAGCTACTTTTAAAGGATGTATTCCGGACGAATCACGACTATAATCTGTATCTGATAAATTTCTGAAAAAAGGGATAAAAGGAATGAACCCGGCCTGATGAAGCATTACATCCCTCACAGAAATATCCTTTTTATTAGTATTTCTTGATCGCGGAATATAGGCTCCGACATTGGTATCAAGTTTAAGTTTACCCTGCTCAAATAAGCGCATTACCGCCATGGTTGTTGCCGAAATCTTTGTGACTGAAGCCAGGTCATAGATGTCGGTGATCCGGGTTGGGGTTCGGTCAATATAAGTACGGGTACCATAAGCCTTGTTAAAGATTATTCGCCCATCCTTTACTACGAGCACTACTGCACTAGGAGTGGCTCTCTGACGAATTGCTTCTTCTGCGATATCATCAATTCTTTTCAGATCAGCACTATTGATTCCCACTTCCTCTGGCACCGAATATTTTAAGCGGATAGGAATAGTGGAAAAGCCTGAACCCGATGCATATCTGGCAGAAATTTCCTGATTCAGCCGTGTATTTGCAGAAACTCCACCAAATACCAATTGTGCGGCAAAATTCGCTGATATTGCTGATTTCTTTTCAGACCAGATAATAGCAGAATGTAGAGGGTCCAAAAGTTTCAGGCTTCCTGCCTCACCAGATAAACTAATTATTAAACTTTTATTTAACTGGAGATCGAGTAATAGCGGAATCGTCCTCGGATCATTTAATGACTGGTCAGTTACCTGAACAATGATGGTATTAAAAAACTTCAAATCATCATTCAGATCATTGAAGCTAAGCATATCATGATTGTATAATGCTGAGGCAAAGGACTTAACCCGGGTATATTTGTTTAAGATACTGTCAAATTCGGTGGCATAAGCCGAACCAATATTAACACTTGCTATACTTAAAGGTATCAAATCCTTTATTGGGACAAGCTCATCTTCATTATTCAGTAATACTGTAGAGTTTTCAATTTTTTTCCACTCCATTAAAAAGGCTTCATTCCTGAAGTGTTCTGCCATCTGTGCACAAGCACACAAGGTAAAAAAACTTAGAATACAGATTGCAGCTGGTATACTGCTAATTTTCAATGATTTATTTACTATAAACATTCTCGCCATTAATATAGGTTTTTAACACTTGAGCATTAAACAACTGCTCAGCATCAGCTTTCATAATATCCTGATCCAGGATCACAAAATCGGCAAACTTCCCTGCTTCAATACTGCCTTTTTCCTTCTCTTCAAACTGACCTTTTGCAGCCCAGATCGTCATTCCACGTAAAGCTTCCTCCCGACTAATTGCATTTTCCATCTGATAACCTCCTGCAGGATATCCTTTCATATCTTTCCTCACCACTGCCGCATAAAACGTGTACATTGGGTTTATATTTTCTACAGGAAAGTCAGTCCCCAATACTAGCCAGCCATTTTGATCCAATAATTGCTTAAAGGCATAGGCCCCTTTTACCCGCCCGGCGCCCAAACGGTCGGCAGCCCAATACATATCAGATGTGGCATGAGTACTTTGTACTGAAGGGATGATATTATTTTCAGCAAACAGTTTAAAATCTGCCTGATTCACAACCTGGGCATGTTCAATCCGCCAGCGGAAATCATTTTTTCCTCTTAAAACTTTCGCATAAACATTCAGAATTTCACGGTTTGCAGAATCACCAATAGCATGGGTATTCATCTGAAATCCCGCATCAGCAATTTTCTGAGCTACTTCTGCAAAATGCTTTTTATCACTTAATAAGAATCCAGAATAGCCCGGTTTATCTGAGTAAGGTTTAAGAAGGCAGGCCCCTCTCGATCCTAGAGCCCCGTCCATATAAACTTTAAAGGAACGAACGTTTAACCGATCTGATTTAATGGCTCCATTTTTAAACAGGAAATCGTAATTCTCTGGATTATCACTGAGCATTGCGTAGATGCGCATCTTAAGCTGCTTATTTTGTTGGAGTTCAGTAATGACAGGTATGAGATTATGACTGATACCACAATCGGTGACCGAGGTTAATCCCGCAGCAAAGCAATTTTTTTGAGCATCCATCAGCGATTCACGAATCTGTGCTGCCGTTTGATCAGGAATTTTGGCGTAAACAGCCCCCTGCGCATTGTCAACCAGAATACCTGAAAGTTTTCCATTGATGGTTTCTACCTCCCCTCCTGAGATCTTCTGCCCGGGCTTCAAGCCTGCAAGTTCAAGTGCAGCTTTATTTGCGATCGCTGCATGTCCGTCAATCCGTGCAAGTATAAGCGGCCGGTTTGGAAAAAGCTCATTCAACTTTACATTATCCGGAAATTCCCGATCAGCCCAGTCGTTCTGATCCCAGCCTCTGCCAATGATCCAGCCTTTAGGATTTTCCTGACTAAATTCTTGTAATTTCTCAAGGATTTCCTCCCAGCTTTTGGTTCCAACAAGATCAACCTGCTGCAGCCCTTGCCCGTACCCATAGAAATGAGAATGTCCATCAATAAAGCCCGGATAAACAGCCTTCCCTTCTGCATCAAGCACGCTGCCCGTATATTTCTTCAGAATTTCTTCGGAATTTCCAGTCTCTATTATCTTACCATCTTTTACAGCAAATGCCTCTGCAACTGAAAATTTATCATCCACTGTATAAACCACCGCATTGTGAACAATCAGATCAGCCTGTTTTTGAGAATGACAGGAAAAAAACAGAACTGAAATAGCTATTACAAAGATTTTTCTGATCATCTATGATTTAATTGAGAAATGCTTACAATCAGTAAATATAAATTATGATTAAGCAATTACCCTGTAAAAACTCAATTAAAAAGCCTGCCCGGGAGTTCAAAATACAAAAATCTTAGCGTCATATAATTTATTGATATTCAGGCTATTGTTTTTTAATAAAAATAATTATTTTTATTAAAGGATCTGACTTTTAAGTACTTAGCTGTAACAATTTGAAAATATAATTATCGAATATTATCAAAAACTAAAATGACTGAAAATGAAACAGAACTTAAAAAAGGGTATTAAATACCTTGTTCTAATAGCCATAGTGGCTATTGTCGGATTGCTGAGCTATGTAAGTTTTGCACTTCCTGATGTCGGAGATCCCGAAAATTTAACAATTGAAATTACTCCTGAAAGAGTAGAAAGAGGCAAATACCTTGCTCATAGTGTCAATGCCTGTATGGATTGCCATTCGAAACGGGAATGGACGAAAACAGCAGGTCCGATAGTTGAGGGCACATTAGGACAAGGCGGTGAAGAATTTAACCAGGAGTTAGGATTTCCGGGTAAATTTTTTGCTAAAAATATTACCCCTTATGCCTTAAAGGACTGGACTGACGGCGAAATTTTCAGAGCGATAAGCTCCGGTGTTAATAAAGATGGCAAGGCCCTTTTCCCGCTGATGCCGCATCCGAATTATGGAAAATCTGACCGTGAAGATATCTATTCAATCATTGCCTATATCCGAACTTTGAAACCAATTGAAAATAAAGTTCCTGAGTCAGAACCAGACTTTCCAATGAATTTCATCATCAATACGATCCCGCAAAAACCTCAGTTCGTAAAAATACCTGATCAGAGTAATACGGTAGCTTATGGTGCATATATTTTCAATGCTGCAGATTGCTTTACCTGCCATACGAAGCAGGATAAAGGTGCCCCATTACCAGGAATGGACCTGGCAGGAGGCTTTGAATTCAAAATGCCGGGTGGCGGCGTGGTTCGGTCAGCAAATATTACCCCTGATAAGGAAAGCGGAATAGCCGAATGGACAGAGGAAATGTTTGTAAATCGTTTTAAAGCATACAGCGATAGCACGTATAAACCTGCTGATGTTAAACCAGGAGATTTTAATACTGTCATGCCATGGTCGATGTATGGAAACATGAAAACCGAAGATCTGAAAGCAATCTATGCCTATCTGCGTACAGTAAAACCTGTTAAAAACAAGGTTGAGAAATTCAGCCCGGCACAAGCTGAATAATTCAGTTAAGCACAAAATAATCTTCTGATAATTATGCCTGTTTAATGAACAGGCATAATTATCATTCTACTCTCCCATTATTCTTATTATACCTTCCTTAAGATTAAAACACCTTATCTTTGGTTTCGGAAAACATAAAATATTCGGAAGCCTGAAAGATTTCTCTTATTTTACCAATGCGTTTTTCGAATAATTTGCGTTGAGAATACGGCATAGAATTCTCATTAATACAATAAACTAAATTAATTTGTCTGATATAATACAGCTTTTACCTGATTCTGTTGCCAATCAGATCGCTGCGGGAGAAGTGGTGCAAAGACCGGCTTCAGCATTGAAGGAACTGATTGAAAATGCTATTGATTCGGGAGCGGATAAGATCCAGATCCTGATCAGGGATGCCGGAAAATCACTCATCCAGGTCATAGATAATGGATGTGGGATGAGCATGACCGATGCACGCATGTGTTTTGAGCGTCATGCAACTTCCAAAATCAGAAAAGCAGAGGATCTTTTTGCGATACGAACCATGGGTTTCAGAGGTGAGGCCATGGCATCAATTGCTGCTATTGCTCAGGTCGAGTTAAAAACCCAGCGGCATGAAGATGAACTGGGTACCTGTCTCCGGATTGAAGGATCAGAGATCATCAGTCAGGAGCCAGTTTCATGTCCCCCTGGCACCAGTATCAGTGTAAAAAATCTGTTTTACAATACTCCCGCCAGACGCAATTTTCTGAAAGGTAATCCCGTAGAAATGCGTCATATCAATGATGAATTTCAGCGCCTTGCACTCGCTAATCCGGAAGTATTCTTTACTCTTCATCACGATGGTAATGAGGTTTTCCATTTGCCAAAAGGAAGCCTAAAACAGCGGGTAATCCACCTTTTTGGAAATGCCTATAATCAGAAACTGGTTCCGGTTGAAGAGAACACCTCAATTATCGGCCTCAAAGGATATATTGGGAAACCCGAATTTGCTAAAAAAACCAGGGGTGAGCAATTCTTTTTCGTGAACAATCGTTTCATCAAAGATCCATACCTGAATCATGCGGTAATGAATGCTTATGAAGAGGTTTTAAGTTCAGATAGTTTTCCGCTATATGTTTTGTTCATCGACATTGATCCTTCGAAAATCGATATCAATGTGCATCCTACGAAAACAGAGATCAAATACCAGGATGAAAAAGCAATTTATGCGATCATCCGTTCTGCAGTAAAGCGATCATTGGGCAAATACAATATCAGTCCGACGCTCGACTTCAATCAGGAAACCGGCTTCAGCCAGATGATTACTCCTAAGGCACATGAAGATATCGTGCCTCCTTCAATTGCATTTAACCCTGATTTTAATCCCTTTAGTCCGGGAAGAACTGAACGTGAAATTCCCTTTCTTAGAAATACCGGAGAGGAAAGACAGAGTGTAAGCAAGAATTGGGGATCCCTGTATGAAATAGTACAACCAGACCAGTCGAGGCAAACCGGAATGGAGCTGGAAGGAAATCGCCAAGTTGAAATTGATAATCAGGTACTCAAGGTGCTCGGGAAACAGATTTTTCAATTGCATAACCGGTTCATTATTTCACAGATCAAGTCAGGGTTTATGCTGATAGATCAGCAGGCAGCACATGAGCGGGTATTGTATGAGCGCTTCCTTCAGCATCTTGAAAACCGTCAGGGTGCTAGTCAGCAAAGTCTGTTTCCACAAACTGTTACGCTGAATACCAGTGATTTCGAGCTTGTTAAAGAACTTTTACCGGATATCCATGCCCTGGGCTTCCAGATACGTACATTCGGAAAAAACACCTTTATTATTGAGGGTATCCCGGCAGAGATCGGATCAAATATTAGTGAACTTGAAATGTTGGAACACCTGATCGAAGGGTTTAAGAATAATCAAAGCGCTTTAAAATTAAATAAACGTGACAGTCTGGCCCGTGCCCTGGCGCGCAATACCTCAATAAAATCAGGGCTGACTTTGTCAGTTGATGAAATGAACCTGCTGATCGACGAATTATTTGCCTGCGAAATGCCAAATACCTCACTCAATGGGAAACCGGTTATCAGCACCTTTACTCTTGAAGAACTATTACAAAGATTTGAAAAATAAAACCAGCATATTAGGTTATGAATGAGCGACTTTCCCCTTTTACCAATATCCCACCAGTAGTTAAGAACCTGCTGATCATCAATGTCATTTTTTATATCGCCACGATGATGTTCGGTGGTCCGATGATGACCAAGGTATTAGGAGTCCACTACTTTGACAGTCCTGATTTCAGGATATGGCAGGTGATTACTTACATGTTCATGCATGATTATTCTTCCTTATTCCATATTCTGTTCAACATGTTCGCCCTTTACACCTTTGGGTCTTCCATCGAACACATTATGGGTTCAAAGCGATTCCTTAATTTTTATCTGATTACCGGACTGGGCGCCCTGGCGCTCCAATTACTGGTTCAAAGTTTTGAGGTTTACAGTATCACAGGCAGCGCGGTGAACAATGGCTCTTTTATGGTAGATTCATTGAAAAGAACCATTTCTTTTAATCCCGACCTGATTTCTAAAGATCAGGCATCCACACTTCTGGGTATTTATCTAACTCCAATGGTTGGGGCTTCAGGCGCAATTTTTGGAGTTCTGATTGCTTTCGGTATGCTTTTTCCAAATGCGGAACTGTTTATAATGTTTATTCCTGTGCCTGTAAAAGCAAAATATATTATCCCGGTTTATGTATTACTGGAGTTATTTCTGGGGGTTAAACAATTCTCGGGCGATTCCGTCGCACACTTTGCACATTTGGGAGGAGCCCTATTTGGTTTTATCTTAGTAAAAATGTGGCACCTGAAACGCCATGATAATTTTTTATGAATAAGAATTTATTGAACGAATTATACTTTAAGGCATTTCGCTCAGGAAATCCGCTTTTTTTATTTATCGGAATAAATATTCTTATATTTCTGGCTATCGGCCTAATTACAGTTGCTGAATTTTTATTCGCGCGTAATACTTCGGTGGCTGACTGGCTAAGCAGGCAACTATCCATGCCGGCAAACCTGGAGAGTCTCCTTTATAAACCCTGGACCATAATCAGCTATATGTTCCTACAGCGGGATGTGTTCCATATTCTGTTTAATTTGCTTTGGTTATACTGGATGGGAATGATCTTTCTTGATTTTCTGAACAAGCGCCAGTTTATCTTCACCTATCTGGCAGGTGGGATTGCAGGAGCCTTATTGTACCTGCTGGCCTATAATACCTTACCGGCTTTCGCCGGCCTATCCCAAAATTCTATCCTTTTAGGATCCTCTGCCAGTGTTATGGCAATTGTGATTGGCACCGCAACCCTGCTTCCGGATTTTAGCATTCGCTTATTATTATTTGGGAACGTGCGCTTAAAGTATCTGGCAATGGCCTATTTCATTCTTGATATAATAGGCATGGGTGGCGCAAATCCGGGCGGCAGTATCGCTCATATTGGGGGTGCTATTGTAGGTTTTGTATTTATAAAACAGTTGAATAGCGGAAGGGATCTGAGTAAAATCCTGAAGAAGAGATCAAGGCTTAAAGTAGTACAGAATAAGAATAATTCAAGACCAGAAATCATTCCTACTGATCAGGAAACCATTGACAAGATTCTGGATAAAATCTCCAAATCAGGCTATGATAGTCTGAATAAAACCGAAAAAGAGGCATTATTTAAAGCGAGTAAAAAATAATGGCAAAATTCAACAGAAAAAGACCTCGCATTCATCTCTTCAGTAAGTTCGTGCTTATTGCCAATATTTTTGCGGTCATTTCATTGCTCTTAAGCTACCTGGCATCATACTCAGATCCATCTTCTTTCTGGATAAGTCAGTTTTTCGGACTTGCTTATCCGGCCATATTTATGATCAACCTCCTCTTTGTATTTTACTGGCTGATCCGCTGGCCCAAAATAGCTCTAATTTCGGGTATAGCCATTCTTGCCGGCTGGAGTATGATTCTGAATTATATTGGGTTCAGAGAAAATACGGCGATAATGGTTCCAAAATCTTCAGAGAGCTTTATCCGGGTTATGACTTATAATGTTCATAATTTCAAACAATTTGGCGATAAGAACGACAAGTTCACCAAAGATCAAATCCTGAATATAATCCAAAATGAACAGCCTGATGTAATTTGCTTTCAGGAATTCTTTAGCAGAAAAAAAGGAGAATATAATTTCAGTAAGCATATACAGGAAATACTCAATACGGAGCATTATTATTTCAAGCCATCAACAGATAATGGTTATGAGGCAATTGGAATGGCAATTTTCTCCAAATTTCCGATAGTGAACCAGGGGAATATCCAGTTTGCAAAAAAAATGAACTGGAATGAAGCAATCTGGGCAGATCTTAAAAAAGGTGATAAGACCTTCAGGATATACAATGTACATTTCCAGTCCATCAGTTTTCAACCTGAGGATTATATGTACCTGCAAAAGGTAAAAAAGGAGATAAATACCGATGTGGAATCAACCAAAAAAATCGGCAGCCGGCTAAAACAAGCCTTTATCAAGCGCGGGAATCAGGCGAAAATGCTAAAAAGCCATACCGATTCCTGTACCATACCTTATATTGTTGCCGGAGATTTTAATGATACTCCAATCTCATATACAGTAAAAACCATCTCTTCAGGGATGAATAACAGCTTTCGGGAGAAAGGAAGCGGCTTCGGAGTAACCTATAATGGTGACTTCCCGAATTTTCAGATAGATTATATCTTCACATCCCCTGAATTCAGTGTGAAGAATTATCTGATTATCAACAAAAAACTATCTGATCATTTTCCTGTCAGAACTGATCTGGAATTAAAATAAAAGCGTTCAATATCCCCGAAAAATCGATTTTCAATTTTTAAGTTTGCAGCATGGATAGTAACCTTTACATATACAATACCCTTTCGAGAACTAAAGAAAAGTTTGAGCCCCTTCATCCGCCGCTTGTAGGTTTGTATGTTTGTGGCCCAACAGTTTACAGTGATGTGCATTTAGGTAACTGCCGCACTTTTGTCATGTTCGACCTGATCTACCGTTACCTTTTACATCTTGGATATAAAGTAAGGTATGTCCGTAATATCACCGACGCCGGACATCTGGAAGGAGATATGGATGAAGGTGATGATAAATTTGCCAAGAAAGCCAGGCTTGAACAGCTCGAACCAATGGAGATTGTTCAGAAATACACCCTGGGTTTTCATGATGTCATGAGACTTTTTAATGCATTGCCTCCTGGAATAGAACCAACCGCAACAGGCCATATCATCGAACAGATTGAAATGGTCAAGCAGATACTGAAAAATGGCTATGCCTATGAGGTAAATGGAACTGTCTACTTTGATGTTGAAAAATATTGCAAAGAGTTTAATTATACCATATTAACTAACAGGCAATTAGACGACCTTTTAGAAAATACCAGAGAACTTGGCGGGCAGAATGAAAAACGCGGGCGACTTGATTTTGCCTTATGGATTAAGGCAAAGCCTGAGCACATTATGCAATGGCCTTCACCATGGGGAAACGGTTTCCCGGGATGGCATATCGAATGTTCTGCTATGAGCAGCAAATACCTGGGAAATAGTTTTGACATACACGGCGGGGGCATGGATCTTGCCGCTACGCACCATACCAATGAAATTGCACAGTCACAGGCTTGTAATCATGTTCAGCCTGCAAAATACTGGATGCATACCAATATGCTGACAGTAAACGGAACAAGAATGTCGAAGAGCAAAGGAAATGGATTCTTACCTCATGAACTGTTTACCGGAAGTCATGAACTATTGTCAAGAGGGTATTCTCCAATGTCGGTTCGGTTCTTTATGCTTCAGGCACATTACAGAAGCACACTTGATTTCTCAAATGAAGCACTTGAGGCATCTGACAAAGGATTTAAACGCCTGATCAATGCCTATGCACTGCTTGACAAATTAAATCCTTCCCCGAAGTCCAATATTGATCTGAAAGGCCTGACAGAACGATGCTATGCTGCCATGAATGATGATTTTAATAGTCCGGTGCTGATTGCCGAACTATTCGAAGCCGTACATATCATCAACAGCGTTTATGATGGCAAAACGGAGGCAACAGCAACTGACATCGAAGCCCTGAAAAAGCTGATGGACGATTTTGTTATCGGAGTTTTAGGCTTGAAAGAAGAAAGCAATCAATCGGATGATATGGGCAAGCTGCTCGATTTCATTATTAACCTGCGTTCTGAAGCAAAAGTGAATAAGGATTATGCCACTTCAGATAAAATCCGCATAGGATTAAACTCAATCGGAATACAGCTAAAGGATAACAAGGAAGGTACTACCTGGAATAAAATCTGAGACAATAGCTGAAAACATCTCATTTTAAAACTTCAATTTTTCTTAAAAAAAAACTAAAATAATCAGGAAAAATATATCTTCCCGAATTTAATGGCATATTTTATGCTCAGGCTTCTGGTCACATAATAAAAACAAATGAACCGATTTTCCATAATTTTCAGCCTGCTGATATTAATTTCAATAGATAGTATTGGGCAGGAAAGCAATGGAAGAGTAAATTCACTCGTTGCAGCAGAAAACTTTTTCTCAGCTTTCACCAAAAGAAATGGCTCAAAAGCAGCTTTTTTGAAAGTCTCAGACGATGAATCCATAATCTTCCGCCCGGATCCCGTAAAAGTTAAAAATTTTTATGGCAGGGGAACAATGGACGGCCCGGGTGAACTTAGCTGGGTGCCGGTATATGCAAAAATTTCCCAAAGCGGTGATTGGGGATTCACTACAGGACCTTATTCATTTTTAAGCGGCCCGAATGCCGAACCCTCTTATGGCCAATATCTTTCTGTATGGAAAACAGATTTTAAAGGCGTATGGAAATTAGCTTTGAATCTGAATATTTCGCATCAGAAAGCACTTATTGAACCTGAACTAAATTTTACAGATCCCAAAAATATTAAATTCTATGAACAAAATTCCCTGGCCAGATTAAGGCAGCGTCAGGAGATTATCACCACAACAGACAGACTGTTTTCAAATACCCTGATGAAAGATCAGGCTCTTGCCCATGATGTATTTATGGCCGAGGATGCCCGCTTTTTATTCCCCGGGGAGGAACCTATTATCGGGAAAGCCAGAATCAACAATTTTGTAGGCAAGAATCAGATCAGTATTGAATCTGAGCCTCTTCGTGCCGACCGTGCACAGGGAAGTGATCTGGCTTACTCTTATGGTATTGCCTATATAACAAGAAATAAAATAATCACTAAATATCATTATGTTAGAATCTGGGAATCACAGGAAGAACATAAGTGGAATGTGATTTTGGAAATTTATACTCCGGCAAGTAATTGATAATTGACAGTTGATAGTTGACAATGGAGAATGGTGTAAATACAATATTTATGCCTTGCACTTCGTTCAATGAGAGAATGCGAAATGGGGAAAAATTACGAATTACGAATTACGGAATTACGGAGTTAGAACAAAGAGCCAAGAACCAGAGAATTGAGAATGAAAAATTGAAACCCGATAGCAATCGGGTTGACAAGATATCAATTCCCAATGGAGCAGGATACAACCAACAAACTAACAACCAACAACTAACAACGATCTCATGAGTGCAAGTCCATACAACTACCGAAATCTTCTTGAAGCTGTAAACGGCCTTCGTGAAAGAGGTTTTACTTATGATTTTAAGTACGAAAATGCCTGTCTTTACTGTGAGATGATCAGTGAGAGATTTCAGGCGAGTGATTTAAAGATTACTGAGTACTATCGCTTTGAGGGCATGAGTGATCCCGAAGATAATTCTGTAATTTATGCAATAGAAAGCAAGCAGGGCCATAAAGGTTTCATCATTGATGCTTATGGAGCTTATTCAGACGAGCATATAGCTGCCTTTATTTCCAATATTGAAGTGATTGATTAGAGGAGTTTACTGATTATCATTTCAGTACTGATGCCTTCAGCTTCAGCCTTGTAATTCTTTACAATCCGATGGCGGAGTATTGACTCGGCAACGGCCATAACATCCTCCTTGTCAGGAGAGTATTTACCGCTAATCGCCGCATGGCATTTGGCTCCAAGTACCAGGAATTGAGATGCCCTCGGACCAGCACCCCAGCTTAAGAATTTATTAACCTCATCAGTAGCTGAAGCAGTCCCGGGACGGGTTTTTGCAGCAAGTGATACGGCATACTCAAGTACATTATCTGTTATGGGGATATTTCTGACAAGCTGCTGAAAATAGCTGATCTCATGTGCATTCAATATCTTTTTCAATTCCACATTTCGATTAGCCGTTGTATTTCTAACTACCTGAAGCTCTTCCTCAAATGAAGGATAAGTTAAAAATACATTGAACATAAAGCGATCAAGTTGAGCCTCTGGTAAGGGATAGGTTCCTTCCTGCTCAATTGGGTTTTGGGTAGCCAGTACAAAGAATGGCTGCGGTAAGCGATGGGTCTGTCCGCCAACTGTTACTACTTTTTCCTGCATTGCCTCCAGCAGGGCTGCCTGAGTTTTTGGAGGGGTTCTGTTAATCTCATCAGCCAGAATAATGTTGGAAAAAATCGGTCCGCGAATAAATTTAAATGTACGGTCCTCCCCCAGAATCTCAGATCCAATAATATCAGATGGCATCAGATCGGGGGTAAATTGTATCCGGTTATAGCTCAGGTCTAAAACCTGTGCAACAGTTTGTACCAGTAGTGTTTTGGCAAGACCGGGAACCCCAACCAGCAAACAATGTCCATTACTAAAAATAGAGATGAGTACTGATTTAACCACATCATCCTGACCAATAATAACCTGTGAAATTTCTTCCCTAATCCTCTTGTAAGAGAGGTGCAGGGCATCTACAGCTTCTACATCAGTCTGATATGCTTTCATAATCTATTTACTTGCAGTTGTCCAGTTTGAAAGTTCAGGACAAGTCTGAAACTCAGCATCAATCTTAATAAACGTTATTTTTCGGC
Organism: Daejeonella sp.; assembly: GCF_030695525.1. GTDB lineage: Bacteria > Bacteroidota > Bacteroidia > Sphingobacteriales > Sphingobacteriaceae > Daejeonella. Next base: position 29,956 of record NZ_JAUYSS010000014.1, on the reverse strand, counting down.
GTTTTTCAAACCATTCACTGATTGTCCGGTTGTTTTTATCTTCGAAAGCAACCTCCTTAATTTTCGGATAATCCTGCTCAAGATTAGCCTGATGCGGACCAGTCTTCGATTTTAGAATTAAAAAACGATAGCCGGTTTTACCGTCAGCCTGTGTGAATATTGCAGGTTTTGAGATACTTCCAACTTTCATAGTATCTACTGTTAGAAACACCTGAGGGTCAAGCTTATCTGTTGGAATCAAAGTAGTACGGCTCTGAACATTTTCAGCATTTAACATCAAACCACCATTGTATTTGGTTTCATTATTATCAGAATAAAGAGATGCCGCAGCTCCAAAATCAATTTTCTTGTCCAATACAGATTGATAGATACTGTCAATATGCGCCTTTGCCCGCTCAAGACTGGCCGGAGTTGGTTCGGTTTTAATAAGTATATGCCTCACATTCACCTGTTCTCCGCGTCTTTCAATAACCTGAAGCACATGGAATCCGAATTCAGTTTCAATAACCTGGGATAATTCACCTGACTTTAGCTTAAAAGCTGTGGCTGCAAACTCCTTGACTAAGCTGGTTCTGTCCATAAATCCAAGGTCACCACCCTCACGTGCAGAACCTGGATCCTGGGAATATAATTTTGCAAGTGTTGAAAAATCTTCTCCATTCTTTATTCTCAATCGTAAAACTTCTGTTTTATCATGAAAAGATTCCTTTTCTTCCTTATTGAGTTTTGGAAACACTACGATCTCTCCGATTTCGACTTCTGTGTTAAAAAAAGGCAAACTATCTTTCGGAATAGCCTCAAAATAACGCTTTACATCAAGTGGTGTAACCGCGACATTTTCTGTAATCTTAGCCTGCATTTTCTGAGCAACCAGCATTTCCTTAATGTCAGGCCTGATCTCATCCTTATACTGGATTAATGAACGGCCCAAAAATTCTTCAAGCCGCTCTTGTCCGCCCGCACGGCCTGTCATTGCACGCAAACGTCTCTCGATCTCTCCATCGATCTGGTCTTCAGTTACTGTAACCGAATCAATAATTGCCTGCTGTCCAAGGATCTTTTGTGAAAGCAAGCCCTGCAGAATACTGCATTTCACATCCGTATTTGGAGGATTTCCCTGAGCCAGGTATTGTGAATATTGTAATTCAATTTCTGACTGCAAAATAATTGAACTTCCAACTACCGCGGCGACTTTATCAATGGATTTTTTAATATTCTGCGCATATAGCTGCACAATGCTTATAAGTAACAGTATAGTTAATATCCCTAAGGTCTTTCTCATTTCTAATTATCTTCTGGTGTTAGGGTTTATTCCGTAAAATATCCCCGTTTATTAATTCAATCCCTATAAAAAACATAAGTCTCTTCTCAGAGACTACATAAAAACTGAATTCCGCAAAATTATCAGTTATTATTCATAAATCAATGATTTAAATGAACAGGTATCGATTATTCTACAAAATAAAATTATAGTCAACAGGAAGGAATCAATACCTTCATGATTGCAACTAAGTTAAGCTTTTGAAAAAGATGCAAGGTGCTTTTAACTATTTTTAACAGATGCTTTACTAAGTTTGCATCATATCAATAGCAAAAGAATAAAAGATGTCAAACCTGCTTACACAGAATAGCAATGCCCTGAGGCTTTTGATGACTGAGGATTTGTATATTCTGACTGAAAATGAGCCGATAAACTCCATCAAAACTGGGTACTCCCCGGAACTATCCAGTCAGAAAGCAGTCTATGCTCCTGCACAGCCTGTTTCAGAAATTCCAGTTCAGGAAGCGGAGGAAATAATGTCTAAAAAAACAACTGAATCTGCAAAAAACAGGGAATTTGCCTATCTGGGTGAAAACAATAAATATTTTCTAATCCTGATTAATGAATCTAAACAAAAGGGAATCAGCAACATCCATAAAGAAACACTACTAAAGATTATGGCTGCAAAAGGTCTGGAACTACGTGATCTGGCGGTTCTCAACCTGAATCAGTACCCGGGAGTACAGTACAATGAGCTCAAAGAATTCTTTAGTTTCAATAAAATAGTACTGTTTGGAATTGACCCTCAGCAAATCTCCTTATCCTCTCAAAGCTCGAACCAGGTTGTAAAACTGGAAAGTGCAAAGATTCTCTGTACCTACAGCATCGATGAAATGATCAGGGATACAACGAAAAAAAGGGAGTTTTGGAATGTAATGAAAGACTTTTAGGATGGAACTAGTTTTTGCAAGCAATAATGAGCATAAAGTAAATGAGATCCGCGCCATAGCCGGTGAAGCAATTATTCTGAAAAGTCTTAATGATATCGCTTGCTTTGATGATATTCCTGAAACAGGCAGCACATTTGAAGAAAATGCAGGTCAGAAAAGCAGGTATATTTTCGAACGGTATCATTGTAATTGTTTTGCTGATGATTCGGGGCTTGAGATCGATGCATTGGATGGCGAACCCGGGGTCCATTCAGCCCACTACTCGGGCAGCCGTGATTTTGAGCAGAATATGCAAATGGTTTTGGATCGGCTTGAGGGACAAAACCAGCGGACTGCAAGGTTTAGAACTGTCATTTCCCTGATATTGAACGGGGAAGAGCATCTTTTTGAAGGAAGTATTGAAGGCAGGATCAGACTGCAGCAATCAGGGAGCAAGGGTTTTGGCTATGATCCCATTTTTCAACCGGATGGCTATGAAATCAGCTTTGCAGAAATGGATCCAGCAGAAAAAAACAGGATTAGTCACAGGGCCATTGCCGTTGCCAGGCTGATCAGCTTCCTTAAAACTCAAATTTAATTCTGCTGTTTAAGTGGCGGCTTTTCAGGATTTGCTTTGGGTTGTGATTTAACACTTTCGTCTTTTGCTGAAGTCTTGACCGGAGCCTTTGTTTCAGCTTTTACTGGTGCCTTTTTTACAGGTTCGGCCTTTTTCTCTTCTTTTGCGAGCTGAGGGATGATTTCCTCCTTTGATTTAGGACGATCCCTGGGTTTCCAGATAAAGCCCTTTAAAACCTTTTCTTCCTCTTTGAGGTCTGCCATTGGCGTAATAGAAGCATCAACAGAGTGGATTGCGGTAATACTCTGGAGTTTGCTATCCTTTAACAAGATCTTTAAACGGCCACTAACCAGATGATTCAAGCCAGTGTAAGAAGAATCCTCTTTTACATAATAAACACTTTCTGCATTACCATCAACAAACATGCTATTCAGCTTATTATCCCTGAAATAACCGGTGATTATTTTGCCTTTTATCTGATTAAAGTTGGTTGAATCGGCATCTTCTGTATTAACAATGAAGCTGTTATGCTGCAGCAGCATATTATCCATTTTCTTATTCTTCATCTGTAAAAAGACTGTATCACCAGATAGCTGTGAGCCCTGAGCCCAGATCATTGGGTTTACAAAGCATCTTACAGTTGAATCAGCATAGCTGAAGAACATAGAATCTGCCCTGGCCTGCAGATCAGACTTAAATATTTTTGCCCGATGATAGGCAATCACAATTCTAGATTTCGCGGTATCTGTTGAAACTGAATCTGAAAGTAATACCACTTTTTTTAGGGTATCTGATTTGCCCTTCTCAGTTTGGGGATCAATTTTCTTTACATCCTTAACAGGAATTGATTTGGCAGGAGGCTTTTGCTCAGGTTTTATCACCGGGTTTTCCTTTTCCGGTGGCGGAATCAGCTTTTCGGGCTCCTTTATTTTACCGGGTGTTTTAAGTGAGTCAGCTGAATCTGTGCTTATATCGGCGACAATTACCGCCCGCATGTTTTCGGGATCAGCCGGGCCTTCCTGAGGCAGTGCTGCCGGTGCTTCTTTAGTGGCAAGCTGATCATCCGGAACCATTTCTTCCTTTTTATATGGGATCAGGTCGCGGGTAAAAATCACCTTACTGAACAGGGTATCCGCAGTCATCCAGATGGAATCTACCTTGGCAGAATCCGATTCAGAAATAATCACCACATAGGGATTAATCGTTACCAGAATACTTTCATCTGCCTTCTTATACAAGCCTATTCCTCCCCTGAGCTGAGCCTTTTCAGCGGTATCCACAAAGAAAACATTGCCTATTGCCCTGCCAAAACCTGCTTTACGATCGTAAAAAAGGCTATCGCCGGTAAGTGATTTACTACCCTGGGTATACAGATTTTTCTTACCGAACCGGGCCTGATCACTTTGGGTATTGTAGTTCCCGTTCTCGGTGTAAAGCGTATCATCCTTGCCATAAATATTTGTAGGGCCATAGAAGTAAGCAATTTTCGAAGTTGAATTATACTTGAGTGTATCGGTTTTGATTAATGCATCGGGTGATGTAAGTACTACATCGTACCTGAAATAGGCATCCCTTGAAGTCTCGAAATAATAACCGTTCTTGCTGGTCAGCACATTTTTACCATTGACAATTTTACCCCCACCGTTATAGGTTCCAATTTTAGTTGTCATGTTATACGTGAGATGGTCAGTAGTTAATGTCGCATCCCCATCAATTAATCTTACCTTGTTGGTCAGAACTGCCAGTTTGGTATTTCCATCGTAGTTGAGATGATCTGAATAGATAACGGTTCCGGATGGCTGAGTGATGACCACATGCCCGAATGCTTCAAAAGTATTTGCTGCCTGATTAAAATCAGCACTATCTGAAGCTAGGGTTGATCCTTCATGTACAAAAACCGGTCGGATAATCCGCGCAAAACCAGCCGCCTGGAAGCCTTTAACCAATTCGGATGACCTGATCTCAATCTGCCGCCCCTGAGCTAAGGCTGCAAGCGATAATATTGAAAACAGAACTGAAAATATGACTTTCCTCACATTACAAAAATAGTTTTTTGGCTAAGGATTTTTAATTAAATAATTTTGAGCTTATGGAAGCCCTTAGCCGACTGCAATCATTCATCAAACAGCATGCCCTTTTTCGTAAAGAAGAGTCTGTTCTCCTTGCTGTTAGTGCCGGCCGTGATTCTGTGCTGATGGCCCATCTGTTCAAAGCTGCAGCTTATCGTTTTGGTATTGCGCACTGCAACTTCAATCTCAGGGCAGAGGAATCTGAACTGGATGAACGCTTCACAGAAGATCTTGCTGACGAACTGGAGGTCCCTTTCTATACCCATCGTTTTGAGACCATGGAATATGCCTCTGCGAATCATATTTCTGTTCAGATGGCAGCCAGGGATTTGCGCTATGAATGGCTGGAAAAGATCAGAACTGAGTTTAACTTTCAGTATATCGCAGTTGCACATCATCAGAATGATGTGATTGAAACGATGCTACTCAACTTAACCCGCGGAACCGGAATTTCAGGATTGCATGGTATTTTACCAAAGAAAGGAAAACTCATCCGCCCGCTTTTATTTTTGAGCCGTGATGAAATTGATGAACTTGTCAAGCATGAAGCTTATGCTTATCGTGAAGACAGCTCAAACCTATCCGTAAAATATTCCAGGAATAAACTCCGTCTGGAAGTAATTCCTATCCTGAAAGAGCTTAACCCCGCACTGGAGCAAACTTTTGAGGCAAACAGAAAGCGTTTTGCTGAACTTGAGATTTTACTTGATCTGCATGTTCAGGAGATAAAGGAGCGCTTGTTTATTAAGCTGGCTGAGGATGAATTCGAGATTAGTATTGCTGAACTGAAGAAATTAATTCCATTAAATACCCTCCTTTATGGACTGTTTCATCCTTACGGATTTACAGAAACGGTGCTCAATGATCTTGCCCATGCATGGGATGGCAAACCGGGAAAAGTGTTCCGTTCTACCGGATATCAATTGCTTGTAGATCGTGGGCGTATAATCCTGAGCCGGACAAACGAGGATAAAGCTGAGGATGTATTGCTTGAATCCTCTGCTAAGATTTTCATCTGGAACAAGCAGAAATTCGTATGTAAAATTGTTGCAATCAATCAGTTTGAACTAAACAAAAATGAAAACATCGCCCAGCTCGACTATGATTTGCTCAGCTTTCCACTAAAATTAAGGACCTGGAAAAACGGAGATTATTTCCAACCCCTTGGCTTAAAACAAAAAAAGAAACTAAGTGACTTTTTTGTCGGCAGGAAGATTAGTCTGAATCATAAAAAAGACATTGGGGTTTTAGAAAGCAGCAATGGTGATATTGTATGGCTGGCCGGTTTACGTGTGGATGAGCGCTATAAAATTAGCCCCAACACAAAAAAAGTTTTTATCTTAGAACAATTGATCTGACATGGAAGAAAACGAACCGGCTTTCTTAGAAAAACAATACCTGGGTCGCGATTACGGTCGCATCAGCATCCGTTTGGTGCTGGCTCTGTTTTGTTTTGGTGCTTACTACCTTTCAGGAAGCCAGGGTCAGAATGCAGAACTTTTTCTGGTTGTAGGTTTCGGAATACTGATTGGCTCAGTAGTCATGATGTTTTTACTGCATTACAAAACTACTGTAAATAATAAAAGTATTGTGCTTGATGGAATCTGGACTACAAAAATGGTCAAAATCGACCTGAACAGTATCATTAAAGTTGAGGCTGTTCCCTATAGCTCTTATATCATTAATAACCCGGTTTATAATCTGCACCAGAAGGGAACCGTTCGTTTCTATGCAGGGGGTAAGGATGCCGTTATGCTCACAGACCGTGACGGCTTGAAATATATCATCGGAACACACCGACAGGCGGAGCTGGAGCAGAGTATTAAGAGGGAGATGAAGAACTAGGGTGGTTGGTTAGTTGGTTGGTTGTTGGTTGTTAGTGAATCCTGCTTCTGAGAATGTTATAAGTCCTGCTGAACGTTCCACCTGTCATCCTGAAAGTATTGCATGTCATCCCGAACGTTTTGAATGTCATCCCATACCTTGTTTCTAATCTAAAGCGTATTGCTTGTCATGGGTAGGAGGCACGACGAAGCAATCTTATGACATTTAGTAATCTTATTGATGAGATTGCTTCGCTGCGCTCGCAATGACATAACATCACTCTCGCAATGACAAAACACTAAGGTCGTATTGACACCCCACACTTCAATTCCACTTACATCTTCAATCCAATCTCCCTCAGCCGCTCATCCAGATATTCACCGGCAGTGATATCTGTATACGCTTTCGGGTGATCTGCATTGATACAAGAATCCAGGGCTGTCAGGTCCATATCTGCTTTTGGGTGCAGAAAGAACGGGACTGAAAACCTGGAAGTCTTCATCAACTCACGCGGAGGATTTACCACACGGTGAGTAGTTGATTTCAGTTTATTATTGGTTAAGCGCTGCAGCATATCCCCTACATTGACTACAATATCTTCCACATTCGCTTTTACCGGATACCAGCGGCCATCGCGGGTTAAAACCTCCAGACCATCGGCACTGGCACCAATCAGCAGGGTTATCAGGTTGATGTCTTCATGTGCTCCTGCACGAACCGCATCAGCAGGAATACTATCGGGATTTTCGATTGGGAAATAATGAATAGCACGTAAGATGGAGTTCCCATTATGTACTTTATCATCAAAATAATTTTCTGGAAGGTTCAGATAAACTGCAATAGCCCGCAATAAATGCTTTCCGGCATATTCCAAACGCTGATAAACCTCACGGGTTACCTTATTAAAGCCGGGTAGCTCATTCACCTGGACATTATCAGGATATTCCTCTTTCACATAATCGCCATCAGTAACTACCTGCCCGCTCTGCCAGAATTCCTTCAGGTCGGGGGTTTTTGAATCCTTTGCCTTCTCTCTTCCTTTGCTTGTATAACCCCTCTGACCAGCAAGTTCCGGGATTTCATATTTTAATTTCTGCTCATCAGGCATGCTAAAGAATTTCTTTACTTCAGTATAAAGCTCATTGATGAGCTCCTGAGTCATTCCATGATTGGCAATGGTTACGAAACCGGTATCATTAAAAGCCTTGCCGATATTATCAGAAAATTGCTTTTTCTGCTCAGGTGTACCCTTTATATAATCGTCAAGATCAAGACGCGGGATATTTACTTCTGCTGTCATAATTAATTGGTTAATTAAGGAATAAATATACGAGCAATTGTTAATAAGTTAAGATATATTGAAAATATGAAAAGACATCTAATTGATAATAAATAACTTATGTTATTAACATTTTATCGTAACAGAAATTAAAATAAGAATATTCCGCCCCGGGCAGGGTTAAAAAGGAAATTTCTTCATCCTGGCGAGCATGAGGATGATGATGAAAAGGATGGCGAGGATTAATAGGGCTTTCATGATTTAGGGTTAGTAAAAATATGAAAATTGATTCATATTAACTTTAACCTTGCTACTCTCTATACCTCACTGAACACACAAATATTTTCCAGTTACTTATCAGGACGCAAAGTGGAAATTATTAATTAACAACTAAACTATCATAGTTTATCCCGCTCATGGTCTCGTCGTGCCTCCGAGACCATGAGCGCCTTAAAAATAATATACAACAGCGAATAAACACCGCCGCTGTCCCGAAGGTTCGGGACTGCTTCGAATTTAGTGCTAGGGCTTGGCCTTTCTCTACCGCACCATTCCCGATGGCAATCGGGACGGAAAAAAGCTTAACGGAGAGATACTATCTAGGCCGAATGACATTATGATACCAACTGACGATTATCTTAAGGTGGTTTTTGGGATTACTCTGTCTTACAACCGATCATAAATTACAGTCTGCACCGATTGCAGGATCGGCCTCCTGGGATTTGGCAGGAAAGGCGCGCTTTATCCCTGCATTAACATTCATAGATCACCGCACTTAAGCAATCCGGAGAAGTGTTGCAAGTTCATTCATCTCTTACACTGCCAAAAACACGGCTTGGATTGCACCGATAGGATAAAGTGTGGATTTACAATGCCGAAGGCATGGCTTTACCACAAATACCGGGAAGCCGCGGCATTTTGTTACTTTTCTGCTGCAGGAAAAGTAAAGAAAGTATTACAGGAGAAAATTTTTAGCTGAACAATCCCTTATTATATCTCCCTCCCAACACAAATATATCCACTATCCCAAAAAATAAAAATCTTCCTTGCAATACTAATATTTTTAGCATAGTTTTGCTCTATGACTGATCAGGAAAAAATCAAAGCCGCAATAATCCTGTTAAAAAAACTGCAAAGAATGGTTGGCTTTTTTATGAAAAAAGAGATTGCGGAAATGATCAATAAGCTTGAAGATCAGGGATTAAATCAAGCAATGAATCCACCTGTAAAAAAGGAAATCCAGCACTGAACTGTGAAGTTCTTATTTCTTCTGCGCCAGCATAATACCTGATCTGATCAGACCCTTATCTTTAGCTAATAGATTAACCACCACAGTACCTTTATTACTTGTAGGAATCGAAATAGATTTAACCGGCTGCTTTAAAAGTTCTTTTATCTCTTTATCAGGTTCCAGATCAAATACCATCATCCGCTTACTGATATCGGCTTCATTCAAAGAAATTACGTCATTATTTGCAACTAACTTAATTACCTGCCCGTTATCCATGATCAGGCTGACCTCGGTTCCCCTTTTTACTGTTGCCGCAATTGGCAGGTTCAAAAGCAAAAAATAAGTATCATCAAGCGCCCGGATTGAGAAGCTCAGTTTGTTTACACCCCCACCATCTTTAAAAAGATACATGGAAGTTTGCCTGATATGCTCATTAGTGCGTTTATCAACCCTGTCTACTGCCAGTACCGGAGCCTGCGAAAATGATTTAACAGAGATCAGAAACAGAAAAAAAATCAAAAATATGGAGCGCATTATTTTCTTTAATATCTATTCAAAAGTAATTGATAACCTTCTAAAATCTGATTATCCATATTGCCCGAGGCTATTAGATCAGGTGTATTCAGGATATCTTTTCAAACAAAACAAATATCATGCCTGCTAATTTCCTGGAAAAGTATCCCATTAAACCTCATCCCATCAATATAGAAACCCAATTCTACTTACTCTCAGGAGCTTTACCGATCAACTCCATAAACTGATCCAGTTTTGGTGTAATGATAATTTGGGTCCTTCTGTTCTTAGCTTTTCCCGCCTCTGTATCATTACCTGCAACCGGATTATATTCTCCTCTGCCGCCTGCCGTGAGTCGCTTAGGATCCACACCATAGGTATTCTGTAATGACTGCACCACTGAAGAGGCTCTCAAAGTACTCAAATCCCAGTTATTGCGAATATTTGGCATAGAAATAGGCACATTATCTGTATTACCTTCAATCAAGACTTCATAACCTTCATAATCCCTGATGATTTTGGCAACCTTACCCAAAATCTCACCGGCCTGATCTGAGATCGAATAACTACCTGATCTATAAAGCATATTATCCGAAAGGGAAATATAAACAACTCCCTTCAGCACCTGAACTTCCACATCCTTCATCTCTTCCCTGCTTAATGATCGGGTGAGGTTATTGGTTAAAACCAGATTCAATGAATCATTCTTGTTTTTGGTATTTACCAACTGCTGAATGTATTTATTGGAGCTGTTAATCTCATCCACAAGTTTGGAAATATTTACATTTCCCTGACTGCTTGTAGTTAAACATTTATTGAGTGCTTCTTGTAGTGAAGCAATATTTGACTTTTCTGAAGCTATCTGTTCTTCCAGACTTTTCACCCGGACGATTGAAGCTGAAAGTTCATTCTGGCTGGTTTGATACTTCCTTTCCAGATCGCGGTGGCTATCCTGGAGCAGGTTAAAATTGCTTTGGAGCTGACTCTGGCTGGTTTGCAGTGCAGTATATTTCTTTGTACTGACGCAAGATGCAGATACTAATGCTACTGACATAAGTACCGCTATAAATCCTTGAATCTTCATATAATTAAACTTGGTTAATAATTTTGAAGATACAAAAAAGGTGCCGTATTTGAAAAAACAGGACTAAACCTTTTTTGGAGGAAGATCAAAAGCGATCGCATCATGCTCGAAATGTCCGTTATGAGATCCATCACAGAATGGCTTGTTTTTTGAAAGTCCGCAGCGGCAAATGGATAGAACAGTCCGGCCCTGCAGACCATAAACTCCACCATTACGATCAACGATCTCAAAATCGCCTTCAATTTTTACTGAACCATTATTATTGATAGTAAGTTTTGTCTTTGACATAATTATTTTATTTGAGGTAAAGTTAAGGTAATGAAATGGGAAATGGAGAATAGAAAACAGGCGGAAGTATAACTGTTGCGAGCGAAGTAGGTATAGGAACAGAATTCACTCTTACATTGTAAGCAACAACCAAATTGTAACTTTATCATTAAGGGGGTGTTTATGGCCGATTTTAAATTCTAAACGAGGTATATTCAATTTTCACATTAAATTCCGTACACAGATGAAAAATTTGTATGTCTTTGCCCTTTCCTTTTTACTATTGAATAGTGTCTGTGGACAAAATTCCCTGCGCACACCGTATACCCTTTCAAATGATTTTGAAACAGGGGAATTGTATGGCTGGGAGCCTTATCCATATCAGCAGGATATCGGGTTTGATGCACTTTACTTTGCACGGAAAACACCAACACATAATAACAGCAGTTATGCACTCGCGCGACCTGTGCGAGCTTATTATCATACAGAACTGTATACCGGATTTACTAAGCGCCTGAATTTTTATACAAACGCTGCTTCCAGGATAAAAGCTGCCATTTATTTTGAAGGCGACCGTAATCCGGAATCGCTGGAGATTTCTTTAGGAACTTTTGATGGCCGACGATTTATGTATACGATGAAGAATCCCGTTGCGAATCGCTGGCTTGAGCTGGATATTCCGGCAAGTGAATTCAAACTGAACGGCCAGGCTCTTAATCCCGGAGAGCATATTCAGGTCATAACCTTAGAGGGTACCTATCCTCCAGTTTATTATTTATATACGTACACCATGTTAATGGATAATATTCAGATCACCGGAGATCGGGACAGCCGCTTTATCGCATCTGCCCCAGCTTCCACTGATCTCGATATGTTTGATATATCCATATTGAACAGGCATTTTTTCTACGGAGATAACATCAGTCTGAAAGCAGCTCCCGAGAATGGGATTTCACTTAAATCAGTAAAGGGCACCCTTGTTGATAGCAAGGGAAAAATTGTTAAGGACAACATTTCATTTACACGAAGCGGAAACGAATGGGTCAATGAGTCTATCTACAAACTGACTGAAAAGGATGCGCGCGGACAATGGGAAATGAGGCTGCAGGGTCAAAATGAACAGGGAGGAGCAACAAAACATGCCTTCCGCTTCCTGGTACCAGGTAAAAAGGTAAATGAACACCCGCGTCTGTTTTTCTCTGCTGATGAACTTAAAAGCCGTATAGCCAATGAAAAGTCGCCGGTCGCCAGGCGCATTCTGGACAAAGCGCTGGAAAATAAAAATTTCATGAATGTAGACATCAGTGCGATCAATGAGCCCGAGGATAATACAACCGAAACATTAACAGGTCCGCCATTTGCACCTTCTGTAATCTCTCCGCCTAACTGGAGGACGAGTGCCAACAGGCTTGGCAATGTCATTCATGATGGAAGTTTAAGATATGCCTTTGCAGGTGATCTTGCTGCAGGGCAAAAGGCCAAAGAGGCGCTTTTGAAGCTTTGTGCATTTAAAAAATGGAACAATAACTGGATGCTTGAACGTAAATTCTGGACCTATTACCCCGTAGGTTACATTATCAAGCCGGTTGGGATTGGATATGATCTGATTTATGATTTGCTGTCGGAAGAAGAGCGTGCATTTGTCAGGAATGCAATCATGGAAAAAGGTTTAAAGATGTTTCACAGGGATATGGTTGAGATGAACCGTATGCCTTCACAGCAAACCAATCATATTGCGGTAATAGTCGCAGGTTTTGGCCTGGCAGCTACCGCCATTTACGGTGATGATCCATCAAATCCGGCATTAGAGCCCTACCTTACAGGTATTATCACAAAAACTAAAGCTTTTTTAGATAAAACTTATTATGAGGACGGAAGCTACGCCGAGCCAAAGAGCGGATACCTGAATATGGCAGCCAGAGATATTGCAGAGCTTCTGCCAGCCCTCGAACGGAATTTCGGACTTGACCTGACCACTACAACTAACTTTCAGAATGTTTATAAATATCCGATACAGGCCAGCCATTCCAGCGGAAAAATGCAGGATTATGGTGACGGCGGCGGAACCAATGGCTCAAGTACCCAGTATGGAAGTCAGTTGCATTATCAGTGGTTAACCAAGCGCACCGGCAATCCTCTTATTTATAATTGGGTAAAACCGTACTGGGAAGCTGGAAATGGTGGATACTTTGCTTACCTCTGGTACAGAGATGATATTAGTCCGCAGACAAGAGAAAACCTGCCGACATCAAAGTTGTTCAATGCACAGGGAGTTCTTATGCGCTCAGGCTGGGATGATGCCTCAACCATAATCAGTACCAAGCTGGGTCCCAATTCAAATCATGCTCATTATGACCAGGGAAGTTTCCAGATCATGACCAATGGAGAAACACTTCTGACTGACCCGGGAGCCGGTGGCGGGCATTATTACGATTTCGATTACCTTGCTTACAATATTCAGGCTATCGGGCACAATGTAATGCTGGTTGATCATGACCCTGAAAGTCAGAAGCCGGCACATTACGACAACGGTATCGCTGCCCTTCGGGAATGGCCGAGGATATTCCACAGCTTTACAAGTGAAATCACAGATGAAATGTCGGGCGACCTGTCGTCGGTTTATAAGGGGAAACTCGATAAGTATACCCGTACCTTGTTATATACGAAAACTGGGCCTCTTTTCATGTTCGACCAGGTAAAAAGCAAATCTCCGGAGGGCCATGTTTACGACTGGCTATTTCATGCAGGAATGAATGATGGTAAAAGCTCTATGAAGTTTGCAGATCAACGTTTAACGGTTGACCGTCCTAATGCACGTCTTACACTTGATGTAGTCTCCTCTGATATAGTGAATGGAAGGATTACCGATAAATACGAAGATTCGGAGAGCTTTGTAAGAATTTCCAGTAAGCCTAAACTTACCACGGGAAATTTCCTTGCCGTTATCATGCCTGAGGCAAAACCAGCTTCCGGCACTTATACTGCCCGGCCAAAAACAACTGCCATTAATGAAGGTGGTTGGATTGGCGCTAAAGTTGAGCGGCCAGACGCTGTTGATCATGGCTATTTCAGAACGGCATCCAATTCTTCAGGTACAATTGCAGGTTTCAATACAGATGCAAGGCAATTCACCGTATCCTATAATGGTTCCGGAAAACTCTTAAAAGCTTATTTTGAAGGCAGTCAGTTTTCCGGTGATGGCCTTTATGTAATGAGTGAAGTGCCTGTGACTTTTGCAGTCCAATTCGGATCAAACGGAACAAATCTTGAACTAAGTACAGAGAAGGATGGTTCAATTGCCATTACTTATGACAAACAGCCTTCACAAGTACTGCTGAACGGATCCGCAATCCGAACATGGAAATATGATCAGGCATCGAAAAAATTAACCTTGCAGGTCCCTAAAGGCAGAACCAGCATGACAGTAAAATAGAGAAGGAAGAAAGGCGCCAAAATTGTTTTTGTAAGTGGCGATAAAGTTTATGCGATCAAGGGCTCCAAAAAAGCAGAAAACTTTGTTGGCGAAGAAGTAACCATTACCGGTTCTATCACGAATAGTGTTCTCGAAATTACCAAACTGGTCAAAAAATCAGAATAAATATTCTATACTGGTATTTTTGTAATATAAGCTTGTTTATTCTTCGTACCAATTTAAGATTCAACTAATTGGATATTCCCTTTGGTGGAATATTGTATTGATAAATAGTTTTTATCGGTTGATATTTTTATGTTAAGTCAAACAAGCGTAGGTAGGGTTTCATCCCAAAAAGTAAAAATATATGGCCTTAATTAAAAATGAGTTTCTTAATAGCAAACAGCCAGCTGCCTCATTTTCCCCGACAAGATTAATCTTCCATCTCCAAACAGGTCAGGCCCAATGAACTCACCACTAATTGAATCTGTGTGGGCGAAGGATTATTACCTACTATCCGTAACACCTTATCGCAATCTTCCAGATCTACGCTTACCTGTAGAATGTGAGCATGTCTGCTAAGCAGATTTTGAAGGCTGCTCACGTCGGATTGCTTGCTTACATTGGTTTTAAATATCAAAACTTCCATTTTCAACATTTCCAATGCTGCATTTTCGCTTTAAACTGATCTTGCTCTTCGGGGCTCATTTCCTTAAAGCGTTCGGCCATTCTTCCGCGCTTCCAGGAGGAGCCCATTTTGCCGCCCTTGCCGAAACCAAAAAGTATCTTGGACAGGATAAATATTCCCATCGCCTGCCAGAATGTAATGGCCCTGACACCGAGTATCTCGGGCAGCAAATTGTTCCAGAGCAGCATCACTACATAGCTTACCAGTGAAAGGAAGGCAATCCCGATCAGGGGGAAAAACACAAAACGGCCTTTGTAAAATATCTTCTTCATAATTCTAAAATTTAATAATCATTAATCTCTTTATACAATTGTTTTAAGCGCTTGCGCAGATGCAGTACAGCATAGCGTTTGCGTGTCACCAGGGTCTGAATGTTTTCCCCGGTAGTTTCTGCTATTTTCTGGAAGGGGATATTGTCCAACTCCTGCCAGATAAAGATCTGCTGCTGCTCTTTGGGCAACTCTTCCAGAGCAAGAAATAACTGCTCCCAGAACATATTGCGGAAGTACTCAGTTTCAGGAGTGTTTGCCTCTGTGAGGAGCATTGCCCTGAAATCCGGTGTATCATCCTCCTTGCCATCATTCAGGTTATCAAACAGCTCTTCTTTTTTCTTTTTATGTTTGTCGATAATCTTGTTCCGGGCCACCCGGTATAGCCAGGCGCCTGTTTGTTCAATCGGCTCAGAATTTACTATTGCAGTAAACTGGTACCAAACGTCCTGAATAATATCTTCCGCATCCTCTTCGCTATTAACCTTGCTCCTGATAAAGCCCATGAGCCCCTTACCATACGATTTTATCGTTTGTAAAATACGCTGGTTCTTCTCCTTGGGTATTACGACTGCTGTCAATTTATTGCGGGTTTATTAAGTAGACGATTGAGGTGTTAAAACATTTCAAATTATTTTTAATTTTTTTGAAATATTGATTATAGGATTCAAACCAGTTGACAATTGACAGTTGACAATTGACAATTGAGGCCTGATAGTTATCGGGTTGACAATTATCTGGGTGATCCGGTAAAAATTTTGTTCTTCGACCCTGAAAGGGGAAATGTCATTATTTAAGAGTCGGGAGGTTCCAGCTTTCGCTGGAATGACATGCATTTTTTTAGTATTGGGGAGATCCTGACTTTCGTCAGGATCGAAGGGGCCCAAAAAGCACTAGTAACAATACCACTCAGATTCCGGCGAAGGCCGGAATCTCCCTATTCCACCCCCCGGATTGTCATTCCAGCGAAAGCTGGAACCTCATTCTAACCAGAAAATATGATCCAGATATTTATTAATCTGCCTTTTTAAACTCTTTCCTCAATCCTGGTAATAAGCAAACGAAAAGTATAAGCAGGGCCAAAAAGATGTAAAAGGTATGCAGCCAGCTTACCGTTTGTAAAAAGACCATTTGGACTTGTATCCAGATAATTAAAACAAAGGCCATGTAGATGCTAAAAGTCCAGGACCAGTGCATATCATTAAAGCAATTGAGCATTTCAGCGAAGCTGCTTTCGGGTTTCTTTAATAAAGCGAATATCAGCAGAAATGGGGCGAGGCCAAGCATGGTGAACAGGATGATCCCCGGTATCAAAAAACTGGTAAAAGGCGAATGTTCCAACAAAGACAGTGGCATTCCCATTAATTGGCCGGAAGGCGAAAGAATCAGTACTCCCCCACCACCAATGGCGCCTAAACCCAAAAAAGCCAGTAAAAAAATTAAAAAATATAAAGCTTTTGTTTTCATTTCATGTAGAGCTGATAAACTGTAAGCACCAGGGTAATGAGTACAATGCCGGAATAGATTTGCTTGTTATACTTTGCGAGCCATTCCGGCAGATAGATATCGAAATTATGTTTTTGGGAGGAGGAATATTTACGGGCCATAATGGTCAATGGGCACATTTTATTAAAGATCAATAAGATGATGCCTTCTAAAACAATGAGTCCGTAACCCAGCCAAAGCCATACATCCAGTTTATTTATAATGACAGCATAAAGCATATAGAAAATAACAATATTGAAAAATACCCATATTAAGGTATGTGCAATTTTGATCAGGGTTAAATTTGTTTCCTCTTTGCGAGAGTGCTTCATCTATAAAAGCTTTTACAGATTGTAAATCTGGCGATTTAAATACCTGATAATAATGACATTGGTCATTGATGGGATTGATTTGGGTCATCGGGTTTAATAGAGGTGGCGCATAAAAGGAGAAGGAATTATATAAAGTTAAGGGCTAGATGGTGAAATGATACTGCAATGCCCGGTGCTGGTAATTCGCTGTTGTATAGTTTATACGCTTTCTTTTGGATTGCTTCTAATTGTATCACTAAATGCTACTGAACTGTAATTTTTAAAATCCCTGATGACATCAGAAAGTAAGTATTTATACTAAGAGTAAAGTGAACTGGATTCTTCTAAGGATTATCAGGCAAATCGACAAAGGTCTTAGCGGTAACAACTACTACGGCTTTACATTCAAGCCAGAAACCAATCTGCAGAGTTAAGCATAGCGGTCTATTCGGATTGTTAGATAAAAAAGAGTCTTCACAGCGATCCTACCCGGTGCTGTATTTTGTGAATTTAGGCTATTCGCTGATTTGTTTCGCTTCATACTCATTTCCAATTTCTAAGTAATACTTACAGAAGAAAGGAGCTAAAGAAGGAAATGCCACATTTGATGCCAATTGGAATGTCGAATTAGATTATTCAAAACCAGCTTCTGTAACTCCTGCATGTGGCATTTCTGTAGCATTGATTAATGCTTCTGTACCATGAGCCGGACTTCTATATCCTACTAATTTGTTTGCAGGTAGTAAAGCATCTGCTCCATTGGCACCTCCCGCAGCATAGTGATAGACCTGCCATGTATTATTTGCAACATTCCATGGCCCGGTAAATGAAGATACTGCATTACCTCCGCCTTTTTCAATTACTACACCGGTAACCCTAACTGAACTTCCCTCTTCTGCCAAAATAGATTGTGCACCAGCATGTATTGCTTCAGGCCGGGTTTTAAACGACTTCCGTTCAAGGTCCACCTGACGGGTTGACAAAGTTAAGTTAAGACCAAGCTGCTGAGCTCCGCCATATATACTAGCGACTGCCTTTCCGGCATTAATCTGGGAACGTGCCGCAGATCGGAATTCTGATTTTGCTCCACCGATTACCCAACTGAAAGTGCGTGGATAATTTAGGCCTAAACTACCCGGTGCTTCATTATATCTGCGAAGCGATTCAGCCTCTGCCTTTGCATTGGTTTCAGCGACATGTTCAGAATAAATCCGGTCGTGTAGTTCTATGTTTATTGCACGCTCCCCACGTCCTGCAGGTCCTAAATAAGCCTGTTTTGCCAAATTATCCGGTAAAGATGCATCAAGCCTTCCGTTACTTATAAATGCCGAAATCCGGTCCTGAGCTAAGGGGTTGCCACGCCATGATTTCTGCTTAAAGTCAGCAGGTAAGTCTGTTGGATCAAACCTGCGTTCTCCGGGTGCCAAAGCATTGCGGGCATGCCAGAATTGGCCACGGCCTGCACTGTTGTTATACATAAGCTGTGTCACCTTCTCGCTCTTACCCAAAGAAGCATTTAAATACGGCACTGCGGGCATTGAGATACCTTTTTGCTGTACTGTTCCAGTGCCTGAAGGTGTAAACTGTGCCTTTTTTGAACGGGCAAACATATTAGTAGGGCTTATGAAATTATAAATATTGAATTAACTATACCCGATATCTTTCCTTTATATGAATAAAAATAATAAAAGTTTCAATTAAGGCTAAAATAATATTCAGAAAGCTATCATCCTGACAATTAATTAACCAGAGAGGTACAAACAAAAAGAGATTAGAGATGTTGTGTCTTAGCGATAAAACAACAAACTCCTCAGAAATTAATCTGAAGGGTTTTGTTTCCTGGACCTCCTGTAGCGAGAGTCGAAGACCTCCTTCGCTAAAGCTATGGCGGTCGAAGTGGGTTCGAACCTTGACCCTCCCGATGTAATCGGGATGCTCTGAACCCTGCCTACTGGCAGGCAGCTGAGCTAATCTCCCGCTTTGGTAAATCCAAAAATGAGATTGCACCTACTTATAAAAAGAGTACTTTTTAGTCAAATTCTATTCAGCTATATTCAAGGTCTCTACCAAATTAATTAAATTTGGCTCATGTCAATAAACCCATACATTAACTTAGAGACATCATCTGATTTCCAAGTCTTTGACTTCATAAGTGTAGGTAAAAATATTTTAAAAAAAAGAGCGGTTTTTAACTGTATTGATCAAAAGGAACAACTGTACAATCTGGCTCTCTGACCGAAAAATTTTCTTTATGGGAAGTAACGCAGTACGTTCCCGGAAATATCAAATAGGTGTAAATAAATACCTGTCAATACTATCAAAAACCTTTTTTATAGAAGGCCTAATAATCGACAATGACAATAATATTGAGACCAGGGAGAAATTTAAAACAGGAAAAAACTATACCGCATTAATATTCACTCGAAAAGAGGATTAATGATTTTTGCGATACTTTGCAAACATGTTTTTCGCTTCTAAAGCCTTTGCATTTAATGGTCCAGCAGCTATTTTATCCAGACTTGAATTGACTTTTAAAACAATCACTGTTGACACTTCATAAGGATCTCTTTCCGTCATTGAACGAGTATTATAAGGCGCTGCATTCGCAATCCCATGAATCCAGCCACCTTTAAGCGCTTTTGCTATCCTTGCAGACCGACTACCAGTTGCACGTGTATCAGAAGCCTTAGTCCTAGATGCTTTTGTTGTTGCCATAACTTTAAGTTATATATTCAAAGATAATAACAATAATAACAACAACAACAACAACAACGACAGGAACAACGACAGGAACAACATTGAGAATTACAATAATATAAACAGCTTCAATTATCTATAATACAGGAGCAATAGGGAGGGGTAAAAACAAAAAAACAAGGTGGGCTAAGTTCTCGTACGTTGTTTACTATTTGGGAGAGATACTATGTACAAACAGTGATAACTCCCGATATAATCTTAATGATCTGAACCCGCTGAAAACAAAAAACCCCTCAGAAATTAATCTGAAGGGTTTTGTTTCTTAGACCTTCTACTCATGGTAGGTGGGCCGATGGCCTCCTTCGCTAAGGCTTCGGCGGCCGATGTGGGAGATACTGGGTTCGAACCAGTGACCCCCTGCTTGTAAGGCAGGTGCTCTGAACCAGCTGAGCTAATCTCCCGCTTTGGGACTGCAAATATAGGAGTAGCGAGGTGGATTGCAAAATTAATTTGCAAATTTGTTTAATTGCCTTGAAACGAGGTATTTATGACTCTATAGACGTCTTTATTCTCATTTTTAACAACTGATTACGAGCGCTTAACTTAGAACATAACCTACTTACCGATAGTAAATAGATAGTAAATTTTGGTGAATAAAAGGCTGAAAAGAGTATAGCGATAGTAAATAGATAGTAAATTTTCTATGTCTACAGGTGACCATAACCACCTAAATTATGGTCTATTACAAACTTACTCTCAACGATAAGAGAGAAACAAAAGAGAAAACTTACCCGATTGTTGTCCGGGTTACTTTTAACAAGAACAACACTACATTAACAACTGGTATACGAGTTAAAAAAGAGCACTGGGATTCAGAATCGCAGTTAGTCAACAAGTCAAATCCAAACTTCCAGCTACTAAATAAAACGATTTCTGAATTCTATTTAAAGATTCAAAAGGCTATCCATCAATTAGATGATATAGGTGAATTCTCATTTACAACTCTAAAAGAGAGCCTAGATGAAAAGGCTAACCCTTATAAAATAAACACCAACATCACATTTAATGAATTTTCAACTCAGATTATAAATGAGTTATTCGCAATCAATAAAGTAGGTAACGCATTAGTATATCAGACTGCTTCAAACAGATTGATTGGATTCGGAAATAATAGAAATTTGAAATTCAAAGAGATAGACTATACGTTTCTGGAGGCATTTCAAAGGCATCTCATAACAAAAGGTGTTAAACAGAATTCAATTGGTAACTACCTCAGAACCATAAGAGCTATTTATAATCGAGCTATAAAGGCTAAGATCATCGACAGATCCTATTATCCTTTTACTGAGGTCCCAATTAAGTCCGAAAGAACAGCAAAGAGAGCAATATTAGCTAATGACCTTGGTAAGATTTACCGACATGAATTAAAAGAGAATACAAGGGAATGGCATGCAAGGAACTACTTTTTCCTCAGCTTTTCACTTATCGGTGTTTCGTTCACGGATCTTGCTTATCTCAAGCCATCTAATATCATAAAAGGAAGAATAGTTTACCGAAGGAGGAAAACAAGGAAGGAATACAGCATCAAATTAACTGCATTAGCACATCGAATTATCAATGAATACAAGGGAAGAAATGAGAAGTATCTATTGCCAATCCTACCGGTTTCTGTAATCGAAGATTCTTTAATTGCAAATCAGAGAATACACCAGTGGATTAAAACGACAAATAAGTGGATGAAGGAGCTGGCAAAACAATGCGAGATTAATGAAACGATAACTACCTACGTTGCACGACATAGCTGGGCAACTACTGCAAAACGATTAGGCTATTCAAATGAATTGATTGCTGAAGCAATGGGACATGAATACGGAAACAAAATCACCAACATTTATCTGGACAACTTTGAGCAGAGTGTGATTGATGAATTGAATGAAAAAGTACAAGATTCCATTCTCAGTATTTTAGAATCTTAAAGGAATATGAGGGTGTCAATTACCCAATATAAGAGTTGTGCGCATATCTTTGTCCACTAATAATACTGAATCATTGAAAAATGAATAACGAAACTAACAGACTGGGTGAAGTATGGATCAATGTCATGCCCGACTTTAAAATTATTAAACCTTACCTATTTCCGAACATGAGTCAGGGTGAATTTAACAAAGAAGTGAGATTGTATAAATCTGTTGGAAAAGTATCCATTCCATTCTTAACTCAGGAGAAAGGAAGAAGTTATTGTAGTAATTTAGAAAAGATCATTAATAAATATGAGCTTAAGGAGCACATTAACAACCTATTTTTCATTATTAGTTATACTTACTCTAATACGATGCAAAGAGTAAATGGCATAGAACGACCAGGAAGAGAGAGCACGGAACGCATAAAAGAATTTGATACTAATATATCTGCTTTGGCAGCAAATATTAATTCCCACTTCACAATAACGTTTGAAGAGAAAGTTGGAAACATTGAGTCTGATTATCTTCTTAAGCCTATTAAGAGTCGACGAAAGCCTGTTCGATTTAAATTCACTCACAAAGAAACTACTGACTGGATTAAAAACCTTATTGTTGAAGCAATTGAGAAGGGTCAATTCCCAATGTCACTGGGTTTGCAATTAATTAGTTCATCTATAATTCCTGACGGAGAAGTAAAAAAATTCGTTCTGTCTGCACCAACAGAGTCATTTATTAAATTAACTGAAAAAGCTATTATAGAAGGAGCTATCCTTTCAATAGCAATACCTATAATTAATTACCTCCAGAATCAAACCTCAATCAAACAAACATCTGATAAATATTGGTCTTACGATCAATTAGGTTTTGTCATTGATGTACTCTTCCTTACGGGTCTACAAACCAGAGAATCCAGACTGCCCTATAAATTTCACTCGGAAAAGCCAACAGCAAATGAAAAGGATGCATTAGATAAAATGCTGCTTCGCAAAGTAAATAAGCGTAAGCTATTGTTTATCAATCCGATAAGATAATTTTTAGAATCATTTTCTGTAGTAAACTATACCCAGATAATTGCAGTATGCAAAAATCTAATAATCGACTGACATCTGAGCAAGGCTCGGATTCAGTCTACAATGCAAAGGATATGTTTTTAGAAACTAATCCTGAAAGAGGTATATTCAGTGCTACTTTACTGTTAGACTATACCGTACCAATGTCTCCGAAACGGAGACAGAAAGAAGCTGCTCTCTGGGATCGGCTTCGATCTGGTACAAAGATTAAAGGAATCCTTGTACCGGGTCTGGATAAGGATGAGAAGGAGTATTTATGGATCGAGTTTGAACTTCCTCGTGGAGTTGAACAGCACAAAGTTATCTTACTTTCAGATAGGATGGTTGAGTTCTTCCAGAAATATCAAACAGCTCAAGTGAGCATTCGTTTTACTCATCAACAATTATTAGAGGAGGCCACCAGGATCGAGGATGGTGATAGCATGACTGTGCGAACTGAATCTGAAAATTAACAATCTGGGTGGAGGTTCTCTCCACCCTTTTTTATTTATTAAAAATTTTTTGTAATGTTTAAAACAACTACTAATTATACGGTAACTACAGACACATTCATGTCCGATATATTCAGAGATGGACTTCCAGTCAATGCGTTTATTCACAAAGGAAGGTGTGCAATACGAGGCACATCAATTGAACTGGAAAAGAAGACTAGAACTACATTGATAATAGTACCCAATATCAGTATCATTCTAGGCAAATATACCTCAGAAAGAATCTCGGATAGACCCGATTACATTGTGTATGGAAATATTGGCGATTCTGAAATCTCATCGATTCTTAACGATGATAAAGTTGGTATAAAGATTATGTCTACTCCTGAAGGGATGAAACGCATTATGAGGTTAGCTTCAAAATCACAAGCAGAACATATAAAAGCTAATTGGTTCTTGCTTCTTGACGAATCGCATACATTTATCTCAGAGCTATATCGAATAAATATATTAGCACCATTCGAATTTTTTTGGGATTTCAATAACAAATCTATCATCTCTGCTACTCCCTATTTCTTTTCAGATCCTAGATTTAAATCCTTGGATTATCATGAAATTAAATTTACTGAGAAGCTTGGAAAGGTAACTCTTGTCAATGCAGTAAGTGTTACTGCAACTCTGGAGTATCTAATAGCCAATAGAAACGAATTCCCAGGCAATATTCACATCTTCTATAATTCAGTGACTGAAATTAAAAGAGCTGTATTACAATCAGAACTCGAGGAATGCAATATATTCTGTGCTGATGATAAGGATAGCCAAAACATGCAAAAATTAGGGGATCTCCAAAAGCATTTCATAGCAGAACCACGAAAGGGATTATATAAGAAAATCAACTTCTATACCTGCAAATATTTCGAGGGTTGGGATCTTTACGATAAGGGTGCTACAATGGTGCTAGTTACAGACTGCCATAAAGAACATACTAAGGTTGGAGTTGCCAGTAAGGGTAAACAGGCTATTGGAAGATTACGAAATGAACCATTTCAAATTATACATATAAGTAACCATGAGCACAAGGATACTAAAATATCTCTTGAACAGTACAAAGCCGGATATACAAGCGATGCTTTAAGAATTATTAAAAGTAACAATGAACATATACTGAATGCTGAATTCGATAAATTCAAAGGTGATAACAGAGCAGAGAAGTTTGCGGATGTAGATCAGAAAACAAAATTGGCTACATTAAATCTCTATAAACTAGATCAGCAGATTAATGAGTCGGCTAGTAATGAGATTTATAAAAGTATCAAGTTCATTAAGGAGGATTGGGAAGCAGCATATTATGATGTCGAGGTTCAATATTCTGATCTAAAACTGGTTTCAAAAACTGAACAGGAAAGAAAGTCAGCGGCTAAAATACTGGAAGAAGATTATAAAGAATTAAAACTACTGCAAAGTCAGACTTCTGGGTCGTTAATGTTCACATTTGGGAAAGGGAAAACGGAATTAATCAAAGAAAGCAACCCTCTTGCCTATCAAGCCTTCCTTTTAATGAATGATCAAGAAATGTCTGATCGAAAATATAATGTGAAGAAAGTTCAGCGTGAGGTTATCATAAGAGAAAATGGATCGGCTGAAATTAAATTCCTAAAGCTATGTAAAGGTGCTTTTAAAAAAGATACTTTTTACACAAATGCTCACATAACATCGAAGCTAAACGAATTCTATAAAAAATTGGGGATCAAAGATCCTAAAACAAGTGAGATAAAGAAGGCACATCCTTCGGATTTAGGTTCTGAAGGACGATTCAAGCTCAAACATGTCCGAAGGACTGTTAAAGGTGTTAGGCAATCTGGAATCATTATAGAAGCTTATTCGTTGGATGTAAACGTATTAGAATAATCAATCTATCCATCTATTAAGATGTTAAGAAGCCACAAAAAACAAAAAAATTACATTTATATAGGGAGTTTACAAAAAAATCAATTTTTCTGGCTTGACCCTTAAATGTACCTCTCATTTGATAACAGATAAACCTGCCTTAGTGCAGGTTTTTTTGTGTGGTTTCTCTTTGCTGCAAGTCAGCCTTTTAAACATCCTCCCTAGCTTGTCAATTCTGTTAGCCCCTCCTGTATCGATAAATTAGGCTTCAAAGTATATATAGAAGTTCTACAATAATTTTATGTGTGTTCCGACCATATAGCCCAGTTAGATCTTATCCCCTTACCTTCTATCGAGTAAAACGATTTATTATATCAGTGTTTCGGTCACAGAGGCAGTCTACAAACAAAAAAATCCCGCCTAATAGGAAACCTTCAAATTCCTCTCATTTTAGCTTCAATAAGTAGTGCCTGACAAATTTATTTCAAATGATTCCCAATCATTTTTAGTGGCATTTTCAACTTATTATTTTACAAGCAAACCTGCTTTCAGTCCCTCTCTGATGCCCTTTTAAGTCCTTCTACTCAATCAATTTATTATTCATTAACCATTTGACATTAAATCATGGAAACAACTGACAACGCAGCTAAGACTGCTGAATTACAAGCTAGAAACAATGAGGTTGAAAAAGCTTTTTTGCAGATCATTAAAGGAACATCAAAATTGCTTGGTTCCTTTGAAGCAAAGAAGTACAGAACCTTTATCCAGGTCGATCATTCAGCTAGTGGTAAGGAAACGAACCTGAACAGCGAATGCATCTGCTATTTCTGGAATCTGACTTTGACGACCAATAAATTTGGGTACAAAATCATATACTTCACTCCAGACCAGGAATCAATCACAAAGTTCGGACAACGACTTTCTAATCGGGCAATCAGGCAGCTATTTAAATGCACAATGCAAGAGAAGAATAAGCCAAACATTGAAGACAGTATACGGATCAATAGTCCCGGGAATGTTCAATCGTTCTTTTTATCGCGTCTTGCAAATGGCGATAATGCCTTTACCTCTATTCATGAGGAAGAGTACAAACAATAATTCAAAAAGAGCCTGCTTTGGTAGGCTCTTATCATTCCTTAACTTATAAAAGAAAATGGCAAAAGAGACATTATACCAGCCAAAGATCCAGATATCTGAAGCACCACCATTAACCTTCAGAGGTATCTTGAGAAAGAATTTCCAAAGAGTCAAATCCTGTGGCGAACCATTAAAAGAAATGAGATTAGAAATTGTTGAGGGTGCTTACTTCAGGATTTTGAATACTATCAAACAACTGTTAATTGATCATGCTGATCCTTGGGAAAAAACAGTTTATGAAAAGGACAGAAAGGGTGACCGGACTTGCTGTGAAGCAATTCATGATTTCGTCACACCTAACCTTTGCTTCAATCTCATCTGTGAGTTTGACAAAAAAGCGTGGATTGAATTTGGATTTAACAATTGCCCAGTTGAAACTCAGATCAGAGAGTTACTTAAGAAGGATGGATTGTTGCAGTATATGAGAGAGCGAAGCAATTTAGATTTGATTCGATATTTTGCTGTGGTGAGCAGTGATAACCCTCGTTCTGTCTTTGTTCTTTAGATTGATAATTATTCTTCTTAATTTCGGGGAAATAGACATCATTTTAAGAAACAGACAGTAATACCATCATAAATTATTAAAAATATAGCGTTAGCTATCAGTTCTTGCACCCAGGAATCCTAGGAAAATTTCAAATTGCAACAAGAACGGATTGATCCAACGCCTGCGCATAATAGCGTAGGTGCTGGGCCGTCCGTTGCAATGGGTCCTCCTAGGAACCTCTGAGTGCGGATTGGTTCAGTTCCCTGCGCTATTTGTGTTTACTAACCAACCGATGTGGGACTATTCGGTAATCTACACAGTAACAAATGTCCACTACTCTAAATCCTGAGCGAGTTAATCGAATCGCTGCAGATATCATCACTTCAATCTCAATTATTAATAATTTCCTAAAAGAAATCGAGAAAGATCCATTTCTGAATTTTACCGATAATACCCTTCTGGATAAGACAAGAGCAGCAGTTGAAGTATTGGGTGATCAAATATGTAATGGAATGAATAACTATCCTCTTGACTGTAAAGCTGCTTTACAAAAGATTTACACCTTTCCCTCTCGGTTTAAAGAGCCTGCAACTCTTGAAATCATTCTAACCTTCATATACGGAATGTTAACTGCTTATGAGAATCCATTATGTTATGTGCTAATCAGAGAAACAGGACACATCATGTACTCCCATCAGCTACAGAAAGCGAATAAGAAAAAAGTCGCAACACTACTTAAATAAGGCAGAAAATCAACTCACACAAACGATATATAAGCATGATCGGATTTCTAATATTATTTATAGTCATAGGTGGCTTAGTAGCCTATTTTATGACTGACAGCAAAGAAGGAGCAATTGAAGGTGCGGTGACTGGTGGAGCAGTATTCTTTGGAATTATCGTTAAGATAGTCCTGCCACTGATGTTAATGCTCTTCTTGTTCAAAGCTTGCTTTGGCTAATCACTTTTCAAGCATATTCTTTTAAAAGTAAACACACTCAAATCATTTATTAACTCAAAACCCAATTAACAAGATGAAACATGCACTATTATTAGCATTATCAATTGCCCTTATCTTCTTAAGCTGTGGCAAATCCAATGAAGAACCTTCCGTAGAAGGAAAGACCTGTCAGATATCAATAGCAGCTAATGAAAATCATAAGTATGATGCAGAAGGAAGACTGATCAATATATCAAATAGTGCTGATCCGGCAGGTGTAAACATCACCTACAGTAAAGACATGATAACGATACTTGGTTCAAACAAAATTCCCAACATAAAGCTCATATTGGTAAATGGTAGAGTAACTGAAGCTACGACAGTAAGCAGCACTACTACAAACTATGAGTTCAGCTATGATATGGATGGCTACATGAGTAAAGCTGTTATGTTTAGTGGAGGTGAGGTACATACTTATACCTATTCTTATACTGGTGGTAATCTAACTAAAATCGAAGGAACCAAGAATAGCAGCGGAAAGCTCAGCAATCACCCTACAATTACAGTTGAACATTCAACCGAACTTGCCTCAAACATTGCAGAGATTGGTATTCCAATGGAGAAACCGTTCATCTTTAGTCGATACAAGGTGGATAAATACTTTGGAAAGCAATCTAAGAACTTAGTATCTAAGGTGACTGAACTAGGCACTTCAGTGAGTTTTACCTATACAAAAGATGTGAATGGAAATATCACTTCTGTAAAGCGTAGTGATTCAAATCCTTACCTTATAATGTATATGTGCAAGTAATTAACATAACAAGGCAGCGAACAACTGCCTTGTTCATTTAAAATCAATTTGAATGGAGATTTTTATAATTATAATCATATTCCTGGCAATCTTTTACCTCATTTTTCGTAAACGCAAGAAACAATTGGTTTCAACTTTTGAGATTATTGAGAGACCATACCGACGTTTAGCAGAAGGTGATCGTACATTAGAAGAAATCATGTTCAGTAAGCCTTCCAATGAAGTGCTAGCAGAGCTGAGTTCCAAAAAGCGTGAAGATTTAACTGGAAATGAATTGCTAGTTCTTTCGGAACTTACGAAGTGGTACGATGAGAATCCAAGTTATAAGGGCAGCTAACAACTGCCCTTTTTTAATTCATCCCAACCCATTCCCATCCTCTCTAGTGGCTTACAGGGAGAATGTGATGGCTTGGTCTGAAGTGTTGGAAGGTATGTTCTTCAGTGTTTCTTTTAAAAGCCAATGCTCGCAAGTGCCTTGATGAGGGTTCAGTGGGTTATGTACGTCAGACGCACGAAGATCGGAACTCACTGCTACTAAGCCGGCAATGCTCACGCCAGACCACGCTTTCCATTAGTGCTTCGCTACAAATGAATGCGCTATGCTCCAACCCTGTTGCCTTGGTTTAATCAACCAGGGCAAGCCTCACCCTTCGCAGTCTGTCATTCACTTTGCTTTCGGCAAGCGACGCTGTTCGTAGAAGCTCCTGAATCTAGAACACGATGGCTTCGCCAAATCCTGTTATGTCTTCACGCTTCAATAGCATTGCGACCTGCGAATCACTCAGGCTTCAGCTTGTCACAATTATTGACCATCCAACCACAATTCCATTTGTTTCAATAATTCCGCCAAGCCTCGTGTTTTCTGAAGGGAAAACATATCACTGGATCACTCTGCGAGTTTTCCTCCAGTGACCTTCGTTCAGTCGCGGGAGGTCGCTACGATTAAAATTCTTTGTGGATGCATGTTCGCGTCAACTACCGGTACAACAAGTTGCCCGTAAAATTCCAAATTCTATAAATTAAATAATTATATTCATGGTTAATCTAAAAAACACTTGTTGCAATTAATGATAATCATTTTATGGAAGATATTGAAAAAATAGTCTACACTAGTGTAGCAGCACCCATTCTTAAAGAAATAATTGCGGGAAAGATCCAAAAGGCATTGACGGTAATAGGAAAAGCTCTCAAGTCTGTGGAAATACCGGTGAAACTGACCACCCTAAACCGGAGCAAACTGACCACCTAAAAGGCTGGCGTAGACTTCCCAATTTTGCTGGCGAAGATTTTCAGTTCAGTGCTGATCTTGTGTGATAAAAATAGATTTATTTGTTCA
>NZ_JAUYSS010000013.1 GCF_030695525.1 Daejeonella sp. | reverse complement strand
GAATGGTTGAAAGGAAAATCAATCGATGATGCAATGAAAATTGACAACATGGATATTGTAGAAGAATTGGCGCTTCCACCGGTAAAAATCCATTGTTCTGTACTTGCAGAAGATGCGATCAAGGCAGCAATCAATGATTACCGTGTTAAAAACGGACTGGAAGCATTGGTATCAGCAAAATCGCACCACTAATAAGATCTGCGAAAAGCCTAAAAAAAGGATTTTGAGAGCAAAAAAATGGTAACAGTAACGGATAAAGCAAAAAGCAAAGTTGAGGAACTCATAAAAGAGAATGGACTTGATACGAGTTATTTTCTTCGTGTTTCTGTTCAGGGGGGAGGATGTTCTGGTTTATCGTATAAAATGGACTTCGATAATGAAGAAAAACCCGGCGATCAGTTCTTTGAGGATCAGGGTATCCGTTTAGCATTGGATATGAAGTCATTTTTATATCTGGCGGGTACTGAACTTGATTTCTCAGACGGATTAAACGGCAAAGGATTTAATTTTCATAATCCAAACGCCTCCAGGACCTGCGGTTGCGGGGAAAGTTTTTCGGTATAATTCGATCTTATAAGGAACTCTTAACATATAACATATTGACTATCAATGCAAAAGGCTCTTTTTAGAGCCTTTTGCATTTTTAGAGCTATTCTGTTATACTTGTTAATTAAAAATTCCCGAAATGCTTAAGATGAATCCAATAACAGAGTCCACCACTATACCTGAGCTGCTTCGGAACGTGGTCGGGTACGTCCACGATGAAAACACCACCTTTTTAATGCATAAGGTGGATGAAAGCTGGGTAGAAATCAGTTATAAACAGGTATTGGATTCTGCTGATGCTATCTCGGCCTACTTTCTCGAGATGGGTATTATTAAAGGCGACCGGCTCGCCTTAATCATCGAGAATTCGGTAGATTGGGTATTATATGATCAGGGAGTCCAGCAAATTGGCGCGGTTAATGTTTCAATCTATCCTACGCTATCCGAATCAGAAATTGAATATATATTGAACGATTCATCAGCCAAAACCATCCTTGCAGGAAATCCTTTTCTTTTCCGTAAAATTTTAAAGATTACCAATAACTGCCCAGAATTACAGCGCATCATCCCCGTATTTGATGATTATGAGAAATACCTTCCGGAAAGAGGATTGAATGCCGGAGTAATCAGCTTCAGTAGCCTGATTGAAGAAGGAAAAAAGGCATTGGAAAGGCAAGCCAAAAAAATCGAAGAAGCCAGAGGGGCAATATCAGCAAGTGATTTAACCTCTTTAATTTACACTTCAGGAACTACAGGCATCCCGAAGGGGGTCATGCTGACACATTCCAACTTCGTACAAAATGTAAAGGTTTGTCTGGAGCAGATACCAGTGATTAATGAAAACGATGTATTTCTGTCATTCCTGCCCCTATCCCATGTATTTGAACGTACCGCTACCTATCATGTTTGCTGTGCCGTAGGAAGTAAAATCGCTTTTGCCCAAAGCCTTGAGCTGCTTGCAAAAAACATGGCGGAAGTGAAACCGACCATTATGAGTTGCGTGCCACGTCTTCTTGAGCGGATTCATGATAAAGCAATGAAAAATGGCACCTCAGCCGGTGGGTTAAAGTCTAAAATATTCCTATGGTCAATTGAAATTGGGCAAAGCTACAGGGAAATTCAGGAAGCAGGAAAGACACCGGGATTATTGCTGAGCATGAAAAAATCGATTGCAGAAAAGCTCGTTTTCAGTAAAATCAAGGAAAAAACGGGTGGACGCTTAAAGTTCATGCTTTCGGGTGGAGCAGCATTGCCTAAAAACGTGGGAGAATTTTTCGGGAACCTTGGGATCAAGATTCTGGAAGGATTCGGGCTCACCGAAACTTCACCGGTTATGTCTGTAACAGAATATCATCGTCAGGTGTATGGGACTGTAGGACGTATTATTCCGGGCATTGAGGTGGCGATACAGGATGTGGATAGCAAGAAGATATTGACTATCCAGACGCATGATACCTTTAATGAAAATTTTGAATGCCCGGAAGGTGAAATCATTGTAAGGGGGCATTGTGTAATGAAGGGATACTGGAATAAGCCTGAAGAAACTGCAGAAGTTATTGATGAGGATGGCTGGTTCCATACCGGAGATATTGGGCGTTATTTTAGGGGTAACCTGCAGATTACCGACCGGATAAAAAATATGCTGGTGAATGCTTACGGAAAAAATATCTATCCTACACCTGTCGAAAATACATATTTGAAGAGCTCTAAGATTGAGCAGATTTTCCTGATTGGTGATAAACGGGAATACGTTACTGCTATTTTAATCCCTTCCAGGGAAGTCCTGCAGGAAACCTTCCATTTGAATGAAGAATTTTTTCAGGAAAAAGATTCCTTCATCAGGGATCAGAAAATTCTGGACTGGCTGAATGAAGATATCCGCAAATATTCGACGGAGCTTGCAAAATTTGAAAGAATGAAATCCTTCCTGGTTAAACGCAATCCGTTCAGCATTGAGGAGGGTGAAATTACTCCTACCATGAAAGCCAAACGCAAGGTTATTGAGAATAAATATTCTGAGGATATCAGTGAGATGTATTTGCAGGATACGGAGGCGGATTGAAGCTAAAAGCGGAAAGCTTAAAGCTAAAAGCCGAAAGCTAAAAGATCAAAGAATAAAGAACCAGGAGCAAAGACCATTCAATATTCATTGAGAAATTGTACCTCTTTTGGCTTTGTTTTCCTGAAGACAAGCTACCTTAACGTGAACTCGACATAATATTTTAAAAACCGCATAGAAACATAGCATTTTATAGCTTCTAACCTACATTTTAGACACTTTAGTCTTGAAGCTTCGCTTCAATCTATGCGATTTACAATCTATGTTTTCTTTAAAGCATAATAAATTCAATCTATGTGGTTAAATATTAAACTTTAGATAGTTTAATATCGAACTCGCGTTACCTTAGCATTTTTGCGCTGAAAAGCCTATTTTTGCAGAAATTGAAAATAAATGAGCATCGGATTATCTGAACTGGAGATTTTACGCCGGGAAGCCCTGGCAGAGCTACGTAAACTGGGTATTGACCCTTATCCTCCTGAAGCATTTGAAGTAAATGTCAATGCGCTGGACATTAAAAATAATTACGAGCGGGATAAGACTTCTTATAAGAACATCCGTTTTGCAGGCAGGATCATGAGCCGCAGAATTATGGGCAGTGCTTCCTTTGCCGAGTTACAAGATTCTACAGGCAGGATACAGGCCTATATCAACCGCGATGAGATCTGTCCGGGAGAAGATAAAACATTATATAATACCGTATTTAAAAAGCTGCTCGATATTGGTGATTTTGTCGGTGTCAGCGGATATGTTTTCACTACTAAGACAGGGGAAATTTCAATTCATGTAAGTGAAATGAAGATTCTGTCTAAATCTTTAAAGCCCCTCCCAATTGTGAAGCGTGATGATGATGGGAATATTTACGATGGTTTTACTGATCCTGAAATGCGTTACAGACAGCGTTATGTTGACCTGACCGTTAATCCGGATTTCAAACAGATCTTTATCAAACGATCCAAAGTGATCAATACGATGCGGTCTTATTTTGATGATCAGGGATGGATGGAAGTAGAAACCCCTATCCTTCAACCGATACATGGTGGTGCAGCTGCACGTCCTTTTAATACGCATCACAATACCCTGGATATGCCGCTTTATCTGCGGATTGCCAATGAATTATACCTTAAGCGACTGATCGTTGCCGGCTTTGATGGAGTTTATGAGTTCGGTAAAATGTTCAGGAATGAAGGGATGGATCGTACCCATAACCCCGAATTCACCTCAATGGAAATCTATGTAGCCTACAAGGATTATATCTGGATGATGGCTATGGTTGAGGAATGTCTTGAAAAGGTGGCCCTGGCTGTACACGGAAAATCAACCATAAAGGTTGCTGAACATGAGATCGACTTTGCCGGCCCATATGAAAAGCTTAGCATGTATGAGTCCATTGAAAAATTTACAGGAATCGATGTATCGAACATGAATGAGGATGAATTACGCCATACCTGCAAGAAACTGAATATTGAAATTGATCCGACTATGGGCAGAGGCAAGCTGATTGATGAGATATTCGGTGAAAAGGTTGAAGAACATCTGATTCAGCCAACCTATATCACCGACTACCCGATTGAAATGACCCCACTTGCCAAAAAACACCGTAGTAAAGAAGGTTTGGTGGAGCGTTTTGAGCTTTTTGTGATGGGCAAAGAGATTGCCAATGCCTATACTGAATTAAATGATCCGATTGATCAGCGCGAGCGCTTTGAAGATCAGCTTTTACTTGCAGGACGGGGAGATGAAGAAGCAATGGCGATGGATGATGATTTCCTGAGAGCTTTGGAGTATGGGATGCCTCCTACCTCCGGGCTTGGAATAGGAATTGACCGTTTGGTGATGTTAATGACCGATCAGAGTACGATACAGGAGGTCCTGTTTTTCCCTCAGATGAGACCGGAGAAAAAAGCAAAATTAGCTACAGCCGATGATTTTATTGCAATTGGCATCCCTGCTGAATGGGTTCCTGTTTTGAATAAAATGGGCTTTAAAACCGTTGATGAATTAAAAGCAGGTAATCCAAATAAGGTATTTAACGACCTTGGCGGGATGCGTAAAAAAATGAAGCTGGAAATCGCGATGCCTTCAAAAGAGACTGTGATGGAATGGTTTGGTTAACACAATCATAACATAAACATAAAGGCCGCTTTGCTTTTTGCAGAACGGCCTTTGCTATTTTTGGTGTTCAAACAATTAATAAATCATTATGAAAAATTCAAGTCTTGAAATCACTGATCATGAATACCTGATCAAACTGAACAAAGAAGATTATGATCTTTCTTTTATTCATCAACTCCTGAAACGGATTCAATCTGAACAATATTTCTTCAATTCGAGGAAGAATTATGATGAAGCTGAGTATGTAGGGAGTCAGCTTTGTTGCAGCGACTTCTCCATCCGTTTCGACAATTTGAGGGATAAGTAAGAAATTAAAAGGGCTGGCGGAAATTGCGTTGCTGAACCGTCCGGTCCAATTGTCCCATTTGATCTTTCATCATTTTTATCTGCTCAGCGAGTAATTTATTCTTATCAGCCTTCTTGGCCTCCTGCAGATAAATAGTTGCTTCACGTTTATTTCTTTTTGCCATCGCGATACCCGCCAGACTTAACTTGGCCAGTGCGATGTTATGGTCCATAGTCATGCCTAAACTGATTGCTCTTTTAAAATACTTTTCAGACTGCAAGGGTGCCTTTCGCGATTCGATCAAACCAATCAAGAGGTTATAATAGCCATGCTGTCCTCTGAATAACTGAGTTTCGTAATTCGAAATTCCTTTCAGCCATTCACCCGCTTTATCCATATTATCCTTACGCAGAAAGTATTGTGCGATTAACATTTTCTCATGATAAAAGAAAGTTACTGCTACCAGAATGGAAACGAAAACCAATGGTATCCCCCATCCCCAATAACCAAAAACCATTAATGTTACCGATGCACCCAATATTATGGCTGCAATTATCAATCTGATGAAATTAGGCATTGTCTTCTTATCTGTTAAATTTGTTGCAAATATCCGTTTATTTGAGCGTTTAACCAATATCAATCTGAGAATTTATGCCATTAAACCTGGAGGAAAGCTGGAAAGTGGTTCTGAAAGCAGAATTTGAGAAAGAGTACATGCAAAAACTCCTCGCCTTTCTTCAAACTCAACTGGAGCAAAATCGACTAATATATCCGGAAAACAGTTTGATCTTCAATGCCTTTTCACATACTCCATTTCATAAGGTCAAGATAGTTATACTCGGTCAAGACCCCTATCACGGAGTTAATCAGGCACATGGTTTATCCTTCTCAGTTCAGAAAGGAGTTCCTATTCCACCTTCGCTTCAAAACATTTTCAAGGAACTGCAGGCAGAATACAAGGACTTTCAATTCCCACAACATGGCGACCTGAGTTCATGGGCAGATCAGGGGGTCTTATTGCTAAACGCAAGCTTAACTGTTGAAGCCTCAAAGGCAGGATCACACCAGAATCAGGGCTGGGAACAATTTACTGATCGGGTCATTCAAACATTATCGGAGCAAAGGACAGGAATTGTGTTTTTATTATGGGGCAAATATGCGCAGGCAAAAACCGGACTGATTGATCAGAATAAGCATCTGGTTTTAATGGCCGCCCACCCATCGCCCTTTTCTGCATTTAATGGATTTTTTGGGTGTAACCATTTCATCAAGACCAATGAATATCTGGAGAAGAATGGGGAGAAGGGGATTGATTGGAAATTATTATGATTTGTCGATGGAATAATTTGTCGATTTGTCCATGACAATTATTTTTAATCGTCAAGGTAGTGTTCCAATTGACAAATAGACAAATTGAATAATAGACAAATTAATATTCCAAAGGCACCGCAGGCTCCTTCTTATTGGTCGACATGATCATCATGGTTTGAAAGGTTTTGACCACAGAGATTTTGCTGATTTTATCCATAATAAGGCGTTCGTATGATTTGATATCCTTTACATAAGCTTTAAGCAGAAAATCACACTGACCGGTAACATGATGACATTCAGTGATTTCTTTGATCGCGTCTATTTCTTCCAGAAAAACCTGTATCGTATTATTTTTATGAAAATCAAGCTGGATCTGAATAAAGGTTTTTATCCCTAAACCCAGCAATTCTTCATCAACTAATGCATGATAGCTCTTGATATAATGAGCCTGCTCCAGTTTTCTGACACGTTCAAGTGTTGGGGCCGGCGATAGTCCAACTTCATGAGAAAGTTGCAAATTGGTAATTCTACCATTTTCCTGAAGAATCTTAAGAATTCTCAGATCTATTTTATCCAGTTCTATTGCCATAATAAATACAAAAGTAAAGTATAAAAAGGACTAGCCAAATTTTATTTTAAAAAATGACCAAAACATTATCACATATTTTATGACAAATTTTTAGATTAATCTAAACAAATTATTAGATTTGTTTAATTTAAAGCTTATGCACTCATTTACAGAAGAAAATTACCTGAAAGCTATTTATCACCTGAGTGAAGGAAACATGGAGGCTGTCAGCACGAACCAGATCGCCGAAATGACCAATACCAAGGCTGCGTCGGTTACCGATATGTTGAAAAAACTGGCGGAAAAGAAATTGATTAATTACATTAAATACCAGGGGGTTACGCTAACCAATACCGGAGTAAATGCGGCAGTAAATATCATCAGAAAACACCGTTTATGGGAAGTTTTTCTGGTTGAAAAGCTTGGATTCAAATGGGACGAGGTTCATGATATTGCAGAAGAACTCGAACATATCAACTCTGATACATTGGTTAACAGATTGGATGATTTTCTTGGGAATCCGGTCGCCGACCCACATGGTGACCCAATTCCCGACAGATCAGGATTGATAAAACATAAAAAACTGGTTAAAATATCCGATATGCAGACGGGCGAAAGCGGCACTGTTTCGGGAGTCAGCGAACATTCATCCATATTTCTGAAACTCCTCGAAAAGATGGGATTAACCTTAGGGACAAAAATAATTATTTCGGAACTGATTGAATTTGATGGCTCGATCATGCTCACAATTGATCAAAAAACTGAGCGGACGATCAGTCGTGAGGTAGCAAAAAATATATTGGTTATTTTATGAGTAATAAAAATTCAGAATCGCTGAGTGAGGTTCACGGTTCGGTAATTACATCAGGCAAAACAGGATGGCGTAAGCTAATGGCTTTTATCGGCCCGGCTTATCTGGTCAGTGTGGGTTATATGGATCCGGGAAACTGGGCTACTGATATTGCGGGAGGTAGTCAGTTTGGTTACAAACTGATCTGGGTTTTGCTGATGTCGAACCTGATGGCCTTATTACTGCAATCGCTGAGTGCAAGGCTGGGAATCGTCCGTGGTCTTGATCTTGCTCAGGCATCCAGAAACACCTATCCATCTTATATCAATTACCCGCTTTATGTACTGGCACAAATCGCCATTATTGCCTGCGATCTGGCAGAGATTATTGGTATGGCCATCGGATTGAACCTGCTTTTCGGTCTTCCGCTAATCTGGGGCGTATCAATCACGATTCTTGATACCTTTCTGCTGCTTTTCCTGATGAATAAGGGTATGCGAATGATGGAGGTCTTCATTGTATCGATGGTGTTTATTGTCGGAGTTTCGTTCCTGACAGAAATGTTCATTGTTAAGCCCATATTAGGCGAAGTACTAAGCGGATTTGAGCCATCTCTATTATCCGGAAATGCACTCTACATTGCAATTGGAATAATAGGTGCTACAGTAATGCCTCATAATTTATATTTGCATTCTTCATTGGTGCAGACCAGAAAAATTGAACGAACTTCCAAAGGGATAAAAGATTCCTTAAAATACAACCTGATCGATACTACCATTGCATTAAATCTTGCATTCTTCGTCAATGCTGCGATTCTGATACTGGCTGCAACAGCATTTTATAAAAACGGTTTGTTTGAGGTTGCTGAGATACAGGATGCCTATAAATTACTGGATAATATTTTCGGCTCTGTAGCCCCAACACTATTTGCCATTGCACTAATTGCATCCGGTCAAAGCTCTACCATAACAGGAACACTTGCCGGGCAGATTGTAATGGAGGGTCATCTGAATCTCAGGATACAGCCCTGGATCAGACGATTATTAACCCGTTTGCTGGCGATCCTTCCGGCTTTCTTTACCATATTGTACTTTGGAGAAGATGCACTAGGCGGATTACTCATACTAAGTCAGGTAGTCCTTAGTTTACAACTGGGATTTGCCGTTATTCCATTGATTCACTTCAATTCCGACCGGGAAAAAATGAAGGAATACACGATCAAAACCTGGGTTAAAATCCTGGCTTGGTTGTCTGCACTGATCATAGTAAGCCTGAATGTTCAGCTAGTTATTGAGGAAATTGGTACATGGCTTACTACCACGACTATTAGCGTTTGGTGGATTTATATGCTGGTAATTCCTCTTGCGATAACGGTCGGCATATTATTGCTCTATGTATTTCTGATGCCTTTTTTCAGAAAATATGAACATAAGATTTCTAATGTTCCGCATGGTGAGGCTCTTGAAATTGGCGTTCTTGAACAGGTGGAGTATAAAAAGATCGGAATCACTGTTGATTTTTCGAAGAATGACAGAAATACATTTCGCCACGCATTGATACAGGGTGGAAAAAATGCCGACTACTACCTGATTCATATTGTTGAAACTGCAGCAGCGAGATTTCATGGCGAAAAAGTATTAGACCATGAAACCCAGAGTGATACCGACAACCTTGAAAAATATCAGCAAAATCTCAAGGATCTGGGCTATCAGTCTCATATTGAAATCGGCTATGGAACTGCAGCGAAAGCAATATCTGAGCTGGTTAAAGCTAAGAATCTGGACCTTCTGGTCATGGGTGCTCATGGTCACAAAGGCATCAGCGATCTGATCTTTGGAACCACAGTGGATACGGTACGGCATAATGTGAATATTCCGATTATGATTGTGAAGTGAGATAGGGGGAATGAGGTCGGAGATTTGAAGTCTGAGGTCTGAGGTTAGAAGGCTGAGGTCTGAAGTCTGAGATGGGAGATATGAGATATGAGAAAGATGATATTACCAGAAATAAATTAGTCTTTTAGTTTTTTGCCACTTTTTGGAGCAAATAAAGCATAGCGCGCGGATTTAAGAATCCATCGTGCTGGTAGATAATCTCATTCTTACTATTGAGAACAGTGATTGTGGGATAAGATATCTGACCTTTGATCGTACCCAGTTCTCTGGCCAGTTCATGCAGTCCGGCTTTATGTTTAAAGATTCTGCCTGCAAAAAATATATCATTCTTATCCTCTGCGTAAAGAAATACAGTGTAAAATTTATCATTCAATAAGGCCGATACCTTACTATCCTTTCTCATCGTGTTTTTCATAGCATGGCAGTATTTGCACCAGCTTGTCATGATCAGCACCACGATTGGTTTGGGTGTTTTGTTCTGTAAAATTTTGATCTCTTCAAATTTAACAATGCGATTTTGTGCCTGCAGATCAGATACCTGCATCAGTACAAAAATGAAAACTATCAATATCCTTAACATCTCATTTGATGATTAAACGGACGCCAAAAAACCCTCTTATTCCCTGGTTGGGAGCATAAACGTATCCCGGGTCAAAGGTTAAAGCATAAGGGTTCGCCGGACTGGGAACTACATTTCCTGAAGCATCGGTCTGAACTTCCTTATCAAAAGGATCATTACTGCGCGCAATCAAGAAAGGTTCATTCTTACCCGGTGTCCAGTTGAGTAAATTTTTTACACCTCCATAAAGCTCGATCTTTTTCATACCTGAATAGGTAAATTGGATATTTTGCAGGCTCCAAACCGGTGATACCCCACTGCGGGGATCTGTATTGCTTAAACGGGGCAAGAGCATAGGGCCGTAGATATTGCCTGTGTAATCCAATCCCAGATTCAGGTTCTCTAGTTTATAGGAAATACCCCAGGTGCCTGTCCACTTTTCATTGAGAAATGGCCTTATCCGGGTACCTTCGGCTTCATTTTTAGAAAACACTTCCAGCAGGGAAGTTCCTGCAATAACCTTAAGTCCGTTTGTAAATGTCAAATCAAAATTGGCACTCAAACCACGCGATACTGCATATCCCTGTAAATTACTGTAAATGATCTGGTTTGGATTGCTCACATAATCAGGAATGATCTGGTTGTTAAAATGGGTGTACCAGGCTGAAGCATCGATACCAATAAAATTTCCACTGTTAAAATAAATCTTTTTAATAAAGTTAAGATTGGCGTTATAACTTCTTTCCGGCTTCAACTGTTCTGTAACCACCACTTCCCTTGAACCTGTAAGAGCCGCATGTTCCTCGGTAAAAAGGCTTACCACCCTAAAGCCAGTACCTGCATTTAAACGAAGTATATTATTCTCATTGAGAACCCATTTATACGCAAATCTCGGGGTAAGAATATTTCCATGGATGGAGTTATAATCGTAACGCATTCCAAGCAAAAGTTTATGTTTTTCGGCAAGGGCAATTTCATCCTGTATAAAGATTCCGGGAAGCCAGACCCTATCAGCCTGATTAAATCCGGTAAGCGATGCAGTTGCCGGAGTATTATCATCATACATGGTATATCTCAGGGCTGTTCCAAGCAGCAGATCGTGGTTTTTAAGCTTTTTATCCCAGCTCAATTGTCCAAATGCAATTTTTTGCCTGGCACCATAAATGGTATTCCCATAAACGGAATTCTGATCATGGTCGTTCATAGACCATGAAAACATGACTGATTCTTTTAAGGGAAGCTGATATGTTCCCAGCATTTCCCATCTATTGGTATAGATACTCTCTCCATATCGCTCGGTACCTCCCCGGTAAGCCTTGTTCCAGGTGATATCCCCACCCCAGCGGTCCTCATAATTATATCTAGCCGCCAGACTGAACTGCCTGTTTTCCTTTCTGTTAAAATTCCATTTTTGAAACACTGAAATCCTGTCCTGAAGGGTTACATCAGTAAAGAGATCCTTGTTATTATCGATCCGGTTTCCATACTTAAAATAATTGATCCCTGTCAGTACTTCAGCTTTTTTGCCGGCAGCAAACTTAAAGCCCAAATCAGTATTTAACTCTCCCCAGGAAGTTGAAAAAACATCTGCTGAAAATGCAGGAGCATTCTGAGGCTTTTTGGTAATGATATTAATCAAACCACCAACCGCTTCAGAGCCATAAAGTGATGAAGCAGGTCCTTTAACTATCTCTACACGCTCAATTAAAGCATTAGGTATACCTGAAAGACCGTAAACAGAAGAAAGTCCGCTAACTATTGGCATACCATCGATGAGAATCATCGTATACGGACCCTCCAGACCATTGATATGAATATCACCGGTATTACAAATATTACAGTTTAACTGAGGCCTGACTCCATTTACATTCTGTAAAGCATCAAAAACCGAGGGTGTAGGGTTCTTCCTAAAAAATGCAGGGCTATATACTTCAACTGGCACGGGGCTAGCCAGACGGCTGACCTCTTTCATGGTTCCGGTAACAACAAATTCCTCGATAACAGATCCGGACTCCTCTAAGTTAACATCCAGATTTACCGTTTCATTTTCCCTGAGAATTAGTTCTTTTTTATAAGGGGCGTAACCCAATGCCGTTATGCTTAAGACATATCTACCTGCGCTAAGCTTCATAGAATACCCACCCAGGGAGTCGCTTGTTGTTCCAATATTGCTATTGAGCATCTTAACAGAAGCGAAGGCTACTGGTTTTTGACCAGATCTAAGCCATCCGCTGAGGGCGGATGTCTGCGCTTTTGCCGTTAAAGCAATCCCGAAAAGTACAATTGAAAGAATAAGTGACCGCATTAATTAATATATTAGATTTACAAAAATACAAATTTAGATTAATCTAAAAATATTATTTTATAAATCTTAAATAATATTTTAATAATTAGAAAATATGATAATTCCGGTTATGGATTTTCTTTCGGATATTTGCAGGCATGTCGGGTGGAATAAACATTAAGAACAAGAGAGCATATTTCGAGTATCATATACTCAAGACTTATACAGCCGGAATAAAACTGCTTGGTACTGAAATAAAATCGATACGTGAGGGTAAGGCCGACATCAATGATGCTTTCTGTACTTTCTTTGACGGCAATCTTTATGTAAGGAATATGCAGATCGCTGAATATTCACATGGTTCCTTTTATAACCATGAGGCCAAGCGCGACAGGGTCTTGCTTCTGAACAAAAAGGAAATAGCTAAACTCCGGACAAAAATTGAAGAGAAAGGCTTTACGATTATCCCCCTAAAAATCTTCACTACAGAGCGGGGGTTTGCGAAACTTGAGATTGGCTTAGCACAGGGTAAAAAGATCTACGATAAGCGCGAAACACTCAAGGACCGTGATGCAAAACTGGAGATGAGCAGGGCGATGAAACGGTAGAGAAGTAGGAGTTATCTGTTGTATAGCAATTACGAATTATTAATTACGGATTACGGATTATCAATTACGAATTCTCCATTCTCAACTATCAATTATCAACTAACTACCACGCTTTCTCCCCCACCAGCGGCACAAACCTAAAGGTATCCAAAGAGATCCGCTCGTAATCATTTTCACTTACCCTGAGGACCGTAATCATTTTCTGAGATTTCTCATCCCCTACCGGGATAACCAGAATGCCCCCTATCTTCAATTGCTTAAGCATAATTTCAGGCACCAGAGGGGCTCCTGCAGTTACAATAATCTTATCGTATGGTGCATGTTCAGCAATTCCCTTTGATCCATCGCCAAAAAAGAATTCAGCATGATAGCCAATATGCGGCAAAACCTGACTGGTTCGTTTAAACAGATTTTCCTGACGCTCGATGGTATATACCTTTGCCCCAAGTTCCATAAGAATACAAGTTTGGTAGCCTGAACCGGTACCAATCTCAAGCACCTTATCACCCGGTTTGATATGTAAAAGTTC
Organism: Daejeonella sp.; assembly: GCF_030695525.1. GTDB lineage: Bacteria > Bacteroidota > Bacteroidia > Sphingobacteriales > Sphingobacteriaceae > Daejeonella. The sequence continues at coordinate 17,533 of NZ_JAUYSS010000013.1, read as the reverse complement.
AGTCTGGTAGGCTACGGTATAAGGTTGGGAAATTGTTTGACCGTCGCCAATTGGAAATGCAATGTCTTTGTATGCCTGTGTCCAGAATGTCTCATCAAAAAAGTAATGTCTTGGAACCTTGCCGATTGCTTTTAATACCTTCTCATCAGCTATACCCTTGTCTCTGAGTAATTCAACCAACTTTTTTCGGGCTCCCTTTTCACGGTAGCTATCAACTAATTTATGTGCCATTGCTCTTCAAAAATAGTCTTATGAAGCCAGTTTTTAAAAATAAAATTGAGAATAAATAGTTGATGAATTTAATAAGGATCAACATCAATATGGATGTAAACACCCTTATTAGCAGGCTGTGAATCGAAGTTCCTGAGAATGAGCTGCAATGCTTCTTTGATCTTCTGGACAGACACCCCTTCCTTCTCCACCTTGATCAGAATAGTCTGAATATAATAGTTCCTGATGCGACTGACCAGAGGTGCTTCAGGCCCCAGAACCCGGTCACCAAACTGCGATCTCAATATTCTGGCCAGAGAATCTGAAATTAAAGCCAGTTTAGAAAGATCCTTATGCTTTACATCCAGTTGAATAAGACGGTAAAGTGGCGGATAATGAAAATTTCTTCGCTCCAGAATTTCAGTATCAAACATGGCCTCATAATCCGCGTTGATCACCTGGCTGATGATACGATGACTGGTATCATAGGCCTGAATAATAACCTTACCCTGTTTTGCACGTCTTCCTGCCCGTCCTGAAACCTGGGCCAACATCTGAAAGCTTCGCTCAAATGCCCTAAAATCAGGATAATTTAACATACTGTCGGCGCTGATAATCCCGATAGTACTTACATTCCCGAAATCGAGTCCCTTGGCAACCATTTGTGTACCAACAAGAATATCGATCTTACCCTCTTCAAAATCATTGAGCAGAATCTGGAAGCTGTTCCTGGTCCGGGTAGAGTCGAGATCCATACGCGCAATTTTAGCATCCAAAAAGATACGCTGCAGTTCATCTTCTATTTTTTCGGTACCGAAGCCTTTTTGTTCAATCCGGGTTGAACCGCAGGCCGGACAGGCGTTCAGCACATCCTGTTTATATCCGCAATAGTGGCAATGAAGTTTTGCACTGCTCTTATGAAAAGTAAGGCTTACATCACAATTAATGCATTTGGGTGTAAATCCGCAGGTAGTACAAAGTAAAAACGGTGTATATCCACGACGGTTCTGAAAGAGGATCACCTGCTCTTTACGGGATAATGCAGCTTTAATCTCGTTTACCAAAACTGTGGTAAAATGCGATTGCATGGTTTTCCGTTTGGTTTCTTCAGCTATGCTCACCACTTCAATTACAGGGGATTTCACTCCACCATACCTGCCCCTTAGTGTTACAAAACCATATTTCTTAATCCGGGCATTATAAAAACTCTCCAGGCTTGGGGTCGCTGAGCCTAAAACTACCCTTGCCCCATGCAAGTGTGAGAGATAGATGGCGGTATCCCTGGCATGGTATCGGGGAGCCGGGTCGTATTGTTTGTAGGAAGATTCATGCTCTTCATCGACGATAATCAAACCCAGCTCTTTGAATGGCAAAAAAATAGATGATCTCGCACCGAGAATGATCTTATATTCACCTTTTAATACTTTTTGCCAGACTTCTGCGCGCTCATTATCATTGAAGCGGGAATGATATACTCCAATCTGTCCGCCAAAATGTTCACGTAATCGTTCAATAACCTGTGTGGTTAAGGCAATCTCAGGCAACAGATATAATGTTTGCTTGTCTTCTTGTAACATTTGTTCAATCAGACGGATATATATTTGCGTTTTACCCGAGGAGGTTTCACCATAAAGCAACACAACATCCTTCTCTTTCAACTGCTCCCTGATCTCTCCCAGGGCAATTTCCTGGGCCTCATTCAGTTTAAAATCATGCAGGGTTTCGAGTTCTTCAGCGCTGAGTCGACTCACCACTTTATCCTCCTGAATAAAAACCTCTTTCTCGAGCAAGGCTTTCAATGCAGATGCACCACTACCGCTAACTTCCAGCAGATCGGATTTAACAATTTCCTGTTGTTGCTTTTCGAGTTTAAAATAAGCAAGTAAAATTTCAAGTTGTTTGGGTGCCCGCTCAAGAATTTCGAACAAAGCCCTTCGGTTTTCGGAATCTTTATATTGGGGGTGAAGGCTAATAAATGACTTCTTTTTGGGTTTAAACTTCTCAGTAATTTCTTCTGATATTATTATAATATTCTTCTCCAAAAGAGCTCTGAGTATCGGAAATACTGTTTTCTGTCCAAGCAATTTACTGATATCACTTACCTTAAGTTCTGATTGAATATCAAGGGCATCAATAATCAGGAATTCCTTGTCAGAAAGTTCCGACTTATCGAACCCTGTTGAAGGATTCAGAATAATACGGGTTTCGCTTGCCAGTTTAAGTGCAGCAGGAAGCGCAGCCTGCATCACCTCACCGATATGACAGAGATAATAATCAGACATCCACTTCCATAATTTCAACTGAAACTCATTCACAATCGGCTCATCATCAAGAACATCTATGATATATTTGGCCTCATAAAGTTCAGGAGGAGTTTCAGATACCTGATATACAATTGCGGTATAGATTTTGGCCCGTCCAAATTGAACGACTACCCGCTTCCCGATTGAAATAGCCCCGTTCATTTCTGAAGGAACCCGATACGTATAGGTTTTAGGTATTGCTAAGGGTAAAACTACCTCTATAAAAAGAGTTCTCCTTTCAATGCCATCTGTTTCATTAAACTCAAGCATTATTTACTCTTTATAGCGACGAAAACCAGGCTTAACCAACCCAAAATGAAAAATAAACCACCAATTGGAGTGACCGGTCCAAGAACTGAAAGCTGAGTGATATTTAGTATTTCTTTGGCAGAAATTAAATATAAAGAACCCGAAAAAAGGAGAATTCCGAGAGAAAAGAACCCTGCCGCCAAATTTCCAGCCTTTGTATTGCCTGATGGAAGAATTGAAACAAAAAGCAAGGCAAGTGTATGATAGAAGTGATAACTTACAGCAGTTTTCCAAACCTCTAATCCGGCCTCATCAAGAAGGGGTTTTAAAGCATGAGCACCAAAAGCCCCTAAAATAACAGCAAGCATACCAAACACAGAAGCTATAATAATTACCTGTTTGTTCATAATGTTAGATTAGATTGCTAAAAATACCCTTATTGACCTGAGTATACAAGTTCTTTGATGGTAAAATGTGGAATAGCTTTGAACTTAAAACTTTAAATCTTTCAGATTCAATCAGGTAAAATATCCTTACTTTGAAATTAATAAATTACCTAAGCATAAACTTTCCAGAACCACAAACCGTGTTTATTTCTTATCAAAACTTGGAATTTTCATATACTCTCCGTCCTTCAGTGCTGACTGATGTGCAACAATTCCGGGTGCCGTATAGGCTAGTGCCTCATATATGTTCACTTCTGGTTGTCTATTATTAACCAGAGAATCGATGAACTCATGAGTAATGAAGGTATGCGACCCGCTATGACCACTATTATGCCTCATTGGCTCAGGCAACATATCCGTCTGCCACCAAGAAGGCACTTTATATGGTTCAACAATATTTTCTTCACGCTTAAATCCGGCATCATCCTGGCCAATTTTATCAGCAACCTTGACAAGAATATATTCTTTATTTTCTCCCTGAGGGTAGTAAAAACTCATTTTGTCGCCTCTCCATTCTCCTCGTTCGATGCCCTGTAATGCCCCCTTCCAATTTACCTCTACCCGAAAAGGATTTCCTTTATTTGTTTTAAAGAATGCCGTCTCATTCCAGAAAGGATTATTATAAGGGTTATTTTTAAGTAAGGGACTATCATCTCCCCATCCTAAAGCGCTTACATGAGTTAACCTCTCCCCTGTAACTGCTATAAGAAATGCTGTACAGTGAGTAGGATAATTCATAGGTGGCAAACCATGTCTCCAGGTGGGTTTTCCATCAGTGTCAAAAAACAATGTCTCAAGACCTGGATGATTATATTCAGCAGCAGCGCTGAATATATGCCCAAATTTACCCTCTCTGTAAAACTTCTTAGCAGATATTACTCCTTGCTGGTATGTGCTAGTTTCGGCCATCATATAGGTGAGACCTGTTCTTTGTACAGTATTGAGAATATCAGCACACTCTTCAAGGGTCATTGCTGCAGGAACGGCACAAAGGACATGCTTACCAGCTTTAAGTGAGGCTATTACATGCCTTGCATGGTCTGGTGCGGGAGTTGCGATAAAAACCGCTTCCACATTACGATCCAGGAGAAGTTTGTCAAGTGATTCATAACTCTTAGAACATTTATAAACTTTCATCAGAACCTCCCGTCTATCTGCCTGAAGGTCACTGACAGCTTCAACTATACAATTTGGATGTTCGTGAAAATGAAAACTTGCTCCAAATCTCCCACCAATAATTCCAATACGTATTTTACGGTCAGAATTTGGTATTTCTCCGAAAGTGTGAGATGGCGAAAATGCTATAGCAGCAGTACCAATTCCTGCCATACTAATAAACTTTCGCCTATTAAGTGATTGATTATTTCTATTCATATTTATAAATTAATCTATTTATAAACTCAATTTCCTGATTTGCCCTGATAACAGCATTAAAACTGCAATAAAAAAAGCGTAATAAACTCTAAATGAAGAATGTTATTAGTGATCTACGACATAAAAATATAAATTTGTTAAATGCCCATATTGATGAAGAAAATAATAGGAATTACAATAGCTCTAATCATTGCGGTGATTTCTCTTGCATATTTATACTTCTCAAATCTTAATGTCACAACCCGGAATAATGACCGTGTACTTTCTGAAATACCTGGCGATGCTTCCCTGATTTTTCAATATTCTAACGACAGAAGTTTGTATGAAATCTTCACAGATTATACTGTTTTCGATACGATCATTGGTACGCAGAATAAAAAAGAACTGGCCTGGTTAAAAGAAATTCTGATTAGTAACAAGAATCTGAGAAATCTAACTGATTTGCAACAGATCTTTTTGTCTTTTCATCCATCCAAAACCGATAGTATTCATTTTTTATGGTCGGTTCAGCTAAAACAGAAACAAACCATTATTGATCTTCAAAATACCCTTTCTGAGTTAACAGATTTAAGTTACACCATGAAGGAAAAAGAAGGCAATGCCATGTTGGAAATCAAGGCTAATGAATTGAAGCGACCTTTCTACATTCATATTAATAAAGGAATTGCAAGAGGGAGCTTTTCCGCTGAACTTATAAGACAGAGCATTGATGAGAAAACAAAGAAGATCAGCCAGACATTTATCCAGGAGATTAATACCGGTCTAAACAGTGATGCCAATGCATTGGCGCATATTTTTATAAACTATAACCAGCCCGGCTTTCTAAAACCCTATTTCCGACGGAAATTAAGTGATAACATGGAGCTTTTCGAAAGCTTTTCAGGTTATTCAAGTTTAGGATTGAATTTCAAAACGGATGTCATGATGTTTAATGGAATAAGCAGAATATCTTCGGCCAAAGAGAGCTACATCCCTATTTTTCTAAATCAGAAACCCGTTAAAAATACAATTAAACTTGCGATGCCTTACAACACTGCAAGTTCAATAACTTATGGGATTTCAGATTATAAAAGGTTTAAAAAAGACCTTGATCTGGTATTTGAAGCCAGGGCTGAGCTCGACACACTCAGCAAACAAATAAAAACCATTACATCAGAAACCGGCATTAATCCGGAAAGGGATATGATTAAATTATGGGCAAATGAAATGAGTACGCTTCATCTTTCCACCTCCGAGAGCCTGGCAATTATAAAAGTCAGTAATGGAAGCAGACTTCAGTTCTTACTTGAGCCCATGAGTTCGTTTTATTCACCAACTGTAAGAAGAATGAATTACAGCCATCTGTTCTATATTTATTTTGGAGATCCAATGAGAAAGTATTCCAAACCTTTCTTTACCATTACCGACAACTTGCTGATCCTTTCAAATTCACCTTCAAGTATTCAAAGGTATTTAAATGATTATAATGCAGGGCGCTTACTACATAAAACTGAGGCATATACCCGATTCGACCAATTGGTTGCCGATCAGAGTAATGTTTCATTTGTATTATATTTAAACAATGCTGAGATTTTGCTTAGAAACTCTCTAAAAAGCAATTATAGTCAGATCTTTAGAAGCAAAAATTATGGGTTAAAAGATCTGTATGCTATGTCATATCAACTGACAAGCAACAATGAATATTTTTTTACTAATTTTTACACTGCTTATAAAAATATTAAAACAGCAACTGAACCGGATTTAGCCGTAGATAGTATTGGAAACAATTAATGACATTATGATTTTCAGCCGAAACAAAATTGATTTACAAAAACTATCCCTTGTATTATTCCTGTTTTTCGGGCTAGCCAAAATTAGCTATGCACAACAATATTCCCTATATAACAGCCGTACATTATATGACAGTTTTGAAAATCCATCCCAAAGAGCCTACCAGGTAGATACTAGCCGTCGTTTTGCATTCAATTTCCTTATTCCAACAATCAGCCTGAATGGAACATTCTCAGGCCCGGCAGAACCTGCATTCAAATCCCTCATTTATGATGGTGTATTTAATGGGCGGGACATCACCCTGGGCGAGAACCGAATGAATACCATAAACCTCAGTTCGAATAATTACATCGCGATGCTGCGTGTTTTGAAGTCCGTAAAAAAATACAAAGAAATGGGAATTAGCTGGCAGATTCGTAATGATGGAAGAGTACGTGTTACAAATGAAGTTTTTGCCATTTTCGACGATTACCGGGTATTTAATGCCAATAACCTGAGTAATCTGTTTAATGTGAATGGGTATAATCAGTCCTACCACCAGTTTAGTTTTGCATACCGGCAGAATTATACAAAGCGCTTTTCACTGGGAGCAAAGTTCAGCTTGCTGAGCGGTATTAGTTATACTGCACTCAAGGTTGATAAATCTGAAATAAACATGAATGAAGCTAACGATGAGTTTGATGTCTCAGTACGTGGAAAGCTTAGGTCGAGCTTCAAATTTGATGATTTTAAACGGGAGATGTTAAAGCCCAACTTTAAAAACGTGGGGCTTTCAATTACAGCCGGAGCTTCTTATCACCTTCGGGATGGGTGGACAATATTAGGAAACCTGAAAGATATAGGTTTTATAAGATGGAATAAAGAAGCTTATGAGTATGACTTTGATACCGGAAAAATTATTATTGATAATGCCTCAAACAATAATGCAGATGAAAGGCTGGCCGACAGTCTGGATACCCAAATAAGCGCGAAATCAGTTAATAAATCTTATGTAAGTATGGTCAATGGTAAAGCTGAATTAATGCTTAGTAAAGAATTTGGAAATTACAAACCAAACCTGATCCTTTCCAAAACCATTTATTATGGTGGTGGAGATCTGGTTCTTGTCAATAATTACCATATAAAAAACCATGTCCTTACCGCATCGGCAGCGTACAATACGACCGGTATAGTGCAAATAGGTGGTCAGTATATGATAAAAACCCCCAATGTCGAATTCTATATGGGTAGTGACCAGCTTCTCAAAAGCTATGAAATGATAAGAAATTACAGCAAAACTGCCTCACCTTATACTAGTGGTTATACCGGGGTCTCCTTTTATCTCGGATTTGGTTTAAAATTCGGAAGTATTTTGGAACATCAGGCTAATGCAACTAATATATCAGGATTCAGGAAAAACCCTATCGGGAAATTCATAAAAGGGCTTGTAGGAAAGAAGGATTAAGAATTATTCTTAGTGGATTTAGTGAGCAGAAAATCCTTTAAATAAAAAGGCTCAAAATAAGCCACATTCTCAGTTTCACCATTTCTTAATTTTTTACAGGCTAATAAGTTGAGGTCTTGTGCTGAGTTTGTAAAATCAATGAACCTGATATGATTTTGAGCTGTAAATAATTCCTTAAACTTTCCCGCACCATCTCCAAACAAAATGAGCTTATTGCTTTTAAACTGATCAAAAGAAGATACATCCACAATCTTTGCACTTATTGGTTCAATTACATTGAGATCATTTTGAAAAATGCCGGTATATACCTCCATCCTTCTGGCATCAATCATTGGAACCAGTAAATCCGAATCCTGAATATCATTTTGAGACAGCAGGCCACATGTCATGGCTTCGAGCGTATTTATTCCCAACAAGGGAATATCAAGGGCATAGCAGAGTCCTTTTGCGGTTGAAACACCTATTCTAAGGCCTGTATAGGATCCCGGACCCCTACTTACTGCGACAGCATTCAGATCAGTATATTTTTTACCAGTATTGATCATCAGCTCTTCTATGAATAGTGTGATATGGCTGGCATGGATATTTCGCTCATTAGCTTCTTTGATGCCAATGATTTTTCCATTCTCACTCAAAGCCACCGAACAGGTGCTTGTAGCAGTTTCCAGAAGTAAAATTAGCTGATCATTCATACGTGCAAAAGAGTGAAATTATTGCCAAAGAAAAAATTTATGGAACCGGATCATGACCATGCCCTCCCCAGGGATGGCATTTGCCAATCCGCTTTATTGTTAGCCATCCGCCTTTAAATGGTCCGTGTTTCTGTATTGCCTCAATCCCATAATGAGAGCAGGTAGGAGTAAAACGACAGGATTTTCCAAGTATTGGTGAAATAAGATTCTGGTAAATCCAGATCAGAAAGAGAAAAAATGAAGAAAATACCGATTTAATTATCCTTTTCAACATGGCTGTTCAGGTATAATTTCTTAAAACGGACTAAAACATCTTTAAATTTCTTTTCCAGAAATGCATAATCTCCTATTTCATTACCTATATAAGTAATTCCCAATATCAGTCCGGTCGAATGTTCATTCAGGAATGGATATAGAGATTCAGATTTATGAAGGCGATACACTTCGCGAATTCGGCGCTTAATCAGGTTTCGGTCAACCGCACGCTTGAATCTCTTTTTCGGAACACTAATCAAAACCTGCACCGGATGTACAGAGTTGGCAACATTAGTAAGCCAAACGATGCGGAAGGGATAAACTAAAAAAGAAGAACCGTCAGTAAAAAGCTTTTCAATAAGCTTAACATTACATAACCGTTCTTCTTTCTTAAAACTATACATTTTGACTGTAATTTAGCCTGATTTACCAGCAGATTTTGATCTGCGCAATTCGTAAGGCTACGAAAAAACAATCAAAATTATGCTTTATGACGACGCTCGTCAGAGACAGATAGTCTTTTTCTACCTTTAGCTCTTCTAGAGGCTAATACTCTTCTTCCGTTTGCACTGCTCATGCGCTCTCTAAACCCGTGCTTATTTCTTCTTTTTCTTTGAGAAGGCTGGAATGTTCTTTTCATGACTTATTTATCTATTATTGCTCTAAAAAACAGGAGTGCAAATATAAGGTTGATTTTTCACAATTCAAACTCTTGAATCAAAATATCCTTTATTTATTTTGATTCTTCAACAAATCCCTGATTTCAGTCAATAGATTTTCCTCAGCACTTGGAGGAGCAGGAACTGCCGGAGCTGCCTCTTCTTTTCGCTTCAAAGTATTAATGGCCTTAATGATAGCGAATATGCACATCGACACAATTAGAAATTGAAATAGGGTATTTACAAAATTTCCATAACGGATCGCAACTTCCTCTACTTTATTTACGGTATCGGCGGTTACAAGCACCAGCTTTTTGTCTGCAAAATCAACTCCACCCAACACATAACCTATAGGGGGCATCAAAACATCATCAACCAGGGAGGTGATAATTTTACCAAATGCAGCCCCAACAATCACACCAACTGCCAGATCCACCACATTTCCTTTTGAGATGAATTCTTTAAATTCTTTTACTATAGCCATAAAATTTATGAGGTTAGTCCTTTGTTAAATATATATACTTTAGATAAAAAAACAAGTGAGAATGTGCTTGAATATCTTTCTTTTAAAAACATATTTTAAAGGATGACTATTTCATCCATCAATATTTATGTAAATTTACCGGAGAATTCATTTTATGTTAAGACAAAACCTTCAACAAAAACTTCTTCAAAAACTATCTCCGCAGCAGATTCAGTTTATCAAACTACTGCAGGTACCTACAGTTTCACTTGATACCCGAATTAAAGAAGAGCTGGAAGATAATCCGGCTCTTGAAGATTTAAGTCTGGCGAATATGAATGAGCCTGCTGAAGAATACCCAGACCGGGATCCTGACGATGATAATTACAATCAGGAAGATTCGCAGGAAAGTTCAGATGAATTCAATGTGGATGATTACCTCCAGGACGATAACATCAATGATTACAGTTCAAAATACGAACAAAATGGGGATGACGACGATGAACGGAAAGAGATTCCTATAGCCGTTCAAAGCTCATTTTTCGAAAGCCTGCAAGCACAGTTAGACCTTTTACCGCTTTCTGATAAAGATTTCAGAATTGGCCAACAAATAATCGGCAGTCTGGATGATGATGGATATCTCCGCAGGCCGGTAACTTCACTTGTTGATGATCTCGCATTTTCTCAAAATGTATTTGCTGAAGATGAAGAGGTTAATGAAATGCTAAAAGTGATACAATCCTTTGATCCGGCAGGAGTAGGTGCAAGAGACCTCCAGGAATGTCTACTTATCCAGTTAAGAAAAAAAGAATATAATCCCATCATTCAGAAAGCAATAATAGTAGTTGAGGAGTATCTTGATGAATTTACAAAAAAACACTATGATAAGCTTGAACGTTCATTAAATATGGACTCTTTAGAGCTCAGGGACGTTATAAATGAAATTCTTAAACTCAATCCAAAACCAGGCGACTCCAATGCTGTAACTACAAAACAGCTTCAGATCATACCAGATTTTCATATCAGCAATAATGACGGGATATTATTCCTTACCTTAAATTCAAAAAATGCACCTGAGCTCAGGGTAAGCCGCTCTTATCAGGATATGTTTGAACATTATGATAAAACAGCCGAAAAAGACAAAAAACTAAAGGAAGCGGTTCAATTTGTAAAACAAAAACTGGATTCAGCAAAATGGTTTATTGATGCGATCAAACAAAGACAGCAAACATTGCTAAAAACAATGAAGGCCATTATGGATTATCAGTATGAGTATTTTCTTACCGGCGATGATAAGAATTTAAAGCCTATGATCCTCAAAGATATTGCCGACCGGATTGGCATGGATATATCCACAGTTTCACGCGTGGCAAATTCAAAATATGTTCAGACGGAATTCGGAACCTTTCTATTGAAATCATTTTTTTCTGAAGCCATACAAATGGATAGTGGTGAAGAAGTTTCAAACAAGGAAGTAAAAAAAATACTTGAAGAGTGTATAGGCAAAGAAGATAAACGCCGCCCCCTGGCAGATGAAAAACTAACAGAAATCCTTAAAGTAAAGGGATACAATATTGCCAGACGGACTGTAGCAAAATACCGTGAAGCTATGAATATTCCGGTTGCAAGGTTAAGGAAGGAGCTTTAAGGGAGATGTGAGATGTGAGAAATTCTCCAATCTCCATTCTTAATTGTCAACTGTCAATTTTCAACTCTCAATTATCCGTTACCAGCTTTTCTGCGGGCAGCTCACCTTATAACGGTTGTTCAGAAATATTCCCAACACGATTTCATGTGAGCCATTACTTACGGTGTTCAAGCCGGATGTAGTGAGATCGTAAGAATAACCGATATTCATAAATGAACCCACATTAAACCCTGCCATTCCTGCAAATGCATCATCCTTACGATAACTGCCACCTAGCCAAAAACGATCCTTGTAGGCTAGTTTTAAGTTTACATCAACCGAAGCAGGTACCGGTGATACCATTTTTAATAAGGCTGACGGAATTGCAGCAAAATCATCCCCGAGGTAAACTTTATATCCGGCAGTAATGAACAAATGCGGCACTTTTCTCCCCTGATCATAGGTCTCCGGATCATCGCTAAAACCTATCGGACTTTTTAATAGTTGCTGTGCTGAGGCACCGGCAAAAAACCTGGGTCCGTATAGCCAGATTCCTGCACTCATATCCGGTTTGAAATTATCATAATTACCGTTTCCGATTGCCTGATCGTTCGGATTTTCAAGTATCAGGCCAGATCGGTCAAGATAAATCTTCGAAATTCCGGCTGCAAGTCCAACAGATACGTTCACCTGTTCTGTGATTCCAATATGATAGGCATAATTCAGATTAACATCTGTTCTGGAAATTGGCCCTGCCTTATCAGATACCATTGTAAAACCAACACCATGATGTGGTTCAGAAGCCATATAATTTTGCAAATAACTCCGGCTGTTGGGATTACTCCCACCGCCCTGAGGCACAGAGGTTGATGTCCCATATAAAAAATTCCTGCCTATGGGTGCATGTATTGAAATATAGGAAGTCACTGGTGCACCATCAAGCCCCTGCCACTGAGCACGATAGCCTGCCTTTACGTCAACATAATTCTCAATACCTGCAATAGCAGGATTTAATATAAAATTATTCATGACATACTGAGTATACTGAGGCTTTTGCTGAGCAAGCACAACCTGGCACATCAGAAAAGAAAATATAAAAGCCGCAACTCTCTTCATTAATAATTTATTTTGAGCCTTATCCTTATCATTTATAATTAATCCAAAACCTAATCGCCTGAAAAAAATTATAATTGATAAAGCTGAACAAGTTAAATAATCCTTTTCAATGTCAATCTTGTATTTATTAAATATTTACATTGATAAATTTACTAAGCAAATGTTCCAATCTATTCTGCATAATAATTCTAACGGATCACAGTTACCCATCCCTTAAACACAGGTATTCCAATCTTAGGGTCTATGACATAATAATAGGTCCCAACAGGTAGCACCTGGCCGTTTAAAATACCATCCCATGCTTTCAGGTATCCAATAGAACCAAACACTTTGATTCCAAATCGATTAAAAATAGTTACACTTACTCCGGGATAACTATCCAGGTATTCGATATTCCATACATCATTGATGCCATCGCCGTTGGGTGTAAATGTGTTCGGAATGACGGGCATTTCCAGCACTTTTACCTGAATATTATCCTCCAAAATACAGCCTTCATCGGAACTTACCGTCACAAAATATTGCATATCACTTGTCGGGGATGCTGTTGGATTTTTTATATCATCACGATCAAGCCCAATAGATGGGGTCCATTTATATTTTAAATTTGTTCCGGTGGCCTGAACATTAAATCGTACTGAGCCACCACGTAAAATGAAGGTATCTTGTCCGGCCTCCAGAAATGGCGTAGTAAGATTAAGCTCACGGCTAAGTACATTCTCACAGCCTAATTCATTGGTGACTTTGAGACTAACCATGAACTGTCCTCCCGAAGTGTACTGATGAGTAATCGGGGAAGAAATATTCCTTACAACACTTTCTCCATCACCAAAATTCCATTCCCATTTAACAATATTACCCTGAACAGCCCTTGAGAGGTCGGTAAAGGTAATAGCGGCATTTTCACATCCCGGACTAGTATTTGAAAAATCTGCGACCGGACTTGCACTAATCACAATCGTCTGTGGAAATTCCTTTGCATCACAACTTGTTGAGTTCTTCACTTTCAAAACAACATTATATGAACCCGGATTCATGAAAATATGTTTTGGATTCTGGTCAATAGAAGTTTTTCCATCTCCGAAATCCCATTCCCATGATGTTATAGGATTGCCATTATCCTTACTCCCATCTGTAAAGCTTATCTCAGCATTTGTACAAAAATTACTTGTATAACTAAATGATGGCTCTGGCGGATCGAAAACATCGAATTGATAATCAATTTCCTGTTCTTCCAGATTACATCCGGCAAGTGTAGCGTACTTTGCTATGATTTTGATGGACTTCTGACCCGGCTGACTATATCCCAGATCCTTTGGAAATAAATATTCAAAAAATGTGATCCCATTCCTTACAAGCTCCACTGGTTCCGGATTATTCTGTGTGACCGGTAGTTCATTGGCATCCAGCTGCCAGATCAGGCTTGAGGCAGGTGCTGTCAGGGTAAGCTTAAAATCAAGATCCTGTCTGGTACATGCACTGGTTATTTCTTCAAGGGTAATTTTGTTAATTGCTCTAACAAACTGACTGGAGGCCAGATTTGTACCGGCAGAATAGGCATAAGACTCCACATCCCCAAATCCGTATGCAATAGCATTAAAACCATCGGTGGCGGATAAATTGAAAATCTGGGTAGGATACTGATTCAGGTTGAGCTGCAGGTAAGAGTATTCAGGATTATTTCTCAAAGCGGTAAAGGTACCACCTGGGACTCGTCCATTGATCCTGAAAGATGCCGCTGCAGTGGTCTTTATAAGGATATTCACGTAATTCTCACTGATATTTTCCCTATTAGAGGAATATACAGTGATGTTCTTGATATTATATTCAATCGGATTCAGGATTACCATATCAGGATCACTGAAGCCGCCACCTGCACAAGCCTGAGTTAAAGAATATTGGGCAACCGCAATCGCATTATTTGCTGAAATATATGCAGGTTCATTGACGGGTACCGGAGTCTGGTAATATTGACCGGCATTCAGGTTTGCAACCTGTGTGCCATTATAAGTAACCCGTGTACCATTCTCTTTAGCTAGAATTCGTACATAATTCCCTCTGGTTCTCACAGCAGTGCCTCTTGGGCTCCTGGAACTAAAGGGGATGAATCCATAGGACTTACCCCAACTGTCTACAGGATAATTCTGCTGATACAAAGGGTCAGATGAAACATCACCAACACATCCTGATGGAGCAAAAATTGCTGAGTTAGTAGTTCCTGAAAACATGGCAAACTGCTTGCATCCGGAGGTTTCAGGATCAACAAATACATTCGCGCCTGTAAGGTCTTCATTTGAAAGGAATTCATACACATCACCGGGATTTACAAGGTTTACCCCACCGGCAATAAGATCCCTTCCATTGAGCCTGATAAAAATCTTTGTATTCGGCTCACTGGCGATCAGTACAATATGATTTTGGCCTCCATCCCTGGTATTACCGCTCAGATAATTCATGCTGTAATACTGCTGACCAAGAGCCTCTTTAGGCAAAATAAGTGAAGCAGCAGACCTGGCACCGGCAAAAATATGCCCATAAACTACAACCTTGGGTTTTCCCGGATCAACCTGAACCCTTATTGCCCTGTTTGAAAGTACTCTGCCCGCTTCAAGCTCATCGATATAAGCATCCCCACGATTTATCGGCACTTCAATCACTGTATTACCTGCAGGAAGGACAAAAGGCAGACTTGAACCTCCAACAGTAACAGTGCCGGATGAAGCCTGCTTACCTGTTATAAAAATGGAATATCTCGCCAATGGCCTGAAGCCATTAGCAAGGGAAGCAGGAACATGTGTAGGAAAAACAGCCCAGAATTCCGTTCCTTCATTAGAAACACTCTGAGCATGCAGCGAGTTAAAACCGCAAAGCCAGGTAAACAGCGTCAGAAAAAAAATATAATAGATCCGTCTGAACATTCTTTAATGATGAACTGTTTCAAAAATTCTGAACAATATATTAAGATACGTTCAGGCAAGCTACAGGAGTTCTAAAAATAGAAAATAACAGGCTTTAAAAACCCTATGGAGTAAAAATGATACAATACTGATAACAAAAAAAGCCGGCAGAAATACGCTGCCGGCTGCCAGTATCAATTAACAAATTAAGCTCTTATCGATTTGATAATCTCCAAAACCGATTTTGTAGAGGCAATCAACTCATCATACTTTTTATTTTCCATAACATCCTTACTCACCAGCTTACTACCCATACCAACTGCACAAACACCGGCTTTAAACCATCCTTCAATATTCGCCCGCTCAAGATCAACTCCTCCTGTAGGCATAAATTTAAGATTAGGAAACAATTCCTTTATTGCTGACATAAATCCCGGGCCCAAAACATTTCCGGGAAAAAGCTTAATCATTTTAGCTCCCAAAGTTTCAGCCCGGATTATTTCACTTGGGGTCATACAACCCGGTGTCCATAGCATATCATGCTTATCGGCAACTTCGGCAACACTCTCAACAAGTCCCGGACAGATGATATAATCGGCACCCGCATCAATAAAAGTCTGAGCCATTGCTCCGTCTTTGATTGTTCCAATACCCAGGTACATACCCTGAAGTTCGGAATCAACCACCTTTCTCATCTCCTTGAAATTTGCCAGTGCTGCCTCTCCCCTGTTGGTATATTCTACTGCCCGGATACCTGCACTATATAATGCTTTTAAAAGTCCTATACTGGTCTCTTTATCTTTGTTAAAATATAAAGGTAATATCCCCTGCTCGGGTATTAATTTCAAGAGTTCTTCTTTCTTGCTCATCTGTAATATAATTTAAGTAAAACCAAGCCCCTAAATTAGCTATTTAATAAATAATTAGCTAAGCTGAAACGAAAATCAAAGTATTTATCCGCTTTCGTAACATTTTGTCTGTTATTAAACAAGAAAGCACGGATAAAACTTTTAATTATCGCCCATTAATGTATTTTTGCTTATCCTAAATTTGGATTATAACAAGTTCTTTCAATTAAATACAGAATTAAGCCATGGCTAAAAAAGTCGTAACACTTGGAGAGATAATGATGCGTCTATCGACTCCCGATTTCAAGAGATTTGTACAAAGTGATAGTTTTGATGTTACCTATGGTGGCGGAGAAGCAAACGTAGCTGCTGCACTATGCAATTACGGATTAAACGGAACCTTTGTATCTAAAGTTCCAAATAATCCTTTAGGGCAGGCAGCGATCAATCATTTACGCCGTTACGGTGTTGATACACAGTATGTTGCAAGAGGTGGCAAGCGTTTAGGAATCTATTTTCTGGAAACCGGAGCTTCCATGCGTGCTTCACAGGTTGTGTATGACCGTGCGGATGCATCTATTTCTGAAGTTGATATTTCTGAATTTGATTTTGATAAAATTTTTGAAGGTGCGGATTGGTTCCATACAACCGGTATTACTCCTGCCCTGAGTGATAAGGCAGCTGCATTAACTGAAGCTGCATTAAAGGCTGCAAAAGCCAGAGGAATTACTACCAGTATTGATCTGAATTACCGTAAAAAATTATGGACTAAAGAAAAAGCAAGGGAGGTAATGACCAGATTATGCCAGTATGTAGATGTTTGCATTGGAAATGAAGAAGATGCAGATACCACACTTGGCTTTACAAGCAAAGGTACTGATGTTACCAAAGGTGAACTTAACCTGGATGGTTACAAAGATGTGTTCCAGCAAATGAAAGCTAAATTCGGCTTTAAATACATTGCCTCTACCTTGAGAGAAAGCCATAGTGCTTCAGATAATGGCTGGTCGGCATTGGTTTATGATGGCACTGAATTCTATCATACTAAATCATATGAAGTTCGTATCGTTGATCGTGTAGGTAGCGGCGACTCTTTTGCAAGCGGGTTTATCTACGGTTTGGTTACAGACATGAAGATGAGCGATGCTGCAGAGTTTGGAGTAGCAGCTTCTGCGATTAA
>NZ_JAUYSS010000006.1 GCF_030695525.1 Daejeonella sp. | reverse complement strand
GGGCTTCAGCCCGATTAAATGTTGTCGGCGCTGAAGCACCGGTTTACGTTATTTTCTAACCTGCTATATGTGGGGCTGAAGCCCAAATTGAATCACGCCGGTTACAACCCGCCTAAAGGCGGGCCCTATTGAGCGATACTTTTATACCCGAGAATAAAATAAACAATCATTAAGAAAATACCCTCTTTCCTAAATATGGCAAGAGTTTCAATTCTGCTGCCGGGCTAAACCTTCATATCTCACTTCTTCAGAAAGTACTCCAAAAACCCATAAGCCACTTCATTAGACTCCGGATTCGGGGTATGCTCGGGTCTGTTGGTCATTGCAACACGATGCTTGTAGCCCAGTAAATTATTAACAGAGACGGCGTGATTCAGTGGGATCCAGCGATCTGCAGGATCTTCAGATCCTCCCGAAACGAGAAACGGTCGTGGAGCCATGAGTGCATGCAATTCCTGAAGATTATACCCTTCTGATATAAGTTTTGGGTATAAGCCTTGTGCGGGATTTTCTTCGGTGATTAATCCTCTTTTTCGCCAGGGCTGAGGATGATAACCCAGATACCAGGGTTCCCAATAATTAATAGATTCGCGGGAATCTTCGAAAACAATACCCGGATCCGACCAAACCGCACAGGCAAATTTCTGATACAGACTGGAGGCAAACATTGCCCATTTTCCTCCGTAAGAATGACCCATAATACCAATCCGTTTCGAATCAACATTCTTAACTTTAGCAAGCACATTCCAGGCATTCGCAGCAGCATAAGCTAACATCGATAATGGCTGAACACTTGCATTTTGAATCCCCGGGTAATAAATTGAGTAAGTTCTGGAATTCGTGTTTTCTGTTGTACCTAAAGAAAGTGTCACAAATCCCCTTTTGCAAAGCTGATAGGCAAAATCCCGATCAGGAAGATCAGGACTTCCTAAACCTGCAGCAGTTTCGGGTTCATAATAAACAGTAATCACTGCAGGCTTTTTTCCTTTGCCATCAGGAACCAAAAGGTAGCCAATCGTCTTCTGACCGGGCACCCAGCTAAACCTGACCTGATACTGGGTAAAGCCATCCCTGCGGATTGTATCCAGAAACTCCATTTTCTGATCTGTTATGAGCGCAGGCCATTTGCCCATCATTCCATTCCAACGATCAAGGATTTCAATCCGCCTTTTCTTCCAGTCAGCAGGATTTTTCACTTCCCTCCCATCATAAAATTTTAATGGGGAACGATATTCCCCATATTGATCTTTAAACTGATCAGGACTAGAGAAATACGGCGCAATCTTTTGCCAGGCTGTTTCCTTACTTCCAGTTTGTGCAGTACTGTTTTGATAGAACAGTGGAAGAATGAACAGAATTTGGATAATACGTATGGTTAAAGTCTTCATCTATTTGAGATATTTTTCAAACCAGTCGAGCATTTCAATCTTCATATCATCAGTGAAAACATGCCCTGTATTAGGATAAATTATACTCCTGAACTTATCTTTCTCCTTATAAAGTGAGTAAACCGTATCTAATTTTTTCTCAAGGGTTTTCATGCCACTTAAGGGTGAACCGGCATCACTGTCTCCGGTTAAAGCCAGAAAAGGCCTTGGAGCAATGAGTCCCATGACCGCTTCAGTATCAAAGTGTTGCAACATACCAGGGACAAAATAATAGATACCGTGAGCTTTTAACTCTCTTTGTTCAATAAGTTCCTTGTACCTGGTAAAGCAAGCGATCCCAACCACAACCTTTACTCTTTCATCAAGTGCTGCCAGCCACCATGCCCTGGTACTTCCCATACTCATCCCTTCTACACCTATCTTTTCTGAGTCAATCTCGGGTCTGGTATTCAGATAATCAAGAGCGATCTGTTCATCCCGGATTTGCATGCCCCATAAGGAGCGGCCAAACCATAGATTGATCTTAAAAGTTGAAGTTTCCTGATCAGGGCCTTTGGACTGGGTTTCGCGTGCTCCGGCCGGACCTGTTCCACGGCGTTCACCATTAAAATAACTATCGATAGCCATTACTGCATATCCCTTTGATATCAGCAGGGCCAATACATCCTGAGCCGTACCAGAATTAGATCCAAAAACATTGTCCTTACTGCTACCATGTCCATGCATTCCCAAGATTACCGGCACTTTACCTTTCACATTGGTTGGAATAGCAAGGTATCCCGGAATCATGCCATCCACTTCATTATCAATCAGAAATTTTTCAAGTATATAGCCGTTCATCTGCTTACGAAAAATTGTTTTTACTTTCAGATCTTTAGGACGGGCAGGTATATCACCGAGCAAACGCTCCAGGGTAGCAGCCACCTTAAGCCTGTCATTTTTCCAGGCAGGCAAAGTGGAAGGAAAATTAAAATCCGGATAATTCCATTTTTGGTAATATTCAGGAACTTCTTCCCAGGCTTTTTGTTCTTTCCAAAGCACTTCCTGTGCTGCTACAGAATTAGAAATCCCGGATAGAATCAGGATTGATAACGATAAACAGAGAATGTAAAATTTCATTTCACCTTTAATTTAGTTTGAAAATTTCTTAATATAATATCTTCATATATAAGTCTTTAGGCCCTTGTGGCTTCCGAAATAAGCTTTGCAGAAAGATCTTTTCCGAGAAATTTATCTATCAGTTTATGTACGCCATAAAGAAATGGGGTCATCAGTATCGCAACTATAAATTTATAGGTGTAATTAACCAATCCGATGGCTGCAACCATCTGCCAGCTCCAGTTATATTGGGGATTAAGATAGAATGCGATGAAGATAACCACAAAACTGTCGATCAATTGAGATACCAGGGTAGAACCGGTAGCCCTTAACCACAGGAAACGCTCACCAGTAAGCTTCTTTATACGTTGAAAAATAATTACATCTGCCATTTGTCCGATCAGAAATGCGATAATAGAACCGGCAATAATCCACATCCCCTGTCCGAAAATTCCATTAAAGGCTGCGTTCATATTAACATCCACTCCATCAATAGTTTGATTGACCCAAAAGCCGGATGGAACCAGTTCCATTGCAAAACCAACTACTATAAAAGCATAGCTAATCAATATTGCAGCTAATATGGACAGAAATCGAACCTGTCTTACCCCAAAGTACTCATTGATAATATCTGTCATGATAAATATAAGCGGCCAGGTTACTACCCCGGCAGACATATTAAAAGAGAGGTCAGGAACGCCGAACATATCTATATTGAATTTCTCCATACCCAGAGAACCCTCAACAGTAAATATTTTAACCCCGATAAACTCAGCTAGAATAGCATTGGCCACAAGGAATGTGCCCAGAACGAGTAAAAGTCGACTTTCTTTGCTTTTATAGGTCATTTATACTTGTCAATTTGAAATCAAAATAATAATTAAATCCATAGAATTATAAAACATTCTAAATCAGGAAAATTAAAAATATCTAATTTAGATTTTAATATGCACTTAAAATCCAAATTGCCGGAGGTAGGCACCACAATTTTCACCATAATGTCTCAACTGGCTACAGAGTATAAAGCCATCAATTTATCTCAGGGATTTCCCGACTACCAATGTTCAGCACAATTGGTTGAGCTGGTCAATCATTATATGAAGTCGGGGCATAATCAGTATGCTCCAATGGCGGGCCTCTATTCACTGAGAGAGCGAATCGCTGAAAAACAGGAAAAGTTGCATCTGGCAAAGTATAATCCTGATACTGAAATAACCATTACTGCGGGTGGTACACAAGCGATTTTTACTTCGATTGCCTGTGTAATACAGCCAGGTGATGAAGTAATTATTTTTGAGCCTGCTTATGATTCATATACACCTTCTGTTGTTCTGTTTGGAGGGCTAGTCAGATCTGTAGAACTAAGTGCTCCAGATTATACCATCAACTGGGAGGAAGTCAGGCAGCTTGTCAATGAGAAGACACGAATGATCATCATCAATACTCCTAATAACCCGACGGCAAAAACCCTTCTTGAAGAGGATATGGCAGAACTGATCAGTATTACAAGAGATAGTAATATTCTGATCATTAGTGACGAAGTGTATGAGCATTTGGTTTATGATGGGACGAAGCACTTTAGTGTTTCGCAATACCCCGAACTAATGGAAAGAAGTTTTATTACAGCCTCTTTTGGCAAACTGTTACATACCACAGGATGGAAAGTGGGCTATTGTCTGGCACCTGAGTGGTTGATGAAAGAATTCCGTAAAGTTCATCAGTTTGAAGTCTTCAGTGTTAACTCGGCAGTACAATATGCCATCTCCGATCATTTATTAGATGAACGTAATTATTTGGATATCAGCGGTTTTTTTCAGACTAAGAAAGATTATTTTTATAACTTAATGAAAGAGACAAGGTTTGACCTTCTTCCATGTTACGGTTCATATTTTCAACTGGCACAGTATAGCAGGATAAGTGACGAAGGGGATACCGATCTGGCGCAAAGGATAATCAGGGAATTTGGTGTAGCCACTATACCTGTTTCTGCATTTTATAGTAAGGGAACTGATTACAGGGTTTTACGCTTTTGTTTTGCCAAAAAGCAAGAAACCCTCGAAAAGGCCGTTATTAAGTTAGCTCAGATTTAACAGCAACCAAATCGGAACATTTACGTATGAATATCATTGAATGGATACGCTAAAAATCACAACCTTCCAGGCTTACCTTTTCTGGGAGAACATTGAAAAAAACCTTCAAAACCTTGGGTTGAGACTTTCCTCAATACGTGAAAAAACCGACCTCATTGTGCTGCCTGAAATGTTCAGCACTGGCTTCTCAATGAATCCTGAGAATCTTGCCGAAGAAATGGATGGTTTAACAATGAAGTGGATGCATCAGCATGCAAAAAAGTTTGACAGTGTCTTAACCGGCAGCATCATTATTAAGGAGGATAAAAAATATTTTAACCGCTTGATCTGGATGCGTCCTGACGGCACTTATGACTATTATGATAAAAGGCACCTTTTTGGTTTGGGCGAAGAAGACCAACACTATTCAGCCGGAAATAAAAAACTATTTGTAGAATTACATGGCTGGAAAATTTGTCCGATGATCTGTTATGATCTCCGCTTCCCTGTATGGCTCCGAAATAAAGATGAAGAATATGACATGCTCCTGATTGTAGCTAATTGGCCTGAACGCCGTTCTCTGCATTGGCGTACGCTTATACCGGCAAGAGCTATAGAGAACCAGGCATTTGTTGTTGCTGTAAACCGGGTGGGACATGATGGCAATGAAATCTACCATTCCGGTGACTCGATGTGTATTGACCCTAACGGTAAAGTGATCTATTACAAACCCAATGATGAGGATCTTTATACATTTTCAATAAACAAAGAAGATCTCATTGCTGCAAGGGAAACATTCCCTTTCCTGAAAGATGCCGACAAGTTCAAAATAAATATAAAATAAGCAATCCTGAATTTTCAAACAAAAAGATTCCTGCTAAGTCCTGACAATGGAAATAAAACATAGTGAGAATGCCCATAAAGGCTCGTTTTACGTTGAAGAAAACAATTCAGTTCTTGCAGAGTTAAGCTATAGCTTTGCAGGAGCTGATAAACTGATTCTGGATCAAACCAATGTTTCAATAGAATTAAAAGGAATGAAAATAGGAAACAGCCTGATTGAGGCCGCAGTAAATTACTCTAGAGCAAAAAATATTAAAATTGTACCGCTTTGTCCCTTTGCAAAAGACTTGATTGAGAGTACTCCGGAATTCAGGGATGTGCTTATCCAAAAAGATCTTGGATAATTTTGGATCATTGTTTACCAGTTAAAGTAAATTTTTAGTCAAATGTGCCATCTATGACTTTAAAACGAGAATTTATTAACGTTTTTAAAAGTATGCCCTCCTGTTTTATCAAAATTATTAGACAAGCAAAATGAGGTTCCTTTTCAGGCTTTCCCGGACACTAGTGACTTTGGATTCTGGTATTATTTTTCATCTGTCAGTCGTTTCCTGCATTCCTCAAGCCGGGCTTTTTCAGCTTCTGAAAGCTCAGGCAGTTTCATATTCATTTCTTTAAATGTGTCTACAATGATCCTGCTGATTGCAATTCGGGTAAACCATTTTTTATCCGCAGGAACAACGTACCATGGGGCATGCTCTTCGGTGGTAGCTTTAATAGCCTCTTCATAAGCAATCATATACTGATCCCACTTTTGACGCTCATCAATGTCGGCTGAGGAAAATTTCCAGTTTTTCAAAGGTTGATCAATCCTTTCAAGAAATCGCTTTTTCTGTTCCTCTTTTGAAACATTCAAAAAAAACTTTATAACTACTGTACCATTCCTGCTGAGATGCTTTTCAAAGTCCCGGATACTCTCAAAACGCTTTTCCCAGAATGCTGCATTGATATCTTTCAGACTTTCAACTCCTGCAATTCCCTCATTAAGAACATATTCAGGATGAACCTTACAAACCAATACATTCTCGTAATGGGAACGGTTGTGTATCCCAACCCGGCCACGTTCAGGCAAAGCTTTGTAATGGCGCCATATAAAATCATGATCCAGTTCCTCGGCACTGGGTTGTTTAAAACTATAAACCTGACACCCTTGTGGGTTTAAACCACTCATAGTATGTCCTATTGCACTATCTTTTCCGGCAGCATCCATTGCCTGAAAAATAATAAGGAGAGAGTTTTTATTAAGAGCATACATTTCCTCCTGCAAATTGGCCATCTCAGCCCCCAGTTCTTCAAGCAGATTAATGGCCTTATCTTTTTTATAATCTCCGGAAAATCCGGGATCATGTTCTTTCAGGCTGAATGGTGCGCCTTTTGTAATTTTGAACTGATTAATGATAGCATCCATATAAAAATCTTTGCCAGCAATTTAAAACAATTTTTATCCCTTTAACGTTATTTTGACGGTATTTAGAAATTCTTAGAATTTTACCGCATATTAATCATGATTTCCTCATATTTACCCTATGTTCAGAAGAATTAAAAACAAGCCACTTCGTTATTCTGCAATAGTTTTTTACTTAATTATCCTGTTTTTTTGCGCACTGGAACTTAATTTTTTGTGGCTTTTTGGTTATTCACCCTCTATAAAAGATATTAAGAGTCCCAGTATAAATATTGTCTCCGAACTTTATACTACTGATGGTAAACTGATTGGAAAATATTACGTAGAAAATCGCACACCTGTTGAATATGATAGCATATCTCCTGCAGTGATTGATGCTTTGGTTGCGACAGAAGATGTACGATTTTTCCAGCACAGCGGGATTGATGTACGCTCTCTGATCTCAAGTATGATATCAACCGCTACGGGTGACCGTCGCGGAGCCAGTACAATTACCCAACAGCTTGCAAAAAATCTATACAGTACACGAAACAGGAAATCCCAGGGACTCATCAAGTATATTCCAATTGTCAGAACCGTAATTTTCAAGTTGAAAGAATGGCTCACCGCATTCAAACTTGAGAAATATTATTCCAAAAACGAGATTCTGACACTCTACCTTAATACTGTACCATTTGGCAATAATACATTCGGAATAAAGACTGCATCCAAACGGTATTTCAATAAAGAGGTAAACAAATTACAGGTTGAAGAAGCCGCACTGCTTGTCGGGATGCTGAAAGCAACCACCACGTATAATCCAATCCGAAATCCTGATAAGGCACTTGATCGCCGGAACACAGTACTCAGCCAGATGGAAAAATACGAATATCTGAACGCATCTGAGTTTAAAAAGTATAGTCAGCGGCCACTTAAACTTAATCCCGGAAGCCTCGATGAAGGCAGTGACGGCGGATCCTATTTAAGGTCAGCTGTTTCAAGATACCTCGAAAAATGGTGCGAAGACAATGATTATGATCTGTATGCCGATGGACTGAAAATTTATACCACCATAGACTCCAGAATGCAGAGGTACGCAGAAGAAGCTGTTAATGGTCACATGAAGATCCTGCAAAAAAGATTTGAAAATGTCTGGGGAAACGAAAACCCATGGCGCACATCAGATGGAAAAGAAATTCTTGATTTTCCTGAAAAAGCGGCACAGAGGCTTCCCTATTATGACTTCTTGAAAAAAAGATTCAATAATAATCCTGATTCAATCAACTATTATTTGAACAGGACAAAAAAAATGAAGGTATTTAACTGGGACGGGGAAAAAGAAGTACAATTCTCTACAATAGATTCCATTAAATATTATGCTAAAATTCTGAATACCGGAATGATGTCTCTGGATCCGTTTAATGGGCATATTAAAGTATGGGTTGGCGGAATTAATAATAAATATTTCAAATATGATCATGTAAATCAGGCCAAAAGGCAGGCAGGATCAACATTCAAACCCTTTGCATACCTGGCCGCTCTCGAATCCGGAATGAATCCCTGCGATAAATTTACTGATGAAGCGGTAAGGATTCCCTATTCTATCAACAAAGGGAAAACAATTTACTGGGAACCCAAAAACGCAGATTACAGATTCTCCGGAAGGCAAATGTCTTTACGCTGGGCTATGGGCAAGTCTGTCAATTCAATTACAGCACAAATCACTGAAAAAGTTGGAGCTGAGAATGTGGTAAAGTATGCACACCAATGTGGAATTGAGAGTGATCTGAAGGCTGTTCCTTCGGTCAGTCTGGGACCAAATGATGTCAGTGTTTTTGAAATGGTAAAAGCATATGGTACTTTTCTGAATAAAGGAATCAGGACAGAACCCATATTGGTAGAAAAGATTACTGATTCAGAAGGAAACCTGATAGTGGAGTTCAAGGCCGAACAGAAAAGAACTCTTACTGAAGAAATAGCATGGCTGATGATCTACATGCTTCGGGGAGGAATGGAAGAGCCTGAAGGAACCTCCCAGGCCCTGTGGGAATGGGATCTGTGGAAGAATAATAACCAGATAGGTGGCAAAACAGGAACATCGTCTGACTATGTAGATGGCTGGTATATGGGTGTTACTAAAGATCTGGTTACCGGGGTTTGGGTTGGTGCTGATGAGCGAAGTGTACACTTTAAAACATCCCAGACCGGTGAAGGATCGAGAACGGCCCTTCCAATTTTCGGCAAATTCATGGAAAAAGTTTATAAGGATGTATCATTAGGTATAAAACCTGGGCCATTCCCTAAACCTGGAGTAGAAATTACGAGAGAGTATCAATGTGTAACCGCTTATAGCCGGCCCGATACGACGGCGATAGACTCAGCATTTATTGATTCTTTATATATCCCATTTGAAGCTCCTGACACATTAGAAGCACCAAATTTAATTATCCGAAGTACTACAAATCCGAATGTTCAGGAGAACAGGGGTAATCAATCACAGGAAAACAAGCAGCCCGCCAACAAGAAAACAGAAAGTCCGGTTGAGGTACAAAAATCACGGAAAGAGATTAGGGAAGAACGTAGACAGAATAAAGCAAAACAAAATAATTGATTTATGATTTAATGACCTGATATTTTACTTCCCGGGAAATCAAAATCATTAATTTTACGTAATTTAGAAAAAGTCCATTTCATTATATAATATGAGAGAGCGTAGTATTTGCCGAAAAATGCCATCATTTTGGCTAATCATAATCTTATTTACTGCCATTTTTTTTAGTGCCGCTATTGACGCACAAGCACAATATTTTGGTCAGAATAAGGTCAGATATAAAAACCTTAAGTTTAAGGTTTATGAAACCCCTCACTTTGACCTGTACTATTATCTAAAAAATGATAGTCTTGTACAGCGTTTTGCGAAAGAGGCTGAGGTTTGGTATGAATTACACCAGCAGGTATTCAGAGATACCTTCTTAAAGAAAAATCCATTTATACTTTATTCAAACCATCCAGATTTTCAACAAACCACCGCCTTAATGGGTAGTATTGGGGTTGGTACAGGTGGTGTTACCGAAGGACTAAAAAATAGGGTGATCATGCCCATTTCCCAGTTAAATCACCAAACAAGGCACGTATTAGGTCACGAGCTCGTGCATGCTTTTCAATACCACTCATTGATTGAGGGTGACTCAACCAACCTCGAAAACATAGGCAATTTACCTTTATGGATGGTAGAAGGTATGGCAGAATACCTTTCGGTAGGAAAGCAGGATGCTTATACATCCATGTGGATGCGTGATGCATACCTGAACAAGGATATTCCTTCTTTAAGAGACCTGACAACAACCAATAAGTACTTCCCATATCGCTACGGACAGGCATTCTGGTCGTACATTGGTTCCACATACGGTGATACAGTCATCGTCCCACTCTTTAAGGAAACTGCGAAATATGGCTATGAAATGGCTATTCGCAGAACTTTTGGATATGATGAAAGAACATTATCCAGTCTTTGGAAAACAAGCGTTGAGAATACCTACAGGCCATTTCTTAAAGACACTGCCCAAACACCAATTGGGAAAAAGATAATTGATGATAAGAATGGTGGGGCTACTTACAACCTTGCTCCGGCCATATCACCTGATGGAAATTATGTTGCATTCCTGTCAGAACGTGACCTCCTCAGCATCGATCTCTTTCTTGCGGATGCCAAAACCGGAAAAATCCTGAAAAAACTTTCCAGTAAGGCAAAAAGCGGGCATATAGATGAATACAATTTTATAGAATCAGCGGGCGCATGGTCACCCGACAGTAAAAAGTTTGCTTTTAGCGCATTCAGCGGCGGTGTAACCAAACTTCTGGTGGTAGATGCTACAAGCGGCCGTTTGCTTTCTACTGAAGCCATGGGCAATGTTGAAGAATTTAGTAATGTTACCTGGTCACCTAATGGGAATGACGTTGCGTTTTCAGGGCTGAGAGAAGGTCAAAATGACCTCTATCAGTTTAATCTGCGTACCAAGGTCCTGACCCAATTAACCAATGATAAATACTCGGATTATCACCCGAGCTATTCAAGAGACGGACGTTCGATTGTTTTCAGTACCGACCGTACCACATTCGATAAATCAGCCATCGGTGTTGATATAACAATGAGCCTGGCTGTTTTGGATATAGCCACTAAGTCTGTTAGTAATCTGGAGGTTTTTGACGGAGCCAATAACCTGAATCCACAATATTCGGGCGACAATAAGAGTATATATTTTCTATCCAATAGAGATGGTTTCAGAAATCTGTACCGCTATTCACTCGATAATAAAACAGTGGAACAGTTAACTGATTATTTTACAGGGATTAGCGGAATCACTGAATACTCCCCTGCCCTGAGTGTTTCAAACAATGATGACATTTTATATTCCTATTACAGAGCACAGAAATACACTATATATAACGCAAAAGCTACCGAATTTAAACCGAAGGAAATTGGTGTTCAGGAAATAAATTTTGATGCAGCTTTATTACCACCCACAAGATCTGTCGGTGTAAATATTATCAATGCTAACCTGAATAATTTTGAGCGCTTTGAAAGAATTCCTAAAGATTCGATCCGCACTATTGCCTATAAGCCTAAATTCAAACTTGATTACCTTTCAAGTAATGGAGTTGGAGCATCAGTTGGTAGGTTTGGAACCGGGCTTGCAAGTGGTGTTCAAGGTGTTTTCAGTGATATACTTGGTAGAAATCAGATCTTTGCAACAGCGGCAGTAAATGGAGAGATTTATGATTTTGGTGGGCAGCTAGCCTATGTAAATCAGCAAAGCAGAATCAATTGGGGAGTAGTTGGTTCGCATATTCCTTATGTTTCTGGGCAGGTTTCAGCCACTGTAGAAAATCTGCCTGGAGTTGGGCCAACTTATATTGAAAATTATGATATCATTCGCACCTTCGAGGATCAGTTTTCTGTTTTTGCATCTTACCCATTTTCAAGAAACCATCGCTTCGAGACAGGAAGCGGCATTTCCAGGTACAGCTACCGTATAGACCGTTTTAGTAATTATTACGATTATAACAGTGGTTTCCCAATCGGTGCAGACCGCCGAAAACTTTCGAGGGACGATGCATCATCTTTTTATGGAGTGTTTTTTGACCCTTTTACTACCATACAGTTAAATGCAGCATTTGTTGGGGATAACTCCTTCTCAGGTATGACTGGCCCTCTGGATGGTTTCCGATACCGGGTGGGAATTGAAAATTATCAGGGAGACTTTAAATTAAATGCAATTACCGCAGATGCAAGAAGATATGTCAGGTTGAAACCCATTACCATCGCAGGCAGAATTTATACTTATACCCGTATGGGCCGTGATGAAAACCGGCTTTTTCAAATGTTTGCAGGTAATGGATTCTTTATTCGCGGTTATGATGCCAATTCATTTTACCGGAATGGAGCAGCATCTAATAGCGGATCAGGAGAATTTGATATTAATCAACTAGTTGGTTCCCGAATCGCTGTTGCTAATTTCGAATTGCGTCTTCCATTCACAGGCCCTGAGAAACTGGCCGCTATTGAATCCAAATTTCTTTTTTCAGATCTGAACCTGTTCTTTGATATGGGTCTTGCATATGATAATGACTCAAAAGTGGCCTTCCGCTCATCCCCTAGGACTATAAATGGGTATATGGAACGTATTCCTGCGACGAGTGCAGGTGTATCGCTTAGAGTCAATGTATTCGGTTACTTTATCTTAGAACCCTATTATGCTATACCTTTCCAAAGGAAAGATATTAAAACCGGAATATTTGGTATGACATTCGCTCCGGGATGGTAAACAAAGAAAGCGGCCTTCGGGACCGCTTTCTTTGTTTAAGGGAAAACTCTTTCTAATGCAATTTCGTACTTTCTAATACAAGAATAATTAATCCAATCCAACTTGTGTAAAGTAAAAATGAAAATAACTAAAGTAATGAAGTCAGTTTTAAGTATTGCGATACTATTGTTAGTTGTATCAACTTCAGGTTGCGGACAAACAAATCCTAAAAGCAAGTCCAATAGCACCAAAGCCTTAACCTTCCCCGTTCAGAAATCTGAAGCCGAATGGAGAAAAGTACTTAGTCCAATTGCCTTCGAAGTGATGGTTAAACGTGGCACAGAACCTCCTTTTCGTAATCCCTACAATGACAATCATCAGAAAGGAATATATGTCAGCGCTGCGACCGGTGAACCTTTATTTAGTTCTGAGGATAAATTTGAATCAGGAAGTGGATGGCCGAGTTTTACAAAAGCCATTAAAGCGGGTGTTATAACAGTGGTTACAGATAACAGCCATGGAATGGTCCGTGATGAAGTGATTGAAACCAAAACCGGGCTACATCTGGGCCATGTATTTGATGATGGCCCTAAAGACAAAGGCGGAAAGCGTTATTGCATGAACTCGGCTGCACTAAAATTCATTAAAAAGTAATCAGGATAGACTTCTTACATTAGTATTCATAGTTTGGATACCTGAAACCAGAATCTGCTCAAAATCCAAACCGATGGTCAGGTCTATCCAATCCGGATTAACAGACCTGATCAATCTGTCCTTCTGAATACGCGTGAATTTGCTGATGAGTTTGAACCGCTCCATTGCCAGGCTTTCAGAATTTAATTCCTCAAAATAAACCAGCCTGGTTAATTGCTGTCCGGCATCAAAAAATAAATTCGGCATCTGCCTGTAAAAACTCATGGTCTTCATCAGGTCAGAACTCATCCCTACGTGGATACAACTGCGGTTACGGTCTGTAACCAAATAAACAAATTTTCTGGTCTTCATGGCTGGTTTGATTAGGATCGGCATATATTAAAAATTAAATTTTTTGTTCTGAAAATATTTACTAATTTTATGAGCATAAATTTACTAACTTTTTTAGTATTTCCAAATTTATTTTAAAATGTCAAACATTTCTTCAAATCTGAAGTACCTCCGCAAGAAAAAAGGGCTTACACAGCAGCAATTTGCTGATACTCTGGAAATCAAACGCTCCCTGGTAGGAGCTTATGAAGAGGATCGGGCAGAACCTAAATATGAATTACTAAAAAAATTCGCGGAATTTTATGAGCTTTCCATGGATGAACTCATTAATGATCGCATTGATGATCGTTGGAAACCTAAACCCAAAGGGGATCCCGCAAATATCAGGGTATTAAGTATTTCGGTAGACAGTCAGGACAGAGAGAATATCGAACTGGTTCCTGTAAAAGCAAGTGCAGGCTATTTAAATGGATACGGAGATCCTGAATACATCAGTGAATTACCAAAATTCCATTTGCCCATGTTCCGCCAGGGGACTTACCGTGCATTTGAAATTAAAGGTGATTCGATGCTTCCACTTCAATCAGGAACAATTGTAGTTGGCGAATATCTCAGCAATTGGAATGATATAAAGCCGGGTGATACCTATGTGGTGATAAGCAAGAGCGATGGCATAGTATACAAAAGAATAGGAAACAGGGTAAAGGAAAATAAGACATTAAAGCTCATTTCAGATAATCCGGTTTATGAGCCCTATGCCATTCCGACAGATGAATTATTGGAAATATGGAAAGCCAAAGCATTTATCAGTACTAATTTCCCTGAACCTGCGCCAGAGCCAACACTTGAAACCCTGACTAATATGGTTTCACAAATGCAGAAATCCATCTCAAACCTTGATAAAAACCGGAATTAACATAATTTAACATTTCCATTTTAAACTATTGATCGGTAAATCCATCTATCTGAATATATAAACACATACAGATATGAAGAAGATATTGATTATTGCAGCCCTATTTGTCGGAGTTATTACTTCCGGCTTTGCACAGGATACAACACCAGGAAAGAGACCTGCAGGGCCAGGCCCACATGGACAGCGGTCTGCCCAGGAAATGAAAACTCCGGAAGAGCGTGCAAAAATGAGCGCTGATGCCTTAGAAAAAAGACTCAATCTAAGTCAGGAGCAAAAAGATAAAGTTTATGCCCTGCATCTGGAACGCGCCGTAAAAATGGAAAAACTCCGTAAATCTGAAATGGATATGAGAAAATCCCAGATGGAAAAGCGCAGAGAGATCATGAATGAATCTGAAAAGAAAATGAATAAGATTCTGAATGCTGAGCAACAAAAAGCGATGGAAGAAATGAAACAAAAAGCTAAAGAAAGAATGAAAAACCGGTCAGAACACAGACCGGGAATGAGAAAGGGTTAATAATTCTTTGATTCATTTCTAATAAAAGCGACCCAATTCAGGTCGCTTTTATTATTTTTAACAAAAAAATTTGAGAGACATCAACACTTTCATTTCCAAAAGCCTTGATCAGCGCATTAAAAACAAATCACTTCGTACGTTAAAAACGGAGAATTCGCTCATTGACTTCTGTTCAAACGATTATCTGGGCTTTTCGCGATCAGAAGAGTTAAAGATCTTATTTGAAACTGAATTAAAGAAATATCCTGAGTATCGCATGGGCTCAGGTGGTTCCAGGCTATTGGCCGGCAATCATAGCTTTACCGAAAATCTGGAGCAGGGGATTGCCCTTTTCCACGATGCAGAAAGCGCACTGATATACAATTCAGGCTTTGATGCTAATATTGGTTTGTTAGCATGCCTTCCACAGCGTGGTGATACCATTATTTCAGATGAATTCATACATGCTTCAATAATCGATGGGATAAGGTTAAGCCATGCATCCCGTTATGTATTCAGGCATAATGACCACAGCAGTCTGGAACAAAAATTAAAACAGGCTAAAGGAAGGATATTTATAGTTGTTGAAAGTGTGTACTCTATGGATGGAGATGAAGCACCCTTAAAACAAATAGCGAAACTTGCAAAGCAATACAGTGCAGCACTCATCGTTGATGAGGCCCATGCGGTGGGGATATTCGGCGATTCAGGCAAAGGGCTGGTTTATGAGCTGGGACTTTGCGGGGAGGTATTCGCCAGAATTATCACTTTTGGCAAAGCTTTAGGTAGCCATGGTGCTGCTATCCTCGGCAGCAAGCAGTTGAGATCCTATCTGATCAACTTTTCAAGGGCTTTCATCTATACAACAGCCGCACCATTCCTTAGTCACCTGGCTGTTAAGAGTGCCTACTTGTACCTTAATAGCAGAGATCATCAATCAGAAATTCATCAGCGGATAAAATTTTTCAAACAGAACGCCAAAACAGGAATCAATCTGCTGAATAGCAGATCAGCTATTCAAATCATTGTCATTCCCGGAAACGAGAAGGCCAGGGAAATAGCCAGGCTTATTCAGGTGGAAGGTTTTGACCTAAGGGCAATTCTGAGTCCGAGTGTTGCAGAAGGATCGGAACGTCTGCGAATCTGCCTGCATAATCACAATTCAATTGAAGAGATAAAAAGCTTTTGTGAACTATTAAATAAAACACTTTGAGAAAACGTCCAATATTTATAACAGGCATAGGCACCGGCATTGGTAAAACTATTGTTTCTGCCATTTTGGTTCAAAAACTGAAAGCCGACTACTGGAAACCTATTCAATCAGGCGACCTTGATAACAGCGATACTGACCATGTCAGAAGCCTGGTGACTAACAACACAACAACATTCCATCCTGAATCATATCGACTTACACAGCCCTTCTCCCCTCACAAATCTGCTGCTATTGATGGAATATATATCGATCCGCAAAAAATTGTATTACCCGATACAAACAATCAGTTAATAATAGAAGGTGCAGGCGGATTAATGGTGCCCCTGAATGACAACTTTTTAATGATTGACCTGATAAAAAAATTGGATGCTGAAGTTATTTTGGTTTCGAAAAACTATCTGGGTAGCATCAATCATACCCTGATGTCGGACGGGATTCTGAAAAGCAATGGTATTAAATTAAGCCGGCTTATATTTTCCGGGGATCATGATCATGATTCTGAAGGGATCATCAGGAAGTATTTGCAAATTGAAAGCATTCATATTCCTTACTTTAATGTACTAAATGCTGATAGTATATCAGCATTTACAGAGAAAATGATCTGGTAGAAAATTACTTCACTATTATTGGCTGCCGGATAAGCCTTCTTTATTTGTTCTTTTTTGGGTTTTATTCAATTGCTGGGGGGCTTCATTCCAAATTCCAGGGAAATTATATCTATCAGGGAAATATCAGAAACAAAAAAAAGGTCCTGAGCTAAACTCAGGACCTTTTTCATCTTAACAATTTAAGACTTAGAAACCAGGATTCGGTTGTAAGTTCTTGTTATTATCCAATTCTCGCTGAGGGATAGGAAGAATAGTTTTCTGACCACCAAAAGCTGCCAGAGGATTACCTGATCTCAGGTTTTGCTTGTATCTAAGCATATCCATTCTTCTGAAACCTTCGAAAGCAAGTTCTTTTCTTCTTTCAAGAAGAATGGCATCAATTAATGCCTGCTTACTTGCAAAAACCAATTTAGGAGCTAATCCCGCTCTATTTCTAAGGTTGTTCAAAATGGTGATAGCTTCAGCACTAAGCGCTGTTTGCTGAGCCAATGCTTCAGCAAGGTTCAGATAAACCTCAGTAATTCTGATTACAGGTGAATTATCTGAATTGTTTACAGCATCCGGGAATTTAGAAGTAAATGTACGGCTAAGTGCATCTGCTGCAGTTCCAGTACGCTTTAATAAATAACGCTTATCTCCTGCTTCTGCTTCATATGCCGCTATTAAATTAGCTGAGAAAGGAGCATCACCACGACCACCCAATGGTGCCGGAGTATAATAAGATGCCCAACCACCTGAACCTGTTCTTCCATTATCTGTTGCAGAGTTCTGGATAGTAAACACATCTTCAGCAGTATTTTTATTGTAAAAAGTATAGTCAGTAGCTAAAGTGTAAGGACCAGTAATTGCAGCCCTTGCAGCCGTAATTACATTTGCCCACTCTTCACGGTAAAGATATAACCTCGACAATAATGCATTAGCAGCGCCTTTTGTTGCACGACCTCTGGTATCTGTACCTGAAGTATAGCTTGCAGGTAATGCTGCAGCAGCTTCTGTAAGATCCTTTTTAATTTGATCATGAACCTGGTTAACGGTTGCTCTTGCAGGATATGTAATTGTTCCAGTAAAATCATCAACAACCAGAGGTACACCAAGATTAGTTCCGGTGCTTTGCTGAAATGGTTGAGCATACATATTTACCAATTGCAAATAGGCCAAAGCACGTAAGAACTTTGCCTCTCCAGCAAACTGATTTTTCTCGGCATCTGATAAACCAGCTACACTTCCAATATTGGCAATTACTTTGTTTGCACGGGTAATAACCTGATAATGTACCTGCCAGATACCAGAAACGTTTGAATTGGTTGAAACGGTTGTGAAATCCCTAAGCTCCTGAAGTGTTGGGAAAGAACCTACAAATTCAACATTATCTCCCATATACTCTTCAATAATTTGCGGCATAGAACCGTAAAATTCAAGAGTTTGAGCAGTACTGTATACACCTAATACGGCACTTCTTGCAGTAGAAGGACTACTGAAGATAGTCTCTTCAGTTAAATCCTGCTCTGGTGTCAGCGCTAATTTATTTTCACATGAACTCAGTGAAAATGCCAGTGCTGAAATTGCTATTATATATTTTATTTTCATTATTTCTTAAATTAAAGTCCTAAGTTGATACCAAACGTAACAGATTTAGCCTGTGGCAATGCAAAGAACGATTCACCCATAATAAGGTTGTTTGGTCCGTTTGCAGAAACTTCAGGATCTGGTCCTCTGAAATCTTTGTTCTGAATTGTCCATAAGTTTTGGCCTAAGACATAGATCCTTGCAGAACGTAATACCTTAGTTTTGCCAAGAACAGAAGATGGCAGATTGTAACCAAGTGTTACAGTTTTCAATCTTGCATAAGATCCATCCTGTAACTGATTAGTTGACAACTGACTGTAAGTAGCGCGGGTTGGGCTATTCAAACGAGGCGCAAATGCCTGATCTCCTGCTGCTTTCCAGTAGTTTAACAGATCTGTACTTTTATTGTATGAACCTGTTGCGAAGTTTTCAGTGAAACGTAATCCGTCAATTAAGACCTTATTACCATATGCAAAGTTAAAGAAAGCAGTCAGGTCAAATTCCTTGTAACGGAAACTATTAGTGAAACCACCAACAAAATCCGGATCAGCTTTTCCAGCTATTACGCGGTCAGCAGCAACCGGAGTTGTAGTTGCAGTACCATCCTTTTTCAACCACTCAGCATCACCCGTTGCAGGATTAATACCTTTGTACCTGATCAGGTAGAATGAGTTCCTTGATTCACCAACCACCGCTCTTTGTGCGGTAGATCCTGAAATAAAGTTTCTTCCTTCAGGGTCTTTATTCTCTGGCAATGACAATACGGTGTTTTTATTGAAACCGATATTGAAATTGGTAGTCCAGGAGAAGTTTTCAGATTTAACGTTTTGAGTACCTAAAGTAACTTCAAAACCTCTGTTTCTCATTTCACCAATATTTTGGGTTGCCGAAGCAAAACCAGTGGTGAATGGATAAGGAACACTAGCTAACAATCCCTGGGTATTCTTGTTATAATAGTTTAATTGCAAATCTATTGCATTAAATAATCTGGTTGTAAGACCGATATCCAATTGCTCTGTTTCTTCCCATCCTAAGTTTGGATTGGCAACACGTGCTGGAGTAGATGCAGAAGCATCACTGTATGCAGCACCAGCACCGAATGTACCCAGATAATCAAAGTAACCTATCTGATCATTTCCTGATATACCATAACTCGCAGTGAATTTCAGGAATTGAGCAATTTTGTTATCCTTATTAAAGAAGTTCTCATTAGACACAATCCATCCGGCAGAAGCTGCATAGAAAATACCATATCTTTTATTTTCACCGAAACGGGAAGAACCATCTCTCCTAACTGTTCCTTCTAAAAGGTATTTATCATTGTATGCATAACCAAGGCGGGCGAACTGTGATTCTAAAGCCCATTCTGAACCTGTTTCAGAAGCAGTAAGCGGAGTGGAAGCAGAACCAATATTTGGCAATGCATCACTTGCAAATCCTTGTCCTTCAAATAATCCATTGGTCAGTCTTGAGGTTTCGAATGAGTAACCCATTAATCCACTAATTGAATGGTTTTGACCAATAATCTTATTATAATTTAAGGTATTTGAAGTCAGCCATTTATTATCCTGACGTCTTGAGATATATCCGTAACCACCAGGTGTAAAAATATCAACCTCACGATATTTTTCATCAAATAAAGCATTGTCAATACCCCAATCAGTTTTGAATGTCAATCCACTAGCGATATCAACTTCTGCAAAAGCATTACCTGTATTACGTGTTGAATTTAACGTGTTGAAACCAGTAGCTTCAAGACCTAATACGTTTTGCACAAAACCTGTATTCACAAAGTTTCCGTTTGCATCATAAGGCATAACATATGGAAGCTGTAAGTATGCAGCAGTTAAAGGCGCGTATGTACTGTTTTCAGCACCGATACGGTCTGAATTAACTCTTGCTAAATTGTAGTTCAATCCAACTCTAACTTTTTGACTAATGTTGTGGTTGAAGTTAAAACGACCCGATAATCGATCTAAGTCATTACCTACAGTATAACCTGATTCATCAGAGAAAGTACCGCCAAGATAAAACCTAGTTTTGTCATTACCACCTGAAGCACTTGCATTAACATTATTCATTTTACCTGTTCTTACAACGGCATCAGCCCAGTCAAAGCTGGTAGTAGGATAAGCAGGAACTGCAGTATTGTTTGCTACCAGATAATCTCTGCGGAAAGTTCTCCACTGATCAGCAGTCATGTATTTCAGGATATCAGTAGGCTGAGAAGTACCATTAAAGTAATCTACATTAATCTTGGTCTCAGAATTATTCGCACCAGATTTTGTCTTAATTAGAATAACCCCGTTTGAACCCCTTGAACCGTAGATAGCTGCAGCAGATGCATCTTTAAGTACAGTCATGCTCTCGATATCATTTGCATTGATATTTAATAATGGGTTCAATCCTGCTCCTGCAGGAGCACCTTGTGTCTGAGTGTAATTTCCTGTATTCAATGGAACACCATCAATTACATAAAGAGGTTGACCACCAGCAGTTAAAGAAGACCCACCACGGATAGTGATTTGGGAAGAAGCTCCCAAAAGACCCGACGAATTCACCATGTTCACACCAGCCGCCTGACCTTGCAAAATTTGCTGCGGACTGATAATCGGCACGTTTTTGAATGATTCAGCACTTACTGTTGCTGTTGATTGTGTACTTAATGCACGGCTCTGAGCACCATAACCAACCACTACAACTTCAGAAAGGAGTTTTGCATCAGTAACTAAACGTACGTCAACACGGTTTCCTGAACCAATTGTTACTTCCTGTGCTAAATAACCGATATAAGTAAATGCCAACACAGAGGCATTAGCAGGCACACTTAAGGAGTAATTTCCTTCAGCACCTGTAGTAGTACCCGCAGTGCCACCTTTAACACGTACGGAAACACCAGGCAGAGGGAGGCCGTCATCGGCTCCAACAACTCTACCAGTGATGGTCTTATTTTGTGCTATAGCGCTTGAAACAGCGAATAAGCCAAACAATAAGAAAGCTAGTAATTTTCTTTTCATTTTTAAAATGTTTAATTAGATAATTGGTTTTGATCCGCAGACACGGACATAGGGCGCAATATTAAGTGTTCTAACACAATATCCATGTATTCTAACTGTAACTTTATAGTAACAATAATGTTGCATAGCAAAATACTATTGGCTCAAAAACAAAGATTTTGAATACCTGTAAATCCTTTATTATGTGAGATGTTAAATTTCTATTTACGTTTTTAATGATAAATCAGGCTATTTTCAAGCAAAAAAACTGTTACATAGTTTATATTATTAAGTGGTTCTGGCGCCACCCTGAAAAATACTTCTTTTCCAACCGCATTAAATAAGCGGAAAATCATTCCTAAATTTGAGCAGCAGCTAAATTGCCTGAATATTAATTCCCAATATGATCAACATACAAACAATTTCAGTTATAGGCTCCGGGACCATGGGCAATGGCATTGCGCATACCTTTGCTTTGTCGGGTTATAGTGTCCATCTGGTCGATATTTCAGAAGAAAGTCTAAAAAAGGGAATGGAAACTATCCATAAAAACCTTGATCGACAGGTTGCTAAAAATTTGATTACTAACGAATTAAAACAAAAGTCAATCAGTAATATTAAAACTTTTACTGATATTGCCATTGCAGTACATGATTCAGATCTCATCATCGAAGCTGCCACAGAAAATCAGGGTATCAAACTACAGATATTCAGAGATCTGGATCTCTACTGCAAGCCAGAAGCCATTCTTGCTTCAAATACCTCTTCCATCTCAATTACTACAATTGCCTCAGCAACTAAAAGACCGGATAAAGTAATTGGAATGCACTTCATGAACCCGGTACCAGTAATGAAACTGGTGGAAGTTATTCGTGGATATTCTAGTTCTGATGAGGTTACCAGGAGCATAATGGATTTATCCATAAAACTGAATAAAATACCCGTTGAGGTAAATGATTATCCCGGATTTGTGGCTAACCGAATATTAATGCCTATGATCAACGAGGCTATTTACACCTTGTATGAAGGTGTTGCCGGAGTTCACGAAATTGATACCGTTATGAAGCTCGGAATGGCTCACCCAATGGGGCCTTTACAATTAGCTGATTTTATCGGACTTGATGTTTGTCTGGCAATCATGAATGTATTATATCAGGGTTTTGGGAATCCAAAATATACCCCTTGTCCCCTACTCGTTAAAATGGTAACAGCTGGTCAGTTGGGTGTCAAAACAGGAAATGGGTTTTATGATTATTCTGGAGGCTCGAAAGAACTTGTGGTTTCGGGTAAATTCAAAAGGTAAATTGGAAATTATGAGATTTGAAATCTGAGGTATGACCGAGGAATCTGTTTCAAAATAATATTCATTTTTAACTATCTTAAAACTGCAAATCCATATAATCTTAGCAGATTTCTCCACTCATCTCAATTATTGAAAATGGAATAATACTACCCGCGTGTTCGAAATGACGGTAATTCAATTCTCCATTCTCAACTCTCCATTCTCCATTCTCAACTCTGCATTCTCAATTATTTACATCCTTGAGGGCACCCTTATCCCCAGTAAAGCCATTCCCTTATTGATGGTAGCTGCAGTCGCGGCAGCAAGATCCAGTCTGAAATTTTTAACGCTTGAATCTTCTGCTTTGAGTATGCTTTCCTCATGGTAAAACTTATTAAAAAGTTTAGCCAGTTCAAAAACATAATTTGCAATATGCGCCGGACTATACTCCTTTGCTGCGGCTGAAATTACTACAGGGTATTTACTCAGATTAACGATGAGTTCCCTTTCCAGGACTGTTAGTTCAAGCGAATGATCAAGTGATATTTTGGCTTTATAATCTGCTTTTGCAAGTACAGAACGTATCCTGGCATGAGTATATTGAATAAATGGACCTGTATGCCCCTGAAAATCAATAGATTCATTCGGATCGAACAACAGTCTCTTTTTAGGTTCAACTTTTAACAGGAAAAACTTAAGCGCACCCAAACCGATCATATTGTAAAGCTCATCTTTCTCATGCTCCGAAAATTCATCTACCTTACCCAGCTCTTCAGTACGTTCTTTTGCGGTTTGAATCATAT
Source organism: Daejeonella sp. (assembly GCF_030695525.1). Lineage (GTDB taxonomy): Bacteria > Bacteroidota > Bacteroidia > Sphingobacteriales > Sphingobacteriaceae > Daejeonella. Next base: position 27,626 of record NZ_JAUYSS010000006.1, on the reverse strand, counting down.
CATCCATCAATTCATCCGCATCAACAACAGTTCCTTCTCTCGATTTCATTTTACCTGAAGGAAGATCCACCATTCCGTAAGACAAATGGTATAATCCCTTAGCCCACGACTTTCCTAATTTCTGCAGGATCAAAAACAATACTTTAAAGTGATAATCCTGTTCATTACCAACGACATATATGGACTGGTCCACTTTAAAATCATCATATTTTAGTTGGGCAGTTCCAAGATCCTGTGTAATATAGACCGAGGTTCCATCCGCTCGTAATACCAGCTTCTGATCCAGTCCATCTTCAGTAAGATCTATCCAGACCGAGCCATCCTCTTTTTTAAAGAAAACACCCTTAGCCAGTCCTTCTTCAATGATATCTTTTCCAAGTAAATAAGTATCAGACTCATAGTAATATTTAGCAAAATCAACCCCAAGCTGTGTATAGGTTTGTTCAAAACCAGCATATACCCATGAATTCATCATTGACCATAAGGCAATAACCTCAGGGTCGGCAGCTTCCCATTTTAGAAGCATTTCCTGAGCCTGCATGATAACAGGAGCGTTCTTCTTAGCATTCTCTTCAGTCTGACCCTTCTGAACAAGATCAGCAATCTGCTTTTTGTATTCCTGATCAAAAATCACATAGTATTTACCCACCAAATGATCTCCTTTCAGTCCGCTGCTTTCAGGTGTCTCTCCATTGCCAAATAAAGCCCAGGCTAGCATTGATTTGCAGATATGAATTCCACGGTCATTTACCAGGTTAACCTTAATAACTTCGTAACCATTTGCCGAAAGAATCTCAGCGACAGAATAACCTAAAAGATTGTTCCTGACATGCCCCAGATGCAATGGTTTATTGGTATTTGGAGATGAGTACTCCACCATTACTTTTTTACCATTGCCTGGAAACCGGCCAAAACCCTGATCCAGAATGGTATTGAGTAACTGATCAATCCAATATGTATCTGAAATTGAAAGATTCAGAAAACCTTTAATAACATTAAAGGCAGTAACTTCCCTAATATGCAGCTTCAAATATTCACCTATTTCAGCACCCGTTTGTTCAGGTGTTTTTTTTGAAAACTTTGTAAAAGGAAAGGTTACAACAGTTATCTGCCCCTCAAACTCTTTTCTTGTTTCCTGAATAACGATGCTATCTATTCCAATCCCGGATTGATAAAGTTCTGAAACAGCGTTTTGAATGTGCTCTGCTATGGTATTTTCTATTGTCATCTGTTGTGGGACTGCACCCGCTAAATTTAATCGTTAATTAAGGAATTTGTTGCACGCAATAAAATTTCAAAAGCATTCTCAGCCATAAGATTTTCCCTGTCGAGCGTAGGGTTTACTTCTACAATCTCAAACCCGCAAACTTTTTCACTGCACATCAGTCGGGCGAGCAAATTTCCGGCTTCCCGTTCAGTAATACCATGCGGTACAGGTGTTCCCGTACCTCTTGAAATAGAGGAATCAAGCGCATCAACATCAAATGAGACATAAATCAGGTCACAATTTTGCAAATATTTTAGTGTGTCAAGCGCAACCCGCTCCACCCCTCTTTTCTTAATCTCAGATGGGGGAAAGTTCTTTACCTTATGCTTTTTTAGTAAATATTGTTCAGGTGACTCAGAATCACGCATCGCAATATAAACAAGGTCATTATACTTTATTTTCGGAGCAATATTAGCAACATTTTTTAACTGATACCAGTAATTTATAGTCTCCTGATCTGGCACATTAATCTTTGACTCTATATTGTCCTCATCCAGAACAATTGCCAAAGGCATCCCATGCAGATTTCCTGAAGGTGTGGTGTAAGGCGAATGAATATCAGAATGAGCATCAATCCAGATCACTCCAAGCCGGCTTTTTGGGAATGCCTTTCGGATACCTGAAATGGTTCCTGCAGAACAACTATGATCACCCGATAAAATAATTGGAAACTCCTTATTCCTCAGGGTTTTCGCCACTTCCTCTGCTATCCTTTCCACCATTGTAAGCACTCCGGATATTCTTTTTGCATATTGATTGCCGGAAGTTTCGAGCAAAAGATGATTTTCATTCGGAACTTCAATGCTTTTGTATTTTTTAAAATATCTGCTGCCAAAGTCCAGAGCTGCGATTTTAATTGCATCAATCCCTAAACTTGAACCGCGGGTTCCGGCTCCGATTTCTGATCTGACCTCAATTATTTTTAGTTCACGCATCCCCTTAAACTTCGCTTTAAACTTAGGCTTAATATTTTTAAGTCTTGTATTTGGTTCTATACTATATGCTTTTTATATCTTTGCCAAAATTATAAAAAAATGCAGAGTTACGCGGAGTTTCTTGATTTAAGCGTGGGCTTCCCTCAGGATGGTTTTGACATCATTGATGATGAACTTTATTTCCATGATCTGAACCTGATGGAAATGATTGAAACCTATGGATCCCCTCTACGGTTCACTTACTTACCCATTATCAGTAAAAAGATACAGCAGGCGAAACTACTCTTTCAGGCAGCCATTGTTAAGAATAATTATAGAGGTGGTTATAAGTATTGCTATTGTACCAAAAGCTCTCACTTCAGACACATTGTTGAAGAGGCTCTTCGCAACGATATCCACCTGGAAACATCTTCGGCATTTGACATGCCAATGATTGACGCACTGGAAAAGAAAGGTTCTTTAAATAAGGATATTACAGTAATATGTAATGGGTTTAAAACCTTCCAGTACAAACAGTATATCATTGATATGCTTCATGATGGATTTAACAACATTATTCCAGTATTGGATAACAAAGAGGAGTTCAATATTTATGATGACGAACTGGATATTCCATGCAGTATCGGTATGCGAATTGCCGCAGAAGAACAACCTGATTCACAGTTCTATACTTCAAGGTTAGGAATCAGAATGGAAGATATTATTGACTTTTACAATCATAAAATTGCTCCTAACCCGAATTTCAAGGTAAAATTACTTCATTTCTTTATCAATTCTGGAATCTCTGATACCCCGTATTACTGGAATGAGCTTGAAAAATACACCATCCTTTACTGCAAGTTCAAAAAAATAAATCCTGATCTTGATACACTGGATATAGGTGGAGGAATGCCGTTCAAAGATTCCCTCGCCTTTGATTTCGACTACGAATACATGGTCAATGAGATAGTAAAGCGAATCAAAGAGATTTGTGCAGAACATGATGTAATAGAGCCAGATATCATCACTGAATTCGGTAAATATACTGTTGCTGAAGCATCCGGAATTCTCTATAAGGTATTGGGAAGAAAACAGCAAAATGATCGTGAAAAATGGCTGATGCTGGATGGTTCTTTCATTACGAATCTGCCTGATGTTTGGGCACTGAATCAAAAATATATTCTTGCACCAATAAATAACTGGGATTCTGAATACGAACGTGTAAATCTGGGTGGGATAACCTGCGACGGACAGGATTATTACAGTCAGGAGGCACATATGAACAACGTTTTCATGCCTAAGACCAGAAAAGTACAGTACCTTGGATTTTTTCACACAGGTGCCTATCAGGAGGTGCTGAGTGGTTATGGTGGCATTCACCATTGCTTGCTTCCTTCACCTAAACATGTAATTATCCGACGTAACCGTGATGAAACCTTTAATTTTGAAGTATTTGGCGAAGAGCAAAACAGCAAACAGGTTTTAAAGATTTTGGGTTACTAACCCGGCCCGGATCAAGTCCGGGCTGACAGGGGATCAAGTCCGGGCTGACAGGGGTATTAATCAAGGGTTGACATAAGGTTAAGTTTGGGTTGGCAAAAGGTCAAACCAGGAGCAAAGACTAAAATAAAATAATGCAGAAATACTATTTCCTACTTCTTTGCCTTTTTCCATTGATGTCTTGTTCTCAAAACAGAACATCTGAACCCAATGCTGAGACAACAGACAAGCTTTTGCCTCAACAGAATTTCACAACTCTGAAGTTTGAGGCTGATGGGAAACCATGTATTGCTTTAATTAATAACCGCTACATCGGCTACAAAGAAAAATCAAAATTCCCTTTATCCCTTTTTATCATGGTGAGCACGATTGAAAAAAACAAGGATGGCCATCCAGATGAGAAGGAATCTGAAATTTTCAATACCCTTCAAACAGATATCATTTCAGAACTGAGTCAGGTTCTTGGCCCTTACTGTTATGTCGGAACAACCACAATGCCGGGCTATCGCGACATTCTGCTCTACATTAATCCCCAGGACCGGGAAAAAGCAACTGATATTCTAAAAAAACTGAAAGGAAAATATAGTCGTATAGATACTATTTCCTTTGAAGAAGATGTTGAATGGGAAGCTGTATCTTCATTTTATGAGGCTATTTCCTTAAAAAATTAAGAGTCGAACTTATCCAGAAGTTTAATTAGAGTTGCAAAATCCTTAGGATATGGTGCTTCGAAGGTCATCTCTGTATTCTCATCAATTCTAAAGGTGATCTGTCGGGCATGAAGCGCAAACCTTTTCATCACAGGAAGCTCCTCCTGGTCTTTACTCAGTCTGTAAGCCCGCTTGATCTCAGATAAGTATACAGGTTTCCCTCCATACATTTCATCACCGGCGATATTTGCCCGCTGCGAGGCAAGATGAATTCGGATCTGGTGCATTCTGCCTGTAATCGGCCTGCATTCAACCAGAGTGTAATGTTTATAATATTTCAGTGAGTTAAAAACAGTTTCTGCTGGTTTTCCCTCCTGACGGTTAATTGCTACATTTTTGGCACCAAGGTTCAGAATAGGAAGATCAACATGCAGATCCTCAAATATATGAGTGCCATTAATTACAGCATGATACACTTTAATCACTTTTCTATGCTCAAATTGCATGGAAACAAATCGATAAGTCTCCGGATTTTTAGCAATGATGAGTACTCCTGAAGTTTCCCGGTCTAAACGATGGCAGATCTGTGCATCATCAGAATACTGCTTAGCCATTCTAAGGAGATTGTTTTCGCCACCTTCCCTATCATCCAGAGAACTTAAAAAAGCAGGTTTGTTAACTATGATGAGATTGTTATTCTCAAAAAGAATAAGATCTTCGAATTTCGGGAACTTCACGTATGCAGTATTAGACTGCAAAAGTAGGATTTTAATTTCAGCCGGGCGAAGCTTTTAGCTTTCAGTTTAAATTACTTTAATTCAAATTTATACCCTACACCTTTTACAGTACTTACATACTTATCACCAAGTTTTTCGCGAACTTTGCGGATGTGGACATCAATGGTACGATTGGTTACCACAACCGAATCCTCCCATATATTTTTCAGAATGACTTCACGGGTAAAGACCTTCCCAGGTTTGGAAGCAAGAAGGTATAATAATTCAAACTCCTTTTTGGCAAGAACAACCTTTTCACCTCTTTGGTACACCAGGAAAGCTTCACGGTCTATAACCAAATCCCCTATCTCGAGTTTGTTTTCAATTTCTATTTCTGATTGAACATTTCTTCGTAAAATGGCATTGATCCTGCTTGTTAATGCCCTGGGCTTAATCGGTTTTGCGATGTAGTCGTCAGCGCCAACATTAAAACCTGCAATCTCAGAATACTCTTCACTACGGGCAGTGAGGAACACCATAAAGGTATTCTTAAAATCATTCATGGTCCTCAGAATTCGACAGGCTTCGATACCATCCATTTTGGGCATCATAATATCCAGAATAATCAGATCTGGCAATACCCTCTTAGCTTCAGCAACCCCTTCCTGTCCATTTGAGGCAGTAAATACCTGATAACCCTCTTTCTTGAGATTGTACTCAATTAGTTCCCGGATATCCGGTTCATCATCAACAATCAGGATTTTGTGCTTTACGGCGCTCATTAGATAGAATTTTGGTATAAAAGTAATCTCTCCATTACACTAAATCGTTAAGCCAGTATTAAGAAATTGTAAATCATCATAATAAATTGACAATTTATTGTGATCAATTTAACACTTTCTCAAGGTAGTTCTGCAGTTCAGCACCTCTTAAATTTTTGGCAATGATTTTCCCTTTAGGATCAAGAAGAAAAGAAGCGGGTATTCCTTCAATTTTATACTGCATTGTTACCTTACCATCCCAACGCTTTAATTCTGATACATGTGACCAGTTTAAACGATCATCCTTAATTGCTTTTAACCAGTCTGATTTATCCTCATCGAGGGATACACCCAATACGGTAAAGCCTTTGTTTTTAAAGGCTTCAAACTGTTTAACAATATTAGGATTTTCCTCACGGCAAGGAGCACACCATGAAGCCCAAAAATCCAACAGTACATATTTACCTTTGAAATCAGATAATTTAACCAATTTGCCTTCAGTATCATTCAACTCAAATTCAGGTGCGATCTGACCTACCGAAACTGGCTTAACCCCTGCCATTTTTATAACAAATGACTGAACCGCTTTATTATTTGGAAAGACAGACCTGATTTCTTCAGCATATTCGATCAATTCAGCTTCGTACTTATTCTGATCCAGTGAACTAGCCGCAAAAAAACCGGCAAGATTATTTTTATTTTCCCGGGCAAACTTGAATGTGGTTTCAGAATATTTATCCATATTGGCTTGAAACTGCGGCATCAGAACATTAAAGATTGAATCTTTCGCAGCAGGATTTGCCTCGGTCATAACTGAATATTCATCCTGGATTCTTTTATAAATTTTACTGAACTCATACCCGATCTGATTAAACTCACGAATTTTTTCTGAGTCCTCTGAACCTTTAATCTGATAGGTATTGGTAGAATCAGCGTAATCTGTTTTAAAATTTACATCATCACCATTCTTTCCAACAATCAGAAAATTCTTTTCACCGACAACAAGTGTGTAAAAATCAGGTTCCTGTGCATTACGCCTGAATTTAAACTCATTGCTTTCATTTAAAAATGCAGAGTCAACAAGTTGGTCAGTTTCATAAAGCAAAACTTTTTTTATTTCCCCGGCATTGTCTACTTTCCCGGAAATGCTCAATTCATCATTATTATTGCAGGAAACCATAATTATACTCATCGCAATCATGGCTAATCCAAATACTTTTTTCATACTTTACTTTCTAATTTATCTATCACTAACTTGCTGGCAATCTGTGGATTAATCTTACCTTTAGTCCTTTTCATGAGATCCCCCATGAACAAACCAAGAACGCCCTTTTTTCCGTTATGGTATTCTTTAATCTTATCAGGGTAATTACTAAGTACTTCTTCAATAAGCAAACTCAATTCATCCTCTGCAGTATCAATCAATACCTGTAATGAAACAGCCATTTCTTCAGCAGATAGCCCGGGATTCTTAATCAACTCAGGAAAAACCTGATGAGCTGCAACTGAATAGTTGAGTTTGCCTTTATCAATCAGGGCGATAAGATCTGCAAGAACCTCTGGCTTAATAGGGATCTCTTCAATATGCCCGGGATTATCATGAAGATATGACCTCAAAGGGCCTATAACCCAATTAGCAGCAGCTTTATAATGCTGGGTCTTAGAGCTCAGTTCATCGAAATAAGTTGCAATCTCTTTCTCAGATGAAATTAAAATAGCATCATACTCGGAAAGGCCAAAAGCGGAAGTATAGCGTTCAATCTTTTTTGAAGGCAATTCGGGTAATCCGGCCGCTAATTCATCTATAAACTTTTGTTCAAGGACCAAGGGCTGAAGGTCAGGTTCCGGGAAATAACGATAATCATTGGCCATTTCCTTACTTCTTAAGGGACTGGTATTTCCGGTATCCGCATCAAAATTCAGGGTGTTTTGTTCAATATACTCACCTATTTCCAAAAGCCCGGCCTGTCTGATAAATTCATGATCAATAGCGCGCTGCAGGTTTCGGATTGAATTAAGATTTTTTACTTCACATCTATTGCCATATGCCGAAGCTCCCCTAAGCCTGATTGAAATATTGGCGTCGCAACGAATACTTCCTTCCTCCATATTCCCATCGCAAATATTCAGGTATCTCACCAATTTCCGAATCTCGGACAAGTATGCTGCAGCTTCATGTGCCGAGCGGATATCAGGTTCAGAAACTATTTCTATCAATGGGACTCCTGCCCTGTTCAAATCAATCAGCGAATCAAAAGCATCCTGATCATGCATGCTTTTCCCGGCATCATCTTCCATATGAATGCGATGGATTCGGATGCGCCTTGCTGAATGATCATCTGCTTTTATGTCAATAAAACCTGAGTGGCAAATTGGCTGACTATCCTGAGTAGTTTGAAAACCCTTGGGCAAATCAGCATAAAAGTAGTTTTTCCGATCAAAATGAGTATTTAGATTGATACTACAATTGGTTGCCAATCCCATTTTGATTGCATATTCAACTACCTTTTTATTGAGTTTGGGTAAAGTTCCGGGTAAACCAAGACTTACCGGACTTATATGCTCATTAGGGCCGGCACCAAAGCCGGCAGAGTCGCTAGAAAAAATCTTGCTTTCGGTTGATAACTGAACATGTACCTCAAGTCCAACTACAAGTTCATATTTATCAGTTAAACTTTCCGCTATTGTCGTCATTTAAACTTTAATGGTATCTATAATATCATACAAAGATAAGCAATTGATTATAGTGGAGAGTGGAGAATTGAAAGTGTCTAATTCTCCACTCTCAATTCTCCACCCGATAGCTATCGGGTCTCAACTAATAAAAGTTTTTGCTTTTTCCAGTGCTCTTTCAAGTCCTGAACTATCCTTACCACCTGCAGTGGCAAAGAAAGGCTGGCCGCCCCCACCTCCCTGAATTTCTTTAGCTAATTCACGTACAATATTTCCTGCGTTCAGATTCCTTTCTTTTACAAGATTATCAGACAGCATCACAGTCAGGCTTGGTTTTCCATCAATATCACAGGCCAAAACCAGAAAGAGGTCATTTATCAGGTCCTTTACAGCATAAGCAAGGCTTTTAACCGCATCGGTACTAGGCAATTCAACCATTTGGGTAATCAGGTGAATACCATTTATCGACACTGCATTTTTAACCAGTTCATGTTTCAATCCTGCAGAACGTTCAAGTACAGTTTTTTCAATTTCCTTTTTCAGACGATTGTTCTCTTCAAGTAATGACTCAACGGTTTTAAGAAGATCATTAGGGTTTTTTAGAAGGTCTTTTAATCCCTTTATCTGCTCGTTCTGAGTATTAATATAATTCTCAGCGATCTCAGCGGTAATCGCTTCAATCCTTCTGACACCGGCAGCTACCGCACTTTCAGAAATGATCTTAAAATAGCCGATCTGTCCGCTCGATTTAACGTGTGTCCCACCGCAAAGTTCTTTTGAAAAATGATCATCAAAAGTGATCACCCGAACATAATCTCCGTACTTTTCACCAAAAAGAGCAGTGACACCAGAGTCAATAGCTTTTTGATAAGGAACGTTCCGCTCTTCTTTTAAGAGTATATTTTCACGAATCCTACGATTCACAATACCTTCAACTTCTGATAGTTCACGTTCAGTAAGCTTTGAAAAATGTGAAAAATCAAATCGCAGATATTCCGGATTAACCAATGAACCTTTTTGATTTATATGATCACCCAAAACCTGCTTCAATGCTGCATGCAACAGATGGGTCACGGAATGATTATTTTCTGTTGCTGTTCTCTTCTGCTGATCTACCACAGCATAAAACAATCCGGAAAGTTCATCCGGCATTTCGTCCATAAAATGAACAATCAGTCCGTTTTCCTTTTTAGTATCTGTAACCGGGTATTCAAATAAACGTGATCGGTCTTCAAGTTTCCCGGTATCACCAACCTGTCCCCCGCTTTCTGCATAGAATGGAGTCCGGTTTAATACTACTTGGTACTGATCCCTTCCTTTGGCTGTCACCTTGCGATATCTCAGAATTTTACATTCCGTTTCCAGTTCATCATAACCGATAAATTCAACTTCCTCTTCCTCATTGATGATATGCCAGTCGCCGGTATCAATTGCTGTTGCAGCTCTGGAACGGGCTTTTTGCTTCTGAAGCTCTACTTCAAATCCCTCCATATCAACTGTCCAGCCCTTTTCCCGGGCCATTAGTTCGGTCAGGTCAATCGGAAATCCAAAAGTGTCATAAAGTTCAAAGGCAAATTCTCCATTAATGATCTGATCATCGGTTTCAAAACGTTCAAAACGATGAATTCCGGTAGCTAAAGTCCTCAAAAATGACAATTCTTCTTCCAGAACCACCTTTTGAACAAAATCCTGCTGCTTTTTTAACTCAGGAAATATTCCGTCGAACTGATCGGCCAGGATTGGAACTAGCTCATTTAAAAATGCTTCCTTCAGGTCAAGGAAAGTATACGCATACCTAACCGCTCTTCTGAGTATTCTTCTGACCACATATCCCGCCTTATTATTAGATGGTAATGTACCATCGGCAATGCAAAAACTGATTGCGCGGATATGATCAGACATCACACGCATAGCCACTGATGCACCCCATCCTTCCCCTCCGGGGACTGAATTTCCAACATAGGGCATACGTGATTTTTCTGAAATAAATTGAATCATCGGTTGGAACAGATCGGTATCGTAATTGGATGATTTATTCTGAACTACCCTTATCAGGCGTTCCAGTCCCATACCTGTGTCCACATGCTGGCCTGGAAGTTTTTCCAGACTACCATTTTTCAGGCGATTGAACTGCATGAAGACATTATTCCATATTTCAATAACCTGTGGATCATCCTGATTGACCAGTTTACTGCCATCTATTTTAAGACGTTCAGCATCCGGGCGCATATCCACATGAATCTCAGAACATGGTCCGCAGGGGCCTGTTTCCCCCATCTCCCAGAAGTTATCTTTCTTATTGCCCAGAAGGATACGATCTTCAGAAACATACTGTTTCCATATCTCATAGGCTTCCTGATCTTTTGGAAGCCCTTCATTCTTATCTCCCGCAAAAACGCTGACGTAAAGCCTGTCCTTGGGTATTTTATATACTTCAGTTAAAAGTTCCCAGCTCCAGGCCAGGGCCTCCTTTTTAAAATACCCGCCTTCAGGATTGGCAGGATCGCCAAAACTCCAGTTGCCAAGCATCTCAAACATAGTATGATGATAGGTGTCTATTCCTACTTCCTCAAGGTCGTTATGCTTGCCCGAAACCCGTAAACAACGTTGGGTATCAGCCACCCTTGGGTATTTTATTGCTGCCTGACCGAGGAACAAATCCTTGAACTGATTCATCCCCGCATTGGTAAACATCAGTGTAGGGTCATTCTTTACAACAATAGGTGCTGATGGCACAATATGGTGTCCTTTGGCGGCAAAAAAATCTAAAAAACCCTGTCTTATCTCTTTGGTGGTCATCCTGATTAGCTATTCTGCAAATATAATACAGATATGTGTTTTTTATGGAGAGAATATGAAATAGCCTGCGAGTAATGCTTTGGGCATTTATGCGTTATCATTATTCAAAGCATATTAATTTTTATTGCTTCGATTCAAATTTAGTAGTTTTACAAAAGCAAAATCATTGGCATGCCTTACAAAGAGCGCGACATTACAAAATTATACTACAGTATGGGTGAGGTGACCCGAATGTTTGATGTTAATGCATCCCAGATTCGTTTTTATGAACGGGAATTTGAGATTCTCCAGCCTAAGAAAAATAAAAAGGGAAATCGCCTGTTCAGTGCCGATGATGTTGAGAATCTGAAGATTATATTCAATCTTGTGAAAGAAAAGGGCTACACTCTTCAGGGTGCTAAAGATTATCTGCGTAGCAATAAGGCTGAAGTAAAAGAGAACCAAAAGGTAATTGACTCTCTGGAGCGCCTGAAACAATTTCTGCTTGAGGTAAAGGAACAACTTTGATTATGCCAGGGCAGAAAAAATCTCCAGCAACTCCTTTAAGGATATTGTTCGTCATAAATCCCAAATCAGGTCATGGTGGAGAGAGAAACCTTAAAAAGCTAATTTCCTGGCAATCAGAAACTGACGGATTTGATTATCAGCTCATTATAATGAGTGGTGATGATAAAGAACGAATTTCCAACACTATTAATCAATATAAACCTGACATTGTTGCGGCCGCAGGTGGTGATGGAACCATAAATCTAATGGCAGGAATACTTGCACATACAGGGATTCCTCTTGCAATTATTCCACAAGGCTCTGCAAATGGGATGGCAAAGGAGTTGCATATTCAGGGTAAAACTGAAAGCGCTTTAGAAATCCTGGTTAAAGGAAAAACAAAGGCCATTGATCTTATTAAGATCAACGACAGGATTTGTATCCATCTGGCAGATGTCGGTCTGAATGCAAGAGTAGTAAAGCGTTTTGAAAAAGATCCAAAAAGAGGCATTCTGACTTATGCCAGGCACCTTTTCGGAGAAATGTTTCTGCTTAAAAAATATGTATTCAATATATCCTGCGATGGTAAAACAATCCGAAGAAAAGGTGTTTCCATTACCTTCGCCAATGCTTCACAATATGGTACCGGAGCAGTAATCAATCCAAAAGGAATCCTCGACGATGGTAAATTTGAACTTGTAATCATCAAGCCTTTTCCACCAATCAAGCTTTTATCGATTACCTGGAAAATGTTTATGAATAAATTGCACACTTCGGATTATGTGGAGATCATCAGTTGTGTTAAAGCACAAGTTATCAGCAGTAGAAAAACAACACTTCAGGTAGATGGCGAGGTTCTGGGTAAAGTAAAGGAAATATCAATTGAATGTTTACACAAAGCACTCCTTGTTAAAGTTCCCTAGTCGATCTTAAAATCATAAACCATTTTCCCCATTTCAGCATTGTGATCAATTACCCAGGCTGAAATATAAACTGAGCCATTATTTTCAAACTTTAATTTAAAAAATCCTTTTGCTTTCATTCCAAATTTGAGGTTTTTCCCTGTCTGTAAAACATATTTAAGTTTCGAGCCGGCTCCGCTGACTATATAATGATTATGATCTTTTGCAATATGCTGAAGATTATGCTCATGTCCGGAGACATAAATAATGCCCGGATGACTTTTAAATATCTCAATGAGACGATGCCGCAAATGCCTGTAACGTGGATGGGCAATATCTTCTTTTGCCCCAAAATACTTTCGGTAAATAGGCAATAACGAACCCAGAATAGGCAGAGGGAAATATGCTTTGCGATGGAAAATGGTAAAAGGGAATAAGTGATGTCTTAACTTATACCGGCCGCCATGGATAGCATAGCTGTAAACAGGTGCATGTCCGGCAATGATTACTCGCTTATCCTTGTTATTTTCAAGGATTGTAATCAAATGTTTAAAAAAATCTTCCTCCGATTCTACCCTGCAGCCAAAACTTTGCCCGATGGGTCTGAAACCAGGTTGAAGCCACCATTGGGTATTTATCAGCACAAGGGTCACATTCGGATTTACATTGATCTCTGTTGGACCCGGGCAACCATTAGTAGGATACATTACCGTCTTACCAAATAGCTTTTCGAGGTATTTCTCCTGCCTTAAAATATATTCATAGCCGCCTTCCCGTCCTTTGTTCCAGTCGTGATTTCCTGAAATAAACAGCACCTTACCATGATAATCCTTCAAGGCTTCTTTATGCGCAATTAATGCATTCTCTGCATCTTTTCGAAGAATAGCACCTTCCGGAGGTAAGCCTTTAGGATAGATATTATCTCCAAGAAAGATAACCGCAGAATGTTGATCTGTATCGAAATGAGATCGCATCATTTCCAGGACGGGATCAGGCCCATGTCTGGCCACATTTCCAGTATCACCAATCAAAAATATCTCGTAAGTCTTTTTTTCCTTTCCTCCGGATTGCATCATTGATGGTTTAGTTTCAGGTTTTACCACTTCAGCTTCTCTTTATTTAAAAAGGCAGAAATTCCCTTTTTACAATCAACAGATGAACGGGTTTCTACGTTCATCTTTACGGCTAAATTCAAACTGTCTTCCAGGGAAAGATCCTGAACAGAGTTAATGAGTGCTTTTCCAAGCGCTACAGAATTTGCAGAAACAGATTCAACAAATTTTTGCGCATAGGCCTTTACCAGTGCAGCAATTTCTGCTTTAGGACAAATAAAATTGATCAATCCATAATTAGAAGCAGTTTGAGCATCAATTAGTTCTCCGCTAAGCAATAATTCCTTTGCTCTTCCTTCGCCTAGTCTTCTAAGCAGAAAACAGGTAACGAGAGCGGGGATAAAACCAATCCTAACCTCAGTATAAGCAAATTTTGCTTCGGGGACTGAGAATACCAGATCACACACTGATATCAGTCCGCAGCCCCCGGCTATAGCATGGCCTTCAACCTGCGCAATTACCAGTTTTGGGGACTTGTATATTAATAAAAAAAGATCTTTCAACAGATTGGTATCTTTCAAATTATCCTCTTCAGTATTAGTCTGTAGATGTTTCAGGTAATCCAAATCGGCGCCGGCACTAAATACTTCTCCATTGGCCTTAAGTATAATGACCTTAACATCTTCATCATCAATAGCAGCTTTAAAAGCATTTGTCAGTGACAATACAAGTTCCGGATTTAAAGCATTTCGCTTCTCAGGCCGGTTAATTGTAATATTCCCTATCCTATCAGTTGTATAATATTCCAGCAATTCCATTGTTGATTCCCTGTGTAAATAATCGGACCTGATCTGATCAAAATTAACCCAAATTACTATAGTTTGATAATATAAGCAGGTGAATTCTTCAAAACATACACGGAAAGATTCAATTTTGCAGCTTCTGCTAGCCAGAATTTAATCTTATAATCAGTATTGGTCGGGTCGATCAGAACTTTCTTAAACTCAACAATAGCATTGATATCTTCTAAATCCTGAACCGGATTTTGACTCAAAACAAGAATATCTACCTTCAATCTTTTACCCATATTGGGTAAGCTGATTTTTCTGTCCCATCTTAACACCCTGAAATTTCCAAATTGCATAAAATTGGAATCCGACCAGTATGAATTGGTTTTAAACTGGCTTTCAATATCCAGCAAGTGGATTTCAGGACTTCCACGGCTTTCCAATGCTGGCTTAATGGAATAAGAATACGTCCTGTCTGTAGACTCGAAATCTGCCAGAACTATGCTTTTAGTTCTTTTGGTATAAGCAATGGCGGATTTATTTCTAAGACTAAAAAATATCAATTCTTCCTTTCTATAATTCAGAATCCGATCCATTGAAAAGCTTATTTGAAGGATCAGAAAAAGTATTACTGTTGAAATCATTAAGCTTTTTAATCTGAATTTTACCCCAAGGGACAGAGTTAGAATCAGAGTGCAAACCAGAAAAAGTTGAATGCCATTGATCCATAATCCCGAGAGGCTTGCATAAGGCAGATTCTCTATCCGGAATAGAGTATTATTTGTGAGATGAATTAATTCACTCAAAAAAATTCCAATTGGGACAAGCAGAAGTTTAAATGGAATGGCGAGAAGCAAAATCCCTGTATACATAATGATTGTAACAGGTAAAACAATAAGCAAATTACTGATCAGGAAATATAGCGGAAAGTGATGAAAATAATATAAACTCAGTGGGAAAGTGGCTAACTGGGCAGCCACAGACAGGGCGGAGTAACTCCATACATAATCGATAAACTTGTTTCTGAAATACAAGGTGTGATACAATTTAGGATGGAAGTAAACCAGTCCGCAAACAGCCAGGTAAGAAAGCTGAAATCCTACATCAAAGAGATAAAACGGGTTATATAAAAGCAGGAAAAATGCTGAAACTGCAATCAAATTATAGGAGTTCTGATTTCTTTTTAGTGCTTTTCCAATTACCACAAAGCTGATCATTAATGCAGCCCGGCAAACAGGTGATGAAAAACCACTAATCAGGGCATAGAACCAGATTGCAGAAAGGATGAACAGAATTCGTATTAAAATCAGAGGTTTGCTTTTATCCATTGGCCTGAGTAAAACTGACAATACAAGAAATACGATACCTACATGCATTCCCGACACTGATAAAACATGCATAGTTCCAGTTTTTGAATAGGCCTCTATGACATCCTTATTCAAATCTGCCCGATACCCTAAAATTAAAGTCGATGCCAAAGCCGCCGCATCCGGATCAGGCAGATAGTTATTGTACTTACCAATCAGTTCCCTTCTTAAAGACAAAGCAAATGATATCACAGGATTACCTGCATCGCGCGCCAACACCTGAAATTGATCTGAGGGAACAAAAGATTGAAAGTAAATCTGCCTGTTTTCCATAAATGCCTTATAATCAAACTCCCCGGGATTGTAAGGGGGTTCGAGGGCATGATATAATGCAGGAATCAGCAAAATATCCCCGTAATCTGGCAGGTAGTTAATGTTAGAATCTGCTTCAAGTGAGATCAATATTTTTCCGCTGCTCTGTTTAACAGTATCCTGAGTATAAACTCCAATCACTTCACCCTCAAAACGAAAAGTAGCATTGGTTAATTTAGGTTCAGTTTGAACCTTAAGAATTAATAAGTCTGTTTTAAAATTGTTGAATCTTAGTGGGTCAAACCGATCTGAGTAATATACAGTAAGGCTGAAACTGAGAATATAGAGGAATAAATGAATGATCAAACCAAAAATCCATGCCATTCTGAAAAGGGAAAACCGTTTATATTTAATAAGCAGAAACAGGAAAATGCAAAGCGTGAAGAGACAAAACCCTAACCCAGAGTTGATGAAGAAAGGATGCGCAAATAATCTTGCTGAAATTATCCCAACTATTATGGGTATAAGAAATCGAACGAAAGGAACTTCTCCTGTGTAGAACATAATCAGAACTGAAAACGCAACTGTACCCTGATATCAGAACGCTTATTGCCATTAATCAGGTCTCCCCCATTTCCAACTGTTTCCTGGCCATGGTAGCTGCTTAAAGCATACCGAAACCAGAGATCAGTACTGCCTGATATCTTATATCTGCCATTGAAATAAAACCTGATCCCCTTCCCCTGGTAGGCAGGAACGGAATAAGAGTACAAAACATCATTCTCATAAGAATAGATCCTTGTATTGAACCCGGAGGTTTCAAAAATTGCAAAACGAACATTCCCTGAAATTTTTGAACCCAAAGGCTCGTAGATAATATCCTGAAAACTCAGAAAACCAAATTCCGGATTCAGAATACCCTTGCGATAACGAACAATTTCTGCACGGTTCCTGATAGAAAAATTATGACTGATCTTATAAGATAGCTCAAGCCTTAAATCCTGCTTATCCACGATTTCCAATCCTGATCCGGAATCTTCAGCGTTCTCTTCCCTGATCTGTTGCCTGAACCTGCCAGTAAGCTTAAAAAGCTTGTCGGGTGTATAACTGATTTGCGTAAAGAATTCATAACCAGAAGAAGGAGCATCGGCCCTGAATTTTAACCAGGGAAACCTGAAAAAATCTGAATAGGTATAAAGTTCCAAACCCTTGTTAAACTTGATGGCCAGACCTGAATAAAACCCTCGCTCATTAACCGCATTTGAGGCTTCGGCAATGCCCTGGTTAAAAAATGAATGATAATCTTTTTCATAATTACGATAGAACATTACCAAAGAGACTGGGGAAGCTATACTGCTGATTAAACCATTTATAAAGGCAAAACCGGAATTTAAACTATGGGCCACCTCACCAAAAACATAGGAACTCTTAAATGTATAACTGTAATTCAGGCTCAAATTGTTGAGGGTCTCACCTTTGAAATTATACTGCTGATAAAGTGCCTTCCCGTTTGCAAACGGAATACTGAAGCGGGTAAAATAAGCTGTCAATCCTACATTCAAATCCCTGTTAAGGTATTGAGCATTAGCACCATATACGCGCTGTGATACAGCATTTTTATTAAAAATCTCAGTTTTTGTCCGGTGCAAACCACTTATCTGCAGTGAACTGATCTCCATATTTGAATCAGCCTTTCCAGCATCAAGTCTTCTTCCTGAATAAAATGGCGTAAATAAAAATTTCCTTAACCCAAATGTAGCTGAGATGCCACGCATGAATAAGGATTCATTTACTGAACTGTAAGGTCTAAGGCCCAGGTCCTGTTTTGCAATTGTACCCAGGTTTGCTCCTTTGCCAAATCCTGCTCCGGCCCACATGCTCAATCCCTGTCCAAACTGCAGGGCATAATCACCAGCAATTACTTTTCTGATTATCCCGGTTCCTTTATATGAAATATTTGCTGAATAAAAATCAAAACCCCGGCCTCCATTGCTGAATGATAAAGGCTCACCGGCATCTTTCTCCAAATTAACTGAAGCAAAAAATATATTCGAGAAGTTAAATCGATATCTGGCAAACATCCGCATTGCTGAGCCTGCATATATTCCATTTTCTAATAATTTTGATGATGCATACCCGGATTGCTTCTCTAAAACTTGTCCAAACCTCAACATTAAGTCATGTTCGGCATTCATAAATACCTTTTTAAAGGATAAAGAGGTGAACTGTCCGGGGGGCAATACAACGATGAAATTTAAAAGCCAGCTTAGTGTCTGAGGATCAAATCCGGGTACACTCTGTAACTCAAGAACATCCATAAACAGCCCCTGTTCTTCCCTGTGGCTAAGTATGGAGTGGATCTGAATCGGAGAAATAAAGAATAGCTCCTGCAATTGATCCTTACTTGCCAGATTAATATTGATAGGAGATCTTCTGTAATGATTTAACCGATCCGAAATTTCTGAATAATCGTGATCCTCAGAAAGGTCAGGAGCCATGGATTCCAGTATTTGTTCTATCAGATCATCATTCTGAACCTGAGGGTAAGTGGGAATGCGCAGAATTAGACAAAGCAAAACCATCATATAAATCGCTCTGTAGTCAGAATTCATAGTTAAAAGATAAATTTGGAGAATACCCAAGTATCGGATGCGATGATATAGCTGCATCCACTGTAAACCTTCCGAATATTAATCCGAATCCCCCTGTCTGTTTAATTGGATTTGAATTTATCCCGCCCCGTAAATAAAACCGCTTAATAATTTGATATTCAATCCCCATCCTGATATTCATTCCAAAATCCAGCTTCTTATTCAGATCACTGACAAACAAAACCTTATCACTTAAATTGAACGCCATTCCAACAGAAATCCCTGAAGGGATATGAGAACCTGAATATTCATGAATTCTGCTCTGGCCGGGATTGTATATATAGCTGCCGAGACGGATTCTTTCGTTCAGACTATATTGCATACTTGCATCCACAGAAAAAGCTTTACCATTACCATAGCCTGGTATGCTGACCTGATGATATTTAATGGATAGCGATATAGAAAGTGCTGCAGAAAAACTTCTGGAAAGTGCAAGCCCGGCAGTTTGTTCCAGGTATTCAGTGATTCCATAGCGTTGAAAGCTAAGACCCCAAACATGATTCTTTACAGGCAATCCAAAAACTGCACTTTGAGTACTTAGTTCAGAGTCTAAAAAATGCTGTTCATATGCCAGCGCAAATATTGGGCGATCAATGTTTGCGGCACCAGCACTATTTTGCTGTATTGACCATACATCCTGTAATGCTGTACCTGCTGATCCCATTGCTATTGATCTGGAACCGGGGTTAATTTGAGCACTTAGAGAATAATGGAATAAAATACTGATCAGGCAGATGTATTTCATTATAATCAAATTAAGAATAGAGGAAGGAAGCGGCAAATTGAATTATTAAACGGTCGATTGTAACAAAATCCGGAATTATTGCTCTCTTTATCAGATCAATTTATAATCATGAAAAAAATAATTTTAAGTCTCGCTTTGTTACTCATAGGAACAATCGTTTTCGCACAAAGCAATAAAATAGCTGAGGGCATTATTATTTACTCAGTGGAATGGAAATTACCTGAGCAGATGCAAGCTATGGCCAGCAGCTTCCCGGCTGAAATTAAGGTGTATTTTAAAGGGGATTCATCCAGCTTAAAAACTGAATCTGCAATTTATAGTAGTACCAATATCATCAATTTCAATAAGGAATATGAGCGTCTCCTATTAAATATACCAATGATGGGGAAAAAGTTCTCTGTCATCTTTAGTCCGGCAGACCAGGAAAGAATAGCAGCAAATTTGCCAGAATTAATTATAAAACCAGGAACAGAAACAAAAAAGATTGCAGGTTATACCGCCATGAAACATGAAGTTAATGAAAAGAAAAGCAATCAAAACTCTGAAGCATGGTTTACAAAAGATGTTGAGATCACACCTAATTCCTTAAGCCGTTTTTATGCTAAAGAATACGGATTTCCGTTAGAATTCACGTCTTATATGAACGGCCTTAGCGTAAATGCGGTAGTGAAAGAAATCACCCAGGGTCCGGTACCTGCTGGCACTTTCAGCGCGACAAAAGATTATGAGGAGATTACTTTAGATCAGTTAATGCAGATGCAGGGTGGAAGATAAAGCAACACCTAAGTTTAATTAACCCAAAGTTTAAAGCTTTTTAACATTCGGCGTTTTTTATAACTTGCGCTGATGTTAAAAAGCTTTCTTGTTTTTGGCCGGTATTTCCTGTTCTGGATCATTTTTTTCTTCCTCGAGAGACTTATATTTCTAATTTATTATTCAGAAAGAATTTCATACTTGGGGATTAATGAAATTATCAGCACTTTCTGGCATGCTTTGAGACTTGACTTCTCTATGGCCGCCTATATTTCGGCAATCCCTGCCCTTGTTTATATTACACTTCTTTTTCTGCCTTCTGTAAGGTTCCCAAAAATAATAGCTAAAGCCTATGTGGTGTTTTTTGTTCTGCTATTTTCAATTATTGGGATTAGTAATCTAAATCTGTACAGGGAATGGGGTTCCAAAATCAATTTCAGGGCGCTCGACATGGCGATTAGTGCTCCAAAAGAAGCAATTGCCTCAACTTCATCATCTCCGGTCATCCTAATGTTCAGCATCTTATTTGCTTATATGATTTTTTCTGTTTATCTCAGTTCTAAAGTCATTCTGTATAAAATTGCCGATAGGGCTAAATATATGGGGATCAGGCTGATTATAAGCTTTTTAGTTTTAAGCACATTATTTCTCGCAATAAGGGGGGGATGGCAACTTTCACCCATCAACCAGAGCATGTCTTATTTTTCAGAAGAACCTGTTTTAAATCATGCTGCAGTAAATACAGAGTGGAATCTAATTCAGGATATTCTTAACAATAAGTTTGGGAATGAAAATCCATATAATTATTACCATGAGGAAGACGCGAAGAAGATTGTGGCCGGCCTCTTTAAAGAACCCTCTCCACCCACAACCCAGGTCATAAACACAGAACGTCCGAATATTGTATTCATTATACTCGAGAGCTTTACATCAAGGTTGGTGGAAGATCTGGGAGGAGAAAAAGGTGTTAGTCCGAATTTTAAAAAGCTGGTTGCCGAAGGTATATTGTTTGAGAATATCTATGCTGCATCGGGCAGAACAGATAAGGGAGTGGTAGCAATATTAAGCGCTTTCCCTTCTCAGGCCATCCGAAGCATCATGAAGCAGAATGATAAACAGGAGAGGCTTCCGTCAATTTCACAGGAACTTGTTAAAAATGGCTATTCAAGCTCTTTTTATTATGGAGGAGAGAGTGAATTCTTTAATATGAAATCTTATATTTTGAGTCATGGGTATCAAAAAATGGTAGACCAGCATTCATTTGATATGAAAGATATGAATTCAAAATGGGGCACTTATGACGATAAAGTATTCTCAAAAAACCTCGCCGATTTGGATCATGCTAAACAACCTTTCTTTACCACCATCCTTACTTTAACTAACCACGAACCATTTGAACTTTCTTCAGAACCTCATTTCAAAGGAGATGATGTAGATTCAAAATTCAGGAGTACTACATTTTATACCGATTCCTGTTTGGGTGCTTACATCCATGAAGCCAAACAAAAAAGCTGGTATAAAAACACACTTTTTGTGATCATTTCTGACCATGGCCACCGTATTCCCGGCAATCTTATGGAATATGATCCGGAACGTTACCGCATTCCCCTTCTCTACTTTGGGGAAGTGATTAAGCCTGAATTTAAAGGTACCCGGATTACTAAAATTGGAAACCAAACTGATCTTGCAGCAACTTTGCTTAGTCAATTAAAAATTGACTCAAAACGCTTTGTCTGGAGTAAGGATTTACTGAATCCGGGTACAGCCGGATTCGCATTTTTCAACTGGGATAATGGATTTGGATTTGCAAACAATGAGCAGATTATTTCATTTGATAATATTGGCAAGAACATTATTCTGAGAAAAAATCCAATAAACCCGAATGCAGATTCTGTACTGACAAGCCATGGGAAAGCTTATATGCAGGAAGTTTTCAGACAATACCTTGAATATTAACAATTTCCTACCGCAACAAAGCAATTTGTATTAAATTAAGCTTGAAGCTCAAAATCGCTCCAATGCCTCTTCAATTTTTAAATATACATAGTTCAATTGATCAGGGCTAATACAGTATGGTGGTAGTACATATATAATATTGCCAAGGGGGCGAAGAATTATACCCTGATCCAGAAAAAAGTTATATAGATTATCCCTTAAATTATTAAAATAGGATGTTTCACCAGTGCTCTCCCATTCCATAGCAAGAATAGTACCCGTTTGCCGGATATTTTTAAGCTTTGGATGGTCTTTAATTTTATTAAGAAATTCATAATGACTCTGGGTAATCCTCTCAATATTCTTCATTGTTTCATTATCGAGTAAGAGATCAAGACTGGCCAGAGCTGCTGAGCATGCAACCGGATTGGCGGTAAATGAGTGTCCATGGAACAATGTCTTCAGTTTATCATCAGAAAGAAACGCATTGTATATATCTGAAGTACAAGTAGTTAATCCCAGGGCCATTGTTCCTCCTGTCAACCCTTTTGAAAAACACATCAGGTCAGCCTGCTCAGAAAGATGATCGGAAGCAAACAGCTTTCCGGTACGGCCAAAGCCAGTCATCACTTCATCAGCAATAGTTAATATTCCATTTTTCCTGCAATGCAGGATCAGTTCATCCAAATACCGGGCTTCATACATTTGCATTCCTCCTGCACCCTGTACAAGAGGTTCAAAAATAAATGCTGCCAGATCAGAAGCGATCCCTGAAATATATTCTTTAAGGATTTCAATATTTCCGGCATTCGGAACATCCATGAATTCAACCTCAAATAATAATTTTTCAAAAGGCCGCGTAAATGCACTCCTGGAACTGACTGCCATTGCACCGAATGTATCTCCATGGTAAGAGTTGTTAAAAGCCAGAACTTTGGTTCTTGGATCCCCCAGATTACTCCGGTATTGAAAACACATTTTCAAGGCCACTTCAACTGCAGTTGAGCCATTATCAGAATAAAAGACCTTTGACTGACCAGATGGAAGAATCTCTATGAGGCGCTCAGCAAGTTCGACTGCACCGGGATGTGTAAAGCCTGCAAAGATCACATGCTCTAGTCGGCCGAGTTGCTCAGCAACTTTCTGTGCGATGTAAGGATGTGAATGTCCATGAATATTAACCCACCAGGATGAAACGGCATCAATGTACTTTTTACCATCCTCTGCAATAAGGTATACCCCATCTCCCCTAACAATGGGGATTGGAGATGCTGCATTCCGCATTTGCGTGTAGGGATGCCAGATCAGGTCCCTGTCGCGTTCAACTAAAGATTTTTGGGCCATTTCTCTTTCAATAATTCTACAACCCGCTGGTCGGTTGGAAAAGTAACATCCTGTATTCCAATTTCATTCAGATTCTTCCATCGGAAAGCCTGCAAAAGATCCCCTTCACTATCAAAATCAAACGGTACATCCCGAAAATCAAGTTGCAATACTGAATTTGGTCTAACTATATAATAAACACTGATCACCTGACTATCATTAAATACTGATTGAATATAAAAATCAGTAGTATAAAAATGCGCGATTATATCCACATCTACATGGCACTCTTCCATAAACTCTCTCTTCAAAGCATCAATAAGGCCTTCACCATACTCAAGACCGCCACCCGGGAACTTACAGAACCTGAAGCCATATTCTTCTTCATCACTCAATAAAATCTGATTCTGATCATTGATCAGCAAGCCATAAACCCGAACATTAAAATTATACATCCTTAGTAAAATGTTTTTGATTTCTGGTCACATTTTCGGTGGTCCATAATATATCGATACGCTTATCCTCTGATCTTACCTCACAGGCAGGCATTCTGCAATAATGGCAACACTCTGGCATACAGGGGTCAGCATGTATAAAAAATTCCATAGTGGAATTAGCCTTATGGTTAACCAGCTTATCTACTTCCGAAACTTCCTCATGAACTTTACAGAGGTTAAAATAATAAGGCAGCGTAATATGACAGTCAATATGCAAATCAGGTCCATAACGCTGGGTGCGAAGATTGTGCATATCAATCCATGATTCTTTACGGTGTTGGTTAAGTATTGCGATGATTTCATCAGCGGTATCGAAATCAGACTCATCCATTAAACCTGAAACAGATTTGCGAACGAGTTTATACCCACTGTAAATAATGTAAAACCCAATCAGTATCGAAAGTATACTATCGAGATATGTCAGACCGGTAATATAAATCAGAATCAATCCTGCCACGATCCCAACACTCGTGTATGCATCGGTCTGTAAATGCTTCCCGTCGGCATATAATGTCAATGAATTGAGCTTTTTACTCTGAGCAACCAGGTAATAACCTAAGCCGTAATTGATCAGTCCTGCTACGGCTATGATTATTGTACCATCCATAAGATCCTTGATCTCATGAGGATAAAAAAGATTATAGGCCGATTTAAAACTAATCAGGATTCCGGCAATTACAATGAGGCTTCCTTCAATAAACACTGAAAAGAACTCGACTTTACCATGACCATATGGATGATTGGAGTCACGGGGCTGAGCTGCTACATAAATACTGTAAAATGCAAATAGTCCGGCCAGGATATTAACGATACTTTCGGCTGCATCTGTTAATATTGAATTGGATGAAGTAATAAAATAAGCTGTAAACTTTGCAAGCATCAGCAAAATACCGATGACCAGGGATATTAAAATAATTTTTTTTTGAGCTTGCAAACCAGAGATATTTAAGAGCAAAAATATATAATACAACAGAGCATTTGTTATAAATGTCGAAATATAAGCTTCATTTATCTTTAATATTTGCATTGGATGGTCATGTTCATATATTTGCGTTAATTATGAGCACATTATCAAACCGAATTAACAACTTATCCGAGTCTGCCACGATTAAAATGGCAAAAATGGGCCGGGAATTAGCAGCAAAGGGAGTAGACGTTATCAGTCTAAGTTTAGGTGAAACAGACTTTTACACTCCGGACTTTGTTAAAGCAGCAGCCAAAGAGGCTATTGACAAGAACTTTTCTTATTACACTCCGGTTGCGGGCTATCCTGAACTTCGTAAGGAAATTGCAGCAAAACTGAAGCGTGAAAACAATCTGGATTATGATTTCGACCAGATTGTTGTATCAACAGGTGCTAAACAATCACTTGCCAATGCGATTCTTTGTGTAGTAAATCCGGGAGATGAAGTGATCATCCCTACACCTTACTGGGTATCATATTCTGAGCTTGTAAAGCTGGCAGAAGGTGAATCTGTATTCATCAACACCACTCTGGAGAGTGATTTTAAAATTACACCTGAAGAACTCGAGGCTGCAATCACTCCGAAAACAAAATTATTCATGTTCTCCTCACCAAACAACCCAACAGGCAGCGTTTACACCCGCGAAGAGCTTGCTGGTTTAGTGAAGGTTTTCGAAAAACATCCTAATATATATATCATTTCTGATGAGATTTATGAGCATATCAACTTCCTGAATGCGCATGAAACTATTGCACAATTCCCTTCTGTTAAAGACCGTGTAATCATTATCAACGGACTTTCAAAGGCATATGCAATGACCGGATGGAGAATCGGTTATTCTGTAAGCAGTAAAGAAATTGCGAATGCATGCGACAAGCTGCAAAGCCAAATCACTTCAGGAACCTGTTCAATCACCCAAAAGGCAGGTATTGCTGCGTATGCCGGAGGACTTGATACCATCCATGAAATGAGAACTGTGTTTAAAGAACGACGTGATCTTGTTTATGGTTTATTGAAAGATATCCCGGGCTTAAAAGTCAACCTACCGGGAGGTGCTTTTTACTTCTTCCCTGAGGTTAGCTCATTCTTTGGAAAAACCACACCTGATGGTGAAGTAATCAAAAATGCTGAAGATCTTTCACTTTACCTGTTAAATACAGGACATGTTGCTACAGTGAGCGGCGATTCTTTCGGAGATCCAAATTCAATCAGGCTTTCATATGCAGCGGCAAACGACAAGCTAATCGAAGCCATGAAACGTATAAAAGCTGCTTTAGGCGCTTTAAAATAGTAATTTGCTCTTAATATCGGGCTAATCACCCGGTTTTACATTTCATATCCCCAATGACAGATATCTTCGAAAAGTTCAACTCATTGAATATTATGATCATTGGAGATGTGATGATGGATAGTTATATCTGGGGGAAGGTTGAACGTGTCTCGCCTGAGGCACCTGTCCCGGTTGTAAAAGTAAGTAATAAAGAAAACCGACTTGGTGGAGCAGCTAACGTTGCCCTGAATGTTCAGTCACTTGGTGGAAAGCCTTTCATTTGTGCAGTCATTGGCGATAATCAAGAAGGTGAAGAATTTCTGTTGCTGCTCAGGAATCAAAAACTTTCAGAACAGGGGATATTGAAGATCAAAAATCGGTCTACTACAGTTAAAACCAGAATCATTGCTCACAATCAGCAAATTGTTCGGGTAGATGAAGAAACCGATGAAAATATCTCTGAAGCAGAAACAGAGTTGATGATTGAAATGATCAAAAACAATCTGTCCGAACAAAAAATTGATGCCATTATCTTTGAAGATTATGACAAAGGTTTAATTACTGAAAAACTGATTCATGAAACGGTAAAACTTGCAAATCAAAAGGGAATAATTACTGTTGTAGACCCAAAGAAACGAAATTTTCTTTTTTACAAAGGTGTCCATTTGTTCAAACCAAATTTAAAGGAGTTGGAAGATGGCCTTAAAATAGCCATTGATCCCTCAAAGGCCGTTCAGGTAGAAAATGCAATCAGCAAATTGAAGACACAGCTAGGAGCCAGAGCAGTAATGCTCACTCTATCAGAGAAAGGTGTATATATCAGCTCTGAGCAGGGGCAGCGTCATATTCCTGCACATAAACGTGATATTGCCGATGTATCCGGCGCAGGAGATACTGTAATCGCAACGGCAACACTATGCCTTGCAGCCGGTCTGAATGAATTTAAAGCCTCAGAAATAGCCAACCTGGCAGGAGGCCTCGTTTGCGAACATGTTGGCGTAGTTCCTGTTGATAAAGCAAGATTACTGGAAGAAAGCAGGAAACTATAAAGGTGTGTTGTCAGTTTGCTGTTATCAGGTAACTGGAACAACAAGATATTCTTTTAACAGAAAGTTGTAACAGAAAACAGAGAACTGAATTTGAGGAAATTGAAATAAGAAATTCTCTGAATTATCAACTGTCAATTCTCAACTACTAGTGTCCGGGGAAATTGAAATCGTAAGATTAAAAATCAAATCTCATAATTTTCTCTCTACTTTTCCTGCAGCAGAAAAGTAGCAAAATGCCGCCGCTGCACCTGATGCTATTAAAGTTAATGCTTTGGCTTGGCCTATGCTGCCCGCACCAGCTGAGGCGGAAA
>NZ_JAUYSS010000047.1 GCF_030695525.1 Daejeonella sp. | reverse complement strand
ATCCAACCTGATTGACCTGCATAATTCCTATTCCAAAGGAGACCGGGAAACAGATGTTCAGCTTGCAAAAAACCTGGGTTGTAAGGCTATCTATTTTTCAGACAGGAATTTGGAAAATACAGCCCTGAACAGCAGTAGCTGGCCGGAGATCTGCAAATTCCTAACTGGTAAAAAGGACAGGCTGGTTGAACTTGAACGCAATACGAAGGAAACAAAGATCAGACTAAGTCTGAATCTCGATGGAAATGGCGAACATAAGATAGATACCGGATTGAAATTCTATGATCACATGCTCGATCAGCTGGCAAAGCACTCTGGTGTTGACCTGACTCTGAAGGTCGAAGGTGATCTTGAAATTGATGAGCACCATACGATAGAAGACAGTGCAATTGCATTGGGCAAAGCCTTTAAACAGGCATTGGGTGATAAGCGCGGAATTGAGCGCTATGGATTCCTATTGCCTATGGACGAAGCCCTGGTTCAATGCGCCATTGATTTTTCTGACCGCGCTTATTTTATTTATGAAGGTAAATTCGACCGGGAGTATGTAGGTGATTTCCCCACAGAGATGTTTGAACACTGGATGAAATCATTCTCGGAACATGCCGGAATGAATTTAAACTTAAAAATTATTGACGGGAGTAATACCCACCATATGATTGAAGCCAGCTTTAAAGCCCTGGCAAAAAGCATTAAGCAGGCTATTCAAATTACCGGAACAGAATTACCAAGTACTAAAGGAGTATTATGATCGGCATAGTATATTATGGTGCCGGAAATATTTTTTCGTTAACCGCTGCACTTGATCGCCTGGGCTTAAGTTATGGGATGATTAAAACAGCTGAAGACTTTGAGAAATATGACCGATATATTATTCCTGGTGTAGGCCATGCAGGTTCTGCAATGCAAAAACTGGAAGATACAGGTCTGGTGCCGTCTATTATTGCTCTCAGGAAACCGGTTCTTGGAATATGCGTGGGAATGCAATTGCTAACCACTCATTCTGAAGAAGGCGATTCTGCACTTACAGGTATTATTCCATTGAAAACCAGGCTTTTCAGCGACAAATTAAATATTAAGGTTCCACATACAGGATGGAACAAAGTCTTTCAGTCATCTGATAATCCTTTATTCAGTGATATTGCACCGGGAACTCATTTTTATTTCGTTCATTCCTATTATATAGAATTTAATTCTAATTTTACGATTGCTTTAGCAGAATACGGAATAAAATTCTCTGCTGTTATACAGAAAGATAACTTTTATGGCGTTCAGTTTCACCCTGAAAAATCCGGCATTGCCGGCGAACAATTATTGAAAAATTTTGCACACTTAGCATAAACTCATGTATATAATTCCAGCTATTGATATTTTAAACGGAAAAGTTGTCCGTTTACGCGAAGGTGATTACGATCAGGCAACATTTTATGATGTTACCCTCGAGGAGATGATTGAAAAATACAAATCTAATGGTACCGAATTTATTCATATCATTGATCTGAATGGTGCCAAGGGGGATTTTAGCAATCAGAAATATTTGTTTGATATTATTCACAAGACGAGTATAAAGATCCAGTATGGTGGTGGAATCAGAAGCATCGATAAAGTGAAAGAACTGATTGATGCAGGAGTCCACCGCGTCATAGTTGGAACACAGGCCATTACAAATGTGAATTTCCTTCAGGAATTAAGTGAGGAAGTTTGCGGCAAGGAGAAATGTCAGGATCAGGTTGTGGTGGCTATTGATGTACTTGATGAGGTAATCAAATATTCGGGATGGATGGAAAGTTCTCCTATTAAACTGATGGATTATGTTGATAAATGCTTAAATCTTGGATTTTTCAGATTTCTTTGTACTGATATCGACAAAGATGGAAAACTGGGTGGTGCCGGGGTTAGTCTCTATAAAAAGCTGCTTGAGCACTCCCCTTTCATAAAACTGATTGCCTCTGGTGGAATAAGTTCGATGGAGGATATTAAAGAATTGCAGAAAATCAAAGTCGAGTCTTGTGTTGTTGGAAAAGCAATTTATGAAGGAAGAATTTCAATAGAGGAAATTAAGGACTGGAATCTGAAAGCACTAATCAGTTTCTAAATAAATATCTAAGTTTTGGAATCCTCAAGCCTAAAAACTGAAGCTCTAATGGCAGGCAATGATCTGGCAAAGCGAATCATACCTTGCCTGGATGTAAAAGATGGTCGCACAGTTAAGGGCGTCAATTTTGTTGCTTTAAGGGATGCCGGGGATCCGGTTGAACTTGCCTATCAGTATTCACAACAGGGCGCGGATGAACTTGTTTTTCTGGACATTACCGCAACGCATGAGAGGCGAAAAACAATAGTAGAACTGGTTAAAGCTGTTGCCCGGCAGGTAAACATACCCTTTACAATTGGTGGTGGAATAAATGAAATTTCTGATGCCGACATTCTTCTTAACTCAGGAGCGGATAAGATATCTGTAAATTCTGCGGTTGTAAGAAATCCGGCCTTCATTGATGAACTCGCACTGGCCTTTGGTAAGCAGTTCGTTGTAGTTGCCATCGACACCAAACATATCAATGGCAAAAACTATGTCCATTTGAATGGAGGTCGTATCGCTACAGAAATTGAAACCGAAGACTGGATCAGGGAAGCAGAGAGCAGAGGCGCAGGAGAAATCCTCCTGACTTCTATGGATCACGATGGTACAAAAGCGGGTTTTGACAATACCCTGTTAAAGAAAATAAATGATACACTGAGCATTCCTTTGATTGCCTCCGGCGGCGCCGGAAATATACAGGACTTTGTGGATGTGTTTAAAATAAGTAATGCTGATGCAGCACTTGCGGCTTCAGTTTTTCACTATGGTGAAATTCTGATCCCCGATCTTAAAAAAGTGCTGCAGCAAAATAATATCGAGGTTAGAATATAAGTCCGGAGAAAATGACGATTGATTTCAATAAAGGAGAAGGCCTGGTACCTGTTATTATTCAGGATGAGCAAACACTGGAAGTACTTATGCTTGGCTATATGAATGCAGAAGCTTACCAGAAAACACTGTCTGAAAATAAGGTTACTTTCTTTTCAAGAACGAAAAACCGTTTGTGGACAAAAGGAGAAGAGAGTGGAAACTTTCTCAATGTAGTATCCATTAGTGAGGACTGTGATAATGACACCCTGCTGATTAAGGTAAATCCTGTTGGAGCAACTTGTCACAAAGGAAACAGAAGTTGTTTCGATACAGCTTTTAACCAGAATTTCATTTTTGAACTGGAGAAAATCATTGAAGATCGTTATGCAAATCCTTTAGAAGGATCGTATGTCAACAAGCTTCGTAATAAAGGATTAAACAAAATTGCACAAAAGGTTGGGGAAGAAGGTGTTGAAACCGTGATTGCTGCTCTGAATGAAACCGAAAATGACTTAATCAATGAAGCATCTGATTTGGTGTTTCACCTTCTGGTATTGTTAAAAGAAAAGAATGTCCGTCTCGAAAAAATTGCCCAAAACCTGGAAGGCAGACATTCGGGAAAATAGTTTTTTGGTACCTTCCAATATGATTGAGATTCAAAATACAGCTACCTTATCAGGGCATCAAAATCCTATTTTTACTGTAGAGAATTCTCAGAAGGCGGGGATTATCTTTACAGGAGGAAATGACAAAGGGGTTGTGGAATGGAATGTAAAAAAACCTGGCTTTATCAAGGTTCTTTTTCCGGTTAAATCATCGGTATACAGTCTGCATTGCTCGGTTTCTGCCCCACTCCTTCTTGCTGCTGAACGTAGCGGTCAGGTTGATGTTTTCAATTTTGAGGATCAAAAGATTGTTGCTGTATTAGATCACCATAAACTTCCGGTTTTTGATATCAAATCTGTCCGTTCAAAAAATGAACTGATCATTTCATCCGAAGACGGGACTGTCAGTATCTGGGATATTAAAAGCCTTAAACTATTATTTTCATTTAAGGTCTCTTCAAATACGGTCAGGGTAATCAGTATTAGTCCGGATGAAAAAACAGTCGCTTTTGGTTGTAAAGACAATACAGTAAGGATCTACAATCTCGAAGATTATAGTCTGATTCATATTATTGATGAGCATACTATGCCAGTCAGTTCAATACAATTTTCTCCGGATGGGAAACACCTTTTATCCAGTAGCAGGGATGCTCAATTGAAGATCTGGAGTACCTCAGACTATTCCTTAATTCAGAGTATTCCGGCCCATTTATTTTCGATTTACAGTATAGCATTTCACCCGAATCTGCCTTATCTTGCCACTGCAAGCAGAGATAAAAGCATTAAAATATGGGAAACAGAGGGTTATACCTTAAAGAAAACCATCAGCCTTGAAAAAGGTTATAATGCACACCGGCTGTCTATTAATAAAATTATTTGGGAACCAGTTGATAATCAGCTTATTTCAGTAAGTGACGATAAATTGTTGAAGATTTGGAAAGTGGATTTTGGCGGTTAGTTGTTGGTTGTTGGTAAATTCCCGGTTCATTGCAAATTTAATTTTCAAAGCCATGAAGGATTAATTTTCAATTATCAACCCTATAGCTATCTGGTCTCTACTGCATTTGCAACAGATCTCTCCTCGCGCAAATATTCCGGTAAATTCAAAATATGTTTCGCTCGTCGACATGACGGAATTCAATTCTCAATTCAATTCTAATTATTAGGATTCTTTTGGTTACTGCTTCTCAATACTCTATACTCAATACTCAATACTCAGTACTCAGTACTCAATTAAACCTCTTAACAATCCTCAATTTATGCGTGTACTTATTCAGTTCTTTATTAAATATGCCCTGAGTGTCGACCGGATCGACCCGTACCCTTCCAGAAGCATGAATAATACGTCCATTATCAAGCATGATTCCTACATGGGTAATGCGCCCTTCATCATTATCAAAAAAAGCAAGATCACCGGCTCTGGCTTCCTGAATAAATCCTAATAATTGACCTTGCTCGGCCTGCTGCCAGGCATCCCGTTTTATACGGATACCGAATTGTCTAAACACCAGTTGTGTCAACCCTGAACAATCAATCCCAAAAACTGAACGCCCTCCCCATAGATACGGTGCATTCACATAGAACATAGCCGCCTCATAAACTGAAGATCTGAACTCATTAACATTCGGATGGTGGACTTGCCCTTCAAGTTTATATCTGGTTTCTCCCAGATAGAAATAATTATCTACGGTATATGGAATAATGGTACCAGCAAGCAAATTCAGCACTTCTGAAGTATCGGTTTTCAATACAGCATGAACGGCAGATAAACCAAGTATTGCATTCAGATTTGATAAGCCTGCATGTGCAGCATCAGTGATCCCGATGTATTGCTTATTATCTATCCAGCCTTCATAATCATCGTAGCTTGTAATAAGCTTTGTCCATTTTTCTCCAATTTCAAGTATCGAAAAACAGTCCCCAAATAATAACTGGGAGCACATTTCACTCTTATCAGAAGGATCAGTCCGGAGCGGGACAAGTGCAAGATTACAGACACCAAACTGTTGATTCATATTGCAAATAAACCAATTTTACCTTAAATTGAGCAATAATTGAATTCAAATACCAAAATCACTTAAATTTAACCAGAAAAGAATTATGATAAGTCCTGAAAACATCAACAGAATACTTATAGCGGTTGAAGAAAGCCCATATTCTGAGTTGGCAGTAAATTATGGTGTATTACTTGCCAAAAATCTAGGTTCCAAAATCATTCTGGTTCATGCTGATGAAATCCCAATCGCTTCATCTTACAGTGCTGATCCATTACTTAATGAGTCGCCGGCCATGATCCCTGAACTTATGAACATACAGGAAGAGGCGAGTAAAAATCTCTTTAAAAGGTTAATTGAAAAGCATGGCGACAAAGTAGAGATTTCAACTTATAACCGGATTGGCAGAGCTCAGGATGAGATTCTTTCAGTCGCTGAGGAATGCAAAGCTGATCTCATTATTCTGGGAACCCATGGCAGAACAGGCTTTGATCATTTTATCTCAGGAAGTGTTTCAGAGAGTGTCGCCAGGAAATCAAAATGCCCTGTATTAATTATTCCTAATCCTGAAAAGAAATAAATAAAAAAAACAGACCTGAAAAAGTGGTTTGAAGTATCAGTCAGCTAATGTAACCTATCTCTGCTTATTCAACGTGCAACCATGCTTTCTTGGCGAGCAATTCCTCACGACTTTCGCGAACATCTTCATCATCAACACAGCAATCTACCGGACAAACTGCGGCACATTGAGGTTCATCATGAAAACCTACACATTCAGTACACTTATCCGAAACAATATAATATACTTCATCCGAAATAGCAGCCTGTGCTTCTTCGGCATTCAGGGTTGAACCGTCTCCAAAATCAATGAGTCCTTTTAACCCTGTACCATCAGAAAATCTCCATGCTGCACCGGCATCATAAATTGCGTTATTTGGGCATTCGGGCTCACAAGCCCCGCAGTTAATACACTCATCGGTGATTTTAATTGCCATCTTATCTAAAAGTCTATTTTTAATTTATTTTTGCACTAAAATTGAGAAGAAACTCATTTTTCAGTATGGCACAAATATAACATTATTTGAAGTAAAAATTTGAATGAGTAAGATTTTGACAAGCAATCAACGAATCGCGGCTTTTGAGGCTTTAGGCCATATCATGGCACAACCAGATGAGCAATTAAGTGCACTAATCGACTCTGCACATCAATACAATGCCTGGTTCACTCCTCAAAGTGCTGCAATGGCTGTGCGTGCAATAGCGGGAATGTTGAACGGACCGAATCTGAAAATATGGCTAAAAAATGAACCATCAAATGCCGAACCAGGCATGCGCTCAATAGGTTTAATTCTGGCAGGTAATATTCCAATAGTTGGATTTCACGATATTCTTTGTGTACTGGCATCCGGGCACAAAGCCCTGATAAAACTATCATCACAGGATCAAAAATTTATACCCTTTATATTGAAAAAACTAATTGAAATTGAGCCTGATTTTGAGCAACAGATAAGTTATATCGATAGGTTAAAAGATTTTGATGCAGTAATCGCGACCGGTAGCAACAATACTTCAAGATATTTCGACTATTATTTCAGTAAAGTACCGCACATCATCCGCAAAAACCGAAATAGTGTGGCTGTATTAACCGGTCAGGAGAGCAGGGAAGAGCTCAAAGCTCTTGGGCATGATATTTTTGATTATTTCGGACTAGGCTGCAGGAATGTCTCAAAGATCTATGTACCTCAAGGCTATGATTTCAGGATATTTTTTGAGTCGATTGAAGAATTTAAACCGGTGGCCGATCATCATAAATACAATAATAATTACGATTATAACAAGTCGATATTTCTGGTCAATCTTGATAAACACCTCGACAATGGATTTCTGCTATTGAAAGAAGACTCGCGCTTTGTATCCCCTCTGGCAGTATTATATTATGAAGAATATCAGAGCCTTGAAAAAGTGGGCATAGAATTAACGAAAAATAAAGATCTGATCCAGTGCATTGTATCAAATACCAAATTGCCCCTAAGCACAGTAGCATTTGGCCAAAGCCAGTGCCCCGGTCTTTTTGATTATGCCGATGGTGTGGATACGATGAAGTTTTTAAGAGAGCTTAGGTAGGAGGTTTTGATGAATGAGGGCTGAGGTATGAGGGCTGAGGTATGAGGTATGAGGTATGAGGTATGAGGTCTGATAATAGGATGCTAAAATAAAGAATACTTCATCTCTGTGTTCTTAAAAAAAATACCAAATGAAGCTTAATCCAGTCTTGATTCTTGGCTCTTGATACTTGATACTAAATGTAAATAATTAACTTTGAACACAATGTATGTGATTAAAGTAAAGGGAGGCTCTAAAATCCCGGATTATGTTCAATTGCGTGATGAAAAATTCACCCTTCTGGCGTATTTTCGCGTTGACCGGCCTGAAAAAGCACTGGAGAAAGCGGGACTTGCAGAGCAGGCAGATTACATTATGAATAAAATTAAAGACCTGCCTTTCGGGCAAATTTTAAAACTAGAATTATGATCGGTAACTCCGTTATAAAATTAGATGGTGTAGATGTATATCAGCAAAAGCACCTGGTACTAAGCAATGTAAATCTGCATATCAATCCGGGTGAGTTTGTGTTTTTGATCGGGCAAACCGGTTCAGGAAAAAGCAGTCTATTGAAGATTATCTATGGTGATCTGCATATTTCGAATGGAGATGGACTTGTTGCAGGTTTTGATCTTAAGAAACTAACAGAAAAAGACATCCCTTTTCTTCGTCGTAAACTGGGAATTGTTTTCCAGGATTTTCAGTTACTGACCGATCGTACGATTGAACAAAACCTTGAATTTGTAATGAAAGCCACCGGCTGGAAGGATCAAAAGCTAATTTCAGAACGCATACTTGATGTTCTGGAAAAGGTAGGATTACGTTCAAAGATCAAAAAAATGCCTCATGAATTATCCGGTGGGGAGCAGCAGCGCGTTGTCATAGCAAGAGCCTTACTCAATGACCCTGAATTAATACTTGCCGATGAACCAACAGGGAATCTTGACCCTGAAACATCCGAAGAGATTGTTACGCTTTTAAAGCAGATCAGTCAGTCGGGTACTGCGGTTTTGATGGCCTCACATGATTACCATATCATCAGAACCTTCCCATCCAGAATTATCAAATGTGAAGCTGGTTTGGTTCATGAAGATGTCAAAATATAGAGCAAAGATTAAAACAGATATAACACTAATTTGATTTCAAGCTCAATTAAATCATAATTTTTATTGACGGTAGACCTGTCTTTGTTCCTTGCTCTTTAAGCCTCTATCCTGCAAAAACACTGACAGCTTGACTGATTTTATCTTTGGCAAAAAAATTGCCAAGAGTTAATATGAACTTTTCAGAAATATTGAATAAAAAGAAGAAGAACAAAATGGAAGTGAATCAAAATCCTGAAAATACAGAACAAAATGAAATGCTGCCTGGAAATGAAACTGATAACAATGAAGTTATAGGTGATGTAGAAGAAGGTACTTCTTCTGCAAATTCGGAGTCCCAAATTTCAGAGGAAGATAAATTAAAGGCAGAGGCAACCGAATGGCAGAATAAATACCTGCGTTTATATGCAGAATTTGACAATTTTAAACGCCGCACAAGTAAGGAGCGCCTGGAATTATTGCAGATAGCAGGAAAAGATGTCATATCTGATTTATTAACCGTACTCGACGATTTTGAGAGGGCGCAAAAATCAATAGAAACTGCCACTGATGTAATTGCTGTGAAAGAAGGGGTTACACTTGTTCAACATAAATTAAAAGGTATCCTTAACCAAAAAGGTTTGAAGGAAATGGAATCAATAGGCAAAGAATTTGATGCCGACCTGCATGAGGGTATTACAAGTATTCCGGCACCCTCAGCTGATTTGAAAGGCAAGGTGATTGATGAGTTAGAAAAGGGGTATTTACTGAATGATAAGGTTATACGCTTTGCAAAAGTTATTATTGGTGCATAAAATAATATGCTGGCAATTATATTCAAATCAGAGATAATTGCTCAATTAAACATAATGCATATTGTTGATTTATAAAAATGGCTAAAAGAGATTATTACGACATACTTGGTGTCACACGCAGTTCTAATGCCGATGAGATAAAGAAAGCTTATCGGAAAATGGCAATTAAATATCATCCGGATAAAAATCCGGGAGATAAAGCATCTGAAGAGAATTTCAAGGAAGCCGCAGAGGCCTACGAGGTGTTGAGCAATCCTGATAAGAAAAAGAGGTACGATCAGTTTGGTCATGCTGGTGGAGCTTCCAGTCCGAATGGCGGCGGCTATGGTGGTGGTCACATGAATATGGAAGATATCTTCAGTCAGTTTGGAGACATCTTTGGCGGTGGCGGCGGTGCTGGCAGTCCGTTTGATAGTTTTTTCGGTGGTCAGCAACAGAGCAGAGGTGGACGCCGTGCTTCCAGAGGAAGTAATCTTCGCATCAAGGTTAAATTAAGTCTTGAAGAGATAGCCAAGGGAGTTGAGAAAAAAGTAAAAGTTAACAAACAAGTGATTTGTGACACCTGCGATGGAAGTGGGGCAAAAGATAAATCCTCTTTTAATACTTGTAGTACCTGTAACGGATCCGGAGCAGTAAGAAGGGTAACCAATACCATTTTAGGTCAGATGCAAACTACCAGCACCTGCCCTACCTGTAATGGTGAAGGAACGCAGATTACTTCAAAATGTACTGTTTGCCACGGTGATGGGCTTACAAGAGGAGAAGAAACAATAAGCATCAATATTCCTGCAGGGGTTAGTGAAGGCATGCAACTTTCGATGAGTGGCAAAGGAAACGCTGCACCAAGAGGTGGTATTCCTGGCGATCTGATTATTCTTATTGAAGAAATCCCTCATGAATCATTAAAACGCGAGGGGAATAATGTCATTTACGACCTTCACATCAGTTTTATTGATGCTGCCATCGGTGCCAGCATTGAAGTTCCAACCATTGATGGAAAAGCAAAAATTAAGATTGATCCCGGCACACAGGGCGGGAAGATTTTACGGCTTAAAGCAAAGGGTGTACCTGAAGTGAATTCATATCACAAAGGGGATCAACTTGTATATGTCAATATCTGGACTCCAAAAGCATTATCAAAGGATGAGATTGAAATACTTGACAGACTCAGGGAATCTCCGAACTTCAAACCCCAGCCGGGAAAAAATGAAAAGAGCTTTTTCGATAAAATGAAGGAATATTTCGAATAGATAGAATTAATATAGTTTTTTATTTAATCAACTTAAAAAAACCATTCCTAGCCGGGTGGTTTTTTATTTATAAGCGAATCAATGCTTTATTCAGGCAATTCACTCAAAAATTTTACATCAATTAAACTTTATCATAGCTTAAAAACACAAAAACCATTAGAAGTTTTAATAAATTAGCCCCGCCTAAGAAAAAAAAAATAGTCAAAATAAGAAATGGAAATAAGCAGATATTTTAGTTTAAGAGGAATAAAATTCATCCTGATTTTTACATTATTAGTGAATGTGAGCTTTGCCCAAAGCAAAGTAGATTCGGTTCAGAAAGTAAACGAGATTGTGATCAGGGCTTACTTATCAGAACAACCCATTTTAAAAGTTCCATCATCTGTAAGTTTAATCAGTAATAAACAATTAAGAGACCAACCCGGCATTTCAATGGTGCCCGCGCTTAATACAGTCCCGGGCATCCGAATGGAAGAAAGATCACCGGGAAGTTATCGGCTCTCTATTCGGGGAAGCTCTCTCAGATCACCTTTCGGGGTAAGAAACGTAAAAATTTATCTGGATGAACTCCCTTTGACAGATGCGGGAGGAAATACCTATCTGAATCTGATTGATGTGAATAGCATCCATAATATCGAAGTTTTAAAAGGTCCGGATGGCAGTTTATTCGGAGCAAACTCCGGCGGAGTTGTTTTGATAAACCCTGTGGATAATAATGCCGACAGTAGCTGGGCATCTGCAGGTATCAGCAGCGGATCATATGGTTTATTTCATGAGAAACTGGCTGTTCAGAAAAAATTCAAAAACCAGTACCTGAATATTAATCATTCTTATCAGAGATCAGATGGCTACCGCGAACATAGTGCCATGAGCCGTCATTATGCACAACTGATGTATCGTATGAATTATGCAGAGGAGAATCAGCTTCGTGTACTTGCTTTCTACTCTGATCTGGAATACAAAACTCCCGGAGGTTTAACATTAGCACAATACACTGCCAATCCACAGGCAGCCAGACCATCGACCGCATTCGTCGCAGGACCTGTTGCACAAAAAGCAAGGATTGAAAACAATACTTTATATGCAGGAATAGTAAATGATGCAAAGATAACCGATAATTTAAGACATGTTTTTGCAGTCTTTGGTTCAAAAACCGATTATCTGAATCCATTCATTACCAATTATGAGATCCGTAAAGAATATACTGGTGGAATAAGAACCTACCTCGAATTATCCGGGAATGAAGACAAAACAGTAAACTGGAAATGGAATGCAGGACTTGAATTGCAGGGTACCAGTGCTGATATAGCCAATTACAATAATAACAGTGGAGTACAGGGTAGTCTGCAGGCCCAGGACGATATACTTTCGCGTCAATTTTTCTATTTCACACGTTTTTCTGCAAATATCGGCGATAAGCTTACCGCAGAAGTTGCAGCCAGCTTAAATTATTACAGATATAAGTTTTCAAAAGATATCAGATCATATGCAAGCAGATTTGAACGCAATTTTGATCCGGAACTAATGCCACGATTTGCACTATCTTATCAGCTTTCAGATTTACTGGCTCTTCGATCAACTATTAGCAGAGGTTATTCACCTCCAACAATTGCCGAGGTTAGAGCTTCAGACAATATAATCAATACCACTCTGGATTCTGAAACTGGATGGAACTATGAAGCAGGTTTCCGTTTACGTAACAGCAATGACCGTCTATGGATGGATGCCTCCATTTTTCAGTATCGTCTTGAGAATGCAATTGTTCGTCGTGTAAACGCAGATGATACGGAGTTTTATTTGAATGCCGGTGGTACCCGACAAACAGGTGTGGAGACCCAGGCTAGCTATTGGCTTATCGAACCGGGTTCAAAAGGTTTTTTAAGCGGACTTCAGCTGCAAAACAGTTTTACACTCAGTAAATACTTTTTCAGAGATTACCAGATTAGAACCAGTGATTTTTCAGGAAACCGTTTAACCGGTACACCCAGGAGTGTGATAGTCAGCGGTCTGGATTTTCGCTTTCAAAAGAATTTTTACCTCTTTGCACAGCACAATTATACTTCAAAAATTCCTTTGAATGATGCAAACAGCGTATACGCAGGAAGTTTTGACCTGGTGCATTTCAAAGCAGGTTGGAGAAGTTCCAAACCCGGCAAACCTGTTCTGGATTTTTATGCAGGGGTAGACAATCTGCTGAATGAAACTTATAGCCTTGGGAATGATACAAATGCATTTGGGGGCCGCTTTTTCAATGCAGCAGCTAAACGCAATTTCTTTGGAGGAGTTAAATATACCTTATAACCTGAGTTCCGGTATAATGAAGGCTAAAATAATACCGCTATAATTGGTAAGATAAGGTTCTGGATCCGAAATAATTTGATTTTGGAAAGCAATACCTGCATGCTATAGGTTAGTTCAGTCCTTTCCTACGGGGTTATCAGTCAAGAATTCGCGTTCTACATCAAATTACCTATAGCCGGAAGCTACCTCCTCCGGCAAGGTTTATTTTACCCAGAGCTGCTTTTCATTGGGAAGGGCAGCCCGACGCTGCTTCAGGCGTGCGCAATGCCATTATTTAATGGGCAGAAGGTTCTGGCTTTCGCCAGAATGACAATGCGTTTTTTTAATAATGGATTACGATCCTGACTTTCGTCAGGATCGTAATCCTTAACTTAATGACATTGCGCGTGCGCTAGCTAGGGACAGGCAGGTCTGAGGAGAAACCGACCCTGCTTTAATATTTAAGTTCCCCCTGTTTTTCTGTTGGGTTCATCATGTAGGTAACAAGTGTCCCATCATTCAATAACTCCACGACCCGGAAACCTCTATAAGGTGTTCCCCAGCTTCCTCCAACATGCGAATCGAATAAGAATGGGATATTTTTCGCCATAATCACTCCATCCTGATCATGCTCGTGCCCGTGAAATCCGGCCCTGATATTCGGATATTTATGTATTAGTTCGAAAAACTCCGGGGTATCAATCGCATGTTTAGTCCATTTTGCCTGAGGAATATGCAGAATCAGAAATACGTTCTTTTTGCTTTTGTATTGCTCCAGCTTTTCCTTCAACCACTGCAGATCGGGTGATACATAAGTTCCCTGCACATTTGAAGTATCTGCAAGTATAAATGCCGAGCCCTTAGCCTCAAAACTGTGGTTCAAAGGCATTTTCCATACCTCATTCCATTGTTCTTCTGTTACCATGTCATGGTTTCCCCTAACAACATAATAGGGCACCTGAAGATTATCTGTTTTTATCTTGACCAAAGGTAAAAGGTTCTCTTCGTTATGAATTATATCGCCATTGAGCACACAAAAATCAATACGATTACTCTTATTGAATAAATTAATCTGATTGATCACCTTATCAGTCATTTCATCAAATGCTGTATTCGGTTGCCCATAATGAAAGTCGGATGCAAGCACAAATCTCAGCCTAACTTTGGCTTTCAGACCATAAACTTCTTCTGCAGAAAGATCAGTAATCTTGCCACTGAGCAATAAAGCGGATGCCAAAGAAATCTGCTGAATAAATTTCCTTCGGCTCTGACTATTCACATTTTTTTTCATTACCTCTAAATTTTATTTATTATAACACCCATTCCAAATCTGCATGTTAATTTTTACATGCATGTTAATTTCCTATTAATATTCAACTCAAAATCCAACTACTTTTCTCTTGCTGATTTTAATTCCACAGTATCACTTTCCAGAAATTGAAGTTTATACCCCCCGGTATCAATAACAGCTTTAGGAAATAATTTACTGAGCTGACTGAACTCAGCTTCCGAAATCGCAGTCTGGTATAAAAAGATCTGTCTCAGGTCTTTCAATGATTTCAACTGGTTTAGCCCCTTGGATGTTACAGCAGTGCCAACCAGATTAAGGTAAGTCAGTTTTGACAAACTGTTCAACAAGGCAATTCCGGAATCACTCACCTTAGTACGCTCAATGGAAAGACGGGTAAGTGAAGACAATTTCGAAATTAATTTTAGTTTATTATCATCCAGATTGGAGTCTCCGATTTTTAACCATATCACTTGCTTGCTTAATTTTTCCAGTAATTGCAAATCACTATTCGTGATTGAATCAAGTGCTACAAAATTGACAGAAAGGTAATTACTATTTAGTGCGACCGGTATAACCGCAACACCACGGGCAAGCAGGTCCTGAACGACCTTTGCATCTGCTTGTCCGACAGTCTTTTCCGGAATATCAGAGATTAAAACTGATTCAGTCTTTTCTTCAGATTGAAGAGATAAAAGCACCGGTTTTATTTTTTCCGATTGAGCCAGGTCAGCTACCTTTTTATTAAAATCCGCTCCGCTGCTAACCCACCAATGGATCAGATCCATTTCGGTTTTAGTAAGCTGCGGCTG
Source organism: Daejeonella sp. (assembly GCF_030695525.1). Classification (GTDB taxonomy): domain Bacteria; phylum Bacteroidota; class Bacteroidia; order Sphingobacteriales; family Sphingobacteriaceae; genus Daejeonella. The sequence goes on along the minus strand of NZ_JAUYSS010000047.1, from coordinate 256,778 downwards.
TTCAAGAGGCGGCATATGATCATCACTCTCTTTTGACAATAAGATCCGTTTAATCAATTCACTTTCATCGGTATTTCCGGCAATAATTGCTTTTCCACCCTTGCCTCCTTTTAAAATAAAATCAGGAATGTCTAGTCTTAGTTTTCCCTTCTGTTTATTGGGCCCATGACATTTATAACATTTTGAAGTCAGAATTGGCTTGATAACATCCTGATAAGCAAGCGCTTGCTGAACGTTCGGAATAGGCTTTCTTTTTTCTTCAGCCTGCCCTGAACCGTCTGCTGAGAATGCCCTTGTCAGGTAATCTGAACCATGAGTTATGGAACCTCCAAAATGCCCGGTAAGGACAATCAGAAACACCATAAGAGCAGTAATCCAGGTAATTTGCCTTCCCTTCCGGTTTAAATACCATGCAAAAATCGAAATTACAGCAAGCGCGATACCGGACCATTGATGATTAAAAATCATGTCTTCATCATAATCACCGCTGCCTGACAGCAGGTAGCCACTGATACAGGATGCAATCGCACTGACCATTCCAATAAACAAAGAAATACCTACCGCTGAAGACAAGGACTGATATTTTTCCTTCCGAGATAATAATTGAAACAAGGCGGCGAGCAGCAATATTCCGATCGGGAGATGTACTAACAGAGGGTGAAAGCTCCCGGCAAAATCAGGCAGGTTAAACAAAAAAATAAGTAATGTGCTCATTCAGGGAATATGAAATCAGGAATATCTTTTTCTAAGCAAATGCATCATGTGCACATTAATGGCCCATTGATCGGCCAATGGCTGTCTGGTATATGGATAGGTGGGCATATAATCGGGCGGTCCAAATTCCGTAAGAACAGTAACCCGCTCTCCGTTTCTCCTCTTCCTCTCCACAATTTTATCCCACCAATCAAAATGCTGTTTCAGAGTTTGTTCCCATTCAGGTGCACGTGGGTCATTTACCTGCGGGCCTTCGGGATGGCCAATACGTGCGTGAATATGATCAGTCCGTGCTAATGCCAGATCAATGGTCTCCTTCTGATCAGCAAGTAAACTCTCATGAACATTGCACCAGTGAGAAATATCTAATGTCAGCCTGAGATCGGGATATTTTTCAAGAAAATTTCTTGTGATATGTGCTGCAAACAACATCCTGCCGCGATGTGTTTCATGGCAAATTAACAGGCCGGTTTCTTTAGCCAATTCCTGAGTATGCTCGATGAATTTTTTGTTGTCATCGAAACTGAAATAGTCTTTTCCGGAATGATTGTTAATATAAAGTGGTCGCTGGATATTTTGCTTTGCGGCAGCATCCACCATTCTTTTGTAGAATTCGAGATGCTCCTGCGGGTTGGACTGAGATCCCCCGCAGAGGAAACCGATTTCGAGATCATAAGTCTTCAGGGCAGCAAATATTTCATCCTGCGCCTTTTTATTATCCGTAGGCCACCATAATTCTATCCCATCATATCCTTCCTTTTTCACTTTTGCACAAAACGAATCCATTGTTCCCTGATAGCCCCAACTGGTGGCCATTATTTTCAGATCGTAATTTTTATTCACAGAAGATGTAGTCATATTGGGTAATGCGTAAGATTCTAAGGAGGATACTAGTAATGCAGCCGAACCTGCGACCGATTTTTTAATGAACTTTCTTCTGTCTTGTCTCATATAATTTCCGCAAAAATCGTTTATGCTAAAATATCGGTTATCACTTTCCCTCCAACATCCGTTAAACGGAATGGTCTGCCCTGAGATTCATAGGTGAATTTCTCATGGTCAAAGCCCAGTTGATTAAGTATAGTAGCCTGAATATCAAATGCTTCTGTCTTGCCATTCACAATATCATACCCTATTTCATCTGTTTCTCCATAAGTGGTACCGCCTTTAATACCGCCTCCAGCCATCCACATGTTGAAGGCAGCGGCATGATGGTCCCTGCCTTTAAATGGCATATCCTTACCTTCACGATTCTCCTGCATTGGTGTTCTGCCAAATTCTGCACCCCAAACGATCAGGGTTTCATCAAGCAAGCCTCTTTGCTTCAGATCAAGAATTAGTGCAGTGATCGGCTTATCTACATTCCTGCATTTATTTACCAGACCAATATCTACCGAACCACTGGCAGAAGTACCATGCGTATCCCATCCCCAGTCAAATAACTGAACAAAGCGAACACCCTTCTCAACCAGCTTTCTGGCCAGTAAGACATTGTTTGCAAAGCTTGTTTTACCCGGTTCTGTACCATACATCTCGTGGATGTATGCCGGTTCATCATTAATATTCATTACCTCCGGTACAGAGATTTGCATCTTATAGGCCATTTCATATTGCGCAATGCGCGACAGAATTTCCGGATCTTTAAATTCTTCGAACTGTTCCTGATTTATTTTATTGATCGCATCAATGGATGCCTTACGCAAATCCCTGTCCATACCTGCAGGATCTTTTATGAACAGAACCGGATCACCCTCCCCCCTGCATTGAACTCCCTGATAGACACTCGGCAAAAAGCCGCTTCCCCAAACACTTTTACCCGCATCGGGATTATTGCCACCGGAAGTTAAAACGACGAAACCCGGTAAATTTTTATTTTCTGATCCCATTCCATAGGTCACCCAGGCACCTATACTTGGCCTGCCGAGACGGGCTGAACCGGTTTGCATCATTAATTGGGCAGGTGCATGATTGAACTGATCGGTAGTAACCGCATTCAGCATCGCAATCTCATCCGCTACAGTAGCCAGATGAGGTAAATTATCTGAAAGCCATAAGCCACTTTTTCCATGTTGTTTAAAGTTGGCCTGCGGACCAAGCATTTTAGGCACCCCCCTGATAAATGCAAACTTTTTACCTTCAAGCAATGACTGCGGACATTCCTGCCCATCGAGTTTTGCAAGTTCTGGTTTATAACTAAACATCTCCAGCTGTGAAGGAGCCCCTGCCATGTGTAAATAAATGACCGATTTAGCTTTCCCCGGAAACATCGGAGGCTTAGGTGCAAGCGGATTGGAAGCATCGAACAGGGCATTAGGAGCAGAACTACCACCAAAACCACAGCTTCCAAGCAATGAGCCTAATGCCAAAGCCCCAAAGCCCATAGCTCCTTCCTTTAAAAAATGACGGCGGGTATGTAATTGCAATGCTGCCTGTTCGGCTTCCCTTGCTAAGCTTTGTGCCTGAACATCTCTCTTCATAATCAATATTATTACAATGGCTGGACCTTATCTAATTTTTGTTAAGCCATTCATCCATATTCAGCATTGCACCGGCAACAATGACCAGTGATGCAGTTTCAGGATCGGCAGGCTTTTCTTTATCTCCCATTAATAGATAAATAGCCGTTTTATCCTTTTTATATTTCCGGAGGGCTTCTGCATACAAATCAGATAGTGCCTTTAATTTTGTTGCTGAAATCGGCTTAAACATCATGGCTTCATAACCTTTACTAATCTGAATATTGCTTTCCTTCCCTCCAAGTTCTTTCATGCGTAGCGCCAGACTTCTGGAAATGACCAGAGTGGTTGAGTCATTCAGAGAAGTTAATGCCTGTAAGGGGGTATTTGTTCTGATCCTTCTTGGCAGGCATGATTCCCTTGCCCCACCATCAAAGGTCATCATTGAAGGATAGGGGGCTGTACGCTTCAGGTAGGTGTAAACTGCCCTTCTGTACTGGTCTTCACCTGCACTCATTATCCATTTTTCACCATTATAAGGAGAACGCCAGATTCCTTCAGGTTGAAAAGGCATCACACTTGGCCCATACATCTTTTTACTCAATACATTACTTACCTCTAAAGCCTGATCCCTGAGCTGTTCTGCTGAAAGTCTGATTCTGGATGCCCTGGAATAAAACTGATTATTGGGATCGATTTTTAACTTTTCCTCAGTCACTGCAGAACTTTGCCGATAGGCCGCAGACATAACTATCTCTTTTAAAAGACGCTTCATACTCCAGTTATATTCATTCACAAACTGCCAGGACAAATGGTCCAGCAATTCTTTATGAGTAGGTGCAATTCCTTGTGAACCAAGATCCTCAAGTGTTTCAGCAATCCCAAAACCAAACAATTGCTCCCATAAACGGTTCACCATAGTTCTGGCTACAAGCGGATTCTTTTTATCTGTTAACCATAAGGCCAACCCCAATCTGTTCTTCGGTACATTTGCCGGCATTGGGTTCATAATATCAGGCACACCCGGTTCCACCATATTTCCCTTAACCATCCAGTTGCCGCGTTCAAAAACATGAGTAGTTCTAAGCTGCTCTCTATTATTCTCGATCATGATTGGCGTTTCATCAACTTTAGCCTGCATCAGCTGGTTGAAATTACTCAAAGCCAGCTCAAACCCTGGTTTTTCCTTGCCGGGAAAGGGAACGTCAAACTGGAACCACTCAAACTGGACACCGGTATCATCCGCATTTTTTATCGCAGGACTATAATATTTAAAAAACAGGTTGCGCTTTCCTTTTTCAGCGGGTATCGGAACGGTCACAATTTTCCATTCTCCCTTTGTATTTGCAAGCGGAACAATTTTCAATAATTTCCCATTCAATGTATCCAGGTAAATAGACCACTTACCCCCATCAAAATTGGTTTTATATCGAAACATGAGTTGGGTTTTATCCTGCAATACCACATCCTTTAATCGACATGTACCGTTATTACGCAGTCCTGCAAACCAACTACTGATTAAAGCAGCATTCACATACTGATCGCATTGCAATGAATTTATTGTAGGCTGCCAGGTTTTAAGAAAGTTATAGTATTTTTTTGCCTGAGCTTCTGAAGTATTACTCCGGAGCCAGCCAGTAAGTTGTACAAGTTTTAAACTATCCTGAGCATTGTATTGACGCAATAAGGGGTAATCAGCGTTAGTATCTTCATCCCGCGTATTATTAAAAAAGGCCATGAACTTATAGTACTCATCAGCCTTAAAAGGATCATAAGGATGACTATGGCATTGAACACAGTTAAATGAGGTTCCCATAGTAGCACTCCAGGTTGTATTTACCCTATCCATCACGGCAGAAGTTCTGAATTCTTCATTATCAGTTCCACCCTCATCATTGGTCATTGTATTCCGGTGAAAAGCAGTAGCGATATATTTAGCATCATCAGGGTTTGGCATCAGATCGCCGGCAAGCTGTTCAATCAAAAAATCATTATATGGCTTATCCGTATTATATGCTTTGATCAGCCAATCACGATATTTCCAGATAATTCGTCCGCGGTCGGCTTCATAACCCCGGGTATCTGCATAACGGGCAAGATCAAGCCATAGGGATGTCCAGCGCTCACCATAACGGGGGGAGGCCAAAAGATCATCTACCAGATTCTCGTAAGCTTTATCGGTATTATCCTGAAAATATTTCTTAAAAATTGCGGCTGATGCTGGGAGTCCGATGAGATCAAGACTAAGTCTGCGAAATAAAGTTGCCTTATCAGCTTCTGCAGAGGGTTCTAATTTTTGTTCCTCCAGTTTTTCATAAATGAAGCGATCAATATCATTCCTGATCCAGTTATTGCTAACATCCGGAATATCTTGCTTCTTTACAGGCACATAAGCCCAGTGTTCTCCCCATTTTGCTCCTTCTTTAATCCATTGTCTGAAAACTTCAATTTCCTCTTCAGAAAGTGCTTCATGCTTGTAGGGCATCCTTTCATCCGGGTCATTTTGAGTAATTCTTCTGATCAGTTCACTGCCTTCGGGATCACCGGGTATAATTGCCGGTTTTCCGGACTCAGTAAGACCTAAAGCTTCTTCCTGAAACAGAAGACTAAATCCTGCCTCCTGCTTTACTCCTCCATGACAGGAGATACATTTTTTGTTGATTATTGGCTTTACATGAGTATTATAGTCTATTTTCTGATTTGAAATAGCAAGCATATATAATGCGCCTACTGCAAGGAGTAGTACAAACAACACAACTATTTTTTTTGATCTAAACTGCTCCATTGAATCTCTTTATCTTAAAGATATAAATTCCAATATAAAAAAGTGGAGTGGGGAACATTTTAAGCTTGAATACTGACAGAAAATAAAATTTCAGCTATCTTTAGAATTACTGAATATAGAACCGATATGATTAAATCATCTCTAACTTTATCAAAGAGTGTTTTCGTTTTATTTTTGTCATTTTTAGTAATCTTCGGACTATATTTTGCACGGGAGTTTCTAATCCCAATTTCAATCAGTACTCTTTTGGCTATGCTCTTTGTTCCAGTTTCCCACTGGCTTGAAAGTAAAGGAATAAGCCGTCTGTTTGCTGGAGTATTTTGTGTTTTGCTCTTCCTTTTATGTGTTGCCAGTGTGATAGGTTTACTTGCCTGGCAGGCAAAAGGTATCTCTAATGATCTTCATGAAATCATATTCCGTATTGAACAAATTGCAGATAACATCCGCGAATTTATAGCCAGAAACATTGGCATATCATCTGAAAAACAAAAGCAATGGATGTCAAAACAAACTACTGGCACCTCAGGAACATTGGGCTTGGCCGGAGTATTATTAAGTTCAGTGATGAACATAATTGTCCACTTTATTCTGGTCATAGTTTACCTTTTTTTGTTTATTTATTACCGGTCTCACTTAAAAAAATTCATACTTATGCTGGTACCTGCAAGTGCAAACCCCGAAGCCGAAAAGATAATTTTAGATAGTGGTAAAGTAGCGCAGAAATACTTATCCGGACTGAGCAGTATGATTGTTATTCTATGGATAATGTACAGTGTAGGCTTCTCAATTGCAGGAGTGAAAAGTGCAATCTTTTTTGCCATATTATGCGGACTTCTGGAGATTTTGCCTTTCATTGGAAACTTAACAGGTACCTTCATTACTGTACTGGCAGTAATGTCGCAGGGTGGAAGTGACGGAATGATTATTGGAGTGGTTATCACCTATTTACTGATTCAGTTTATTCAAACATATTTTCTTGAGCCATTAATTGTAGGCTCTGAGGTTAATATTAATCCACTGTTTACCATTCTGATTATCGTATTCATGGAGATTGTATGGGGGATATCCGGTATGATACTCGCCATACCAATGCTGGGAATTGTCAAAATTATTTGTGATCATGTGACACCGCTTAAACCATATGGGTTTCTTATTGGCAGATCAAGATCAGACAAGAAACAGGGGATACACAGAAAATTGCAAAATTGGTTAGGTCTCAATAACTAAGGGTTTGCAAACGCTTTGAAAGGGAAGTATAATTTCTTCAAAATATTTATAAAACCTCTCTTTAACCAAGAATGTGCTAAACAAAAATGTAACAAAACCATCAGAAACTACTCTAATTATGAATAATCCAACAATATGCTGAGCATCAGAAATATAGTTAAACAATATGCTAATCACAGGGCTTTAGACAATGTATCGATTGAGATCGGACAGGGTTCAATTTTCGGATTGCTTGGCCCGAATGGTGCCGGAAAAACTTCACTGATCCGAATCATCAATCAAATTACCGCACCAGATCAGGGCGAAATATTATTGAATGGCGAAAAGCTCAATCCATCCCATATTTCTAAGATAGGATACCTGCCCGAAGAAAGGGGCTTGTATAAAAAAATGGAGATTGGTGAACAAATGCTTTATCTGGCACAGCTAAAGGGCTTATCAAAGGTTGATGCCACAGCAAGGATCAGATATTGGTTTGAAAAAATGGGCATTCAGAGCTGGTGGAATAAAAAGGTAGAAGATTTGAGCAAAGGTATGCAGCAAAAGGTACAATTTATCGCTACCGTAGTTCATGATCCTGAACTGATCATCCTGGATGAACCATTCTCCGGATTTGATCCCGTGAATGCCCAGTTAATAACCCATGAAATCCTGGAATTAAACCAAAAAGGTGCTACCATTATCTTTTCAACCCACCGGATGGAATCTGTGGAGCAATTATGTGACAGCATTGCCCTGATCCATAAATCAAAGAAAATTCTTGATGGAAAGGTGAAGGATATAAAGAATTTGTACAGAAATAATACTTATAGAATAGCTTATTCAGGAATTCTGAATCCGGCGGAGACACCCCTTTTCAATATTACAGAGGAGAAAAAAGATGATGAAGCCACACATCTGACCATTCAAATCAATCCGGGTTATTCTTCAAACGATGTATTGAACTTCTTAATCCCACAAGTTCTGGTCACCGAACTGACGGAGATTGTGCCGAGTATGAACGATATTTTTATTCAAAACGTAAAAAACTAATCAGAAAAATGAATAAGATTCTACTCATTATAAAAAGAGAATATTTCAGCAGGGTAAAAAAGAAGTCATTTCTGATCATGACCTTTCTGGTACCTTTGTTAATCATTGGGATGTACGCACTGGTATTTGCACTATCAATTAAAGGTGGCGACAATATCCCGGCAGTCGAAGTCATTGATGATAGCGGAATATTCAATAAAGGCCTCGAAGATAAAAAGTCAGCAACATTTAGTAAATCAGACCTCACACTGACAGAGGCTAAGCTGAAGGTGGTTAAGAACGAAGATGCTTTTGTACTTTATATTCCTTCTGATATTTCCAGCGGCGGTACTGTTGAAATGTTTTCTCAGAAAAAAGCAGGGCTTTCTGTGATTAGCACAATAGAAAGCCAGCTGAACGATCAGATGCGTACCAAACTTCTCGCTGATGCCGGGATTGATGCCCTTACACTTGATAAGATAAAACCAAAATTATCTGTCGTTTCGAAAGAATTAACCCTCGAAGGTGAAAAAGACAGCAGCTCGGGCGCAGCAATGGCAGTTGGATTCGCAGCAGCAATTCTGATTTATATGTCACTTTTCATTTATGGGATTCAGGTAATGCGGGGAATTATTGAAGAAAAAACCAGCAGAATCGTTGAGGTTGTTATTTCATCTGTCAAACCGTTTCAGTTGATGATGGGAAAGATTATAGGGATCGGATTGGTGGGTTTAACACAGTTCCTGCTCTGGATCACCCTTTCGATAGGACTGATGACCGTGGCAAGTCAGATCATATTTAAAGGCAAAATGGAACAGATACAATCTGAAATGCCAATGAGCAAACAGGCTGCTGTTGCAAGCAGTGATGGCCCAGGAATGGATATCATTAAGGCAGTTCAAACAGTTAACTGGACTTATATCCTTCCGGTCTTTATTATTTTCTTTCTTGGTGGATACATGTTGTACAGCGCCCTTTTTGCGGCAGTTGGATCTGCCGTAGACAGTGATACAGAAACACAACAATTTATGCTGCCCATTACCCTCCCACTGCTGTTTACTTATATCATGTCATTCAGTTTTATTGTCAATAATCCCGATAGCAGCCTCTCCTTCTGGTTGAGTATTATTCCATTCACCTCACCCATCGCGATGATGGTTAGATTACCTTTCGGAGTACCAAACTGGGAGCTTGCCTTATCTATCGCCTTACTTATTGGCGGGTTTATTTTTACAACCTGGGTGGCCTCCCGTATCTACCGCGTAGGAATTCTGATGTATGGAAAAAAGGTAAGCTTCGCTGAGTTGGGGAAATGGTTTATGTATAAAGAGTGAGTTGTAAGTTGTAAGTTATAGGTTGTAAGTATTAATACTGGTTAAGATGAAATTTAGTTCTTTGAGCTGAAAGTATAAAGCTGAAAGTGGAATGCTTAAGGCTTAAAGCAGAAAGTTAAAGGTTCTTATAACTTACAACTCCAAAAAATGAATTCCATAGCTATCCTTGATCTCGGCACGAATACCTTTCAATTATTGATTGCAAACATAATTGATAATGCGCCTGTGCTTGTTTTTGAAGAGAGCATTGCTGTAAAATTAGCTGAGGGAGGAATCGAAAAAGGCTATATCAGTGAGGCAGCTTTCGATCGTGGACTTTCAGCAGTGAAACAATTTAAAAAATCAATAGATCTGTATCAGGTTAAGCTTGTCAGGGCTGCGGCAACATCAGCAGTCAGGACTGCCAGCAACGGGGCAGAGTTTTTGGAGATAATAAAATCAGAAACAGGAATTGTTCCTGAAATCATTACCGGTGATCGGGAAGCTGAACTAATTTACCTTGGTGTCGGGGCTGCTATCAATATGGGAGATGAAAAATGCCTGATCATTGACATTGGTGGGGGAAGCGTTGAATTTATCATCTGCAATAAGGAAGAGGTATTCTGGAAAAGGAGTTATGACATTGGGGCTGCCCGCCTCATGGAACAGTTTCATCATTCAGATCCCATTTCTGAAGCCGACATCATAAAACTAAATAAATATCTGGCAACCAAACTTTCAGAGCTAAAAACCCAGATCGAAACTCATAAACCTGAACTTCTCATCGGTTCTGCAGGTGCGTTTGAAACTTTTGCTGCACTCATTGATTCCCAATTTAAAGCAAGTTTTGAAAATCCTGAACTGAAGATTGAATTGAAGGATTTTGCGAAGATATCAGCACTGATACTGAAAAGCACACATGCTGAGCGCAGCAGTAACCCTGCAATTATTCCTGTCAGAGTTGATATGATCGTAATGGCCACCCTGATCACAAAGTACGTTCTGAATCAGTTTGCCTTTAAATCACTTAAATTGTCAACTTATTCCTTGAAAGAAGGCCTGCTGTTTGAGTACCTGAAAAACATAACCTGATTATTATTCAGATAACTTACACAGCTCTGTGTAAAGACGATGGGTAGGAAGGCCTACCACATTGCTGTATGAGCCATTGATCCGCTCAACTGCTACCAGTCCGATCCATTCCTGAATTCCATAAGCCCCTGCCTTATCCATAGGCTGACAGGTGCTAATATAATAACGGATTTGTTCAGCACTGATTTGCTTAAAGAACACATCTGTAAGCTCATAGAAACTACTGACCTTATGATTTTTGAGCAGGCTGACTCCTGTAATCACTTCATGTCTCTTCCCTGATAATGCCGAAAGGATCTCAAATGCATGGTCTTCATTTTCGGGTTTACCCATAATGTGACCGTCAAGCGAGACAATTGTGTCTGCTGTAATCACAATTTCATTTTCAATCAGAAGATCGAAGGCTTTTGCTTTCTTTTCGGAAATGTAAACTGCAATTTCAGAAGGTGAAAGTCCAGGAGGATAACTTTCATCCACCTCTCTCAGAACAACCTGAAAATCAAATCCCATCAGTTTTAGCAGCTCTTGTCTGCGTGGTGATTTGGAAGCCAGAATAATTGGCGGAAATTGTTGAATCATCGGATTGGGCTTTGCCAAAAATAAGAAAAGCGGCTAAAAGCCGCTTTAATATGTAGAAAAAGAATCCTAAACTGAGCTCGTCGTTATAAATTTAGTTTATAATGCTCTTTTTTGCGCTTGTATAAAGTTTTTATCGTTTGGAAATATGCTGCTGTGCTCTTTTTATTGCATTCCCGCTTTTCGCTCATACCCCACAGGCCTTAATCACAGGCCGGTATCCGCTACAATCGGGTTTAAAAACATCAGACAGTACAATTAAAACCTGGTCTATCCACTATTCAATCAAAATGGGTATATTAACGTGAATTCGACATAACATTTTAAAAACCACATAGAAACATAGCATTTTACAGCTTCTAACTTACATTTTAGACACAGATAGCCTTGAAGCTTCGCTTCAATCTATATGATTTACAATCTATGTTTCCTTTAATGCATTATAAAAGTCAATCTATGTGGTTAAATATTAATCTTTAGATTGTTTAATATTGAATTCACGTTATATTAGTTATTCCGCATTCTTGCACGACGCTCTTCAAGAATGGCCTCATAGGCTTTCTTTTGTTCATCATTAAGTAAAGCATTCACTTTTGTTGTGGTTTCAGCCTGCAGAGGTGCCATTTTAGCACGCATGGCCTGAAAATCACCCCCATCAGTTAAAGTTGTTCTGACACTGTCAGTACGCTTTGCCGACCAGATAAACACGTCCTTTAATTTAGTTTTTTGCTCGGCTGAAAGCTTTAGCGATTCCAACTGGGCAAGCTGACGATCAGCTCTTTCCTCAGGTGTACCCATTTGTCGGCCGCCCTGTGCATTGGCGAAGGATGTCATAAAGAGAATCAATCCCATGACAATAATTAATCTTTTCATATTTGCTGGTTTTTCCCTTTTGATTAATTATATGACAAAAGGTTTAAAGCTGAAAGGAAGAATCAGATTTTGCTCCCATCAGCAGCAGACGGATCTGCACTAGTCCAGAGGTTCTGGATCTTCATTACTTTTTCAACGATATCCCTCACGCATGAATCACCGCCATTTTTTGGGGAAATATAGTGGGCAAGAACTTTAATTTCCTCAACTGCATCAGCCGGACAAACCGCAAGACCCGCCATTTTCATTAGCTCCAGATCGGGAATATCATCCCCCATAAAGAGCACTTGCTCTGGCAATAATCCATTCTTCTGAATAAACTCATTATAAGCTCCGGTTTTAGATTCCAAACCGAGATAAATATCCGTAATACCAAGTCCTCTTAAGCGATGCTCTACCCCTTTTGATCTTGCACCTGAAACAATTGCTATCTTAAACCCCCGTTTAATGGCCAGTTGAAGGGCATAACCATCTTTGATATTAAACTGCCTTAAAAACTCTCCCGACTCAGTAACCAGCAGCATACCATTGGTCATGACACCATCAACATCAAGAATAAATGCTTTAATATGCTTTAGTTTTTCTAAGAACATGGGGGTAGAATTGAGGTATGAAGTCCGAGGTATGAGGTCGGAGGTCAGAGTTCGGACATCAGACTTCATACTTCTGACATCAGACTTCCGGCTTCCTGCTTCCTATTGATTATCGCGCCACTCGTAAACCCAGGCCGTTTGAATTTGCTCCAGATGACCTTCATTTGATTGCTCACGGGTACCTGCGAAATTCGGAAGACTTAAAATCCAGTCGAGAAGTTCGGTGAATCGTATTCTGTATATCTGGGACTCTCCAAAATCATCTCCAAATTTCTCATAAAGACCTATAGCTATATCTTCATAATCATTCCAATATATCGGTAATTCAAAACTTTCTTTCGCCATATCTATTGTATAATTGAATTAATGTCCTAAAAACTGATTCTGATCCGGAAGTGTTACTTCAATATCACCATTTATTAAAACACACTGACAACCCAGTCTTGAATTGATCCTCGGATTAACAGCACGATCGATAAAATCCTCTTCTTTATCTGATATCTCCTGAATATTATCCATACCGGAATTAACATAAACCTGACAGGTACTGCATCCGCAAACACCACCACAATTATGTTGTAATTCAATCCCGTTATCCAGACAAACATCAAGAACTGATTCGCCTTCCGCTATTGGAAGCTCTACTGATGACTTTGAAGCCTCTTCAAAATTGATTTTTAATTTAAAAATGTTCATTAGTGCAAAAATAGCATTTTAAACTCAGCCCTGTGAGCGCTTGTGCAAATTGACTATGCTTTGACTAAGTTTAGTATAAAGCTCTGACAAAGCAGGATTAGGTTTGAGAACTTCGAGGTGAGCCTGAATGGTCGCCTGATCTTCCCTGATAGCCGGGCCGGTCTGAACAGAAACCGGATCATTCATTTCAATTTTACTGAGAGTTTCTTCAATCAGTGGTTTCAAAAGCTCGTAATCCAGGCCTTTTTCTTCCAATAATTCCTGAGCGAGCCCGAACAGATGATTGGTAAAATTACAGGCAAATACCGCAGCAACATGAAGTGTTTTTCGTTGTTCTGAATTTAATTCAATTACATTTTCTGATAAGCGGTCGGCGACTGCGCGAATACTTGTTAATACTTCTGGAGCATTCGCTTCAATGATTATTGGAATCTGCCTGAAATCAACCGATTTAATCTTTGAGAAAGTTTGTAGCGGGTAAAACACTCCAACTTTTGTAGATGCCCCGTCAAGAGCTGAAAGTCCGGTTGAACCGGATGTATGTACAAGTAATTGATCAGCAAGTTTTAATTCAAGAGCAAGTTCCCTGATGGCTTCATCCTTAACAGCAATAATAAACAGGTCTGCAGAACGATTCAGGTCAAACATATTGTCGATTGGTTCTGCTGCCAGAGTATCTGCCAATGCACTTGCATGGGTAATATCGCGACTCCAAACCTGGGTAATATCCTGCCCTGCCATTTTAAATGCGCGACCTAAATGCGTGGCTACATTGCCGCTGCCCAAAATGACAATATTCATCAGGCTTGTTTTATTTCCTTATTTCGTCTGAAAATAGAAAGAATAAATCCGATCACCATAATGATTGTTCCGCCCCAAAATAAATTTATATATGGAAACACAATGGCCTTTAAAACAACCCAATCCTTTTCTGCTTTTGGCTTTTGATAAACCATCAGTTCAAGCTTGTCTTTATCAGGAAAAACGTTTGAAAAGCGCAATTTCAGTCCCATTTCATCAACTTTTTTTCCAAAATCAAATTTTGAACCATCTTTTAATAAATAAATGGGTTCAGATGGGTATACCTTTCCATCTGAATTTACTTCTAACTGCAAGCCAATAGCGATATCACGCTCGCCTACAGGTATATTCTGAATCTTAGCGTCCCGGTTGATTCCTTTAACCAGTATATATCCCTCTCTGAAACGCACAGTATCACCAACATTCACTTCATAGGTAACAGGCTTTTCATAATTTTCATCATCAGAATGACCTTCATGGTCCTCATGATCGTCCTCTTTTAGTGGCACACTGCTCACATGGGTATAAACATCATGAAACAGGTAGTGTCTGGTATCAGGAGAGGCTATGATCTGTCTCATTTTGGCATTCTGCTGTGCATTTGGATAGAGCGTAAAGTTTTCTTTAATAGTTCCGCTTTTTTCATCAATTACCTTATAATTTATTCTATAATAGGTATTTACACCCTGGGTTGAGTCACCCAAATAAGTGACTGTATATCGGTCCATCTTTGTAGGCTCATCCTTGTAAAGAATAATGTTTTCACGGGGATTATTGCTCTTAGCAAATTCATCGCCAAAACCAATACCTGTATTATTTACGGAAATCACTTTATTTGTAGCGGCTGCTACAAGTGCTCCAACCAGCAATAAGGCAAATCCAATGTGCGCAACTGCAGAACCGGCAAGTCTCCACTTTCCTTTAAATGCTTCACCTAAAATTTTAGCATTCGCCAGTATGGAAAACACGCAAGCATAAGTCAGGATGATATACATCACATTGGAATATATATTCATCACATAAACAGCTGCCGCAGTAATGAATACTGAAACAAGCAGTGATATAGAAATACTAACAAAGAATTTCTTAGGATCTGTCTTTTTGTATTTCAGAAATTGCGAAAATGCTGAAATAAAGGCAATAACAACTGCAAAAGGAACCTGCCACTTATTGTAATGAGCAATAACATCAGGCGGTGGCGCGATCTCTGTCCCAAAAACGGCATTAAATACAGGCACAGAGGTTGAAGCAAGTATCTGAAGACATGCAATTGATAAAACCAGAGCCCCAATAAAAAGCCAGAATTCACGTGAATAGGTTTCTTCATCCTTTTTGGTTATTGGAAGCTCCTTCCAACGGATAACCAGAAATAAAACAGCAATAAAAAGGAAGGCCAAAACATATAGAACCAGATGCCAGAACATCCCCAAATCGGTAAAGGCATGTACAGATGTTTCACCTAAAATACCACTACGGGTTAAAAAAGAAGCATAAAGTACAAGTACGAAGCTGATCAATACCAGAAAGGTTCCAGTAAAATAAGAATGTCCTGAATTTCTATAAGCGATCAGCACGTGAAGGGCTGCAATGAGGGTCATCCATGGAATGATTGAGGCATTCTCAACCGGATCCCAGGCCCAGAAGCCGCCAAAATTTAATGCTTCATATGCCCAAAAAGAGCCCATAATAATCCCTGTTCCCAGTATCATCACTGCAAAAAGTGTCCATGGTAATGCTGGTTTTATCCATTCAGAGTATCGTCTTTCCCATAAGCCCCCAATTGCATAGGCAAATGGAATAATCATCGATGCAAAACCAAGAAATAATGTAGGTGGATGAATAACCATCCAATAATTCTGTAGCAGTGGGTTTAATCCATTACCATCTGTAATCATGCTCAGGTAATCGCCACGTGCAAAAATAGGTCCCTGAATTGCATCTCTTAGCAAGATAAATGGAGAACTTCCAATCCTAAGTCCGAAAACCTCAACCCCTACCAGCATTGAAGCGATAAAGGTCTGAGAAAGCATGATGGTAGTCATGACTGAATTTTCCCAGGTTTTGCCCTTTGAAAGAATAATTGTCCCTAAAAATCCCTGCCAGAACATCCAAAGCCAGAAACTTCCTTCCTGCCCTTCCCAAAAGGAAGAGATAATATAATAAACCGGAAGTATCTTCGATGAATGAGCCCATGCATAATTGTATTCAAACAAGTGATTATAAATAATGTAATACAGGCATGACCCTATTCCAATAACGGCAAGTGCATTTAAACGAAATGCAATTCTTGCAATACGTTTCCAGCCATCAGAACTTGCCCGCTCTGATTGGTCTTTAGAATGTGAAGTTGTAGTTGCAAAATAATAGGCAAGGGTTGCCAGAAGAGCAGTACAAAACGACAGTATGATGAAGAATTGCCCAATCTTCCCCGGAAGAAGGTTTTCTCCAATGTATTGTATTTCCATTAAAATTTAGATTTTGGCGGATGTAGCAGTCACTTCAGTAACCTCTACTTCATCCGTAGTATATTTAGAAGGGCACTTCATTAGAATTTTGGAAGCATGAAATTCATTGCCAATCATTTTGCCAGTTAAAACAATCTGTTCAGAACGTTCAAAATCCTGTGGTTTAGAGCCATTAAATACTACTTTGCGCTCCTTACCTTCATTATCTTTCATGTAGAACGCAAAATAATTGGCATCCTGCTGTGGTTTATAAAAAAGTTCTTTTTCCTTATTCAGTTGTCCTACAACATGTAACTCTGAACTACTTTCTGCGGCATCTGCAAATGAGCCATAGGTACTTGAATCAGCGTATGTACTGATTATAATACCTATTGCTAATGCTATAATAACAATGCCGGCGATGGAACTCTTTTTCATATGATGCTTTTAAATGATCCTATCAAATGCAAATACAAAAATACTAAATACTTCAATTAATAGTCAATATAACAAGAATGTTTCTATATTAGAATCATTCTAAATAACAAAGGGAAACCTTACAGCCTCCCTTTGCATGTTTAAACAGTTCTGATCATGGCCAGATTCCCATATTCATATAGGAAATGGCGACTTTATCGATCGAACCAACGAATGCGGCGGTTCTGAGTCCGTCAATCTTAGGGTTTGCCATTTGTATATCACGTATCTCGTGATAAGAACGGATCATAGTGTCTTCGAGTCCGGAATTAACCAATTCAAGCTCAGTGGCTCCCTTAACAATAATGCTTTTCTGAGCCGAATCAAGTGAAATACCCGTTATCTTTTCAACCATATTGACCAGATTCTGATTGGCATTTTCTTCATATCTTTTATCCATACGACCAAATGCGACATGAGAAAGGTTTTTAAGCCACTCAAAATAAGAAACTGTAACCCCGCCGGCATTACAATACATATCAGGAATCAAAATACAACCCTTTTGGATCAGAAAATCGGCTGCATCCGGAGTTGTTGGTCCGTTAGCTGCTTCAGCAATAATTTTAGCTTTAATATTAGCCACATTGGTTATTGTAATCTGATTTTCAAGGGCAGCAGGTACCAAAATATCACATTCCTGTTCCAGACCTTCTGCAGAATTAATGAATTCTTTTGATGATCCGGCAAAACCAAGAATTGAACCAGTGGTATTGCGATGGTAGAATACCTCATCCAGATTAAGTCCGTTAGGATTGTAGATTGCTCCTTCAAACTCACAGATACCTACAACAGTAGCACCAAACTCAATAAGATATTTGATGGTATGATAACCTACATTTCCCAATCCCTGAACAATCACCCGTTTACCGGATAAACCGGTACTCAGGCCAAGTTTATTCATATCCTCGGTTATATCTACGCATTCGCGTATGGCAATAGCAACCCCGCGACCGGTTGCTTCCCTCCGACCTGCAATTCCATGCAAGGCAATCGGCTTACCGGTAACACATCCTAATGCGTCTAATTGACCGGGGTTCATTGTTTGGTAGGTATCGGCAATCCAGCTCATTTCACGTTCCCCTGAACCATAATCGGGTGCAGGAACATCAATACCGGGACCGATAAAGTTCTTTTTAATTAATTCAACAGTATATCGACGGGTTATGGTTTCAAGTTCAGCAATACTATAATCCTTGGTATTGATCTTGATACCCCCTTTAGCCCCACCGAATGGAACGTTAACAATAGCACACTTATAAGTCATGAGTGCTGCAAGTGCCATCACTTCATCCTCATTTACTATGTCGCTGTACCGAATACCCCCCTTTGTAGGTGATTTATGATGGGAATGTTCTACCCGCCAGGCATCAATTACTTCAAAACCATTCTCTCGACGAATCGGGAAACGGAAACGATATACACTATTACATGACCTGATCTGGTCAAGCAATCCTTCCGGGTGGGAAGTAAATTGTGCTGCATGATCAAAAAACTGGCAAACGTCACCAAAAAACGAAGTTTCTGAGTGCGCTGCGTCTATAGACTTAGCCATAAGAAATTAAATTATTTGAATAATTGGTTTTATGCCGCAAAGTTGATAGAAATAAACCGATACTTAAAATGAAAATTACTTAGTGTACAATATACAATTTCTATCATTCAGAAAAAACCTCATTTAAAGAACTTAAATACGGGTTATTTATTGTTTTTGTTTTTCAATTTTTTTCAATCGGCTATCAATGGAAAAGAGATAAATAGCCAGTCCGATGAAGATGACACAGATAACCAGCACCACAACATAAATCTTTCCGGAAGCTCTCAGGGAATCAGCCATCTCAACCCCATTGGAGTTTTGTGCCAGAAGGTTTAATGTAAAGGCCAGAATTAAGCTAAGTGTAAAGATAAATTTTTTCATTGTACCGAAATTGATATGTTAGTTTAATGTATTAGCTCTTCTAAAAAGTGGTTGTCTGTTATCAGTTGTCTGTTGTCAGTAAATCCTACCAATTGTCAACCCGATAGCTATTTGGAGTCAACTCTCAATCTACTTGATACTGTCATCCTGATGCAGGAGGGACCTTAGCCCCTATTGACTTCTATTTTTCATATCAAACACCTACTCACCTATTGCTAAGTTCCTTCGTTACACTCAGACATCCTACTGTATTTCACGCTCAACTCTCAATTCTCAATTCTCCACTCTCAATTGTCAACTGTCAACTGTCAATTAATTAAGTTTTCCCTATTCTCAACCTTCCTAATCCTATACCTGATTGTGGTAATCCAGGTACTGACCAGAATCCAACCCAATACAGCAGGATAAAATACCGGGCGCAGTTCGGGAGCCATATCTTGGGTATTAAATCCGGGGTTACCTCCATTTCCGGGGTGGAGTGAGTCAGTCATGCGCGGAAGTATGAATAACAGGACCACCATTATAGGGAATGCGAAAATATTATAGACTGCTGATATTTTGCCTCTTTTCTGTTCCTCCTCTAATGAGTTCCTTAAAACAAGGTAAGCCAGATAAACAAGCAGGGCAATTGCTGCACTATTTTGTTTAGGGTCATTACTCCAGGCTTCACCCCAGGTATATTTTGCCCAAACTGCACCGGTAACCAGTCCCAGAATACCGAAAATGATTCCGACATTGGCACTTTCTACGGCCATCAGATCATCATTTTCATTTGCTGAATTCAGATAACGGATACTGTAAATAAAAGAAACGGTAAGCATGACGATCATCGCAAACCACATCGGTACATGAAAATGAATATTCCGGATAGTTTCGTTTAAGATCGGCTTTGCCGGCACATGAAATAAAAACCCCGCAATAATTGAGTAAAGCACAAGAACTGTGGCCAGGATTTTCCACCAGTTTTTATTCATAATGAATTTGAATTAATCCTTCCAAAGGTAAGGAAATAACAATAAAGATGTAGTGATCACAATGATATTTATGGCTATCAGAACACCGATCTCATCATAAGAGACCGATCTGTCTAAACCGTCCATTGCATTCTTTGATAACTTAATCAGAACCACCAATAGGGGTATGATCACCGGAAAACTTAATATAGCCATAAGCCCTCCCGCATTGTTTGCTTTGGAGGCGATGCCCGAGATCATCGTAAAGACAGATGCAAAACTGATACTGCCCAATAGCACTGCAAAAAAATAGAATAGTGGATCTCCCAGCAGATTTTTAAAAACCAGGGTATAAAAACCCAATGCAATGGCCGAGAGCAACAGCATCAGGAAGATATTGTAAATGATTTTGGAGATGATGATCGCCTGGGCACTGGTAATTGTATAGTAGTACAACTGCCTGCCCCTGCTTTCCTGGATAAAACTTTTGGTTATCGCATTCACTGAGGCGAATAGCATAATAATCCAGAAGAGGGCATTCCAGGTTGGCGGACTGGTAATCTCGCGGAAAGCCAGATAACATACAAAAACTGTTGAAACCACATACAGTAAAATGCCATTCAATGCATATTTTGAACGCCATTCAAGCATGATTTCCTTACGGATCAGAAATTTAACCTGATTCAATAAATCCATTGCAACAAATATAGAATTTGCTTTTCAGTTTCGGGTATTCATTCCCGGGCAATAAATGAATCGAATATTTATTTGTATTTTGTATCATGTTTTTTTCAATACTTGATAGTCCTATTGGACAAATGGTCATTGAGGCCAATGAGCAGGAGATTTGTGCCGTAAGTTTTCCTGATGAACTGCCATTAGATAGCCCGAATGAACTATCAGAAGCTGCTAAAGAACAATTCAGAGAATATTTTGAGGAAAAGAGGACGTATTTCGATTTTCCAATCGCTCAGCCGGGAACCGCCTTCCAACAAAAGGTATGGAATGAATTAAGGAAAATTGATGCCGGCAAACCCATAACTTATGCGGCCTTAGCAAAAAGAATGAAAAGTCCCTTGGCCATACGTGCAATTGCATTGGCGAATGGCCGCAACAACCTAATGATTGTCATTCCATGCCATCGCGTAATTGGCAGCAATGGCGATCTGGTAGGGTTCTCCGCAGGATTATGGCGTAAAAAATGGCTGCTTGAACATGAAGCAAGGATGACTTCTATGGGGCAGTCGGTATTGTTTGTTGCGGATCAGGCCCGCAATGACAGTTGCGGCTCTGGGCTGCAATGACAGCGGGTCAAATTAGGTCTGTTGTCAGTACGGACCTGATCCACTGTCAGTGAGGCCTGGATCCGTTGTCAGTGCGGACCTGATCCGCACTCCTTGGTGCCAATTCAACATGATAACGTACCAGATCGTCTATTGGGGAACGGATGATTTTACCCACTTTCATACCATACTCCGTAGCTGTTTCCTCAAGCACATTTCTGAAATTATATCCCACAGATCCGATACAATTAAAAGTATAATCCTTATAATTAGGATAATGCGAAACCAGGTTTTCAAAAAAATCAACAAAAGATGATTTTACAATATTTCTTGAATACTCTGCATGCACATTATTATCATACACGAACTTTGCAAAGCTGGCACAAAAACGATTTGCCAATGGTTTGGTATAAACATTGTCAGTAACTTCATCAGGGGTCAGTTTATATGTTTCCCAGAAACGCGCTCTAACCACCTCTGGCATGTAGCCCCTTAAATAATCAGTGAGTAATTTCTTGCCAATATCACAGCCACTACCTTCATCACCCAGGATATAGGCGGCAGAGTCAATATTTAAAGTAATATCCCTGCCATTGTAAAGCCCTGTATTTGTTCCGGTTCCCAAAATTGCTGCAAAACCACTATCCAAACCAAGTAAAGCACGTGCTGCAGCAAGAAGATCATGTCCAACATAGATACTGGCTTGATTAAATATTACAGACATAGCATCTTCAACAATCTGTACCTTATCTTCAGTAGAACAACCGGCACCATAATAATTTACTTCATGAATATCAGAAAGATCAAGATCAGAAGGTAAACCCTTCCTGAGTGAATCAATTATATACTCGGTGCTGACAAAATATGGGTTGTATCCTTCTGTATTAAAATAAATTTTTTGCCCGGATTTATTCAATAAACACCAATTAGTCTTGGTAGACCCTCCATCTGCAATAATGATCATAGTTCTATAAATATTTTTAAAAAGCTAAATGTATGAATTTATACTAATTGTCTGATAGGAGTCTTTTTGAATATTACATTGAAAGCATATATTGTTAATGAATATAAGTTGGTGAAAACAATCCAATGCAGGAATTCTGAATTCAAATAGCCTAAAAAATTTTGGCAATACCATAAAAAATGATGTATTTTAGCGACTGAGGCTTCTCTGATCATATTATTGTACAATTAAATGCCCGGCGCCAATACTACGATATAGATCTGTAATAAGAAATATCAATTTTGTTTGGGCTGTAAATGCCAAGCCGGGAATTATTCCGAATTTTTTCACAAAAATTATGCAGAAACATACATATCAAACCGGTATAATAGGGAATTGTGCTTTTATGGCACACATTAACAAGAACACGAACATAGATTGGTTATGCTGGCCAAGATTTGATAGCTCCTTTGTTTTTGGCGGACTTTTAGATAAAGATAAAGGAGGTGAATTTTCGATTTTACCATCAGGAGAGTATGAATCGCATCAATATTATCTGGAGAATACCAATGTGCTTTGCACCGAAATTACATCAGCTGAAGGGGTTTACAGGATAACCGACTTTGCCCCAAGATTTAATCAGTTTGATAGATATTTTAAACCTTTAATGCTGATCAGGAAAATCGAATTAATTAGCGGTACACCACGCATAAAAGTTAAATGTAAGCCTGTTTACAACTATGGGATCAAGACATTAAAAGCTTCACGCGGCAGCAGCCATATTGAATATAATGGTTCGGAAGAAAAAATACGCTTAACCACAAATATTCCCATTAATTATATCATTGATGAGCAGTCTTCGGTATTGAGCGAAACAAAATACTTAGTTTTTACCTATGGGGAACCACTTGAAGCCCCTCTGGCTAGTACAGCAGAACGCTTTCTTCTCGAAACGATCAATTATTGGAGACTTTGGATAAAGCACTCTTCCATTGCCATTTTCTATCAAAAAAACGTAATCAGATCAGCACTGGCACTTAAGATTCACCAATATGAAGATACGGGAGCAATCATTGCTGCAAGCACTACCAGTCTGTCTGAATTTCCGGGCAGCGGTCGCAACTGGGATTATCGGTATTGCTGGTTAAGAGACACATTTTATGTGATAAGTGCCTTAAGTCATATCGGGCATTTTGAAGAAATGGAGCGCTATTTTAGCTATGTTTCTGACCTTTCGTTTTCAGAAAAAGGGCGCTATCAACCATTATACGGGATAACCGGGGAAAAGTTTCTGACAGAGACTATACTGGAACATCTGGATGGGTATTTGGGAAACAAACCTGTACGTATTGGCAATCAGGCATTTGAACATATTCAAAATGACATTTACGGACAAGTTCTTATTTCTTTGTTGCCCTTATATACCGACCATCGTTTTGTAATTTCAGAGAGAAAAGATTCTGCCCACTGGATAAGCTATTTGCTTTCGAAAGTTGAACTCACCATTGATGAGAAGGATGCCGGTATCTGGGAATTCAGAAATATTGCCAATACCCATTGTTACAGTAATCTATTTCAATGGGCAGGCTGCTCTGCTGCTGAAAAAATGGCACGTGCAATCGGTGATATTGAACTGGTAGAGAAGGCAATTTCCCTGAAAAACAGAGCTGCTGTCCACATTGAGAATTGTTATGACCCCGTTCGCAAGGTTTATACCCATGCTGTAGGCAGTCCACATCTTGATGCAAGCACCCTTCAGCTCATTATGATGAATTACCTTGACCCGGCTTCTGACCGTGCAAAAGATCATCTCAGCATGCTTGAGAAAGAATTAAAAACAGAAAAAGGTCTATTTCACAGATATTTACATTCTGATGATTTTGGCAAACCAAAATCCACTTTCCTGATTTGTGCTTTCTGGTATGTCGAAGCTCTGGCCTGTGTTGGCCGCCTTGATGATGCGATCCGGGAATTTGAAAACCTTTTGCAATATTCAAACCACCTTTTGTTATTTAGTGAGGATGTGGATGAAGAAAGCGGCAGCCAGTGGGGGAATTTCCCTCAGGCCTATAGCCATGTGGGTTTGATGAATGCTGCTTACCGCATTGCGATAAAACTGGATCGGCCTGTATTTATTTAACCTAGATATAAGGAAGGTTAAAGGAGAGGCTTATAATTATTCCGATAGGGCTCTGGAGCCAAAATAATTTGATTTTGGAAAGCAATGCCTGCGTAATATCGGTTAATTCAGCCCTTTCCTCCGGTGGCAGTTCCGGCAATTAATCCTGTTATATTACCCTCTGGTCGGTGTTCTCACCGTACCAAGCACGATTATATCAAGTGGTCGGTGATAACACCAACCACAGGGAAATTACAAATAGCCGTAAGCTACCTCCTGCGGCAAGGTTTATTTTACCTGGAGCTGTTTTTCATTGTGACGGGTAGCTCCGAAGGATCACCTGCCATTTGAAATTAACCCGGGTTGCAGCTATAGCTTTTGTCTTAAGCGAATATTTATGTTAAATTTTAAATCGGACTCACGTTATGTAGTCAATGTAGCTAAACACAATTGCTATTTACTGATCAGTATCAGAGCCAAGTCCATGTAAAAATTGTCTTACCTCACGGGGATTTCGGAGATAAAACCGGGCAGCCGACAAGCTGCTTCCGACCTTAAAAGTAAGGGCCGAATCTGGCAGGGCTTTGAAAATATCCTCATCGGTATGATCATCCCCTATAGCCATTACGAAATCATATTCGTTCATGAACATGAAGTTTAAAGCCGCTTTTCCCTTATTAATCTCCATATTTTTAATCTCAATAACCTTGTTCCCGGGCAGAAGCTGCAGTCCTTTATCTTTAGTAAGATATACCAGATTGTTTACTAGTTCAGATACTCTGAGTTCCCCAAGATCTTTTGGAACTTTCCGGTAATGCCATACCAGAGAAAAGCTTTTCTCTTCAATAAATGATCCGGGTGTCCGTTCAACATAGGTGTTCAGGATCGGATATATTTCTTCCTTCCAGGTATCAGTTAATCCCACAATGTTTGTCCAGGTATTACCTATTTGCTTTTGCCATACACCATGCTCAGCAATAATATGAACGCCGGAATGACCAAACCATTCCTCCATTTTAAGATGATCCCGTCCGCTTATCAGAACAACTTCATTTGACTTATCAGTACTTAGCTTTTCCAGTAAAACATAAAGCGCAGGATCTGGACTCGCTTTATTGATGTCAGTATGGAAATTAACCAGAGTTCCATCATAATCTAAAAAAATAATACGCTTTGATGCAGATGAGTACCTGGCACTTACATTTTTTGCTACACTAAAATCAACATGTCTGGATTGCATTGACTTTTGTAATTGTTTGACCTCTTGTAACTTATCCATATATATTTTCACCCAATGAAAGATATTAAACCTGGAAACCACCTTCCTCATTTCTGCCATTTTTGTTTCCTGTTCAGCAAGCGGCATATTCAAAGCCTGAACTATGGCTCTGGTGATATCGCCTATGTTATTTGGGTTTACGATCAGCGCATCGATTAGTTCTTTGGATGCCCCAGCCATTTCACTTAGAATTAAAACCCCATTGTTTTTAGTGCGACTGGCCACATATTCCTTGCTGACCAGGTTCATACCATCGCGCATTGGAGTTACAAGTCCGATATCAGCCATCTGATATAAAGCAGAAAGTGCTTCAATTGGAAATGATCGATAGAAATACAACACCGGTGACCATTGCATGGTACGATATGAAGCATTAATGTTCCCAACTTTCTTATCAATATGGTCTTTTAACTCCCTATACTGAGGTACATTGTCGCGAGAAGGTACCACAACCATATATAGAACAACTTTTCCGATATATTCCGGATATAATTCGAGTAAAAGCTCAAATGCAGCTAATCTTTGTAGAATACCCTTACTGTAATCTAAACGGTCTACAGATAAAATGATCCGGTTATCACCAAAATTCTCTTTTAATAAGCTGATCTGTTCCAATACACTCTCATCATTAATAAGAGAAGAATATTTATTATAATCGATCCCCATTGGAAAAGCTTCAGCTACAACCGGTCGGTCATCTACTGTCAAAATATTTGAGCTGGAATTAATCGGCAATATTCTAATTGCCGCATTCATAAAATGCTGTACATCATCATATGTATGGAATCCAACCAAATCGGCACCCAACATACCTTCCAGTAATTCTGCTCTCCAGGGAATAAGTCTGAACAACTCATAAGAAGGAAAGGGAATGTGCAGAAAAAAACCAATTGTCAAATCAGCATTCTCTGCCCTGATCATTCCGGGAAGCAATAACAACTGATAATCATGGATCCAAATCGTATCACCCGGTTCGGCAACACTTAGAATAACTTCCCTGAATTTCTGATTTACGGTTTGATAAAAATCCCAGTTCGATTGCTTGTAATTCACATAAGTTGAAGCATAATAATGGAAGATTGGCCATAATATTTCATTGGAAAAACCTTCATAGTACTCATTAATCTCCTCCTGACTTAAAAAAACAGGAAGAAGCTTCAAAACTTTCAAATTTTGAATAATATCTGCCTGCTTTTCGGGTTCATTCACCTCAATTCCGGGCCAACCGATCCAGATATTTTCACCATCTTTATAAATAGAACCTAAACCCGTGGCCAGCCCGCCCTCACTTGCAGAATAGGTATATTCACCATTCTCCTCAAAAATTTTGACCGGCAACCTGTTTGAAACGATTATAGTTTTACTCACACTGAAAATTTTAATTTAAGATTAAAAACATATTCCTGATTCCTTACATTGGATCAGATATGAAATATATTGTATTAACATGAATACGATTGGCCTGACATGACCATAAACAGCGAAAAATTGCTGATTTATAAAAGAATATGGCTTAATATAAGAAAATAATTCTGATAATAGGGATAATATCTAATTTTAGACATGAATAAACATGAAATGATTGTTGACCTGCGAAGTGATACTGTTACGCGGCCAACACCTGGAATGCTGGAGGCAATGTATAGTGCAAAGGTTGGAGATGATGTATTTGAAGAAGATGAAACTGTGAATGCATTGCAGGAGAAGACTGCAGCAATTTTTGGGGTGGAAGATGCCCTGTTTTGTCCTTCGGGAACGATGACAAACCAGATTGCGATTAAACGTTTTACCAATCCGATGGAAGAGGTGATCTGTGATGAAACCGCTCATGTTTACCGTTATGAAGGCGGTGGAATTGCCTATAATTCAATGGCTTCTGTCCGTTTGCTTTATGGCGACCGGGGCAGACTTAATGCCGATCTTATCGAACCGCATATAAATCCTGAGAATGTACATTATCCAAAAACCAGCCTGGTAGTGCTTGAAAATACTGTAAACCGCGGTGGAGGCAGTTTCTATACACTTGATCAGATTGAGCCTATCTATCATTTATGCCGCTTAAAAAACTTATACCTGCATCTTGATGGAGCCAGAATCTTTAATGCTTTAGCTGAGTCGGGGGATGATCCGAAAGAGTACGGAAGAATGTTTGATGGGATATCTGTATGTTTATCAAAAGGTCTGGGTGCCCCTGTAGGATCTGTTCTGCTAGGAAGCCGGGAAACCATTTATCATGCAAGAAGGATCCGCAAAGCATTGGGAGGTGGATGGCGACAAGCAGGGTATCTTGCAGCGGCCGGAATCTATGCCCTGGATAATCATATTGATCGCCTGAAATCTGACCATAAGAATGCTAAGATACTGGCTGAAACACTATACAGTTTACCATATGTTAGCAGTATTATGCCAGCAGACACAAATATTGTAATCTTTGAGCTCGACATAAAACATAATCCGGATGAATTTGTTGAAAAATTAAATCATTATGGAATAAAGTGCAATACTTTCGGTAAGCAAATGATCAGATTCGTTACACACCTGGATATTAGTAATGATAAGATTGGGTATACCCTTGAAATATTGAAGAAATTGCACTGATCATTTAATATCGAATTAGTCCAATTAGCATTTGCCTAAATAATACATTTGTACATGGAAAAGATCCTGATAGCCAACCGGGGAGAGATAGCCTTACGCATCATGCGTTCAGCCAGGGAAATGGGAATTAAAACCGTGGCGGTATTCTCAGAAGCCGACCGTAATGCACTTCATGTCAGATATGCTGATGAAGCATTTTGTATTGGCCCGGCTCCCTCTTCTCAATCATACCTCTCTGGAGAAAAAATTATTGAAGTCTGTCTCAAAACAGGGGCCCAGGGCATTCATCCGGGTTATGGCTTTCTTTCAGAAAATGCGGCTTTTGCCAGAATGGTAAAAGATGCGGGTTTGATACTAATTGGCCCCTCTCCTGAAGCTATGGAGATAATGGGCAATAAGTTATCGGCAAAAGCCGCAGCAATGCAATACAATATCCCGATGGTACCGGGAACAGCGGAAGCAGTAACAGATATCCAAATTGCTCAGGAAAGAGCCCGGGAAATCGGTTTTCCTATCCTGATCAAAGCAGCAGCTGGTGGCGGTGGCAAGGGGATGCGGATTGTAGAAAAGCCTGCTGATTTTATAGAACAGATGGATTTAGCTGTATCTGAAGCTAGCTCCGCATTTGGAGATGGGTCTGTTTTTATTGAG
The DNA here is from genome assembly GCF_030695525.1 of Daejeonella sp. GTDB lineage: Bacteria > Bacteroidota > Bacteroidia > Sphingobacteriales > Sphingobacteriaceae > Daejeonella. The sequence goes on along the minus strand of NZ_JAUYSS010000047.1, from coordinate 227,979 downwards.
CGCTATGTCTCGTCTCCGCGGCATATAGAAATTCAGATTCTGGGTGATAATCATGGCAATATTGTTCATTTGTTTGAGCGCGACTGTTCAGTTCAAAGAAGGCACCAGAAGGTTGTTGAAGAAGCTCCATCATCTATTCTGAGTGAAGAATTGAGACAAAAAATGGGCGAAAGTGCCGTAAATGCAGCGCGATCCTGTAATTATATCGGTGCCGGGACTGTAGAATTTATTCTGGATGAGAATCTTGATTATTTCTTTCTCGAAATGAACACCCGTTTACAGGTTGAACATCCGGTTACTGAAATGATTACCGGCATCGACCTGGTGAAGGAACAGATCAAAATAGCCAGAGGCGAGAAATTAAGTTTCAAACAGGAAGATCTGAAGATAAGGGGTCATGCAATCGAGTTAAGGGTATATGCCGAAGACCCGGCAAACAATTTTCTTCCTGATATTGGACGGCTCCAAACCTATATTACCCCAAAAGGTCCGGGGGTGCGGGTAGATGATGGTTTTGAGCAGGGCATGGAGATACCTATCTATTACGATCCGATGATTGCGAAACTGGTAACTTATGGCAAGGATCGTACAGAAGCCATAGCACGGATGATCAGAGCTATAGATGAATACCATATCACCGGAATTCAAACCACTTTGGCTTTTGGAAAGTTTGTGATGCAGCATGAGGCATTTATATCGGGTAAGTTTGACACACATTTTGTAGGCAAGTACTTCCTCCCTGAATATTTGAGCACTGAAAATGAGGAGGAAGCAATGATTGCAGCTTTAATCGGGGCCGGGTGTATGATGAAAAATAGTACCAGCCTCACAAATACTAATCAGCCCCAGGTTGCATCATCCTGGCACAAAAACAGAAAATCATAAAAAACTTATAATATAAAAAATGTTTACAGGCATCATAGAAACCATAGGCATTGTATCCAAGCTGAAAAAGGATCAGGATAATTTGCAAATGATCATCGAATCTGACCTTTCAAATGAATTAAAAATAGATCAGTCTGTTGCTCATAATGGTGTCTGTTTAACTGTTGTAGCGCTCGCTGAAGGCATGCATACCGTGACAGCTATATCCGAAACATTGAAGAAGTCAAACCTGGGTAAACTTAAGGAAGGTGATTTGGTCAATCTGGAACGCTGCATGCAGATGAATGGCCGACTCGATGGGCATATTGTTCAGGGACACGTTGACCAGACAGGTATTTGTACTGAACTAATCGAAAAGAACGGCAGCTGGGAATATACGATTACTTATGATTCTGAGATCGGAAACATTACTGTCGAAAAGGGTTCAATCTGTGTTAATGGTATAAGCTTAACAGTAGTTAACTCGAAGGAGAATTCATTTTCTGTGGCGATAATACCATATACCTACGAGCATACCAATATGAAGAATCTCAGGATTGGTGATATTGTAAATCTTGAATTTGATATTATTGGAAAATATGTTGCCCGCTTAACCCGGCAGAAAGATATGAGATGGGAGATGTAAGACAAAATACGTACGTGTGGTGTCTCCAATTACATAAAATTTCTTGAGCATAGTTTAAATTGGCCACCGGGGTATACATCAAATTGCATATTATCCTTTTGTCGGGCTTCCAGTCCCTATGAAAAACAGCTGCCAGTAAAATAAACCTTGCCGGAGGAGGTATCTTCCGGCTGTTGGTAATTTTTCGAAAATTAGTGGCAGCATAATTGCTCTAAAAAAGTAATTAATTAAAATAATAGAATACTATGGATAAGTTGAAAAAATTTGAGTTGATGGAGAAAATTACGAACGAACTGGAAGATCTGAAAAACAGTCAGACTGCACTCGTTCAAAAGATAGGCAAAATTGAGATCGACAATTATGACCTTGGAAACAAAACTCTTGAGCGGATACTTCCCGTAATGCACCAGAATGTTGCTGATAATCTTGATAAAATCGCTGAGATCTTAATCAGCTTTGAAGAATCAAAAGATGTTTATGGCAAGAAGAACAATATTGAAGGACTGAAAGAACAGGAAGCGATAAGGGAAGCATTGGAAGGCGGAGCAAAAAATTAAAAAAAACTCATCATATAATTGGATCAGGCAATTTAGCCCTGATAATTATCTGATGAGTTCATATTATTTACTCAACTGAGAAATCCGGTAATTGCAATACTCAATATAAGCCTTCTGCTCTGCGGGAGGTTTTGAATTGATATAACTTCTGTAATAGCTTAAAGCGGCTTTAGGCTGTTTCAGTTTCTGATCGTAAATTATAGCGATTGTATACAGGGTCAAAGGCTTACTATCAAAGAAGAGGCTTTTCTGATAGGCTTCGAGCGACTGCCTGTTCAATTGACTTTTTTCAAGCACATCCCCTTTTTGCGCATAATATCCAGCCGTGTTTGGCGAAATTGATTCTTTAATGGTTTTATTGAGATAATCAACTGATTTATTGTAGTTCTTGAGCGCCTTATAACTCATTGCAATGAAATACAGGGTCGATTCAGTCTTCATATCATTAGCTTCCATACCTTCCAGAATATCAATTGCCTGCTGATATTTTCCAATTGAATAATATGCTTCCCCGAGCATTTTGAGAATATTTGCACTACGATCACCTCCTTTGATAATTTCAGTGCATATTTCCAGTACACCATTCCAGTCTTTCATTGCATAGGCTAATTCAGCCTTACCTCTTAGCAGAATCAGATTCGTAGAATCTGCCTGGATAGCTTTATCAAGTACTTTTGCTGCAGATTCGAACTGTTTCATATCTTTCAGAACTTTAGAATAACTGTAGGCAATATCTCCGTCGGAAGAATTAAGGCTATTCGCTTTATGAAGATAGGGTGTTGCAAAAACAAGTCCCTCAGAAGATTCGATCATATCACTCAATTGCTTATATACTGAGAAATTAGTACTATCACTTGCTAAAATCTGTTTATAATATTCCTTTGCTTTTAAAAAATTACCCTTGCGCTGACTAATACCTGCCATGCTGAAAAGGGAGGAGATTTCAGCTGGATCCTGTTCAAGAATACGCAGATAATAATTTTCTGCCTCAGATAATTTACCAGCCATCCTCAAACTGTAGCCAATTCTGGAAAGAATCCTGACATCTGAAATGGGCTCGGGATAGGTTTTCTTCAGAGTTTCTGCTGCTTCGTCATAGCGCTGATTCTGCAAAAGCTCCAGTATCAGTAAATTTTCCGAGGCTGTGTTCTGGGCAGAAATTTTAGATGAAAAAAGTAAAATTGCTAGTAAGACTATGATTCTCATGGAAAACCCTCCAAAATTGATTAATTATTCAATAGAGTTAATAGAACAAAGAATTATGAGCCAAGATTCAGGACAATAATTAAAATTTCAAACTAGCAGTATTTCATCAGACCTCTGAAATCAGACCTCTGAAATCTGCCATCAGACAACTGACAACTTTAGAGTATCAAAAATCAAGACTGAATCCTGGTTCATTTAAAATTTTGTAATCAAGGATTTGACTAATACAAAATCATCCTAAAATTTAACAAATAACTAAGAACTAAGAAAACTACTCTATCGCTTTCCCCTTCATTGCAGAAGAAATTGCAGTATTCATCAGTCTCTCAGCAAATGGCCGGGTAAATTCATTGAGCTCATCAATACTTTTATGGATCAGGTCTTTATCCCCTGAACCCAGAGCTGATTTGAGTATCCCGATTAATTTTAGTGTATCCTCTTTTTCCTGTTCAGAAACCTGTTCAGTATTTTTTTTCAAAAAGCGTTCTACAGTATAAACCATTTGATCTCCCTCGGTACGGGCTTCTATCAGCATTCTCCGGCTTACATCATCCTTAGCATTTTCAATACTGTCAATCAGCATTTTCTCTACCTGTTCATCTGTAAGCCCATAGCTAGGTTTCACTTCAACCTCCTGTTTTACACCTGAACGCAATTCAACTGCCTCAACCTTAAGGATTCCATCTGCATTTAATCTGAAATTAATATCCACCTTTGGAAAACCTGCAGGCATTGCGGGAATTCCTTTCAGGTCAAATTCGGCCAGCTTCCGGTTCTCAGTTACAAGATCCCGCTCACCCTGAAAAACAGAAATTTTCATATTGATTTGACCGTCAATGGAAGTAGTATATTGTCTTCCTGCTTTAGCGGGTACTTTTGCGTTTCTTGGGATGATCACATCCATGAGTCCTCCCATGGTTTCAATCCCCAATGAAAGTGGGGTAACATCCAACAGTAAGATATCTTTTCTATTTCCGGCGAGGATATCCGACTGTATCGCAGCACCTAATGCCACAACCTCATCCGGATTAATCTGATCATGAACCTCCTTCTCAAAAAATTCGGCAACCTTCTGTTTTACCAGTGGTGTACGGGTGGAGCCCCCAACCATAACAACTTCCTGAATATCTGCTATACTGAGGCCTGCATCTTTTAAAGCATTACGACAGCAAGTTATGGTTTGCTCAACACGGGAAAGAATTAGCTCTTCAAATTTCTGTTTTGTAATGGCACAAGGTATGTTCTCAACAACATCATTAAAGATATTCTGAGTAGTGAGTGCTTTTTTTGCCTCTTCGGCTTTCAAACGCAGCGCCTGACTAATTGAAGAATCCTTTGCCCTGTCTCCCAACTCATTCTGCTCTATCCAGTAATTGACAATTGCCCGATCAAAATCATCTCCCCCTAAAAACGTATCTCCATTGGTTGAAAGAACTTCAAAAATTCCGTTCTGTATTTTTAAAATAGAAACATCGAATGTGCCACCACCCAAATCATAGACCGCAATGATTTTTTCTTCTTCCGGATCAAGGCCGATACCATAGGCCAGACTTGCGGCTGTTGGTTCATTAACGATGCGTAATACATCCAGTCCGGCGAGTTTACCTGCATCGCGGGTTGCCTGACGCTGGCTATCATTAAAATAAGCCGGAACAGTAATCACCGCACGGTTAACTGTGGTTTTTAAAGCATGCTCAGCTCTTTCCTTTAACTCCTTCAGGATCATTCCTGACAGTTCAATCGGGGTAAAATATTTGTCTCCTGCCTTAATCTTAACCAGACTTTCACTGTCGTCGTCAATAATTTTATAGGAGAATAAATCGCTATGCTGCTGAATATCTTTAAACGAGCGACCTAGAAGCCGTTTTACTGAAAAGATTGTATTTTGAGGATCCGAAATTAAAAACTCCTTCGCTTCATTTCCAACTATAAGTCCACCCTCAGACGGGAAATGAACTACTGATGGTACGAGCACACCCTTACCCGTATCATTTATTACCTGTGGATTACCTTCAGGATTAATAAATGCGACAAGACTATTTGTTGTTCCAAGGTCAATCCCAACAATTATTTCCTCTTTCTGAACAGAACCGGTTGCAATATTAATAGAAACTTTAGCCATAATTGCTTTCAACAAGGCGCAAAGGTATGCAGTTTAGCCACAATAAGGAACTATTAGCTCCAATTTGGCATTTTATTACAATCTGATTAGTTTTTAAGAATGCATGGGGCTTTTATTATTTAAATAATCGTATTTTTAAAATAACCTATCGAATATGAAATCACTTCTATTAAATTACCTGCAATACAATCATTGGGCGAATGAGAAAATGTGCAATTATCTGTCAGGGGTTGATGAGCCTGGTATCGTTGATAATAAAAAAGCGGAATATCAGACCATCAAAAATGTAATCCTACATATTGCAGATGCTGAGCAAACCTGGCTGGCCCGCCTGAACGGAAAAAATATTCCCCATATGCATAATCTGGATGTTGCCGGAAGCTTTGCCAATATTTGTGCAACAATCAGAACCAATTCGGCAGATTTTATTGAACTGATTTCAGGAAAGGATGATGAATTCTTTCTTTCCAGTACAGAGTATATCAATTTAAAGGGAAAAACTTTTAGCCAGAACAATGCGGAAATCATCCTTCATTGCATGAATCATTCAACTTTTCACCGTGGACAAGTGATGTGTATTCTAAGGCATGTGGGCTATACCGACCAGTCGGCAAGTGATTTCATTATGTTTTTAAGAGAAAAAGGCTAAGTTTAGGCTGACAGGGTTTTAAAACCCTGTCAGCCTAAACTTATCGGTTAAACACCAACCTTTTTCCATACACCCCATCAAATATTTTGCCGTTATCGTACACCAGGTTCCCGGATATTATAGTACTTATAACTGTAGAAGCAAATGTTTGTCCCTCGAATGGGCTCCAGCCACATTTAGAAAGCACATTTGCTCTGCTCACAGTTGATCGCTTATTGAGATCAACTAATACCAGATCGGCCCAATAGCCTTCACGGATAAATCCGCGATTCTCAACCTGAAAACAGATTGCCGGACTATGAGCCATTTTTTCAACAATTTTCTCCAGAGAAATTTTACCCTGCTTGTAAAATTCCAGCATGGCTACCAATGCATGCTGCACTAATGGTCCGCCGGATGGTGCTGTGGAATAAGGCTGTGATTTTTCTTCAATGGTATGCGGTGCATGATCTGTGGCTATAACATCAATCCGATCATCCAATACCGCTTTAAATATTTCATCCCGGTCGGCAGCAGTTTTTATAGCCGGGTTCCATTTGATCCAATTTCCTTTTTTAGCATAATCGGCATCTGAAAACCACAAGTGATGAATACAGGCTTCAGAGGTAATCCTCTTTTTTTCGAGAGGAATCGAATTATCAAAAAGAGAAGTCTCTATTGCGGTAGAAATGTGTAGAATATGCAAACGGGTATTGTACTTTTTTGCAAGTCCGACAGCTAAAGAGCTTGAAATAAAACAAGCTTCAGCATTTCGGATCAGCGGATGCATTTCGGGTGTTAAATTATCTCCATATTGAAGTTTGAAACGCTCTGCATTTGCCCGGATGGTAGCCTCATCTTCACAATGAGTTGCGACCAGCATGGGTGTCCGGCTAAAGATCCCATCCAAAGTCTTTTCATTATCCACCAACATATTACCTGTTGAAGACCCCATAAAAACTTTGATTCCACAGACATTTTTGGGATCTGTTTTTAACACTTCATCAAGGTTATCATTCCCTGCTCCCATAAAGAAAGAATAATTACCTGCGGAGGTTTTCGCTGCGATTTGATATTTATCTTCAAGCAATTGTTGTGTCAGGGTATTGGGCACCGTATTGGGCATCTCCATGAAGGAGGTTATCCCGCCGGCTATTGCCGCCCTGCTCTCAGTAAAAATATCGGCTTTATGGGTTAATCCTGGCTCCCTGAAATGAACCTGATCATCAATACATCCCGGGAAAAGGTGCAAACCTTCGGCATTGATTACCTTATCCGCTGCCAAATTCAGGCTTGACCCGATCTGTTCAATGAGCCCGTCTTTAATGAAAACATCGCCAATAAATGTCCGGCCTTCGTTAACAATTGTAGCAGATTTGATGATTATTGAGGACATTATATGAGGTTTAGATTAGAAGCATATGCGAATTTCGGAATAATTTTCTTTAGTTGTTTGTCAGCATTTGGATAAATAAATATTGAATTTTAGAATTAATATATTAATGGAGCAAAGAATAAGGAACAAGGATTAAGGACATGCATCATTGATGTGAAATTGGCAGTATTTTCAGACATCAGGCAACTGACAACGGACAACTATACACTGTAAGTCCTAATCTAAATTCCAAATCCCTACCTTTGCAGAATGTCATTATCCTTCGAAGATTTCAAGCTGAACAGGCAAATACTGAATGCTGTTGCGGATGCAGGTTACACACTGCCAACACCAATACAGGAAAAAGCGATCATGCCTATCTTATCCGGACAGGATATTATGGGGATCGCACAAACCGGAACCGGTAAAACCGCTGCTTTTGTATTGCCAATTCTGATGAAGTTGAAATATGCTCAGGGAAATGATCCCAGGGCTTTGATTATCGCCCCTACCCGTGAACTGGCAATGCAGATCGAAGAAAATGTGAAAACATTTGCTAAATATACTGATCTGCGGACTGTTGTGCTTTATGGGGGATTAGGTCCTAAAACCCAGATCTCTGAATTGAAAAAGGGAGTGGATATTATCATATCAACCCCGGGCCGATTTCTGGATTTATATCTGGAAGGAAACATCAACACCCAAAATTTGAAATTTCTGGTGATGGATGAAGCCGATAAAATGATGGACATGGGATTTATTGGTTCCATACACCGTATTCTGGAAGTGGTGCCAAGAAAACGTCAGAACCTGCTGTTTTCGGCTACTATGAGTGAATTAGTCCATAAGATCTCGGGTGATTTTCTGAAACATCCCACGGTGATTGAAGTAGCAGAGCAGGCGACTCCTGCAGCAACTGTAAGCCAGGTTTTGTACAAAGTTCCAAATCTGAAAACCAAGCTAAACCTGCTTCAGCATTTGCTCAAGGATACAGAGGACTTTACCCGTCTTATTGTTTTCTGTAAAACAAAAACGGTAGCAGATAATATTTTTCATTTCCTAGAACGGCGATATGGAGTTGACCAGGTTAGGGTTATCCATGCCAATAAGGGACAAAACACCCGGATTAATTCGATCAATGCCTTTAAGGAAGGTGAAATCAGGATTCTGGTTGCAACTGATGTGGCTTCCCGCGGACTGGATGTCAGTAATGTGAGCCATGTCATCAATTTTGATGTTCCGATTATCATTGAAGATTATGTTCACCGGATCGGACGTACCGGTCGTGCTCTTCAAACGGGCGATGCGATCACTTTTTGCAGCCCTTCGGAGGAATATTACGTCGAAAAGATTGAAAAACTGATCCGGCAGACCATTCCTATATCTGAAATGCCCGAAAATGTATTCATTGATGATACACCATATGAAGAACGTCAGAATATTGCCCGGGAAATTGATCTGCAAAAACGAAGGGATGATCCCGAATTTAAAGGAGCCTTCCATGAGAAAAAGGCTAAAAATTCGAAAGGGGTAAAATCAGTAAAGGGAGAACCTACAGCAAAAGTTAGAAATAACAAACCCGGTGCTGCCCGAAGGAAGAAAAGTGTCAAATTTGACTCTGTTCACAAAAAAGACAGGAAAAAATGAAGCTGCGTTTAACTCCGCTAAATATAGTTTCATCCCTCTTACTTGTAAGCATTGTATACCTGATCCTCTTTCCGGATGAAAACGGATTTCGTCACTTAGGTAGCATTCCCTTAATTATACTGCTCATTCTTAGTTTTATCACGGATCAGGTATTCCGTAGGTTTATCTCAGAGCTAAAACGGATTTGGTTAATTGAAATTCTATTTCTCATCTTTGTGGCTGTTTTGATGGTATTGATTAAATTGTATATTTTCAGTTGACAATTGACAGTTGAGAATTGAGAATGAAGAGACCGGCTTTTAAAACCTGATAAACAATGAACTATTCGATCACAGGCAACAGGTAACGGGTAACTGTTAAAATATAAACGCAGAAAAATACAATCCCATAATTAGCACCTCATTGGGGCTGGCACAAAAATTACTTATAACTTATAACTTACAACTCAAGAATGAAAAAAGCCGAAATAAAACTTACCATAGAACTAGACGGGCAAAATGTACCTGAAAATATTCTTTGGGAATCTACAGACTCACAGAACAAGGAAGCGCTACCTGTTAAATCAATGATGCTTGCTTTATGGGATCATAACTATAAGAACTCCCTGCGTATTGACCTTTGGACCAAAGATATGCCGGTTGATGAAATGAAGCGATTTTTCTATGAGACACTACAGACTATGGGTGACAGTTTTTTACGTGCTACCGGAGAAGAAGCAATTGTAGAAGACCTTCGGGATTATTGTGCTCATTTTGCAGAAAAAATGGAGCTGACCGAAGGAAACAATCCACAATCAGCACTAAAAGGCTAATTCAAAATGCCATGACTTGGAAAAACTACATCGGAATCCTTGGTTCTCTTCTGGTTATTGCAGGTGGTATGATGCCGATGCTGCATATCCCAATTATCGGTAACTGGAATTATTGGGATCTTGATACGGTATTAGCTTCGATTGTCTATTCACTTGCAATACTTTCACTAATAGCGGCATCTGGAAATAAAAGAGGTTTGTTACGTTTTTGCGGATTGACTTTGCTATTGGTCCTTACCTTTACATTCGGGGCTGTATTTTTTAAGGTAAGCAATTATTTTAATTTCATTCCATTGAAAAAGCTGGCAGCTGTTGCAGGCAGAATGATCCAGTACCGATGGATTGGCTGGGCATTAATAGCCTCCGGTGCAATTTTGATGATACTTTTTTCAGGCAGGAATAAAAAACCTCAAATTCATTGATAATTAGTAAATTGGGTATAGAAATGAATTAAATTCTAAACCTTATCCTAAAAAAATGAATCAAATTCTGTCACACGTTTTATTAAGAGTAATATTTGCAATCCCATTTGCAGTATTAGGCATAATTCATCTGATGTCAGCTGATAAGATTCAGGGATTTATTTTTTGATATTTACTGCCAAACCCTAAAATCAAAAAATGCATACTAAAGTTAAGAGAACTGGCAGATCATTCAGAAACTGGAAATATTTTTTAAATCTGATTCCGGTTATACTGGTCATATTTGGAAATCTTTCGGGCGGATGGTTTACACTTTTGAATTTTACCTTCTCTTTTATTGTACTTGGAATTGCTGAGATATTGCTTCCGGAAGACCATACAAACGATGATTGGATAGAGGATGAACTTCCTGACACCTTAATGTTTTTATCGGTTGCAGGTCAAATTTCAGCACTTTTAAGTCTTATTTATGGAATTTCAACAGGAATTATCAGTGGTTACTGGATAATTACTGCTGCACTTTCAACGGGAGGCTCCTCAGGTACTCTGGCAATTGTTGTAGCTCATGAATTGATTCACAGAAAGCACAAGATTTGGAATTTTGCAGGTCGCTTTCTTTTATTCACAGTTTTCAACCCCTATTTCTATATACATCACCTGCGTATTCACCATAAATACGTTGGTACTGACCAGGATCCGGTAACGGCAAAATTTGGGGAGAACTATTATCATTTTGTTGGACGATCCATTAGCGGACAAATGAATCAATCCATGCAAATGGAAATACAGCGCTGTAAAATAAATAAACTTAATCCATACGGATTTAACAATTACCTGATTAGTTGTATATCAGGCTACCTTGGCATCCTGTTACTTAGTATGATTGTTTGGGGTTGGGAAGTATCCGCTGCGCTTGTGCTTCAGGCCATTTTTGCAAATCTTTTACTGGAATATACAAACTACATTGAACACTATGGTTTGAGCAGGATGGACAATGAACGCGTGAATGAAAAACATTCCTGGCAAAGTGATAAACTAATCAGTCGTTTTCTGCTCATCGACCTCAGCCGACATTCAGACCATCATTTTCATGCGTCAAAACCATTTAATCAACTTTTGTCGTATCCTGATAGTCCGGTTCTTCCCGGCGGATATGCGAGTATGATCTTACCAGCCCTGATTCCACCTTTATGGTTTAAGCTTGTAAATAATAAAATCCCGAAACATTTTTCGCAAAAACCCTGATTAAATACCCCCCCCCTGGCATTGCGGACTCCGATCCGCAATCACTTACCAAACGTAATTTCCTTCTGGAACAGTTTGGTATATTTTCGTTTATCAAATTTATAGAGTTTAGCTGCTCTGTAGGATACACCTTTCTGCTTCTCATCAAGCTCTTTGAGAATACCATAATTAAGCATCTTTTTTCTGAAATTCCGTTTATCCAGCTTCTTATTTAGTATTACTTCATAGAGATGCTGAAGCTGGGTCAGAGTAAATTTCTCAGGTAGCAATTCGAATGCGATGGGCTGATAACTAATTTTGTGTCTGATTTTTTCAAAACCTTTGGAAAAGATCTTCTCATGGTCAAAGGCCAGTTTTGGCAAATCATTTACCGGAATCCAAACTGCTTTAGATGCATAATTACTGACGGGTTTAAGCTCCTTACTTCCACTTAATCTAATCATTGCATAATAGGCAACTGTAATTACCCTTCCCTGGGGGTGCCGGTTTACATCCCCAAAGGTGTAAAACTGATCCATATAGATTCCCCTTAGCCCTGTTAGTTCATAAAGAATACGTTCAGCTGCATGGTCAATACTTTCATCCTGCTCTACAATATATCCGGGCAATGCCCACCAGTTTTTGAACGGTTCTTCATTTCGTTCAATCAGAAGAATCTTCAATTCCCCTTCATCAAAACCAAATATTACACAATCAATTGAAAAAACTGAATCGAACTTAGGCAGGATTGTTCCCAAAATGCAAAATTTAAAAACTAAATATATAAGGTTTAGTCATTAAAGTGTGAAAAAATATTCAAATATTACTTAGTGTAAAAAATACACATTATATTCGCATATATATATAGATAATCAGATTTGTCGGGAATAAGAAAAATAGGCGTATTTACTTCGGGAGGTGATGCACCCGGTATGAATGCATGCATCAGAGCGGTTGTGCGTACCTCGGTATTCATGGGGCTTGCGGTAGTAGGAATCCGAAAGGGATATCAGGGAATGTTAGAAAGTGATTTCTGGGACATGGACGCCCGCTCAGTAGGCAATATTATCCATTTGGGGGGAACCATCCTAAAAACAGCACGTTGCACAGAATTTATTACTGATGAGGGAACAGAAAAGGCATATAATAACCTGAAAGCACACGGCATTGATGCCCTTATTGCGATAGGGGGTGATGGAACAGCCAGAGGTGCAGAACGTCTTTCTACACGGTTCGGTATACCCATCATGTGTATTCCCGGAACAATAGACAATGATCTTTATGGTTCTGATTTCACCCTTGGGTTCGATACTGCAACCAATACGGTTATTGAAGCCATTGACAAGATCAGAGATACGGCTGCATCTCATAACCGGTTGTTTTTTGTAGAGGTAATGGGGCGCGATTCAGGGTGCATTGCTTTACGCTCAGGAATTGCGGGGGGAGCTGAGGCTGTTCTTTTACCAGAACGTGAAACTGCTATTGATGAACTCATCGAAAAGTTATCGCTCGATGCCAGAAACAAAAAAACATCCAGTATTGTGATAGTAGCCGAAGGAGATAAAAGTGGTGGTGCCTATCAGCTTGCTAAACGTGTTACAGAAAAATTTGATTTTTACGACGTCAAAGTCACTATATTAGGGCACTTGCAACGCGGGGGCAGTCCGAGCAGTTTTGACCGGGTTCTGGCCAGTCGCTTAGGCTTTGCAGCAGTCAAAGGGTTGATCGCTGGAAATAACCGGAAAATGGTGGGACTGCGGGGAAATTCAGTTGTGATGACACCCCTCGGGGAAGCATTAAATTTCACTCATTTTAAACTTGAGGAGGATTTAATGGAAATGGTGAATGTATTATCTATTTGATATATGATTGCAGTAGTTTATAGTGGATCAAAGCATGCCGATTGGAAACTGGCTGAAAAAGGGAAGACAATTTCAGAATTCAAGACCCCTGGAATCAATCCGTTTTTTAATGATGAAAACTATATTACACAATTCCTCAATAAGAATATCCACTTAATAAACAATGCCGAGAAAATTAAATGGGTTTATTTTTTCGGGGCAGGTGCATCATCAAATGAGCGCAGGGAAATTGTAGCGAATGCCCTAAGCCGTTTCTTCAGATTCAGTAAGGTTATTGTAGACCATGACCTGAAAGCAGCGGCACTTGCGGCAAGCGGGGATGAACCCGGAATACTGGGAATAATGGGAAGTGGTTCGAATGCTGCTTACTTTGATGGTAAAAAAATAATAGAGAATAATTACGGCCTGGGATACATATTAGGAGATGAAGGATCTTCCAACTGGTTGGGACGCAAATTGCTTAAGTCATATTTAAATGATCTTCTTCCTGATGAATTCGAATTCAAATTCAAAAAGAAATTTGACCTCGACAGAACTCAGATACTCGACAAAGTATACAGACAAGCCCAAACCTCATTATTCCTGAGCTCCTTCGCTGATTTTCTAATGGAAAATAGAGAGGATAACTTTGTGAAAGAACTGGTAATAACCGGTTTTGACACTTATTTCAAAACCTACTTTATGCCTCTTAAACTACAATACCCAAATGTTCCATTTCACATGATTGGAACAATAGCGGCGGGATTTGAGGATTACCTGCATGAAGCGGCCCAAAACAATAACTTGATAATCAGCTCCGTTATTAAAGAACCTATATATAATTTATTAAAATATTACTCGAATAAAAATTAATAATTAATCCTGAATATGCGGATATTACAACAATTAAAGCATTTTCAAAACCTGTTATTTCCAGGTGGATTCACAAACGCTAAAACAATCAAAGATGAAACTATGTTGATTATACGGTACCCGCAGGGTTATGTATATCAAATCATGATCGCCATGCCTTACGGCAGGTATGTTCATCACCATTAATAAACAAAATAATAAGCATATGAAAATTGGAATCAATGGATTTGGCCGTATTGGCCGTTTGGCTTTCAGAGCCGCAATTGAACGTGAAGGTATTGAAGTGGTTGGGATAAACGACCTTGTTGAGCCTGATTATTTGGCATATATGTTAAAATATGATTCGACCCATGGTAAGTTTAAGGGAACAATTGCTGTTGAAGATGGCCACTTAGTAGTAAATGGAAAAAAAATCAGGGTTACTGCAGAAAAAGATCCTTCAAACCTGAAATGGGATGAAGTTGGAGCTGAGTTTATTATTGAATCAACAGGTTTTTTTCTTACTCAGGAAGATGCAAAAAAACATATTCAGGCTGGTGCCAAGAAAGTTATATTTTCTGCTCCAGCAAAGGATGATACTCCAACATTTGTAATGGGCGTAAATCACAAAGATCTGAAAGCAGAACAAACAATTGTCTCCAATGCATCCTGTACCACAAACTGCCTTGCCCCTCTTGCAAAGGTATTGAATGACGAATTCGGAATCCTGGAGGGATTAATGACTACTGTTCATGCCGTAACAGCAACACAGAAAACAGTTGATGGACCATCCGCAAAGGACTGGAGAGGTGGTAGAGGTGCTTACCAGAATATCATTCCATCCTCAACAGGTGCGGCTAAAGCTGTTACTTTGGTCATTCCTGAATTAAAGGGGAAATTAACAGGCATGTCATTCCGTGTTCCGGTTGCAGATGTTTCAGTTGTAGACTTGACTGTCCGTTTGAACAAACCAGCATCATACGATCAAATCAAAAAGGCAATGAAAAAAGCCTCTGAGGGTGAATTGAAAGGAATTTTAGGATATACAGAAGAAGATGTTGTCTCTACTGATTTTATTGGAGACGCCCGTACTGCAATATTTGATGCAAAAGCAGGCATAGCCCTGAATGATAACTTCGTAAAAGTTGTGGCCTGGTATGACAATGAATGGGGTTATTCCAATAAACTGATTGACCTTGTTCAGCACATGGCTAGTGTAAAATAATATTTGAATAACTTTCTAACCTAACTTGACCCTGCTATATGTTAAAAGCAGGGTTTTTTATTTTGTGCGATACCGATTACTAATTGATATTAAGCGCCTACAGATTTTTTCAATATAAATAATTATTTTCGTAACGCTGACAGGGTTTAAAACCCTGTCAGCGTTAGGGAAAAAATGGATCAAATCGTTTGGGGTATAATCGGCTGCGGCAATGTAACTGAAGTTAAAAGTGGACCAGCATTTAACAAAGTTCCGAATTCTTCATTGGATGCTGTTATGCGCCGTGATAAAACACTGGCGGAAGACTATGCCAAAAGACACCATATAAATAAATGGTACTCTGACGCTGATGCTCTGATAAATGATCAGGACATCAATGCCATTTACATTGCTACCCCTCCCGATTCACACGAGCAATACACTATTGCCGCTTTTAAAGCCGGCAAACCAGTTTATGTTGAAAAACCAATGGCTCTGAATTCTTCTGAAGCCCAAAGAATGCTGGAAGCATCTGAAGAATACTCATGTAAGCTCAGCATCGCACATTACCGCAGAGCTCAACCCAGATTTTTAGAAATCCGTAGGCTGATTCAAAATAATACCCTGGGTGATATCTTATCCGCAGAAATCAAATTATTCCAGGCTCCTACTCCAGGTGTAGCAGATAGCTGGAGAGTAAACCCCTTGATTTCAGGTGGTGGTTTATTTCATGACCTTGCCCCTCACCAATTGGATCTGATGCTTTACTTTTTCGGCAAACCTATATCAGTAAGCGGAAGTTCATCTAACCGGGGGAAGAATTATCAGGCAGATGATTATGTGACTGCAGATATTATTTTCGGAAATCATGTGCCCTTCAATGGAATATGGGATTATACTGTTACAACAGATATGGAATGTGATCTATGTGAAATTAAAGGAACAAAAGGAATTCTACAATTCCCGATCTTTACAGATGGATGCCGGTTGACACTGGAAGGGCAAACCACAGACCTTCATTTCCCTCCAATTCAACATGTTCAACAACCTATGATTGAACAGGTTGTGAATTATTTCCTGGACAAGGGTCCAAATCCATGTTCCGCTTCAGAGGCACTAATTGTGATGGAGATGATGGATCGGGTAACCGGAAAACTCAAATAAAAAGATCCTCAATTCTTAATTAACCCTTTTCAAAACCAGACCAGCCAAAGGCGGCAGGTTCATTAGTCCTGATTGGGCTTTTCCATGCCAAAAAATCTCTTCAGATATTACATTTTGATCCTTAAATAAACCGGAGCCATATAAGTGTGAATCATCCGAATTCAATATTATCTTCCACCGGCCCTCCGCAGGAAGTCCGATACGCCAAGCCTTCCTTGGCACCGGAGTCATATTCAAAACAATCAGAAGTTCGTCAGATGAATCATTGCCCTTTCTTGAATAAACAAGAACTGAATTTTCGGCATCACCACCCTCAATCCATTCAAAACCGGCAGACTCAAAACTCTTATCATATAAGGCAGGTTCTGATCGGTATAACTTATTAAGTGCAGTAACTGTCTCTTTAATGCCCTGATGAGGAGCATATTCAAGCAAATGCCAGTCGAGCGATTGATTAAAATTCCATTCAGCAGATTGTGCAAACTCACAACCCATAAAAAGGCATTTTGTACCTGGGTGTGTAAACATGTACAGATATAAAAGCCTCAGATTGGCAAACTTCTGCCACTCATCACCAGGCATCCTGTCCAATAATGAACCCTTGCCATGAACTACCTCATCATGTGAAAAGGGAAGCATAAAATTCTCAGTAAATGCATAAACAGTACTAAAGGTTATCCCCTGGTGCTTGTATTTCCTATGGACTGGATCCTTCCCAAAATAATCGAGGGTATCATGCATCCAGCCCATCATCCATTTCATCCCAAAACCCAATCCGCCTACAAAAGTAGGCCTGCTAACACCGCTAAATGCAGTAGACTCTTCTGCAATAGTCTGAACATCAGGGAAATTGAAATAAACAGCCTCATTAAATTCCCTGATAAAAGCTATTGCCTCCAAATTTTCACGACCACCCAAATCATTGGGGGCCCATTCACCTTCCTTTCTGGAATAATCAAGGTATAACATCGATGCTACAGCATCTACACGCAAGCCATCTGCATGATAACGGTCAAGCCAGAAAATAGCATTACTTATGAGAAATGACTTAACTTCATTCCTGCCATAGTTGAATATATAAGATTTCCAGTCGGGATGAAAGCCCTTCTTCATATCTTCATGCTCATATAAATGAGTTCCATCGAAGCGATAAAGGCCATGCGCATCACCCGGAAAATGGGAAGGCACCCAATCTAGAATCACTCCTATGCCAGCAATGTGTAATTGTTCAATCAAAAACATCAGATCCTGGGGTGTTCCATATCTTGATGTGGCCGCAAAATATCCGGTAATCTGATAACCCCATGATGGATAGAACGGATGTTCCATTAAAGGCAAAAATTCTACATGGGTGAATCCTGTTTCCAAAAGGTATGGAATAAGCTTAGCTGCCATTTGGCGATAGCTTAAAAACTCATCGGGCGATTCAGGACTTCGGGCCCATGATCCAAAATGCATTTCATACACTGACATGGGTTTATTCAGGGCATTAATTGCATACCTTGATTTCATCCAATCAGCATCTTTCCACTCGTACCAGGTATCCCAGACAATGGAAGCTGTAGATGGAGGTTCCTCCCATCTTAATGCGAAGGGATCTGCTTTCTCCAGGCTCTCACCTGAATTTGACTGTATATAATACTTGTATACTTCACCCGTTCCGATTCCAGGAATAAAAATTTCCCATATACCGGATTCATCCCATCTGACCTGCATGGGATGCGAAGCTTTATTCCAGCCGTTAAAATTCCCTTCTACGAAGACCTGCCGGGCATTTGGAACCCAAACTGCAAAATAAGTACCCGAAACTCCAGCATGCTCAACAACATGAGAACCAAATTTCTCATATAATCTGTAATGCTTGCCTGATCTGAACAGGCTGATATCAAAATCTGAAAAACGGGAATACCATGAGTCTGTGGATACAGATTCTTTATTTATAGCCTGAATGGCATTAGCTTTTTTTGCCATAATAAGGTTGAAGTCAATACATGAATGTAGGAATTATTTCATTATAGATCAGGCCAGGATTTCTATTCTCCTGAAATTCTTACTTGACTTTATTCTAACCCGCTTCAGATCATCAAATTCAAGATTATCAGCAAATTCCCTTCCGTCGATCAAAACCTTCGAAGGGGTAAATGGCAAGCCGATAATTTTCAAGTCATAGGTTTCATAACGAGGGGTGTATAAACCCTCTATAGTTTGTACAATAGTCATGGATTGGAAATCACCGTTCACAACATACTTTTTCTCCAGGTAGATATTCTGCTCGAAGGCAAATGTATCGTCGTGATCCTCAAAATAAAAAGAATTCACTTCATAGTCTGAGTAATAAATCTGAAAGATCAGCTCATCAACCTCATACTCACCTACATACTGCATTAAGGGTGATTCCGGAATAACAGAGCCTGCCTTTACAAAAATCGGCATTGAATCTATAGGTGCTGATACCAGATGTTCCTGCCCGCCTTCGAAAGGTTCATGTGTCCAGTAATCATACCATTTACCAGCAGGTAAATACACATTTTTACTTGTTGCACCCTGATCACTAACCGGAGCGACTAATATTTTGTCTCCAAAAGTAAATATATCCTGAATGCTGTGAGTCAAAACATTGTCCTGTTCCTGCATGACCAATGGTCTGAGAATAGGGAAACTATGCCTGTGATGCTCCCAGAAAGCCGAGTAAATGTAAGGAAGCAATCTGTACCTGAGTTCAATAAATTTACGGTTAATATCTTCATACTCCTGTCCAAAACTCCATGGCTCGCGCTCTGCCGTATCTCCTGCTGAGTGAGCGCGCATAAACGGTGAAAATACTCCCATCTGTATCCATCGTGTAAACAACTCACCATCAGGCTCACCGCTGAACCCTCCAATATCAGTCCCGCAAAAGGAAATTCCGGAAACAGATAACCTCTGACACTGCACAATGCCAATTTTAAGATGCTCCCATGAAGCTACATTATCGCCGGTCCATACAGTAGCATAGCGCTGAACCCCTGAATAACCTGCCCTGGTTATAGTAAATGGCCTTTTATTCTTTTGCAGTTTTTTAAGGCCTTCATAAGTGGAACGTACCATCTGCATGCCATAAATATTATGGGCTTTGCGATGTGATCCATGAAAACCATCATAATAATGGCGTACATCTACCGGAAATGTACCTGATCCAAATACAGCAGGTTCATTCATATCGTTCCATACACCGGCTACACCTGCATCAACCAGCTCCTTAAACAAGCCTCCCCACCATTCCCGAACTTTAGGGTTTGTAAAATCAGGGAACTGACATCTACCTGGCCAAACATGCCCTTCCATAAAGTAATCATCACAACGCCTGCAGAAATAATTATTTTGCTTTCCTTCTTTAAAAATCCTGTAGTTTTCATCAACCCTGATTCCAGGATCTATGATAACCACTGTCTTGAACCCATCGTCAGCCAATTCCTTCATCATCCTTGCCGGATCAGGGAAATATTTTCTGTTCCAGGTAAAACAGCGATATCCATCCATGTAATCAATATCGAGATATATAGCATCACAAGGAATTTTGCGCTCCCGGAAATTACGGGCAATATCTTTTACCTTCTTTTCAGGATAGTAACTCCAACGGCACTGATGAAAACCCAATGTCCATTTTGCAGGCATTTGATGGGTTCCCGTCAGACTATGATAGCGCTTTAACACATCCATCATATGCGGTCCGTGAATATAATAATACTGCATCTCACCACCATCAGCCCAAAAACTTACTTTGTCCTTATCCTGACAGGCAAAATCAAAATGGCTTTTGAAGGTATTATCAAAAAATATACCGTAACTGATACCCTCATTAATTCCCATATAAAATGGGATGGTTCTGTAAAGCGGATCCTGCCCCTTCCCGAATGAATAAGCATCAGTATTCCAATTTATATAACGGTTGCCACGCAGATTGAAATCACTCGACTTATCCCCTAATCCGAAAAAGCTTTCTTGCTCATTACATTTTTTTGTGGCGTATACATAATATCCTCCAAAATCAACATTCTCCTCCCAATGCATGGCACTCAGATCCTGATTGACCAATTTACCATGGATATCTTCAAATGAGACTAAAAAATCGCTCTTATTTATAACACAGGCAACTGTGTTCGTTTGAACACAATAAGTATGCTCATCTTCAACACATGAGAAAACTGTAACTTTTTGCTCAGTATGGCTTAGGGCGTAGGAAAACTCTTCGAGGAATACACCCTGAGGAGCAAGTCTGATTCTTATAATTTCATCACTTACCACACGAACCTCAACCTGAGCATTTCCATCAGAAAAGAAAAAACTATTACCTTCCTGCCTGTACTCATTTACTGTTGACAGATATTTTTTTACGATGGGCTCAAGCCCCACAATCGGATTATTTACGTGCTGAATATCATCTTCCAGATCATTGACATCCAAAATCGTAGATAAGGGATCCTTACTTACTTCCATATTTTATTCTTTATTATAATATAAGTGTCTTCTCATCATAGATTAATTGAGAAGCCGGGGCAAAATTTTGCTCAAACAATCCTTGTATACTGCATCAATACAATATTGAGCCACATAGTTAGATATAAAAATCGAAACTGCCATATTTCTATACAAATAAGTCCCGTTCCACTATATGGAACGAGACTTATAAATTGGCTAGTATAAAATTTTTAGATTCCTCTTTAGAATCCGATTTAATATTTAATATTATTGATTAAACGTAAATCCGACATAATACATACCACCCATCTCAGGGTTTCCGTATGATGTTATATAGTATCTATTAAAGATATCTGATGCTCCGATCTTCACCATTCCTTTTACGGAAGGGATTTTCAGATTCACCTGCGCATCTACAGTTCCGAATGATGGAACTGCACCGGATGCAAAGGCTGATGCCCAGTAAAAAGAATCCTGCCAGCGGTAGGAAACATTCATACCTACATTCTTCGCGATACTGCGGTTACTGATTCCCAGATTATAGCGTACTTTAGGAGTGTTAAAATCATTTACATAAGTGGTTGGAAGGTCCCCAATCTGGTTGTATGAAATATTACCATTCAGATTGAATTTTCCGATTAAATAATCCATACCAAGAGCCATTCCATAGGCAGAAACATCACCGGCAGCATTAACCGGAACACCAAACTTGGTAAATGCAGTTCCATTTTGCTGGAACACCTCGATAGCTGTAATGAAATCTTTATATGTATTATAGTATCCATACGCATCAATCAATACATTACTTCCAAGCAATCCTTTATATCCAAGTTCATAAGCTTTCACACTTTCAGGTCTAACACCATTAGCATCAAATGAGTATGTCTGCAATAAAGAAGGATTTGCAGCACCTGCTGAAGCTGAAGCCAGGAAATTCCTGTAACTGACATCAGTAAATGGTTTATTGGTATACAAGTTATACTTCTGAACCATCTCAGGCAAACCACCAATCAAGCGGGTTGAACCTCCACCTACAGAAAGGTCGATATACTGATTTTGTGTAGTTGGATTACGATATCCTGTTTGGTATGACAATCGGATATTGTTGTTAGGTGCAACAGTATATACACCGGTAATTCTTGGTGTAAAACGTCCTTCAAAATTCATATTCTTATCATAACGTCCAGAAACAGCTAATTTGAATGATTCACCTAACTTTTTACCCATTTGAATAAAGGCACCGGTCTCATCAATATCAATTGTACGGTTAAGGTCATCAAATACAGTACCAGCAGAATTCAGATCATATCTTCTAAACGAGGCTCCAACCTGAAGTTCAACAGCACCTTTTAATGCATTTGTGAAATTATACATTCCTTCATAATGCCATAAGTTACTTTTATCATCAAACTTTGCTCCAAGACCTGAACTGATAGTTGTGTTCATGATTTTGTGTTTGGCAGCTGCAAACTCTGCAGAACCCGGTTCAAATCTTCCCTGATCAGCTACAGAACATGCCATTGCATGAGCCTGAGCATCAGGTAATCCGGCAGAACGGGCACCAACATAATTACCGATATATTGTGGAAACCAGGTTGTACTTGCCTTAGATGTTTCATTGATATAACTTCCCAGGATGGAAGAAATGTACGAATCTCCTGAACGTTCCTGCGTGGTATAACCACGAAGTAAAAAATCCTGTCCTTTTAACTCCAGTTTGTACTGTCCTATACTGAAATTACGGAGTGAATAACGATCAGAACCGGTATAAACAGAAGTTCCAGAACCCCAGTTAGCCTGCAAAATGGCTTGAACTGTATTACTCAGTTTATAATGTAATGAGGTCGAGGTTTTCAATGAGTTGGTATTGTAATCGACAAGATTAGCCTCATTGTAACCAGTCCTTGAAACTGCCTGATCAGGAATAATTCCCGCTCTCAAACCGAAATTGAAAGGAAGTACATTTTGAATAGTAGGTCTTAATGCAGCAGGAAAAGCACTCAAAAATCCGCCTATCTGAGCAGGTGTAGCTGTTGGAGGAAGAGATGCATTGATCATTCCAATAATATTCGGAATGGCACCACCTGTTGCTGCTGCGACACCGGCATTAGTTGCTGTTTGAACTGAATTTGCAATAATTCTCATATTTTGACTCACCTCATCACCATAGCTATTTATACCATCATAATTAGGATCAGAACTGCGGTTACCACTTTTAAAGGTTCTGGCTGTACGATCAAAATTTGAATAGTTTGCTGCCTGCCAATCATCAGCTTGCAGGAAAGAAAAAGTAGTTTTAAATGCAAATTTATTCCATGCCTTGGCAACCCTTATTCCGGCTTCTTCAAATGGTTGTGTTTCACGCAGAGGATCAT
Organism: Daejeonella sp.; assembly: GCF_030695525.1. Lineage (GTDB taxonomy): Bacteria > Bacteroidota > Bacteroidia > Sphingobacteriales > Sphingobacteriaceae > Daejeonella. The sequence goes on along the minus strand of NZ_JAUYSS010000047.1, from coordinate 204,583 downwards.
TTATATGGTTTAATCCTTTCTTGAACGAAAAGCTGACACCTTCTGATGTAAATGGATCTTTAGAGGTCATTAACATCGTTCCGTTGATACCACCTGCACCGTATAAGGCGGATGAAGCACCCGGAAGAAGTTCGACATTATCAACATCCAGTTCAGAAATACCTATAATATTACCCACAGAAAAATTCAGACCCGGCGCCTGATTATCCATACCATCTATATACTGGTTAAAACGGGTGTTACCATTGGCATTAAAACCTCTGGTATTGATTGATTTAAAGGTTAAACTTTGTGCACTCATCTCAACCCCTTTCAGATTGTTCAGGGCGTCATAGAAGGTTGGTGATGCAGTTTCGCGGATGGCGGCTTGTCCGAATCGCTCAATTGAAACCGGAGATTCCAAAATCCGCTCAGGCGTTCTAGAAGCAGCAACTACAACTTCCTGTCCAAGTATAGACTGTGATTCCAAAGCAAATACCAAATCAGAAACCGATGCTCTTACTTCCTGTTCGATTGACTTATAACCAAGATAACTGATCACAATTGTGAAGGGAGTACTCTCGGTAGTACTGAAAACAAATTTACCATCTGAATTTGTTGATGTCCCAATAGATTTGCCTTTTACATTGATAGAAACTCCGGGTAAGGTTTCATTTGTTTGTTTGTCGGTAACAGTTCCCGAAATAGTTATGCTCTGAGCAAAGGCCATTGATATGGTCATTGTAAGCAGGACTAGAAAACAGGTAAAACGAGTAAAGCTTCTGTTCATAATTCTTAGATTTATATTGGTTAAATACATATTAACTATACAAAATACTGTAATATTTTAATTCAAACAAAGGATTTTGAATTTTTTTTATGCTTGCATAGCAAAATCCTTTGTTTTTACACAAGAATCGAAGAATTCCGACTTTTTTTAACTAATAATTAAGTAAACAATATTTGGAATTAACTATTAATTTTTAACATATTTAGTCTTTTAAAAATCCCATGAAAATAGTTAAAGCGACCATTTCAGTTCTTTTTACTTGTGCATTGATCTATGCACTAAATAATAAGTTTGGTGACATTCCCCCAATTGCCAGGTTCCTTGATCCATTCAATGGTTTCTGGGCTAATGCTGAGAGTAAAGACCAGGCAATGGAAAAGGATTTAACAATTGAAGGCTTGAACGCACAGGTTGAAATCCATTTTGATGATCAGATGATCCCTCATATTTTCGCCGATAATGATCATGACCTGTATTTTGCTCAGGGCTATATCACTGCGAAAGACAGATTATGGCAGATGGATTTTCAGACGCGCTTTGCTTCCGGGAGACTCTCGGAGGTTGTTGGTCCAAAAGCGATTGAACTGGATCGATACCAGCGACGTATGGGAATGAGCTTCGGTGCCGAAAATATGGTCGAAGTAATGATGAAGGATCCCGAGACCAAGGCGATTATGGATGCCTATTCATCAGGTGTAAACGCCTACATTCATTCTTTAAAACCCGCGGATTATCCAATTGAATTCAAGCTGTTGAATTATGAACCCGAAGATTGGCAACCTTTATATTCTGCCTTATTACTGAAACTCATGTCAGCGACCCTTGCTGGAGGTTCCAATGAATTCTATATGAATAATATACTGCAGAAATATGGGCCTGAGATTACAAAAAATCTTTTTCCGGATTACCCATTCAGAGAGGACCCGATTATACCAGTCGGAACGAAATGGGATTTTGATCCGGTAAACATCCCAGAAATGCCTGCCATCAGTGAAAATAAAACTACTTACAATATAAAAACAAAAGAAAAAGAAGAAGGTATTGGGAGCAATAACTGGGCACTTTCAGGAAATAAAACCGACAGCGGTTATCCATTACTTTCCAATGACCCCCATTTAGACCTTACCTTGCCTGCTATCTGGTATCAGATCCAGCTTGCAAGTTCTGATATGAATGCCTGCGGAGTTTCCATTCCTGGTTCGCCGGGCATTATCATCGGTTTCAATAAGGATGTGGCCTGGGGGGTAACCAATGTAGGTGCTGATGTTCTTGACTGGTACAATATTAAGTTTAAAGATGCTTCAAAAAAGGAATATTGGTTCGATAACAAATGGAATCCCGTAAAGCAACGAATAGAGACTATAAAGATTAGCAATGGTCAAACGGTTACCGATACGGTTTTATACACCCATCATGGACCAGTAGTTTATACCATCGAACAAAGACCTGATAATTTTTCAAAGATCAATAATATTCCGAGCGGACATGCCTTAAAATGGGTTGCGCACATCGGATCAAATGATGTCAGGACTTTCATCTCCCTTAACAAGGCAAAAAATTATGCTGATTATCGTAAAGCGCTTACTTATTTTTCTGCCCCAGCACAGAATTTTGTGTTTGCCAGTGTTGAAAATGATATCGCGATCACACCAACCGGCTATTTTCCACTGAAATGGAAGGGGCAGGGAAAGTTTTTACTGGATGGAACAGACCCTGCAAACGACTGGAAAGGACGGATTCCGGCAGAGCATAACCCGACTGTTAAAAACCCGGAACGGAATTTTGTAAGCTCAGCAAATCAGTTTCCTTCTGACCAGAGCTATCCATATTACCTTAACTGGGAATATTCTGGGTATGAACGCTCACACCGTATTAATAAAAGACTTTCGGTAATGACTCAGGCAAACGTCGATAGCCTTCAAAACTTACAGAACGATAATTACAGTATTCTTGCAGAAAACATTTTACCGACATTAGTCAGTCTGGTGGATACCGAGAAGCTTAATGCTAGTGAACGTGAAGGATTTAACATAGTCAGCAAATGGAATAAGTTCTTCGATGCGGATGAAATCGGGGCAAGCATATTTGAACTCTGGCATAAGAATCTGGAGATTCAAATCTGGCAGGATGATTTTGGAGATCCGAAAATACCAATGCGATATCCATCCCGCGACAGGAATGTTGAATTGCTACTTAATGAGCCCGATGCAGTATGGTGGGATAATGTAAAAACTGCAAAAAAAGAAAGCCGTGCTGATCTGGTCAATGCCTCATTTAAATTTGCCATCGACAGTTTGCAACGAAAATTCGGTCCTTTAGACAGAGACTGGGCATGGGCTAATTTGAAAAAGACCCACGTCCCCCATCTGGCCAAGGTGGCGGGATTCGGATCAAAATTCCTGTACAATGGCGGATCAAAAACCTCGGTTAATGCAACCAGCCAAAGCAATGGCCCTTCATGGCGGATGATCGTTGCACTTGGAAAGGATGTAAAGGCATATGGTGTTTTCCCCGGGGGCGAGTCGGGGAATCCGGGTAGCCATTATTACGATGATATGATCGATACCTGGTCGGAAGGTAAACTAAATGAACTGGTTTACCTCAAAGCAAAAGATGAGAAATCAAACCGCATCATTTCTTCCTGGAAACTAAGTAAAAAATAAACCCGCTAAAATATTAAATTCAAAAATCATGCTTGTTCTAATTATCGCTATAGTTTCACTGATCTTACAACTTTTTCTGCCCTGGTGGATCATTTCACCTATTGCATTCGGTCTTTCTTTTTTGATGGCGAAATCCGGTAAGCAGGCCTTCGGCTCTGCATTTCTGGCTATATTACTCTTATGGATAGGTATGGGATTGATTCATACTCTCCCGAATGAAAATATCCTTGCTAACCGGGTTGGAAGCATGCTAAATCTGCCGGATACTTCATTAAAATGGATAATTGTCTTATTGCTTACTGGAATTATCGGCGGACTTGCAGCAGGGTTTTCGGGACTTTCGGGATATTACGTTAAGGAAGCAGTTCGGAAAAGTTGAGACCCAATAACTATCGCGTGGAGAGTTGAGAATGAAGAATAGCCGTTGACAATTCAAAATTCATTGAAATTTTGCAGATATGATCTAATTTTTTGCTATATTGGTTTTACTTCAAAATAATATTCCCTTCAAAGAATTTCATGCAAACCTTATACCGATACAGGAGGGGTAGAACAAGGGCACGACAAGGCTTGAGCGTGACTCGAGTCCGGAAATCCCTCTGCTTTTTACTTGATCAAGGAGCAAAGAACAAGGAATAAAGATATTTATAGTTCTTTTGATAACTGGGAATAGAAAATGGGGAAACAGGGAATTTGTTCAATTGTCCATTCTCAACTCTCCATTCTCAACTGTCAACTATCAATTATCAACTAACACCTCATTTCCTATCTTTGTACGTGCAACACATAAACCCGGATCGTATTTTCTCTGTTTCTGGTTCTCTGGAATTTGAGCAGCTGGCACTTGAAATTTTTGACTACCAGTTCAGGAATTGCGAAGTTTATCGTCGCTTTGTCAGCAATCTTGGGACTGATATCCGGGAGGTAAAGAACCTTAACAGTATTCCTTTTTTACCAATAGAATTCTTCAAAAGTCAGAAAATTAGTTGTTCAATAGACGAGCCTAATATCGTTTTCAGCAGTTCAGGCACTACCGGACTAAGCCAGAGCAGGCATTTTGTACACGATATTGATTTCTATATACAAAGCTATAGGACAGCATTTAACATGTTTTATGGCGATATCAGTAAATACACTGTTCTGGCCTTGCTTCCCTCCTACCTTGAACGGGAAGGATCATCACTGATCTATATGGTCAATGACCTGATTAGCTTAAGCAAACATCAAATAAGTGGCTATTTTCTGGATGATCATGGTCTTTTAAAGCATACGCTTGAGCAACTTAAAATTTCTGAAATTCCTACCATACTGATTGGTGTGACCTATGCCCTGTTGGATTTTGCTGAAAGCTATTCCCTTGAATTTCCGGAGCTTATTGTCATGGAAACCGGGGGAATGAAAGGAAAACGACGCGAAATTCTGAGAACAGAACTGCATGATATCCTGTGTGCAGGATTTGGGGTTCCTGTAATCCATTCAGAATACGGAATGACTGAACTGCTCTCTCAGGCTTATTCCAAAGGATCAGGAATTTTTCATACTCCACCATGGATGAAAGTAAGAGTCAGGGACACCAATGATCCACTTACTCTGCTTGGAAATGAATCTACAGGGGGGCTTAATATTATCGATCTTGCAAATGTCCACTCCTGTTCGTTTATTGCTACTCAGGATCTTGGAAAATCTTATCCCGATGGTAGTTTTGAAGTCCTGGGAAGATTCGATCACAGCGATATCAGAGGATGTAATTTACTTGTGCAATGATGAGATGTGAGATATGAAATGTGAGATATGAGAAAAGAGCAAGGAGCAAAGACATTATGGCTACTTCACATTAAATGAAGCAGCCATAAAACTTACAACTTATAACTTATAACTTACAACTTTACTACTAAGCTCCCAGCGTCCATCCCTTACGATATTCCCGCTTGACAAACTGATTGGCTTCATCAAAGTTGGTAATTTTCATATTTGGACCATCCCAAAGCAGTTTTTTATATCGTCCGGGATAGGTAAACCCATTTTCTGCGGCATTTGGCTTACGGATATCAAATCCCCGGATAGCCAAATTACCCATCAAAAGGGCTTCTGTCAGAGGACCTGCAATAGAAAAGTCTGAACTAACCTCCTGCTTTCCATATCCGGCAATTGCCGCATCAACCCATTGGGTATAATGTCCTGCCTCTTGTCCCGGAACCCTTGCAAGTGTTGCAGGTACATTGATCTCAGCATTACGTGATGCTGGCAACAGTCTTGGATTTTTACCATAGGTATCACAAAGCATTTTGCCTTTGGTACCAATGAATAACACTCCATTCCCGCCATCTCCAAATATCTCGTCAGGGTCTAACTCCTGTGGGCGTGCAGGTTGAATTCCACCATCCATCCAGTGCATTTTAACCTCTGCATTATTTTGTTTGCCCGAGTTAAAAGTCATTATGACATGAGAAGATGGGGGGCAGCTTTCAGGGAAGTATCCCCGTTTAAATTGATCAACATATACACTTCCTACACTGCATTCTACGTCGGTAGGATATTTCAAGCCTAAAACCCGGAATGGTGCATCAACCAGATGACAACCCATATCCCCCAATGCTCCTGTACCATAATCCCACCATCCGCGCCAGTTAAATGGCACCAGTTTATCAACATAATTTGTCTGAGGTGCAGTACCAAGCCATAAATCCCAATCGAGTTCTTTGGGTATATCACTTTTTGTTTCAGGCCAGGCAATTCCCTGCGGCCAGACTGGCCTGTCGGTCCAGCAATACACGGTATGCACGTCGCCAATCACACCGGCATTATACCATTCTATTAGTTTACGTGTACCATCACTGGATGCACCCTGATTACCCATCTGAGTAACTACTTTATAACGGACAGCAGCTTCTGTTAGAATCCTGGCTTCATAAATATCATGAGTAAGAGGCTTCTGAACATACACATGTTTCTTCAACTGCATTGCCGCAAGGGTGGTAATTGCGTGATTGTGATCGGGGGTTGAAACCGAAACCGCATCGAAATGTTTTGATTCTTTATCAAACATCTCGCGCCAGTCTTTATAGTATTTTGCCTTTGGGAAATTTTTAACTGATCCGACAGCCCTGCGATCATCCACATCACATAAAAATCCGATTTCTGCCTTTCCTCCACTCGCAAACCCGGTAAGGTCACTCGTTCCTTTACCACCGGCACCAACACCGGCAATTACCAAACGATCGCTTGGTGCGATAAAACCCTTGCCTCCTAAAACATGGCGGGGTACAATCATAAAACCTGCAGCGGCGAAGGCGGTAGTTTTTACGAAATCTCTTCTGGACCTACCAGACTTTTTTTCTTCTTTCATAAATATTTCATTTTTGGTCTTGTTTAAGGTGGCGATTTTCACCACAAATGAAAATGCGGAAAATCAATGTTTGATTAACCACAAATGTTACTACGGAGCACTGAACTGTCCACTTTCGCCAAATCTGTGTTATCCATTCGCCCTTCATTCATTTCTTACTATGTCTTGTAATTCAAATGAGTTTAATAGTCTATGCTACTAGTTTGAGTTTATTAATATTTTCTGGTGTATGTCGTTGGCTCCAAAGGATATATTGGGCTCCTTTGTTGTCAAGTGCTGATAGATATTCGTCACTAACTTCTCTATCAATGTCATTAATAACGGCTAGTCCAATTATTTCCTTTTGGGTTTGTTGCTCTCGCACTTTTTTAATGTCATCCCAAGTGAACAAGAAATGAGGCAGATTCATTTTGTTTACAGAGTTGAATGATTTAATCACGATTTCTGTATTTCTGTAAGCAATTTGGAAGTCAAAAGTAAATTCAAGTCCTGTGCTACCCTTAGAAATAAAATAAGGTGTATAAATGAGTTCTTGTTCATCCAAATACGCTTTTACATCTTCTCTGAAAACCGAAGCTACGGTATGTTTCGCCAAATAATACATATCGGATGTTTCAGAAATGGCAGAAATTAGGTTCAGCTTTTTTTGCGGAAAATCTCTCTCGGTTGCTTCCGTGGTTAATTCTTCATTATTTATTCGTACACCATAATTAATGAGAATTCGGTCAAGTATTTCCTTTCTTTTGGGCGAACGGGTTATTTCAAGTCCACTCAATTCCAAATCTCTTAGCGTATTGCCATCATCAGAGAGAATGATTTTATTGCCTTCCTTTTTGGCGTAGATGTCCACCGTATCATTGAACAACCCAACAAAAGGGGTACTTATTTCTACCCAAGTAGATGAATTATTGGCTGTTACTAAAGTTTTTTCCTTTAGAAAAGCATAATAATCTTCCATTAATGCATTTATCCAATTCATAATATTCTCATTTGATGGTTGAAGGTAATGGTAGTTTTCAGGTTGATTTTCAGAAAGAATGCATTAAGCGTTTGTGCGTAGTCTTCTCTGCCATTTACTTCCTTCACCGGAAAGTCATCTAATTCCAAAGGTATAGCCCAAGCTAAAGGTTTATAACCGTCTACTACATAATGGATATGACCTGCGTAATCATCCAACCATTGTCCTGCAAAAGGTCGGAAAATTTCAGGTACTGTTTGAATAATATCGACTGGGTTTAAATGTCTTCCGTTATAATCAATTCTTAATAAACCGTTTTGAGTGCTATTGTCCTGATGGTGAAGACTAATTTTCAACGATTTCTTGTCACTTTCTTTAATGTCAATCAACAAATTCTGGTCTAAATCGTCCGGTGTAGAAAGTGTCAGTCGAAAACTCATGGGGAACTGAATATCCAACAAAAAGGTGCTTGTGATTTCACCATTCTGAACAACATATTTGTCAAGTCCAATAAGATATTCAGCTAAATCAACGGTCATTCTATTTTCTATTAATCTTACCTTTCAAATTTACTGTTTTTACCGTTCGTTAACCTGCTGGTAATATCGTCTTTAATGTGAGGCATAACAATGTAATAATGATAATTATTCTGCTTAAGCCCAGGCACGATCGCCTTTTTTATAGGGCAGGTTTCCATTATAGCTTCCCGGTGTTTCAACATATTTCAGAGCCTTTGTTGCTCCAACTTCAGAAGTAAAAAAGCCCAGAAGGGTTAATTCCTTCATCATTCTGAAATAATGAGCGGGATCTTCTTTTGACTTCTTTTCGGTGTAAGCCTTTTGTTCCGAATCAAGTGTACTAAGATATGAAGTACGCTCCTCCGGACTGCAGTCCATGAAGATTTTTCCGGTCTTATCCTTACATCCTTTATCCAGACTCTGTATCCCGGCTTTAAAAATTTCCTGATCAGCCTTGGTATAACAATCCTTAACCATCACATTCATAAATTCACCCACTTTAGCTTCCTTTGCTCCGGGCGTGTTGGTTTTAGGCAGTATGGTCTCGGCTATTTCATCTAGCAGCTCAGTAGTCGATTTATCAAAAAAATCCGAGGTTTGCTGATTTCCGGAATTACAACCGTATTCAAGAAAAATACTTGAACCGATAATAGTTCCTCCCAAAATCCAGCTCACTTGCTGTATTGCTTCTCTTCTGTTCATAATTTCCTGAATTAAATATTTCCTTTTTTCAGTTCGCTAAACGCATAATCCACAGCACGTGCTGTTAAAGCCATATAAGTTAGTGATGGATTCTGGCAGGCAGCCGAAGTCATTGCTGCACCATCGGTAACAAATACATTGGGCGCATCCCAAACCTGATTAAATTTATTTAGTACCGATGTTTTCGGATCGAGTCCCATACGGGCTGTACCCATTTCATGGATTCCTTGCCCCAGGGCATAACCTGTATCAAACGTTTTCACATCCTTGAGCCCGGAAGTTTCGAGCATTTCCTTCGCATCCTCCATCATATCCTTTCTCATTTTCAGCTCGTTCTCCTTGATCTCGGCATCAATTGCCAAAACATTCAAACCCCATTTATCTTTTTTGTTCTTGTCGAGAGTGACTTTATTCTCATGATAAGGTAGTGTCTCACCGAATGCTGTAATTCCCATTGTCCAGGCTCCCGGTTCGCATAAAGCATCCTTAAAATCAGCTCCAATATTCATTTCGGCTACATTGCGGCCCCAGCCTTCGCGACTTGCTCCACCCTGATACCCAAATCCCCGAATATAATCCCGTTTGTCATTGCCTATGTTCCTGAACCTTGGGATATAAATTCCCGTTGGTCTCCGTCCAAAATAGTATTTATCCTCAAAGCCCTCCATTCTACCGGATGCCCCAAGGCGGAAATGATGATCCATCAGGTTATGCCCCAATTCTCCGCTGCTGCTTCCAAGTCCGCCATCCCAGATATCTGTAGCCGAATTCATCAGAATCCAGGTCGAATTCAGGGTTGAGGCATTCAGAAAGATTATTTTCGCAAAGTATTCGTATGTTTTGTTTGTTTCTGCATCAAGTACTTCCACACCCTTTGCCTTTTTAGTATCCTTATCATAAAGTATTTTAGTTACGATTGAAAAAGGACGCAGGGTTAAATTACCTGTCGCTACTGCTGCTGGCAGGGTGGAAGACTGCGTACTAAAATATCCCCCGAAAGGGCAACCCAAAGAACATTTACTACGGTACTGGCAATTTGTACGTCCTGGAAGCGCCTTTGTTAAATTAGCTGCTCTCCCTATAACCATGTGACGGTCACCTTTATAATGTGCTTTGATACGGGCGGCTACCTCTTTCTCAACCACATTCATTTCCATACCGGGCTGAAACTCACCATCAGGAAGCTGAGCTAAACCATTTCTTGTTCCACTTATCCCGGCAAAGCGCTCCACGTGGCTATACCATTTCTCAAGATCCTTGTACCTTATTGGCCAGTCGACCGCAATACCATCTTTAGAATTGGCTTCGAAATCCATTTCACTGAGACGATAACTTTGACGCCCCCACATCAGTGATCTTCCGCCGACATGATATCCACGATACCAATCGAAACGTTTGACTTCGGTATAAGGACTATCCTGATCACTTGCCCAAAAATTAAGATTCTTTTCACTGAGCGGGTAATCTCTTTTTAATACCGGATAATCTTCAATCATCTGTTGGGTGCGTCCGCCTCTATGGGGAAATTCCCATGGACCCTTGGTCGCATTTTCATAACCCTTGACATGTTCAACGTTGCGACCACGTTCAAGCATGATAGTTTTCAGCCCTTTTTCGGTGAGTTCCTTGGCAGCCCAGCCACCACTGATTCCTGAACCGATTACTATTGCATCATACGTATTATCAGCCATATTCTTATTTATTGTTTAATATTCCTTTATTCTTGGATTAAAGAGCAAAGAACAAGAAACATACAGCTCATCGTCTTTACTCTTTGTTCCTTATTCTTTATTCTCTATTCTAAACGTCACAAATCCTGACAGCCTCCTTCAGTGATCCGGCTTTGTCAGGTTTCAACGGAATGAATTCCTGAGCAACGTAACCTTTATTCAGTAATTCCGAAGGATAAACCTTATTATTCCAGCCCTGTTCAAGACTAATTTCTGCACCGTTACACAAAGTGGACTTGAGTCCATATTTTTCCAGAACCGGCCAGTCTGAGGGCCCAAGCAGGTCGATACCCACCAGCCCGATTTCTATCGCAAGCTTGCATAACTCTTCAATCGAAAGCTCATCAAAGCACCAGCGGCAAACTGATTGATTAATATTACCTCTTAATGATTGAATATTAAGCATTTATTTGAAAATAATAAGATCTGAAAATACCCAATTCATATTTCATTAAGACTCTTATCCATACTTCTTTCAAAACTTTCCTTTGACTGACTAAAGGTAAAAAAGAACAAAACTGCAACTACTGCCGCTATGCCAGCAGCAAGCATCCATATTTTTTCCCAGTCGTGCTGAGTTTCTGATACTTTATAAGCATCGCTGACTATTCCGGCAACCCAGAACCCGATCAACATTCCTATACCATAGGTGGCCAGTGTAATTAAACCCTGGGCTGCGCTTTTATATTTTTCGCCTGCTTTTGAATTCGTGTAAATCTGTCCTGAAACAAAGAAAAAGTCATAACAAATACCATGTAATGCTATACCTACAATTAGCATGGAGCTCAGTTCATCTGCATTTCCATATGCAAACAGCGCATATCTGACAGCCCATGCGATCATCCCAACTAAAATAGTCTTTTTGAACCCGAACCTACTAAAGAAAATGGGTAAGAGCAGCAGAAATAAAACTTCTGATACCTGCCCGATGGTCATTTTACCGGTTGGGTTTTCCATTCCGATTTCAGTAAGAAACAGGTTTGCATTTTGATAATAAAATGCCAGTGGAATACATATTAATATCGAAGAAATAAAGAAAATCAGAAAATTCTTATTATTAAGCATTTTAAGGGCGTCAAATCCCAATAAAGTTGACAAAGCCACTTTTTCTCCTTTAATTACGGTTGGCGGAGTTTTTGGGAGGCTGAAACTGAAAAGTCCCAGTATCACTGAAGAAATCCCTGCCATGGCAAAGGTATTCCTTAAAAGTCCATCCGATACCCCTTCGAATGAGTCCCAGTTAAACAGGAAACTAATACACAAGCCAGCAACGATCCAGCCAATAGTACCCCAAATACGAATCGAAGAGAACTCCTTTTCGGCGCTTTTCATCTGGTTGAATGAAATTGAATTAACCAATGCAAGGGTAGGCATAAAGAGGATCATATACCCAAAAACATAAGGATAAAATCCTGAAAAGTCGGTTGAATAATACATCTGAGACATTAAAATGGCTCCAATCAGATGAAGAATACCAAGTATCCTTTCGGCATTGAAATACCTGTCGGCGATCAAACCAATTATAAAAGGGGCTATAATGGCACCAAAAGACTGAGTGGAAAATACCGCTGCAGTTTCGGAACCATTAGCGAGGAGATTCCTGCCGAGAAAGGTCCCAAGTGTAACAAACCATGAACCCCAGATAAAAAATTCGAGGAACATCATGAGTGATAATTTAATACGGGTGAACAGGTTCATAAAATGCTTGGTTGAACTAAATTAAGGAGCTGAATAAAAAATATGACCTGCGAATCAGATGACTCATAAATAAATTTAAAATATTTAAATTAAAGTGTTTAAAATACACCATGTAAATTAAACCTGCCGGTATATACCCTTAACAAAATATATCAAGGGGTATTTCAATAGTTTGTTTAAAATAAATGTATATTTTTATTTTTAATAATCATACTCAATTAAATGCCATCTTGATCGTTTAACATCCTCAGAATATAAATACAATCATGAAAAGAATTTACAGACTGTTGCCATTTTCCCTACTGATACTTGCCCTGTTTGCATTCACCAGGTGGGAACAAGCAGTTAAACCCAGAGTTCTTGTCTTTAGTAAAACCGCTGCCTACAGGCATGAATCAATTGCAGCAGGTAAAACAGCACTGATCAAACTTGGTAAGGAAAACGGATTTCTGGTCGATACTACAGAGAACGAGAATTACTTCAATGATGATTCCCTGAAAAACTATTCTGCAGTAATTTTCCTGAGTACTACCGGAAATATATTAAATAGTCCCCAGCAAATCAGTTTTGAAAGATTTATTCAGGCTGGAGGTGGTTATACCGGAATCCATGCAGCAGCCGATACAGAATACGACTGGGAATGGTATGGAAAACTGGTGGGCGGGTATTTCAAAAGTCACCCAAAGATTCAGGATGCTACGATGATTGTGAATGACCGCACACACCTCTCAACCAAACATCTTCAGGAAAAGTGGGTTCATAAAGACGAATGGTATAATTACAAAAATTTGAACCCGGACGTAAAGGTTTTGATCTCACTTGATGAAAAAAGTTATAGCGGCGGAGAGAATGGAGATTATCATCCTATTGCCTGGTACCATGAATTTGACGGTGGAAGGGCCTTTTATACCGGGATGGGACATCCCAATGAATCATTCTCAGACCAGCTTTTCCTTAAACATCTTCTTGGAGGCATCAAATACGCAATTGGCAATAATGTTGCCTTAAATTACGCAAAAGCTAAAACTCCGCAGGTTCCTGAGGAAAACAGATTTGTTAAAACTGTTCTGACCACAGGAACACTGTTTGAACCTATAGAAATGGCTATTCTTCCGAATCTGGATATTCTGCTTGTACAAAGAAGGGGGGAGATCATGCTTTATAAGGAGAAGAGTAAAAGTATCAGTCAGGTTGGTTTTTTAGATGCTTACCACAAGACCACAGTTCCAGGTGTGAATGCTGAAGAAGGAGTACTTGGAATTGCTGCTGATCCTGAGTACAGTGAGAATAATTATGTTTACATCTTTTACAGTCCATTAGATACCTCTGTCAATCGCCTCTCCCGGTTCAAATTTGTGAACGACAAGTTGGATAACTCATCCGAAAAAGTAATTCTGGAATTCTATTCTCAGAGAGAAATATGTTGTCATACCGGAGGTTCAATTGCCTTTGGTCCTGATGGACTCTTATATGTTTCGGCTGGTGATAATGCCACTCCATTTGATGTACCAAAGCAGACTTTTGTGAATAAAGGCTACGGACCTCTGGATAACCGCCCGGGGCTTGAACAATATGATGCCAGAAGATCCTCTGGAAATACCAATGACCTTCGGGGAAAAATTATGAGGATAAAGGTTAATGAGGATGGCAGTTATAGCATACCGGAAGGAAATTTATTTCCCCCAGATACACCCGGTACCAGACCAGAGATTTATGTAATGGGAAACAGAAACCCCTACCGTATTTCTATTGACAAGAAAACAGGATTTCTTTACTGGGGGGAAGTAGGTCCGGATGCGAATGCTGATAGTCCTGAAAGAGGTTCAAGAGGCTACGATGAAGTGAATCAGGCGAGAAAAGCTGGCTTTTTCGGCTGGCCATTTTTTGTAGGCAACAATTATCCTTACAGGGCATACGATTATACAACCGGAACCAGTGGTGAAGCCTTTGATCCTGATAAACCTTATAATAATTCGCCCAACAATACTGGTCTCGAATATCTCCCTCCTGTTTCACCCGCTTTTATATGGTACCCCTATGCAGCTTCAAAGGAATTTCCACAAGTAGGAACCGGAGGCAGAAATGCAATGGCCGGCCCGGTTTATCATACTGAATTATATCCGAAGGAAACACGATATCCTGATTATTACGATAATAAACTCTTTATTTACGACTGGATCAGGGGTTGGATTAAGGCCGTGACTATGAAACCTAATGGTGATTACGACAATATGGAGGCCTTTATGCCGTTGACAACTTTCTCTTCTCCTATCGATATGGAACTTGGGCCGGATGGACGGATCTATATCCTGGAATACGGTAAAGGTTGGTTCTCAAAAAACCCGGATGCAGCCATTTCAAGAATTGATTTCGTTGCCGGCAACCGCCCCCCCCAAATTAAGGAAATCATCGTAAGCAAAACAAGCGGAATACTTCCTTTTAAATTACAGGCCAAAGTTGAAGCCAGCGACCCTGATAAGGATAAAATGAATTATGTATGGGAGCTTGGCAGTGGCATTAAGAAATCAACTATAGAGCCAAGTATTGAACATACCTATACTAAAGCCGGAGAATATGCAATAAGCGTTCTGGCAATCGACAAAAATTTTGCAGGTACCAATAGCAGTCCGGTAACCATCACGGCTGGCAATGCACAACCAAAAGTCAGTATTCAGTTAAAAGGAAATCAGAGCTTTTATTTTCCCGGGAAACCTGTAGAGTATGATGTATCTGTTAGTGATGAAGGATCCATTGTTGATAAAAACACGATTTATGTAGCTAATAATTATTCCAAAGGTACTGACCTTGCAGGTGCTTCAATGGGACATCAGGTATTTACAGAAGCCCAGGCGGGGCAGGCATTGATGCTTAAATCAGATTGCCAGTCATGCCACCAGGTAAGCACAAAGTCTATTGGCCCTTCCTACACCCAGGTATCTGCAAAATACCAGAATCATCCCACTGCTGCTACTTATCTGGCGGCTAAGATCATACAAGGAGGTGGCGGAACATGGGGCGAGGTAGCCATGCCGGCTCATTCGGCTATGAGCGTAGAGGACGCAAAGAAAATAGCTCAATGGGTTTTATCACTTGAAGATAAAGCAGTAAATAAGGCTACTTTACCAATACAGGGCAGTATAATCCCTGAACAGGAAGATGAGAATAATGTTTTTAGTATTTATGCTTCCTATACAGATCAGGGACAGGCCGGACTGAAACCACTAACAGGTTCAGCAACCGTTTATTTGAGGAGCAATACATTTAGTGCAAGGGAAATCACTGAAAGAACCAGAATTGGATTGAAAGACTCAACCAATACCGGTTTTCTAATCTATCCTCAAAATAATGGATGGTTCAAACTGAACAACATTGATCTGTCAGGTATTAAGCATATAGATTTTGCTACCCTCTCAAAGGGAGGAGCTGGAAATTACAATATCGAGATTCGCATGAATTCAGAGACGGGAACCCTTATCGGGAAAAGCAGTTTTACAGATGGAGAAATTCCGGATCAGCAAATTAATACCCTTGTTCAGCTTAATCCTCCTGCCGTCAAGAAGCTTAACAACCTGTTTGTTCTGATTGTATCCGACCCAAAAAACTTAAAGCCAAGGCCACTACTTAAAAATATTAGCTTCAAGCAGGAATAAATATTTAAAAACCAGGATATGATATTGCATAGAAAACTCCAACTGCTGGGTTGTTGCCTGCTTGTTTTGATCGCATGTAATTCAACAACAGAAAAAGATTCTGAAATAGCTACTGTCAGTTCTTCTATTTATAATCTGCAATCAAAAATTGATTTTCAAAAAATCATTGATGGTAAAAACACAGATTTATTCATTATAAGGAATAAGAATAATGTTGAGGCTGCTTTTACAAATTATGGTGCAAGAATCCTGAGCTTCAGCATACCCGACCGATCAGGTAAATTAACAGATGTGGTTGTTGGCTTTGCTGGAGTTGAAGCCTATCAGAAATCTACTGAGCCATATTTCGGAGCTACAATCGGACGTTATGGCAACCGAATCGCCGGAGGAAAATTCATGCTCGATGGTAAAGTGTACTCAATCTTTATAAATAACAGTCCGAATGCCCTTCACGGCGGTAAAAAAGGATTTCAGGATGTAGTTTGGGATGTCAGGCAATTGAACGGTCAAACTTTGGAGTTTAGCTATCTATCAAAAGATATGGAAGAAGGATTTCCCGGTAATCTCCAGGTGAAAGTTATTTATTCACTATCTGATGATAATGAACTTATGATTAACTATGAAGCATCTACTGATAAGAAAACGATTGTAAATCTCACCAATCATGCATTTTTTAATTTAAATGGGGAAGGAAGTGGCAACATTCTAAACCATACCCTCAAGATTAATGCAGAGCAATATACTCCTGTTGATTCAACTCTTATTCCATTGGGAAAACTGGATTCTGTTGCTGGAAGCCCTTTTGATTTCAGACAAGCAACCAAAATAGGCGACAGAATTGAGGATGATAATATCCAGCTAAAGTATGGGAAAGGTTATGATCATAACTTTGTATTAAATTCAGGTCAAAATGGCATTATGAATTCGGCTGCAATTGTCACAGGTGAAAAATCAGGGATCGTGATGGAAATATTTACCCGGGAACCCGGCATCCAATTTTACAGCGGTAATTTTATGCAGGGCAAAAACACCTTTAAAGGGGGAAGTAAAGATGATTTCAGAACTGCCTTCTGCCTCGAAACGCAGCATTTTCCCGATTCCCCAAATCAGCCGTCATTTCCAACAACTGTTCTAAATCCCGGAGAAGTCTACAAAACAAATACTATTTATAAATTTTCAGTAATCAAATAATCCTGAATTAAATCCAGGATTTATTTCCGGCAGAAAAGAACAAAATTTTATATTTAATATCGATTTGATACGAATAATTTTTAGCCTTATATGATGAAAAGAAAATTAAGAATGGGAATGATTGGCGGCGGCAAGGATGCCTTTATCGGAGCCATTCACCGAATTGCTGCAAATATGGATGGTCTTATCGAGCTCGTTTGCGGTGCACTTAGCTCAAGTCCTGCAAAAGCCCTCGAGAGCGGCAAGACCCTCTTTCTTCCTGAAGACCGGATTTATCCGGATTATGAAGAAATGATCCTTCAGGAGAGTCGACTCCCTGCCGGAGAGCGAATGGATTTTGTAAGTATAGTCACTCCAAACCATGCCCACTTTGCTCCGGCAATGATGGCTCTGGAACATGGCTTTCATGTGGTGATCGATAAACCAATCACCTTTACACTCGAAGAAGCTAAACTGCTGAAGAAAAAAACCGAAGAAACCGGTCTCAGTTTATTGCTGACCCATACCTATGCCGGCTATCCGATGGTTAAACAAGCCAGGGAAATGGTTAAAGCAGGTGATTTGGGTAGGATCAGAAAGATAATTGTAGAATACCCACAGGGATGGTTAAGCAGATTGTCCGAAAAGGATGGAAACCCGCAGGCTGCCTGGCGTACTGACCCCGCAAGATCAGGAAAAAGCGGATGTATGGGCGATATAGGAACCCATGCCGCACATCTGGCTGAATATATCAGCGGATTAAAGATTACCAAATTATGTGCAGACCTTAGCATTGTTGTGGATGGAAGAGCTTTGGACGACGATGGAAATGTGCTTCTCAAATTTGATAATGGTTCAAATGGGGTATTGATTGCTTCCCAAATTGCAGCGGGTGAAGAAAATGCACTCCGGATCAGGGTTTATGGCGAAAAGGGCGGACTCGAATGGGCGCAGCAGGAACCCAATACCTTAATTCTGAAATGGCTGGATGCACCTGTTCAGATTTTGAGAGCGGGAGGGCATCAGTTATCAAGCTATACAACCTTTAACAGCCGTACGCCAGGAGGTCATCCCGAAGGATATCTTGAAGCATTTGCCAATCTGTACAGGAATTTTGCTTTATGCATTTCGGCAGAAAATGAAGGTATAAGGGCAGCTCCCGAAGCATACGACTACCCTTCAGTTGATGAAGGCATCAGAGGAATGGCTTTTATCAATAATGTTGTAAAAAGCAGTTTGAGTAATGAAAAATGGACAAATTTTGAAGTTTAAAAATAGATTATGACCACGATAAAAGGACCCGCAATATTTCTTGCACAATTTTTAGGAGATACTGCACCATTCAACAGCCTGGAGTCAATTTGTAAATGGGCAAAAAGCCTTGGTTTCGAAGGAGTCCAAATCCCAACCTGGGATCCGCGCTGTATTGACCTTCAAAAGGCTGCCGAGAGTAAAACCTATGCCGATGAGATCAAAGGAATTGTTAATTCCTGCGGCATGGAAATCACTGAATTATCAACCCATCTCCAGGGACAGTTAGTCGCAGTGAATCCGGCATATGATCTGCTGTTCGATGGCTTCGCTCCATCAAGTGTGCATAATAATCCAAAAGCCCGAACCGAATGGGCCGTACAACAATTAAAATATGCGGCAATTGCTTCGAAACATATGGGGATTACTGCACATGCTACATTCAGCGGATCATTATTGTGGCATACCTGGCATCCATGGCCACAGAGACCTGCCGGACTTGTTGATGCAGGATTTAAAGAACTGGCAAAGCGATGGCTGCCCATTCTTGACCATTTTGACCAGCATGGTGTGGATGTTTGTTATGAGATCCATCCCGGAGAAGACCTGTTCGACGGAGTAACTTATGAGATGTTCCTTGAGAAAGTAAATAACCATTCGAGAGCCTGCCTGCTTTATGATCCATCTCACTTTGTATTACAATGCCTTGATTATGTTCAATATATCGACCATTATCATGAACGTATCAAAGCTTTCCATGTGAAAGATGCCGAATTCAATTCAACAGGCAAGCAGGGCACCTTTGGAGGATACCAGAACTGGGCCGACAGGGCTGGCCGATACCGCTCACCCGGGGATGGTCAGGTTGATTTCAAAAGAATATTCAGTAAACTAACCCAATATGATTTTAAAGGTTGGGCAGTAATGGAATGGGAATGCTGTATCAAGCATCCTGAAGATGGGGCGCGAGAAGGAGCAGCATTTATCAAGGATCATATCATCAGGGTAACTGAAAGGGCATTTGATGATTTTGCAGGCACCGGAAGCAACGATGAGTTTAACCGAAAAATTCTCGGTATTTAATTTTAATCATTATTTTCACAAGAACTAAACAATAAATTATGAAAAAAATACTAGTTGTACTGGGATTTTGCAGCATTATCCTGGCTTGCAATAGTGCGGAAAAATCAGAAAGCACAGAAGAAGCTGTAGTTGAAACCAGCACAACAGCCAATGCAGGACCTTCAAAGGGTGAACAATTGATCAGTAGTTCAGATTGTCTGACCTGTCACAAGGTTGACACTAAGATTGTAGGCCCGTCATATGTAGATGTTGCCAATAAATATGAAGCAAGTGAAGCCAATATTGAGATGCTGGCCGGCAAAATCATCAATGGTGGATTGGGTGTATGGGGAGAAATCCCGATGGCACCACATACTGCCTTAAGTACAGATGATGCAAAGGAAATGGTCAAATACATTCTTTCTTTAAAAACTAATTAAAATGAAAAAAATCAGCCTCATCATTCTAAGTGCAATTCTACTTTCCGGCTGCGGTTCGGGTAAAAACGGCATGAACACTAAAGGATGGCAGAAATTATTTGACGGAAAAACAACAGCAGGATGGCATAGTTATGGTAAAGCTACTGCAGGAACAGACTGGAAAGTTGTTGATGGCGCATTGTACCTTGACGCTAAAAACAGACAGCCCGGACAGGGGGGTGATCTGACCACCAATGAGTCATTCGACAACTTCCACCTCAAGATGGAATGGAAAATATCCAAAAATGGAAACAGCGGAATAATATTCTATGTAAATGAAGATCTGTCAAAATACAAATCATCGTATAATACGGGTCCAGAGATGCAGGTATTGGATAATGACGGCCATGCTGATGGTAAAATTCATAAACACCGCGCCGGAGATCTTTATGATCTGATCGCCAGCAGTTCCGAACCAGTAAACCCGGTTGGTCAGTGGAATAAAGTTGAGATCATTGCCAACAATGGCAAACTCGACTTTTTCATGAACGGCAAAAACATTGTTTCTACAACGATGTGGGATGATGAATGGGAAAAAATGGTAGCCGGAAGCAAGTTCAATACTATGCCTGGGTTCAGCATCTACAAGTCCGGAAAAATCGCAATTCAGGATCATGGAGACGAGGTTTGGTACAGGAATATTGAGATTAAGAAACTTTAATTAATTGAGAGTGGAGAATTGAGAGTGGAGAGTGTAAAAGCCCGTTAAGATCAAACTTAGCGGGCTTTTTTCTATTAACTGATTCAGACCTTCTTTATACCATCTACAACAGGGTATTATTTGATCCCTTTAGCTGTCTTCACAATTTTGACTAATAGTTTTAATAGTTCATCACAATCATTGCTTAAAGTTGAAAAGATTTCCATTGATAAATATCCGGTATCATTCAATAGGCTGATCCAATAAGCGGTTTCATTGGCCTCCTTTAATGCCACGTTCATCTTATGTACAAAATCAGCCCGGGATTGGGCATGCTGTGCTTCTCTGACTAGTGCTCCAATAGCTGTCCCACTTCTAAGTAACTGTTTGGATAAAACATATTCCTTTTTATCCTCAACAAGAAGTTTATAGATTGCCACTACTCTTATGGCAAAACAATAAGATTTGGTTACAACTACACTCAAGGCTCAACAATATTTAAACTGTGCGAGTGTAGATATAAATATTAAATTTTCTGATTGAAAATTATTGAGTGGTGTCAACTAATTAGTAAATGGAGAATTGAATGCGGATTCTCAACTCTCCACTCTCAATTCTCAATTCTCCACTCTCAACTCTATTGCGATTTCCCGCGCGCCAGAATCGGCAAAATCTTTTCAACCTTACCATTCCGGATACCATACATAAAATCATATAAGTTAACCACCGGATCACAGTGAGGAACAATTACTTCGAATTTATCCCCTACTTTATAGGTTTTGTTGGGATTGATGATTTTTACAGATCCGTATTCATCTGAACCTGCATTATAATCAAAATCAGGTTCTCCTATAATTTGTCCGTGAGGTACATTTAGTGTTAAAGCCTTGGCTCCTGAATCTGTTACATATTTCCCTGCTTTGGAATCATTGATAATGGTAGCCATTACTGTCAAAGATGGAGCGAAATCATCAAATACTTTTTCATTGTTTGCCCCACCAATCACCATATACTGATGATCCATAAATAAATAACTACCAACCTGAACATCTGTAAATCCAGGAATTTCATACATCATATCATAAGTACCGGTACCTCCACCACTGAAAATCTCCATATTTAATCCGGATTTCTTCATCAGTTCGTAACTCCCAACCACGGGTTCAAAAGTTTTAAAGGCCTGTTCTTTACGCCGCTTAAAACCTTCAACATGTTGTACACCTCCATCATATGCCAGCACACCATGGAATTTCAAATTTGGTGCTTTGTCCACAAATTGTGCAAGTTCTAATGCCGTTTGTCCATTTTTTACCCCTGATCTGTTGATCACATCCAAATCCACAACAATATCTGCAATAATACCGGCAGCCCTTGCGGCATCCTGCAAATCCCTTGCATTTTGCATATTATCTACCGCCTGAATGAAGCCTTTATACTTCTTTCTTAATGCCATCGCATGGTTTATCTTCGACACAGATATATTAACACCGGTCATCAATACATTCTGAATTCCGTTAACAAGCATCACTTCCGATTCTCCGAGCTTCGCAGCACATACACCTACAGCACCTGCAGCAACCTGCATTTTTGCTATAGCCGGACACTTATGAGTTTTAACATGTGGACGAACACCTGTACCGGTACCCTGCAACCGGGTATGTACATGCTTAATGTTCTGTTCCATTTTATCTAGATCGACACATAAAGCGGGAGTGTCGAGATCCCATTTGGACTTGCCAATATCAGATGATTTGACATCAGATAAAGTCTCAGCACTTAAAGAAGGTGACCACAGGGAAGCAGCTCCTGCAAAAGCACTTGCCTGTAAAAATTTACGGCGATTGAAAGAATTAGACATTGTTCACAATTTTAAATAAGATTAATATTCTGTTTTAAATGTAAAAAAAAAATATCAGAAATAGATGGCAGCCTTGGGGAGAGCTTGTTAAAAAAACATGCCTTTGGAAAGAAAATCCATGTACCAATTTTGATACTTGCACTTCCTTAGATTATTAGCAATCTTTATAGCTCGAAATATTACTCCAATTTGAGAAAATTTGCTGTTATAACTTTTATATTTATTTACCTGGCTGCAACCACAAGCCTGGGTGAGTTGTTCAGGCTACCTGTCCTGATCTCACACTATGCAGAGCATAAAGCAGATAATAATTCCATTACTTTCTATAAGTTTCTTTATCAGCATTATCATGCCGATGATGGTAATGACCAGGATAATGATCGCGACAGCCAACTTCCCTTCAAATCTCAGGAGGCGGGTTCAAGTGCTTCTTCCTTCAGTTTTGGAATACCTCATCCGGGGAATGGTATCCTATTTACACCATTTCCAATTCTTTCCTTATTAAATAAGACCAATTATAAGGAACCTTATATACCTTCTGCCTGTCTAAGCCGCATCTGGCAACCGCCAAAATTCAGCTGATTTATTCCAATTCCTAAAAAAACAGTCATAAGGATACTCTTAAAGGTATGCCTCATTTTGTATTTGCACTCATTACGGAGTGCTGAAATTAATTTTTATGCTTAATAAGATCATTGGATTTTCTATAAAAAATAAACTCATTATAGGCTTGTTCACCATTGTATTAGTACTCTATGGGACTTATGAACTAAGCAAACTACCTATCGATGCAGTTCCTGACATTACCAATAACCAGGTACAGGTAATTACCATTGCTCCGTCTTTTGGTGCCACCGATATTGAAAGGCTTGTAACCTTCCCGGTTGAACAGGCCAATAGCAATATTTCAGGATTGAAGGAGATCAGAAGCTATAGCCGGTTTGGCTTATCACTGGTCACCATTGTTTTCAATGATGATATTGATATTTACTGGGCACGGCAGCAGGTAGCAGAACGCCTGCAACAAGTACAATCACAAATACCTGACGGCATTGGCCGTCCCGAAATGGGCCCGATCTCTACCGGTCTGGGTGAGATCTATCAATATGTGGTCAGGCCTCAAAAGGGATATGAACATAAATATTCGATCACTGAACTGCGAACCATTCAGGATTGGATCATTCGCAGGCAACTTCTGGGTGTTAAAGGCGTTGCGGAAGTTAGTAGTTTCGGCGGCAAATTAAAACAATATGAAGTTGCTATAGACCCTAATAAACTTCAATCCTATGGCATCACTATTAATGATGTTTTCAGTTCCCTTGAAAATAACAATCAGAATACTGGGGGGGCCTATATAGAAAAGCATGAAGGTGTGCTGTATATCCGCAGTGAGGGATTAATCAGAAATTCGGATGATATTGAAAATATCCGTATCAAAAACACAAAAAGTACCATTCCCCTGCTTATCAGGAATGTCGCAGAAGTACAGATTGGCCACGCAACCCGATATGGCGCGCTAACCTATAATGATGAGGGAGAAGTATCGGGTGCCATTGTGATGATGCTTAAAGGCGGAAACAGTAATGAAGTTATCGATAATATTAAAGAGCGTATTGCGCAGATCCAAAAATCTTTACCAGAAGGAGTGATCATAGAACCTTTCCTGGATCGTACCAAAATGGTGAATAATGCCATTAGTACCGTAAAAACCAACCTTCTTGAAGGTGCATTGATTGTGGTTTTCGTGCTGGTCATTTTCCTCGGTAACCTGCGGGCAGGTTTTCTGGTAGCCTCAGTCATCCCTCTTTCGATGCTTTTTGCGGTGATCATGATGAACATCTTTGGCGTTAGCGGGAACCTCATGAGTTTAGGTGCCCTGGATTTTGGTTTGATTGTAGATGGTGCAGTGATTATTGTAGAGGCAGTCATGCATCAATTGGCACATTCCGGAAAATTTATGGGATCGACCAGGCTTAGCAGGCATAACATGAATGATGAAGTAAAAAGTGCTGCATCAAAAATGATGAACAGTGCAGTATTTGGACAAATCATCATTCTGATTGTTTACCTGCCAATACTCACACTTGAGGGTATTGAGGGAAAAATGTTTAAACCTATGGCACAAACTGTTGCATTTGCATTGCTAGGTGCATTTATTCTCTCGCTTACTTATATCCCGATGATGAGTACTATCTTTTTGAGCCGCGATAAAAAAGAGAAGCTAAACTTATCTGATCGCATCATGATTCAGATTGAACGTGTTTACAAAAATGCATTAATAAAGGTTCTTGAATTTCCTAAATCTGTGATCCTAAGTACTTTATGTTTATTTCTGATTGCTCTTTTTCTGCTTTCCAGGATGGGAGGTGAATTTATTCCTTCCATTGAAGAGGGTGATTATGCGGTTGAAACGCGGGTGCTTGCTGGAAGCAATCTGAATACAACCATTGAAAATGTTCAAAAAGTGGTACACATTCTTAAATCCCGCTTCCCCGAAATTGAGAAAGTAATAACCAAAATTGGGAGTAGTGAAGTACCAACTGAACCACTTCCTATGGACATGGGGGATATGATTATTACATTAAAGGATAAAAGTGAATGGACTTCAGCCAGCTCATTTGACGAACTATCAGAAAAGATGACAAAGGCAGCACAGGAAGTCCCGGGAGTAACGACCAGCTTCCAGTTTCCTGTACAAATGAGGTTTAATGAGCTAATGACCGGCGCCCGACAGGATGTTGTCTGTAAGATCTTCGGGGAGGATCTCGACACCCTATCATTCTATGCCAAAAAAGTTGGAAATATCGTCAGTAGTGTGGAGGGAGCGACTGAATTATACGTCGAAACCGTTAGCGGAATTCCTCAGATTGTGATTGATTATAATCGCCCGGCAATTGCCCAATATGGGCTGAGCATAAAGGAGGTTAATCAGGTGGTCAATTCAGCATTCGCAGGCAAGGTAAGCGGTCAGGTATTTGAAGGGGAAAAGCGATTTGATCTGGTGGTCCGCTTACAAAGTGACAAAAGACAGGACCTCCGGAATGTCAGGGAATTACTAATTCCAGCGGCGGAGGGGATGCAGATCCCATTATACCAGTTGGCGGATGTTAGCCTCAAGGACAGTCCGAATCAGATCCAGCGTGAGGATGCCAAACGCAGGATATTAGTTGGCTTTAACGTTCAGGACAGGGATGTTGAAAGTATAGTAAATGAATTGAGTAAAAAGGTTGATGAAGCAATTAAGCTACCTCCGGGCTATACCATTACTTATGGCGGAGCATTCGAGAATCTGAATGCCGCAAAAGATCGTTTGATGATTGCAGTTCCGGTTTCACTGGCACTAATATTCCTGCTACTATATTTTGCCTTTAATTCAATCAGGCAGGGTTTGCTGATTTATACAGCCATTCCCCTTTCAGCAATCGGTGGAATATTCTTCCTGGCACTACGCGGAATGCCTTTCAGTATCAGTGCAGGTGTTGGTTTCATCGCACTCTTTGGCATCGCTGTTTTGAATGGCATTGTTCTCGTTGCCGAATTCAACCGGCTAAAAAATTCTGGTGAAACCGATATCCGTGAAATTATTCTCAAAGGCACCGGTACACGTCTTCGGCCGGTACTTATGACCGCATTTGTAGCCTCACTTGGATTCCTGCCGATGGCCTTAAGTTCAGGTGCGGGTGCTGAGGTTCAGCGGCCACTGGCAACCGTTGTGATCGGAGGCTTACTGGTTGCTACATTCCTCACTCTTTTTGTATTGCCTGTACTCTATATTCAATTCGAAAAGGGATTCAGACCCAGGAAAAAACATGCCATAGCTGCCCTATTTCTGTTCCTGCTACCTCTGGATCAGGATGCAAATGCACAGGTACCTATTAGCCTCGAAGCCGCAATAGATACTGCTCTTAAGAACAATTTAACCCTGAAAGAGGAGGTTCTGAAAGCAAATTACCGGAACCGGATGATTGGCACAGCTTACCATCTTCCTCAAGCGCAATTAATAACTGAGTATGGAAATTTTAACAGCAGCTATCAGGACTCACGACTAAGCCTGAACCAAAATATAAGCTTTCCAACCGTTTATAGCCGGCAAAAAGCTGTTTATGAAGAAGAATGGAAAAACAGCTTACTTTCAGGGGAATTGCAAACTGCCGAAGTCAGGAAAAATATAAGTCAGGTCTATTTTCTGCTCATATATCTTCAGGAAAAAGAACAATTACTCAGAAGAACCGATACTATGTTCACAGAATTCATGAGAGTCAGTTCAATCAGGTTTAAAAGCGGAGAAAGCAACATCCTGGAAAGCAGCAGTTCAATCCACCAAAAAGGTGAAATTCAGTTGCAGTTAAATCAAGTAGCTCAGGACAGGGAAACGCTCAGTATCCGGCTTGGCCAGCTTCTTAATTCCGAAACATCCTTTAAACCGGACAATCGGCCGTTCAAGCGGGAAGCACCACAAAATCCTGAAAATAATAATCCTGAAGAGCACCCCTCAATTAAAATAATGGAGCAGCAGAAGCTGATTGGTGAAGCTAATACCAAACTGGAAAAGGCAAGGCTACTCCCCGACCTTTCATTTGGATATAATAATCTGAGCATCCGTGATGGCATTAATCTGAACCACAGTCGTCGCTTCAGTTCTGTTCAGGCTGGAATTGGAATTCCAATATTCAGTAAGGCCCAAAAATCAAGAATCGGCGTCTCAAAGATCAACGAAGATATTGCTTTAACTGCCTTCGAAAGAGAGAAACAAAGTCTTAATACACACTATCTTGATGCACTGACGCGACTCAAAAAGAGCATTGCTGATGTGAGCTATTTTGAAGAAACAGGATTGAAAAATGCAGAAACAATCAAAAAAACCTTAAGCCTGCAGCTCAGTAAAGGCGAAATCAATTATCTCGAATGGACCATTTTGAGTCAGCAGGCACTTAGGGTTGAAAGTGATTATCTTGATACCGTAAAAAACCTGAATGAGATAATTATACAGCTTGAATATCTACAATCTAACACAAAATTATAATGAATAACCCTAATCAATCCTTGCTAATAAAAACGATCTGCTTAAGTGCCTTAATACTGAACAGTATATTTTTCATATCCTGCGGAACTGAGAAAACAGAAGCTCAGAAACCGGAAGAAAAAGGCGAGCAGAATCTGGTAACTCTAAGCGAAGCCCAGTTCAAAAATGCAGGTATACAAACAGGTAAAGTCGAAACAAAGGCAGTATCTGATGTACTAAAACTTAATGGCAGTATTGAGGTGCCCCCACAAAATCTGATCTCTATCAGCATTCCGCTGGGAGGTTACCTCAAATCAACAAATATGCTTCCCGGTACAATTGTTAAAAAAGGTCAGGAAATCGCTATTATTGAAGATCCGCAATACATACAATTACAACAAGAATACCTGGTAACAAAGGCAAAATTGGCCTATTCAGAACAGGAACAAAACCGACAAAAGGAATTAAACAAAGAGAAAGCGGGGAGCGACAAAGCTCTTCAAATGGCAGAAGCTGAATTTAAAAGTTTGAAAATTATATTGGCAGGATTTGCTGAAAAATTAAGGCTTATTGGTCTTGATCCTACGCGATTAAATGAAAATAACATCAGCCGGCAGATCAGGATTCGTTCTTCAATCAATGGATACGTCAGTAAGGTCAATGGAAATATAGGCAGCTATTTCAGCCCTTCGGATGTACTGATCGAATTAATCGATCCTTCTGATGTACATCTGACCCTGACCGTTTTCGAAAAAGACCTCGGCAAATTAAAACAGGGACAGACAGCAATAGCCTTTTCAAATAATAATCCCGGCAAAAAATATACAAGCAAAATTAGCCTCATTGGCAGAGATCTGTCAGCAGAAAGAACCGCTGAGATCCATTGTCATTTTGAGCTTTTTGATAAAAGCCTTGCACCGGGCATGTATATGAATGCAGAAATAACAGTTAATAATACTCAGGAGCAAGTACTTCCAGAGAAGAGTGTCGTCAGCTTTGAAGGAAAAAACTACATATTTTCAGAAAAAACGGGACGAACCTTTGAGATGACTGAAGTAAGCACGGGCAATACTGAAAATGGCTTTACCGCAATAAATACCAATCTGTCTACAAATAGAATTGTAACGCATGGGGCATACTCATTACTTATGCAATTAAAAAACCTCTCTGAAGAATAGAGAACCCGGCATCAACAGGGCATTCAATCCTGTTGATGCTGACTTTCGGGATAAATTCCAATTCTTTGAAGCAATAGAGAAGCATTAAAGGTTTTGCACTCCCCCTTTTTTAGCTTGTAATCAAACCTCATTTCATTAGCTTCCATTTGAATATCAAAGTAATAATTACGGATATAATCTGGGTAATTCTGCTCCAGCCCGGCTATTTGAAGATCATGGGTAGCCACTATACCAACTGCTTTTTGGGAGATCAACTTTTCAATTACAGCTTTTGATCCGAGATACTTATCAACCGAATTTGTTCCTCTCAACATTTCATCGATCAGAAAGTAAACCTTCCCTGAGCTGTCCAGCATCTTAATCAGAGCCTGTAATCGATCAAGTTCTGCTTTAAAAGTCGAAGTACTTTCATTCAATGAATCCCGGATACGCATATAGGTAAAAATAAGCATGTTGCTTACTTCCATTGAAGAAGCGCAAGATGGTGCACCACTCAGGGCAAGAACAGAATTAATCCCCAGAGTACGTAAAAAAGTGCTCTTACCCGCCATATTAGAGCCGGTAATGATATCAATTTTCAATTCATTATCCAGTATGTAGTCATTATCAACCCTTTGCTGCGATGGTATCAAGGGATGCCCAATGTCCTTTGCCTTTAAAGTATACAATTCCTGTTCATTGATTTCGGCGAAACACCATTCCGGATAATTTGTGTTCAAAGAGCTCAGACTGATTAAGGATTCGAAAGAAGCAAGAACATCAAAAGCCTGTTTCAGTCCCTCTTGATTCTCTTTTTTCCAATTTTCTATAGCAAATAACTGCCTGATGTTCCAGACGATTATCGCATTCAGGATAGCCCCTACACCGGTCAAACCAAAGTTCAGATGGCTGATCAGAAGGGAGAAACGTTTGATCTGGCCTGAAAGTTTCTTGTCACCCTTCCCTTTCAAATCTTCTGCTAGCTTCCTGCACATCGGAGACATCCAGTTTTCATCACTTACCGCTGAAATAGCCTCAGAAAAATGATTCAGAACCCTGCTCATCTTACCAATCATACTATCGGTTTTGAGGATCCGTGAATTATAATTCTGCATCAGGATCAAATTGAAAATAATCAGTGCTGATAATAAAATGAGAAGCGAAGGAAGAAACCAGGAGCTAATCGCCAGGATTAAAAAGATATATGGAATCCAGCGAACATACACTATTAACCAGGAGGCAGGCTTATACAGGCTTATTGTCAGGAATTTAAAAAGTTCAGCCGATTGGTCTTGAGTAGATTTATTAGCAAAAAGTAAAACCGCCTGAAAATGATGTTTCCAAATTAAATTGGAGCCCAATTCAATGACAGCCGCTTGTCTTTCCCTGATCATATCCGGGCTTGCAGATTTCATAAGCCAGCCAGCTAGTTTCGCATTTCCTCCCTGAGTAGAACACCGGTTAAGCATCCCGAAAAGGGAACCTTTACCAAAAATATCCAGATCGGATGAATAGGGATGAAGATCATCAATATATGCTGAACCCTCAGAATACATAGTTGAATTTCGATCCAGACTGTTTAATTCGTTGGAATGAACCAGACCCAGATTCCTGAAATAATCTGCCTGCTTTTGAAATCGGCTTTGTTTGGCAACAAGCCAGGCAAATCCAAGGATAAGCAACAAAACCAATAGAAAAGAAAGCCAGATCAGATCATAACTGATAGTTTGATAGAACAGAAAGACCCCTGTAATAAGCACAAAAAGACGCAAAAAGGAATAAATATTGATTTGACGTTCAAATCCTTTTATCTTTTCATCACATTCATGTTGCTTTTCATGATAATACTCTCTAACCGGTTTCAGCAACATTTATTGATATTTATATATTTAAATCCTTAAAATACTAATAAGCTTAAGAAGCAATAATGAGATAATAATTCTTCTTACCTTTTTGGGCAACCAAAAATTTACCTCTGATCAGATTTTTATTTGTCAGGATTTGTGCAGGGTCTGCGGCTTTTTCCTTATTAATTGACACACCCCCACCACTGATCATTTTACGGGCTTCTCCCTTAGACGGAAAAACCTGAGTTTTTTCAGCCAGAAGATCTGTCAAATTAATTCCTGAAGAAAATTCAGCAGCAGAGATATCAAACTGTGGAAGGCCATCAAAGACGTCGAGCACCTCTTCATCACTTAAGCCATTAATAAATTCCAGAGAGCCATTTCCAAATAAAAATTCGGAAGTTTTCAGGGCAGTGTCAAGTGCTTCTGCAGAATGACTCCTTATTGTAATTTCTTCAGCAAGTGCTTTCTGAAGGGTTCTATGATGAGGTGCAAGGTCATGCTCGCGCTCCAATTCTTCAATCTGTTCCCTCGTTTTCAGCGTAAAAATCCTGATCCAACTTTTAGCATCTGCATCTGTTGTATTTAACCAGAACTGATAAAATTTATAGGGGGAGGTTTTTGCGGGATCAAGCCAAATTGCACCGCTTTCTGTTTTACCAAACTTTGTACCATCAGCCTTTTTGATTAGCTGAGTAGTGATTGCAAAGGCATTTCCGGCCGCCTTTCTTCTGATGAGTTCAGTTCCTGTTACAATATTTCCCCATTGATCTGATCCACCCATTTGTATCTGGCAGTTCTTTTCTTTCCAGAGGTAATAAAAATCATAGCCCTGAACAAGCTGGTAACTAAACTCAGTGAATGACATTCCGGTTTCACCCTCAAGCCGCTTTTTAACTGAATCCTTAGCCATCATATAATTGACAGTCAGATGTTTACCTACATCCCGTATAAAATCAAGAAAGGTAAAATTCTTAAACCAATCATAGTTGTTTACCATTTCGGCACTGTTGGCTCCGGTATTAAAATCAAGAAACTTTCTCAATTGGTTTTCAAGACATTTTACATTATGATTTAAAACGTCTTCAGAAAGCAGATTTCGTTCGGCCGATTTACCTGAAGGATCACCCACCATTCCCGTAGCTCCGCCAACAAGTGCAAATGGCTTATGTCCGGCACGCTGAAAATGTATTAGCGTCATAATCTGAGTCAGATGCCCCACATGCAATGAATCTGCAGTAGGATCAAAACCAATATAACCGGATGTCATTTTCTTATTCAGTTCCTCTTCAGTTCCGGGCATGATATCATGCAGCATTCCCCGCCAGCGTAATTCTTCTACAAAGTTCATTTTATCTTAAGGATCGTTTGGAATGCAAATATAGCAGAATAGATAAACCTCAGCATGCCAAATTTTTCGTAGATTTATGTTCTTCGGCTATTATCCAGCCGAAACAAATCAAAACAAATCTATTTAAACAATAAAATGAATTTCCTTTCTCATTTTTACTTTGACAGGCACAGCGAAGACCCGCATCTGGTTTTGGGTGCAGTTTTGCCGGACCTCCTGAAAAATGCAAGGAAAGACTGGAACCTGCATCCAGAACGGAATGCAGAGCTGTTCAGCAGCAATTTTGAAAGTTCCATACTGAAAGGCTGGAGACGGCACATGATTGTTGACCGCCAATTTCATAACTCAGGGTTCTTCGCAGAACATACTGCATGTATTAAAAAAGCAATCATCCCTGCTTTAAAAGATTCAGTGGTACGCCCCTCATTTTTAGCACATATCTCTCTGGAACTGATGCTAGACAGCACACTGCTAACTGAGAACCACATTCAATCGGTAGACTTCTATTCTCATTTAAGACAATCGGACAGGGAAGCAATTGACAGATTTCTCAAACTGAACCGAATTGATGATACGACGCAATTTTTCAATTTTTTTGATAAGTTCATTCAATCCAACTATCTCGAGACTTATCGTGAAAGCCACAATGTCATGTATGCATTAAACAGAATTTGCATGCGGATATGGAAAGACCCGCTTAATAATAGCGAAATACTGGCACTCAGAGATATCCTGAATGAATATCACCAAAATCTGCTTGGAAACTATATGGAGATTTTTGAGGAAATAAACGGGAAATTAATTGACAGTTGACAGTTGACAATTAGGAATATGAGTTCATTGTAAAATTCTGCCAAAAATTCAATCTATACGAGAATAAACAACTCTTTTTAAGTAAAATAGTCAATCTCAACCCAATTTGTTCATTGTCAATTATCAACTGTCAATTATCAATTGAATAAATTATCTTCGCTTCATGTCACTTTTCGAAATCAAAGAACGCATTGAAAGCCTTGTCAAAGAGCTTAATGAGCATAATTACAAGTATTATGTGCTGGCACAACCTGTAATTTCTGATTTTGAATTCGACAAAAAGCTGGAGGAACTGACAACGCTTGAGAAGGAATATCCGGAATTTCTGGATTCTGAATCCCCTACCAGAAAGATTGGTGGCGACATTACCAAACAATTTCAAACCGTAAAACATAAATGGCCCATGCTTTCGCTGGGTAATACATATAATGAACAAGATCTGAAAGATTTTGATGAACGGGTACACAAGGCTATCGGCAGCAATTTTGAATATGTATGTGAACTCAAGTTCGACGGACTTTCCATCAGTCTCAGTTATGAAAACGGCCATTTAATCCGAGCTGTTACCAGAGGTGACGGAACACAGGGGGATGATGTGACCAATAATGCCAAAACCATACAAAGCATTCCCAAGGTGATCAAAGGAAGCGGATTTCCTGAATCATTCGATATCAGGGGAGAGGTTTTTATGCACCGTGCCGCATTCGACAGGCTGAATAATGAACGTATTGAAAATAATGAAATCCCTTATGCAAACCCAAGAAATTTTGCCTCCGGAACCTTGAAAATGCAGGATTCAAGTGAGGTAGCAAAACGACCTCTGGATTGTTTCTTATATTTCCTTTACGCAGATAAGCTTATTTACAAAACCCATTGGGACAGTCTGGAAGCCGTTAAAAAATTAGGTTTTCATGTATGTGAGCACAGCAAATTGTGCAGTAATATTGAAGATGTGCTTGAATTTGTCCATTACTGGGATGATAAAAGGTTCGGTTTAAGTTATGATATTGACGGGATTGTGATTAAGGTAAATAATTACAGTCAGCAGCAGGAATTGGGCTTTACCGCAAAATCACCTCGCTGGGCCATTTCCTATAAATATAAAGCCCAGGAGGTAGAAACCATACTAGAAAAAGTTACTTATCAGGTTGGCCGTACAGGTGCAGTAACCCCTGTTGCGAACCTGAAACCGGTACTGTTGGCCGGAACTACGGTCAAACGGGCAACGCTTCATAATGCCAATGAAATCATACGTCTTGACCTTCATGAGGGGGATACAGTATTGGTCGAAAAAGGCGGGGAAATCATCCCGAAGATCATTGCAGTAAACACCTCCAAACGATCCCCTAATGCCTTGAAAATTTCCTATCCGAATACTTGCCCTGAATGTGGAAGTAACCTGCAGAGAAAAGAAGGGGAAGCAGTTCACTATTGTCCAAATGATGAGGGCTGTCCGCCACAGATAGTTGGTAAAATGCAGCATTTCATCAGCCGCAAGGCGATGAATATCGAAGGTCTGGGTCATGAGACTATTGAAGCCTTTTACAGAAAGGGATTTATCGAACACATCTCCGACCTGTACCTGCTTCATGAAAAGGAAGATCAGTTAAAAGAGATTGAGCGTTTTGGGGAAAGATCGATCCGTAATATGCTTGAAGGGATTGAAAAATCGAAACAAATGCCCTTCGAAAAAGTACTTTTCGGACTTGGGATACGCTATGTTGGCGAAACCGTAGCAAAAAAAATTGCAGCGCATTTCAAAGATATTGACAGTCTGATGAATGCCAGTTATGATGAACTCATTTCCGTTGATGAGATCGGAGAAAGAATCGCCGAAAGCATTATCGAATATTTTAAAGAACCCCGCCATAAAGAACAGATCGAAGCACTGCGCATCCATGGGCTTCAGTTTGAATCAGTTCAGAACACAATTGAACTTGCAAGCAATAAGCTGGAGGGTAAATCATTCATCATTTCAGGTGTATTTGAAAAATATAGCCGCGATGAACTGAAAGAGCTGATTGAAGCAAATGGCGGAAAAATTTTAAGCAGCATCTCGGCGAAATTAAATTATTTGGTTGCAGGCGAGAACATGGGGCCTTCCAAGCTAGAGAAAGCTGTAAAGCTTCAGATTCCAATTATTTCTGACCAGGAATTAGTCGAAATGCTGCAATAATTTTGCGATAATAGCCTTTTATTCGCAAAATCATTTTAATATTGAGCCATTCAGCTTAAATTAGCAGAGTTTCTATTGGATAAATAAAGTATAATGAACAAATTTCATGGAACAGGAGTAGCCATTATTACTCCATTTAAGGCAGATCGGTCTGTTGACCATGCCGCTCTCAAAACTGTAATCGACCATTTAATTAATGGTGGTATTGAGTATATTGTTTCATTGGGTACAACCGGTGAATCAGCTACCCTCAACAGTGAAGAAAAGCGTGCGGTATGGGACACCACAATCTCCCATGTAAACTCAAGGGTGCCTGTGGTAGCCGGGATTGGAGGGAATAATACCTCCGAAGTATTGAATGATCTGAAGAAATTTGACTCAAAGGGATTTGACGCCATTCTTTCTGTTTGTCCTTATTATAATAAACCTACACAAGAAGGAATCTATCAGCATTATAAAGTAATTGCCGAAGAGAGCGTTCTGCCAATTATTCTTTACAATGTACCTGGAAGAACCGGGGTTAATATGAGTGCAGAAACCACCCTCAGGCTTGCACACGATTGTAAAAATATCATTGCGATGAAAGAGGCATCCGGCAATTTTGATCAGTTTAACAAGATCATCAAGGATAAGCCTGAAGACTTCCTGTTCATTTCTGGAGATGATGCTATTGCATTACCACTGATCTCTTTGGGCGCAGTTGGTGTTATTTCTGTGATTGGGAATGCCCTGCCCGGAATATTTTCAACAATGGTTCGAATGTGTCTGGATGGGAAATTTATTGAAGCACAGCCCCTCCATCACAGCCTGACTGAATTTACATCACTATGCTTTGCAGAAGGAAATCCGGGAGGAGTTAAATCTGCTATGAATATGATGGGAATTTGCGGGGATCATATGAGACTGCCTCTGGTCAAAATAAGCGAAGCAACCGAGAACAAAATAAAAACCCAACTGGAATTATTAAACCTGCTTTAGAAAAATTATACTTGAACAAAAAAGGCCCCGCCAAAAGCAGGGCCTTTTTGTTCGAATTGCAAAATTATTTTTTCTTAGCAGCTTTTGCCGCTTCCTTATTCTTCATAGTCTGAACCTCAAGACGAATAGCCTGAGCCAGGTTCTTTAAATCTTGCATTCCTTTTCTTACACGAGTACCGGCAGCGCTGTTAGCCTTACTGTAGAACTTCTCAGCATCCGCTTCCAGTGATTCGAACAAATTTTTTGCTTCAGTGAATTTTTTCATGTTTTTACTCTTTTAGTTTTGAGGTTAGTATTGTTTACTATTAGCTAATGTAAAATGTTTTTTTCATATAAAGAACAGTTGAATTAAATAAAACCTTGCGTTTTTAGCGTTTTTTTCCACATTTCAGACAGTTATGCACAATATTTTCACTTTTAGAAATATTAATTCCTTATAATTCAACGAATTACAAATTATACCTAAAGAAAAATGCCCTTAAAAGCTATCTAAGGGCATTTTTGTTCAAAATAAATATGGATCCACGAAATCAAACCTGAAGCAGGAATTAGACTCCGACAGAATTTTTTTCTTTGTAATGCCCCTTCTTTAATTTTTCTGCAAGCTCACTATAAGCATCCAGTGTACGATTCACATCTTCTATGCTATGCAGTGCTGTTGGAATAAGACGAAGCATAATCAAACCTTTGGGAATAACAGGATACATGACGATTGAACAGAAGATACCATAGTTCTCTCTCAGGTCCATGGTGATAGCAGTTGCTTCCTGAAGCTCACCCTGAAGAATAACAGGTGTAACCATCGTATTGGTTACACCAATATTAAATCCTCTTTGCTTCAAGCCATTTTGCAGACTGGTAGCAATAAACCATAATTTCTCTCTCAACTCGGGCTTACTCTTCAACAATTCCAGCCTTTTCCTTAAACCAATCACCATAGGCATTGGTAATGACTTCGCAAATGTTTGCGAACGCATATTATACCTAAGGAAATTGGTAATCTCTTCTGTTGAAGCGATGAATGCACCTATTCCTGCCATAGACTTCGCAAAGGTTCCGAAATATATATCCACACCATTGATACATCCCTGCTCTTCATGAGTTCCTGCACCTGTTGGTCCCATCGTTCCAAAACCGTGTGCATCATCAATTAAAAGACGGAAATTGAATTTCGATTTCAAATCTACAATTTCTTTCAGTTTTCCTTGTGCACCCGACATTCCGAATACTCCTTCTGTGATTACCAATATCGCACCACCTGTATTTGCAACCCATCTTGTTGCCCTTTCAAGCTGCTTTTCAAGGCTTTCCATATCATTGTGGGTATAAACAAAACGTTTCCCCTGATGAAGGCGAACCCCATCAATAATACAGGCATGTGATTCGGCATCATAAACGATTACATCATGTCTGTCAATCAATGCATCAATTGCAGACATGATCCCCTGATAACCATAGTTTAATAAGAAAGCATCCTGCTTACCTACAAACTCAGCCAGTTCCCTTTCCAGTGCTTCATGATGATTTGAATTTCCTGACATCATACGGGCGCCCATCGGGTAAGCTAGTCCGTATTGTGCAGTTGCATCTGTATCAGCTTTACGAACTTCGGGGTGATTGGCCAGTCCGAGGTAATTATTCAAACTCCATATGAGGTGCTCTTTACCTCTGAATATCATATGTGGACCTATTTCACCTTCTAATTTTGGGAAGGAGAAATAACCATGGGCCATTTTCTGGTGCTGGCCCAGAGGTCCCATATTTTTCGAAATTTTATCAAATAAATCCAATTGGTCTAATTTTATATTAAGCGTCTATTTGCAGCAAAGTTAATATTTAGCAAGATGATTCACAATATTAGATGTGTGATATGAGATTTGAGATCTGAGATATGAGATTTGAGATAATAGAATAGGATGCTACTGCCTGATTCAGGTCTTTTCGTGACCCTATTGGGTCCCTGATTTAACACAAAAAGACAGGAATTGACCTGTCTTTTTGTGTTAGTTATCTGTTTTCAGTTACCTGTTGTCTGTTACCTGTTGTCAGTAAATAGTACTAAATGTGAATGAAGTCTTAATCTCCCATCTCAATACTCTCTAATCAATACTCAATCAACGTTATCATGCAAAAATGAATTATTAGGCCTGATCTCCGTGATTCCCTCCTCAACACTCAGAGTAAAACGGGATATCTGAGACTCTGAAGAATGAGGAACATCAGTAAGTGACATTTGCTTACGTTTGTAAGCCGGTTCGTTCTCAAGTTCCTGTAATCCATTGGTTGTACGCAATTTCATGCTCAAATCCTTCAGGCGTAGAATTCTTTCTTTCGACTTACGCAGTTGTTCTTCTATAGATTCATCTGTTTTATTCTCGTCAGGATTAAACACTTGTTCAGGGACCTCATCCTTCTCAATTTCGGCAACCGGTTCAACTTCAACCCTGATTTTTTCAGTTTTGATCTCAAAATCAAATGAAGGTTCAACCGGTTTTGTTTCCTGAGTAACGGGAATTTCATCGCTCAAAGTGTGACGGATAAGATTAGCATCCTCAAGCCTTTCCTCCTGTACTTTTGGAGCGCTTTGAAAGTAACCTGCAAAAAGATCAACCTGACTTTCTTCCCTGGTTTTTAGTACAGGCACATTTAGCTCTTCATTTTTTAATTCAATGAAGGTATTTTCTTGAATAGGCCTGACCATTGGCGCCTGCTCGGGAGTCAGAAGTGATACTTTACGTACCTGACTCTTTTCAACCTCACGCTCCTCCCTGGTTTGAAATCCGGTAGCAATAATAGTTACTGAAATCTTTTCACCCAGTCCTTCATCTGTACAGTTACCCCAGATCAGATCGGCTGCAAGTCCGGCTTCCTGCTGAATGAAATCAGTTATAATACTCACTTCATCCATGGTCACTTCCTTATCTCCCGAACTGATATTCAGCAGGATATAACGTGCCCCTTCAATTTCATTATCTTTGAGCAAGGGTGATGCCAAAGCACCTTCAACTGCCCTTAATGCTCGATTTTCGCCTTCAGCAGCATAACTTCCCATGATGGCTACACCGCTTTCTTTCATCACAGTACGCACATCTTTAAAGTCAACGTTGATGTATCCCGGAATAGTAATAATCTCGGCAATACCCTTGGCTGCAGTTGTTAAAATATTATCAGCCTGTGCAAATGCAGAACCCAGCGTAAGGTTACCAAAAATCTCACGTAAACGATCGTTAGAAATCACCAGGTAAGAATCCACATACTTTTTAAATTCTTCCAAACCCTCTTCTGCCTGATTCTTCCTGCGCTTTCCTTCAAATGAGAATGGTGTTGTAATGATACCTACGGTTAAAATATCCATTTCCTTGGCAGCTTTGGCAATGATCGGACTTGCACCGGTACCGGTACCACCGCCCATTCCGGCAGTAATGAAAAGCATTTTAGTGTTGGTACCAAGCATCCGCTTAATATCATCGATATTTTCAATGGCAGAGTTCTTACCTACCTCAGGTATTGATCCTGCACCCATACCTTCTGTTAAGCTTGCACCTAACTGAACTTTATTGGGTATGGGACTCAGCTCCAGAGCCTGCGCATCAGTGTTACATATTATGAAATCAACACCTGTGATTCCCTGACGGTACATATGGTTTACCGCATTACCGCCGCCGCCACCAACACCAATTACTTTGATGATCGATGACTTTTCTTTTAACATTTCAAACTGCATATTCTTAATTATCAGTTGGGTAAATCTTGTTCATTTTTAGACAGTTTACACTGTAAAACTAGCCAATTTTCCACGGCGCTTTTCCAGGATCCTGCGATTGTGGGAAACTCCGCCATTGTGGAAAATTAATTTGTATAATCCTCATCTTTGATATCATCCTTAATGAATTTGGTACTTGATTGCAATATCCATTCAAACATTCCCTGTCCTTTTTTGGGTTTCTGGACAGCCTTGGTTTTTTCAACCGGAGCACCCACAGACACTACTGATTCCTCAGCCAGTTCTGCCTTCTGTATACCCTTGATCAGCAGGCCAATACCGGTTGCATACATCGGACTTTTTAATTCATCATACACATTTTTAGGAAGCACATCGTTCTTCGCCAAATGTTCGTTCGGATAACCAATACGGCTATCAAGTCCGGTTACAAATTCAACAAGCTGAGGCAAATGCTTAAGTTGAGCCCCACCACCTGTAATTACGATTCCGGCAATCAGCTTTTTCTCATATCCTGAGGATTTGATTTCATAATAAACGTGTTCGATAATTTCTTCCATTCTTGCCTGAATCACGTAAGCAAGATTTTTTACCGATATCTCTTTAGGCTCTCTGCCGCGAAGGCCCGGAACACAGATAATTTCATTTTCCTTATTTTCCTCTGCAAGTGCAGAACCAAAACGGGTTTTTAATAACTCGGCCTGATTACGCATTACCGAACATCCCTCCCGAATATCTTCTGTTACGCTATTACCTCCGAATGGAATAACCGCTGTATGACGGATGATTCCCTCATGGAATATAGCCAGGTCGGTAGTACCACCACCAATATCGACCAGTACCACTCCGGCTTCTTTTTCTTCCTCACTCAGCACCGACTCAGACGATGCAAGTGGTTCAAGGATCAGTTCCTGCGTTTCAAGTCCGGCATTCCCAACACATTTCAGAATATTTTTCACTGCACTCACATGTCCGCTAATAATGTGAAAATTGGCTTCCAGGCGAACGCCTGCCATCCCGATTGGGTCTTTAATTCCCGGTTCATTATCTACGGTAAATTCCTGAGGCAACACATGAATAATCTCCTCACCCGGAGGCATCACCAGTTTATACATGTCCTCGATTAGCTTGTCAATATCCTTTCGCTGAATTTCGGTATTCAATTCTTTACGGGTCAGAATACCCCGGTGCTGAAGACTCTTGATGTGCTGACCGGCAATCCCAACATTCACAATCTTTACATCCACATTTGATTGGGCACTGGCTTCTTCAACTGCAAGTATGATGGCCTGTACGGTTTTTTGAATATTGGAAACTACTCCACGGGTAACTCCTGCAGATTCGGCTTTACCCATACCCAAAACTTCGATTTTACCATGTTCGCTCCTGCGGCCAACGGTAACACAAATCTTAGTCGTACCGATATCCAAACCGACAACTATTGGTGAATTTTTGGCTGAAGCTGAGTTAATTTGATCCATATTCTTTGTATTAATTTTTATTAGTTCTGAGTTTCTGTTATTGTACTATCGACAACCTGCTTACTGATGTCGAGCGTGAGTCTAGTGGTATCAATGATATTCTTTTCGCAAACAATCTGATTAGCGTATTTCAGATTAATTGTTTTATAGGTATCCCATCCTACTTTGGGTATCGCCTTTTTGTAAAAGACCAGTAGGTTCCTGAATTTGGTCTCTATGGAATCCGCACTACCCAAAATAATTTTATGGCCACCAACCCTCGGGACCATTTCAATGTCGCCCTTTAGATCTACATATAACTGTTCTATCTGATTATCCCATAAAGTATCACTTCTAATAAATAGAGCAGTACGAAAAAGATCTCTGGCCATCTTTGTTTGGAGTGTATCCACCCGACCGTTGAAATCTTCCTCTATCAAGCCGCTTGCTACCAGCACCTTTGCAGTATAATTATCAGAAAGCGGTATTTTATTTCCATTGCCATCGATATAAAAATGAATATTTGCCATATTCACTACTCTCAGAACCGGCTTCCTTTGCCTGATCTGTACATGTATTACTCCGGTCATATCCACGTACACCTTTGCAAATTCGATGAAAGGATTTGCCCTCAGCGCATTCTCAAGCTTATGAATATTGATATCATTCAGATCCATTCCAACCATAGCCCCGGCATTTTCCATAAGGATATGGTCCACCTCATCCCGTTCAATGAAATTATACTGACCGGGCAGCAATACCTTTACATCCTTGCATTTTAAGTCACTTTTCTTTATCTCTATAAAACTCATCAGCGTTATCAGGCCCCCCAGGCTGACCAGCCATAGGAAACTAACTAAAATTGCTCGCCAATTAATTTTCTTAAGCATTTGTTAAAATTTCTTTCAATGGTACAATGAGGGTGTCGATATCACCGGCTCCTACTGTTAATAATAATTCAGGTTTTTGCGACCTGATATAATCCAGTGTTTGTTCTTTTGATAATATCTGCTTCGCTTCAATACTTACTTTATCCAGAATCATAGCTGAGCTAACCCCTTCTATCGGCAGTTCTCTGGCGGGATAAATATCCAGCATGATAAGTTCATCTGTCATACTTAAGACTTCCGAAAAACCCTCGGCAAAATCCCTTGTGCGGGTAAACAAATGTGGCTGGAATATTGTGGTTAGTTTTTTACCCGGATACAGCGTTTTTACAGCTTGTATACAAGCCCTTAATTCTTCCGGATGATGGGCATAATCATCAATGTAAATATGCTTCTGCCCCTTGAGAATATATTCAAAACGCCTTTTCACACCTAAAAAACTAGCCAGTGCCCTTTTAATTTTTTCAGGATCGATACCCAGATGTAAGGCTACTTCAATTGCAGCAACAGCATTTTCAATATTATGCAGGCCGGGTAAGCCGAGTTGAATATTTTCAATCACGATATTCTCATTCTTGAAATCAAAATAGAAGCTTCCGTCCTGCACTTTCACGTTGACTGCCTGAACATCCGCCAGAACATTTGCTGAATAGGTTTTTCCACCTTTAAGGTCGAGTCCCTTTTTGAAGATTAATCTGCCGCCATCTTTGATCTGAGAAACAAATTGCCTGAAAGATTCTACAAGGTGTGATCGATCACCGTAGATATCAAGATGATCGGCATCCATTGAAGTAACTATAGCAACATCTGGAAACAGGGTGAGGAATGAGCGGTCAAACTCATCAGCCTCTACCACCATGGTATTATTATCACCAAAGAGCACATTTGAATCATAATTCGTAGCGATTCCACCTAAAAACGCAGAACAATCGTAACCGCTATCCTTCAGAACATGGGAAATAATGCTGGAAGTAGTGGTTTTACCATGTGTGCCCGCAACAGCGATGGTATACATCCCTTTGCTGATGATACCCAAAACTTCAGAGCGCTTTTTAAGAGTAAAACCTCCAGACCTGAAATAATTCAATATTTTAGAATCTTTTGGAATTGCAGGAGTATAAATGATCAGGGTTTCAGGATCATTTTCCAGAAAACTAATTTTCAGATTATCTTCCTCATCCTGATAAACAACTGAAATACCCTCATTTCTCATAGCTGAAGTAAGCGGAGTAATGGTTTTATCATAACCACAGACCACACATCCGCGCCTTTTAAAATAACGGGCAAGACCGCTCATACCGATGCCACCGATACCAACTAAATAAACCCGTTTAATATTTTCCAATTCCATACTTTGTATAAAAAATCCCCCCTAATCTTTGGCAATCCTTAACACTTCTTTGGCAATCACTTCATCCGCATCAGGCAAAGCCATCTTTGCTATGTTATCAGAGAGCGCCTGGCACTTTTCTTTATTATTAATAAGTAATAAAGCAATATCAAGCAGTTCAAGTTCGGCCACTGAATCTCCAACCAGGATAGCTGCATCATTCTCAACCAAAGCGATTGCATTCTTTGTCTGATGATCTTCAGCCACATTTGGCGAAGGAACCAGGATTACTGGTTTTTTAATGGCACACAATTCGGCTATGGTTCCTGCTCCTGCCCTTGATATCACCAGGTCAGCTGCTGCATAAGCCAGATCCATACGATGCAGGAATTCAAGCACTTTAATATTCGGGTGCTCTTTCCCCTTCATTTGTTCCATTACAGCCTGATAATAATATTTACCTGTCTGCCAAATCAACTGCACATCGGCAGCCAGGATCTTATC
Organism: Daejeonella sp.; assembly: GCF_030695525.1. GTDB lineage: Bacteria > Bacteroidota > Bacteroidia > Sphingobacteriales > Sphingobacteriaceae > Daejeonella. Next base: position 160,863 of record NZ_JAUYSS010000047.1, on the reverse strand, counting down.
CAATCCGGAAAACATACTCTTATTCAATGTACCTGAACCAAGGCTACCTCCGGTCATGAGGATTGTTTTTTTACGCGGCGAAAGACTCAATAATTCTGCAGCTGCAAATCGCTTATTCTCAATATCAACTGCATCCTTCCTGATTGGATTTCCAGTGATTCTTATTTTCTCTGCAGGAAAGAATTTTTCCATTCCCTTAAATGCGACACAAATGAGTTCCGCATTCTTTCCCAAAATCTTATTGGTTATTCCCGCAAAAGAATTCTGCTCCTGAATCAGATAAGGTATTTTCATTTGTGAGGCTGCATACAATAATGGCCCGGAGGCATAGCCACCAACACCTACAGCAACATCAGGCTTAAAATCTTTAATTATTGATCTTGCCTTCATCACACTTTTCAATAGTTTATAAGGCAGCATAACATTTTTAAGGATTGAGCTGCGCTGAAATCCCTGAATATCCAATCCAATAATTTTGTATCCGGCAGCAGGGACTTTCTCCATTTCCATTCGCCCATTGGCCCCAACAAAGAGAATTTCTGTACCGGGATCAATTTTTTTGAGCGCATTCGCTATTGCTACAGCCGGAAATATATGTCCACCTGTACCGCCACCGCTTATGATCACTCTTTTTCCCATTTATTATTTTCTTTGAATTAGCTTAAAAATCATAATTGATCCATCTATTATCCCATTGCAGGTATTTCACCGATAATTACTTTTTCCTTAGCCTTATTTTTCTTTTCCTCAATATCCCTGCTCACGCTCAGTATGATCCCGAAAGCAACACTGGTGAATAGAATTGATGTCCCACCCATACTGACCAGCGGCAGCGGAACCCCCGTCACCGGACCCAGTCCCACTGCCACGGCCATGTTTGCAAATGCCTGAATAGTCAGGCTGAAACTTAATCCGGCTGCCAGCAATGCCCCAAATGCCTTGGGACTTTCGGTCACAATCAACACACATCGGTATAGAAAAAGCAGGTACAGCAATACCAATCCGACTCCCCCAACCATTCCGTATTCCTCGATGATCAAGGCAAATACAAAATCTGAATAGGGATGCGGCAGGAAATTACGCTGGGTACTGTTTCCTGGCCCCTTTCCAAAAATTCCACCTGTTGCTATCGCAATTTTAGCCTGATTGGCCTGAAATGCTTTATCAGGATCAGCCTTTTCGGGATGAATAAAAGTATCTATCCTCGACATATAGGTCTTTCTTCTCGGCCCCAGCATCATCACCGCCCCAAGTAGAATCACTCCGGCAAGACATACAATGGAGATCTGCTTGATACTGATTCTACCCATGATCAATAAGAGAATACTAACACCAAATAACATTAATGCTGTTGAAAGATTAGCTAGCGCAATCAATAGGAATACCACACATACTGCGGCCATAATCGGCAAAAATGCCTTTTTAACATCCTTAATATTTTCCTGTTTCTTACTCAGAGTTCGTGCCAGAAAAGTAATCAGGGCCAGTTTTGCCAAATCCGAAGTCTGGAATGTCTGATTGATAATTGGAATAGTTACCCAGCGACTGGCCTCGTTTACACTTGCTCCAAATAACAGGGTATATGCCAATAAGGGAATCGTGATAACCATCAACACTTTAGATATTCCGGCATAATAGCGGTAATCAAGCAAATGTGAAAAATACATCAATGCAATACCCCCAACGATCATCACCAGATGTTTGATCAGAAACTGCTCTGAACCAATACCCTTCTTGTAAGCAAGCGTTCCGGTTGCACTATACACAGCCAGCAGCGACCATACTGAAAGTAAGATCACGATCAGCCAGATCCAGCGGTCGCCTTTTGTTTTGCTTATTAGTCTTTCCATTGTTTAGTTATCTGTTAGCAGTTGTCTGTTGTCAGTAATTCAGTAGTTCATTGTAAATTTCATCTCAATGCCATAATTACAATTTCAAATTCTCCACTCCTAATTCTCAATTGTCAATTGTCAAAGTTCTTTTACCGCCTTCTTAAACTGGTTCCCCCTGTCTTCGTAGTTTTTAAATAAATCAAAGCTTGCACATGCCGGGGATAGAAGTACAGTATCTCCCTTTTTAGCCAGGTGATAAGCAATCTGAACTGCCTCATTCGCCGAAAATGTATTTACAATTACTTCCACATCATCCTCAAATGCCTCATGTATTCTTTTATTATCCTTTCCCAGGCAAACGATCGATTTAACCTTCGATTTAACCAGATCTTTCAGCATATCATAATCATTGCCCTTATCCACCCCACCAAGGATAAGTACAACATCTCCGGGCATACTTTCGAGGGCATACCAGGTTGAATTCACATTTGTTGCTTTTGAATCATTAATAAAATCGATTCCCGAAATTTTGGCCACATGCTCAAGGCGGTGTTCAATATTGGTGAAACTTCCCATGCTTTCGCGAATGGTCTCGTTTCTTAATTCAAGCACTTTTGCAACTATGCCCGAAGCCATAGAGTTATAAATATTGTGCTTGCCCTGCAGAGCTAAATCGTTAATTGACATAGTCAGTAATTCTTGGTTTTTGTGGTGTAGGTTTATTATGATCTGGTCTCCCTGAAGAAAAGCACCCTTTTCAAGTGATTTTTCAATGGAGAAAGGATAGGTATTTGACTTTATCCGGCGTTTTGCCAGACCTTTTTTTATTTCCTCATCATCAGCACAATAGATGAAAACATCGTCCTGCTGCTGATTCTGAATGATTCTGAATTTGGAGTCTGAATAGTTGTCCATTTTGTAATCATACCTGTCGAGATGATCAGGTGTGATGTTTAATAAGACAGCGATATCGGCTTTGAAGCTGTACATATTATCGAGCATAAAGCTGCTGATCTCCAAAACATAATATTCAAAATTTCCGAGGGCCACCTGTTTGGCAAAGCTCTTACCAATATTTCCTGCCAGGCCAACATTCAAACCCGCATTTTGCAGAATATAATAGGTAAGCATAGTTGTAGTAGTTTTGCCATTTGATCCGGTGATGCAAATGAGCTTTGCATTGGTGTGCCTTGCCGCAAATTCAATTTCTGAGATGATTGGGGTATTCCTTTCAATCAGTTTTTTGATAATCGGAGCTTTATCCGGAATTCCGGGACTTTTGATTACCTCTGCAGCAGTAAGAATACGATCTTCAGTATGCTTATTCTCTTCGAAGGGAATTCCGGCCTGCTTCAGTTCGTCCTTATACTGATCGCCAATTGGCCCAAAGTCAGAAACAAATACGGCATAGCCATGCTTCTGAGCCAGAATAGCTGCACCTGTCCCGCTTTCACCGGCACCTAAAACAACGATATATTTCACAGCCTCCATTAACGCAGCTTTAAAGTCACAATAGTTATAATAGCCAGCATAATTCCAACGATCCAGAATCGGGTAACGATTTTAGCCTCATGATATCCCTTTTTCTGATAATGATGATGCAATGGCGACATCAGAAAGATTCGTTTTCCTTCGCCAAATTTTCGCTTCGTATACTTGAAATAGGAAACCTGCAAAATCACCGAAAGATTTTCGATTAGGAATACCCCGCATAATACCGGTATTAATAATTCCTTGCGGATCATGATCGCGAAAGCGGCAATAATTCCACCGATAGCCAAACTGCCGGTATCTCCCATAAATACCTGAGCAGGATATGAATTATACCATAAAAAGCCTACACATGCTCCAACAAAAGCGCCAGCAAAGATTACAAGTTCGGCCGAATGAGGGATATACATGATATTCAGATAATCGGCAAAAATGGTATTACCCGAAACATAGGCAAGAATAGCCAATGTAATCCCGATAATTGCAGATGTCCCTGTAGCTAACCCGTCAATACCATCTGTAAGATTGGCACCATTAGATACCGCAGTGACTATGACAATTACAAATAACAAAAAGACAACCAGTGAATATTTTTCATAGCCATCTCCAAAGACAGTCAACACCTTGGCATAATCAAATTCATTGTCCTTATAAAAGGGGACATTGGTTATGGTCGACTTTAGATCCTGAGTATAGTAAAACTGATTCCCGCGTTTTTGAACACCCAAAGGAGAACTTACCTTTGCAGGCAGGGTGACCTGTTCCCTGACCACAATATCCGGATGGAAATACATAGTCCAGCCAATGATTAATGCCAGGCCCACCTGACCCATGATTTTAAAACGACCCGCCAGTCCTTCCTTATCTTTTTTGAATACTTTGATATAATCGTCAACAAACCCTATCAAACCCATCCATACTGTGGTTCCCAGCATGAGAATAATATAGATATTATCAATTTTGGCAAAAAGTATAGTCGGCAACAGAATTCCAAGAAGAATGATTAATCCCCCCATGGTTGGTGTACCCTGTTTTTGCATCTGCCCTTCAAGACCCAGATTCCTGACCGATTCACCAACCTGCTTTGCTCTAAGCAATTTGATCAATCTACTCCCATAAACCGTTGTCAAAATTAGAGACAAGATAACGGCCATTGCAGTTCGGAATGATATAAACTGGAACAATCCTGCTCCGGGAATATCATATTCCTTATCCAGCCATGTAAACAGATAGTATAGCATTAGCTCATCAGATTTAAAAATTCCGTTAAAATTTCCTTATCATCAAAAGGGAGTTTCACTCCGCCGATATCCTGATATTTCTCATGCCCTTTACCTGCAACCAGTATAATATCCCCTGACTTTGCCAAATGGCAGGCCGTACGGATTGCTTCTTTTCTGTCGGTAATTGAGAGTGTTTTTTTCTTATTAGTCGGCATCACGCCTTCCTCCATATCCCTGATAATCTGTTCAGGGACTTCGGAGCGAGGATTGTCAGATGTCAGCACAACCTTTGTACTCCAATCGCATGCTACTTTAGCCATCAGCGGACGCTTGGCTTTATCCCGGTCGCCCCCGCATCCAATCACAGTAATTACCTGTTCAGTTCCCTTACGGATATCCTGAATAGTGCTGAGTACATTCTGCACAGCATCCGGAGTGTGGGCATAATCTACAATCCCAATAATTCCTGAAGGTGAAATAATATAATCAAAGCGGCCTTCGGCACCGCTGAGTCGGCTGAGAGAGGTCAATACTCTGGTGCGATCCTGCTCCAGCAATAATGCGGTGGCATAAACAGCAAGCAAATTATAGGCATTGAAGCTACCTACCATTTTAAACCAAACCTCCTGTCCATCGATATTCAGTAATAAACCGCTGAAATGATTCTCAATAATTCTCGCCTTAAAATCAGCTATATTCTTAAGACCATAAGTCTTACGATGCGCGCCTGTATTCTGAAGCATCACAATCCCATTTTTGTCATCAATATTGGTGAGTGCAAATGCCTGACTGGTTAATCCGTCAAAAAAACTCTTTTTAGCTTTCAGATAGGCATCAAATGTCTTGTGAAAATCAAGATGATCATGTGTGAGGTTGGTAAAGATCCCGCCCGAAAAACTCAGCCCTTCAGTTCTGTACTGGGTCATTGCATGCGAACTGACTTCCATAAAGCAATAATCACAGCCACTTTCAACCATATCATTCAGCAGGCTGTTCAAAACCACCGGATCAGGTGTAGTATGAGTTGCCGGTACCACAAAATCATTTATTTGATTTTGAACGGTAGAAAGCAATCCGGTTTTATATCCCAGATCCTGAAACAATTGGAAAAGCAAGGTGGCGATCGTGGTTTTGCCATTTGTACCGGTAACCCCAACAAGCCTTAGTTTGGCTGATGGATTATCAAAAAAATTGGATGCAATCATTCCGAGCGCTTTGGCAGAATTCTCAACGATGAAATAGCTTACCCTTTCCCTCAATATTGCAGGAAATTCTTCGCATAGCACGGCTGAAGCACCCTGATCAATAGCCCGATCTATAAAAGCATGTCCATCAGATTCAGTACCACGGACTGCTACAAATAGGACTCCGGGAGCTGCTTTTCGCGAGTCGAAGCATATCCCTGAAACTTTACTATTAGTCGAACCCGACACTTGTCTGAGTGATACTCCGTATAATATATCCTTGAGCTTCTTCATCATTCAAGTTCTAATACAATAGGAATACCCTTTTGAACAATACTACCTGCAAGTAGCGATTGCCTGACTACCTTTCCGCTTCCGCGAACCAGTACCTTCAATCCCGAATTACCGGTTACATACAGGGCATCTTTCAATCCCATTCCACTTACATCAGGTACAAAGCCCTCGGTAATCTTTACTTCCTGTGAAACTATACCCTTATTGGTGTCAAGGCTTATATAATCGGAATTAGAGGCAAATAATGCCTTGATACCGAATGCTTTATAAACGGCCTGTGTGGCTTTACGCTCTCCGGCCTTTGCTTCTGGAAGCTTCAGACTACCTGTGAATTTCTGTTCCTGCAGCGGGTCAAACATATTGATATCACTGGCGAACACCCGATCAGCAATCTCCCTGAAAACCGGCCCGGCCACAGATGCTGCATAATAAGTACCTTTACGCGGGTTATTGACCACCACTATCAGCGAATATTTAGGATTATCGGCAGGAAAGTAGCCACAGAATGAAGCCTGATACTTTTTATCAACGCGATAACCTTTATTGGCATCGGCAACCTGAGCTGTTCCTGTTTTCCCGGCAATTTTATAAAGTGGAGATGCCAGGGACTTACCCGTTCCTCTTTCAACAACCGCTTCAAGAAGCTCCTGAGCTTTTTTAATCGTCACATCAGAAACGATCTTTTCGTTAACCACCCGGGCTTTGAACTGTTCTACAGTATTCCCTAAACGTCGGATCTCACGAACAAAAATTGGCGCGATATACCTTCCATCATTAGCCACTGCATTATAAAATGCCAGCATCTGTAGCGGAGTGATCTGCATCTCATAACCATAGGCCATCTGAGGCAGGGTTTGATTCTTATTCCAGCTTCTGTTCTTTGGATTTTTGATAACTGGCTGCCCTTCACCGGGAATCTGAAGCATCAATTTCTTATTTAATCCCCAGTCATATAAATGAGCCGGAAATTTTTCCTGGTCGTTCTGATAAGCGGTATTAATTAACTTTGCTATGGCTACGTTCGAGGATTCTTCAAAGGCCCGTTTTACAGAAACAGTTCCGATACCTCCATGCGAGTCGCGGATAGTATGTCCGGGAATACGATAAGTTCCGTCTTCGGTAGCTACTAAAGTACTGGTATCGACTTTTTTATCTTCAAGCAAAGCCATGTAAGAAGCGAGCTTAAACGTAGAACCTGGATCCTGACTGGCCGCAATGGCATAATTGAACTGCTCTTTATATTCACCTTCACGAACCTTGCTAAAATTGGCAACTGCTCTGATCTCACCTGTAGCCACTTCCATCAGAATAACGCAACCATGATCCGCATCACTGGTAATCAATTGCTTTTTCAATGCCCTTTGCGCCACATCCTGCATGTTAATATCAATAGTCGAAATGATATCAGCACCTTCCTTAGGTGCAATTTCTATATCCTGATTCACAGGCATCCAAACTCCTCCTGAAATACGCTGCATCAGGCGCTTACCACTTTCTCCGTCTATATATGCACTATATGCCCCCTCAAGGCCAACCGGCTGTACGTTTTTGTTCTTATAACCGATAGTCCTGGCTGCCAGAGTCTGAAATGGCAGAATTCGCTTGTTCTGATGAACGGAGATCAGTCCGCCTTTATAACGACCCATATTAAAAATCGGGAACTTCCGAATCTCCTTTAATTCTGTATGGGTCACATTTCGCTTCAGTAAGAGGTAGCGGGCACCCTCAGTCCGGGCTTCGCGGAGTATACGTGAATATTGTTTTTTGGATTTATCACCGAAAAATGAAGAAAGTTTAGCGGCCAGCGAATCGACCTTCTCAAAAAACACATCATCCTTTTCGATACCCCCAGCCAGCATATCCATACGAACTTCATATTCAGGAACCGAAGTGGCCAGTAAACTGCCGTCAACCGAATAGATATTCCCGCGAGCTGCTTCCACATTTGCAAAACGGGTAGAAAGACTATCCGCCATAGATCGCCATTTCTCTCCTTGCACAATCTGAACATCCACGAGCTTATAAAGCACCGCAAAAGCCAGCAATACAATCATCCCAAAGGCGATGTACACACGAAGCAATATGTCGGTTCTTATGTTCATGTTATCTGTTGTCTGTTGTCTGTTGTCTGTTATCTGTTATCTGGATAGTAAATTTTCCTTAATAGTCAACTGTCAATTAATCAAATTCTCCCTCACTTATCACAATCTTCTTCGGTGGCTCATTCGGTTCAATCAAACCCAGTGTATCCACCTCTTTAGCTACTTCTGTCTGAGTGCTTTTCAGCATCAGATCAGCTTTTAATGTTTTAAAATCCCAGCTCAGTTCTTTCACTTCCTTACTTAGCTTGTCGATATCCCGGATATTATTCTCGGCAAAATGCCGGTTACCGATATAGATCATTGCCAAAAAGGCGATAAACACAATAAATGGAAGTAAATGAGTAGCCGACTCCTTAGAGATTACTCCCTCAGTAAACATCAGAGTAAAGAAATTCTTTGGAAGCTCAGCCTTTTCTGATTGCTCAGCTAAAGGTTCAGCTTCCTGATCCAAATCCTCTTCCGTTTTGTCCTGTTTAAATTGGTTATTCATTCTTCAAGCCTTTATCAGCTTAACTTTTTACAGCTATTCTCAATTTGGCGCTACGTGCCCTATTATTCAGTTTGATTTCCTCATCAGAAGCAACAATCGCCTTACGTGTGATGCTTTCAAGGGGCTTGATTTGATTTCCGAAAAAATCCTTCTCCACTTCACCCTGGAACTTACCCTTGGCAATATAATTCTTAACCAGCCTATCTTCCAGTGAATGGTAAGAAATCACAACTAGTCGACCCTCTTTCTTAAGCACATCCACCGTTTGTTCCAAAAATTCTTTCAAAGCCTCCAGTTCCTGGTTCACTTCAATGCGGAGTGCCTGAAATACCTGTGCCAGATATTTATTTTCCTTGCCTTTCGGAATAAGTTTTGAAATAGCATTTTTCAGTTCATCAACCGTATCAATCGGCTTGTTCAGTCGCTGGGTTACCAGAGTCTGAGCCAGTGTTTTAGCATTTTTGATTTCACCATAGATTCCAAAAATTCGGTGCAGCTGCTCCTCGCTATAAGTATTTACAACCTGTTTTGCCGTAAGTACCCCCGCTTGATCCATTCGCATATCCAGATCGGCATCAAAGCGAATGGAGAACCCCCGTTCTGGCTGATCAAATTGGTGAGAAGAGACACCCAGATCAGCCAGAATGCCATCCGCAGGAATGGCGCCCTGCAAACGGCAATTATTTTTGAGGTAGCGGAAGTTCTGATCAATAAAGGTTAATCGATCATCTTTTGGTAAATTCTTTTGAGCATCAGCATCCTGATCAAATGCAAGCAAACGACCTTTAGGACCCAGGTGCTTCAATATTTCGCGGGAATGTCCACCACCCCCGAAAGTCACATCAACATAAATTCCATCAGGCTTAATATTCAGCCCTTCAATACATTCCTGCAGCATCACCGGATTATGATAATCAGTCATGCGCCCTCCTTCCCATACTGCCCATCACCTCTTCTGCCAGATTGGCGAAGTTTTCAGGCTCATTATCCATCTGAGAGTCGTAAGCATCTTTTGCCCATACCTCTATTTTATTCAGTACGCATGAAAGGACTACCTCTCCGCTGATACCGGCATATTCCATTAAAGCTTTAGGGAAGAGAATACGGTTTGCCGAATCCAGAGAAAGTTCTGTAGCACCCCTGGTGAAATAGCGAATAAAATCACGACTTTTCTTTTCGTAAGCATTGAGCTTACTCAGCTCTTCGGTAATACTATCCCACTCCTTCTTAGTGTAAATAACCAGATGTTTCTCAAAGCCACGGTTGATCACAAGTCCTTCACGCTCAGCTTCGGGAAGCTGTTTCTTCAGGCTGGATGGTATCATCATCCGGCCTTTAGCATCAAGTTTACAATCAAATTCTCCTAAGAAATGCGACATTATGGCTATTTACATAAATACTCAAGTGTAAAAGTAAATAACTTACCACTTTTTACCACTATCTACCACAAAAAAAGTTTTCCACAGTTTTTGAAGATAAAAATCACCCAGCTGTCGGATAATCAGGCGATTGGCTTTTAAGAAACATGATCCATAAAAATGGATTCGGACAGATCATTGGATACAGAGTTGGGATCGGGAGGGATTTGGATATAAATGGAGGAATAGGGATATTTAGAATAGAAGGTTACATAGGGATTATAGCAGACTTCAAGCCTGACAAAAATGTCTGAACAGGGATTTAGGTGATTGAATGATTTCTATGAAAAAAACACATCAGAATCACAAAAATCAAAACAATCATGATTCAGAAATTAACAAAAGCCAGGTAAAGTTGTCTGAACTGTGATTTATGTGATGGAAATGATTAGATGAACAGGCAAAATCAACAAATATCACAATAATTAAACTAATCACAGTTCAGACCATTAACAAACAAAAATGAAAGCTTTTACAAAAACAAAATATGGTGGCCCTGAAGTACTTCAATTAGAAGAAGTAGAGAAGCCAAAGATACAAGATGATCATATCCTGGTTAAGGTTGCAGCAAACTCAGCTAACCCCGCCGACTGGCATATCCTGAGGGGCGAACCCTTTTTTGCACGATTCACTTTTGGATTATTCAAACCAAAGGATAAAATCCTGGGAGCAGATTTCGCAGGTATCGTGGAGGAAGTGGGAAACAATGTAACACATTTCAAGGTTGGGGACCGGGCCATTGATCTTGTGGTACTTTAATTACGTTATCAGGGCAGACAATCCAAGCTCCAATCAGCAAGATGATTACGCCGCGGGCTCCCATGTGTTTTCAGCTGTAGTCTCCTGATATATCAAATTTTATTTTTACCCACCTAACACCTTTAACCATTCATTTTCAAAATTGCTTTTTCTTAAAAGTAATACTAGTGACTTTGATAAATTGACCATATAGTAGCAAAATACTCAAAATCAATGCTGGTCTGTCCATCATAATCGACATTTTCAACTATCAGACTACAAATGTCCATTTCTTAACCTAAGTGTAGGCATTTAAAATTTATCGCAATTACTTGTTCATTATAGTAATGCACTTCAAAATTATGTTTTCGTCGATAGCAAATAGCGGCGATAGCACTTTTTATAATCATGATTAATATATTCATGATCACAATCTCGTTTGAATACAGCAATAATTTATGGATTAATTTCAATATGCTACTTGCAAGTACTTTTTTACTTATATGGGATTGGAACAAGCTAAAATTTATCTTTCACCTAACCCTCAAAACTATCTGAATAATAATCCTGAGTTTTCTCAGAGAAAGATTTGGGTGTGCCTGGGTTTTTTATTCTTTTTATTAGTGCTTTCCTTTCGCATATTAATGATAAACCAATAGCACAGTTTAATTGCGAAGGCCGCTATTAATCTGTACCCACAAATCATTTCTTAACTTAAGTTAATTTTATTGCTTCAGGCAATAGTTAGGTTTGCCCCATCAAAAAAAAGAATCAAAAATGGGACAAACTTTAAAAAAAATTAAACTGGTTATCATACTATTTCTTTCGGCACTGACTTTAATGGCGCAAGAAAAAGTTACAATTAGTGGTGTGATAACAGATAGAATATCTTCGGAATCTTTAATTGGAGTAAGCATTTATATCAAAGAGATAAATAGCGGAACTGTTACCAACGAATACGGTTTTTACTCTTTAACCCTGCCAAAAGGTAATTATAATTTAAAGATTGGTTATTTGGGCTATGTATCTCAAGACACTTTAATTCAATTAGAAGAAAGTGCAAAAAGGAACTTCAGCTTGTTATCAAATTCTCAATCATTAGTAGAAGTGGTAGTTAATGGGGATAAGAATATAGCAGAAATAAGAAGGCCTGAAATGAGCATCAACAAACTATCTGTAAAAGAGATTAAACAGATGCCGGTGGTATTAGGCGAAGTTGACGTTCTGAAATCAATCCTACAGTTGCCCGGCGTTACCAATGCAGGGGAGGGACAATCTGGTTTTAATGTGAGAGGTGGTAGTGCTGATCAAAATCTCGTTCTTTTGGATGAAGCAACAATTTATAATTCCTCACATTTATTTGGCTTCTTCTCAATCTTTAACGCAGATGCCATTAATGACATTAAACTTTATAAAGGCGGCATTCCTGCTCGTTTTGGGGGGCGTTTGTCTTCTGTATTAGATATCTATCAAAAGGAAGGAAATAAAAACGATCTAAATTTTAGTGGTGGCATTGGATTGGTATCGAGTAGATTAATGGTAGAAGGGCCTGTTGACAAAGGGAAAGGTTCTTTTTTGCTTGCAGGGCGAGGTTCTTACGGTCATTTGTTTTTGAAACTGACAGACATTCAAAGTTCTGCTTATTTTTATGATTTAAATACCAAAGTTAGCTATAAGATAAACCCTAAAAACAACTTGTATTTATCGGGTTATTTTGGGCGGGATGCTTTTAATCTGAATAAGGATTTCGTCAATGTCTACGGAAATTCTGTAATAAACGCCCGCTGGAACAAACTATTCACTGATAAATTGTTCTCTAACCTTTCCGTTATCTATAGTGATTATTATTACGGTTTAGAGACTGCCCTTGCAGATTTTAAGTGGGATAGTAGCGTTAAAAACCTTAATTTGAAGTACGATTTCAAACACTACTTCAACAATAATTTAAAACTCACTTACGGGCTCAATGCTCAGTATTATGATTTCAACCCGGGAACTGTAAGTCCAACAACATCAACTTCACAAATCAATAAAGAGCAACTGGCAAGAAAGTATGCTTTAGAGCCAGCAGTTTACATGGATGTTGAGCAAAATTTAACCAAAAAACTAACAGTAAACTATGGTTTGCGCTATAGCTTATTCTACCGCTTAGGGCAGCAGGAAGTGTTTACTTACGCAAACAATCAAGCCCTTAACTTTAATAATGAATTAAAAATTTACGAAAAGGCCACGCCTACCGGCTCTAAAAATTATAAGCGCAATGAAACTATAGCGAGTTTTGATAATTTGGAACCCCGTATCGGATTGTCATACGCACTTGATGATAATATTGCGATAAAGGCCAGTTACAATAGGATGTCGCAGTATTTGCACTTACTAACTAATACACAATCGCCAACTCCCCTAGATATTTGGGCACCCAGCGACCAGTTTTTAAAACCTCAAACATTAAATCAATACGCCATAGGTTATTTCCAAAACTTTAAACAAGATGACTACTCCCTGGAAATAGAAAGCTTTTATAAAAACATAAATAACAGAGTAGATTATATTGATGGAACAGAACTAATTGCAAATGAAGCAATAGAGCAAGTGGTTTTAAACGGCATAGGTAGGGCTTACGGTTTAGAACTGATGTTACGAAAGAATGTCGGGCGTTTAACTGGTTGGCTGTCTTACACTTTGTCACGGTCTGAACAGCAAACACCCGGCAGAAATCTCACAGAAACGGGAATTAATAATGGCCAGTGGTATAAATCTGCGGCAGATAAATTACACAACGTATCCATCACGACAAGTTTTAAATGGAGCGAAAGGTGGCGTATCGGCTCTATTTTCGCCTTACAATCCGGGCAACCCGTAACATTTCCGCAGGGTAAGTATCAATACCAGGGAATTGAAGTGCCCAACTTTGGCTTAAGAAATCAAGATAACCTGCCCTTGTACCATCACTTAGATGTATCAGGAACTTATACCCCAAAACGAAACAAACAAAGAGGTTGGCAGGGGGAGTGGGTTTTTAGCATATACAACATTTATAACAGACAGAATGCCGCTAATATTTCTTTTGTTCAAAACTTAGAAACAGGAAAGAATGAGGCAAAGAGACTCTCTATTTTTGGTGCAGTACCTAGCGTAACTTATAATTTCAAATTTTAAAATCATGAAAAGTAAACTATCCATATTAATACTACTTGCTGTTTTCTTAAATAGTAGTTGCGAGAAAGTAATTGATGTAAAATTAAATACAGAGTCGCCCCGCCTGGTTGTTGACGCGGCATTGAGCTGGGTTAAAGGAACCGATGGAAAAAATCAGTCGGTTATTTTAAGCACAACTACCAGTAATTTCAACAAGGAAATTCCCAAAGTATCTGGCGCAACGGTTTATGCAACCAACAGCAGCAATAAGCAATTTGATTTCATAGAAGAACCTACTATTAAGGGTAAATATACCTGTATCAATTTTCTGCCTGTAATTAACGAAACTTACGTGTTAACCATCATTTACAACGGAGAAACTTACAGAGGGCAAGAGAAATTGACTGCTGTAAATCCAATAGAAAGAGTAGAGCAAAGGTCGGACTTAGGTATAAACAGAGATGAATTTGGGATAAAAGTTCATTTTAAAGACACTCCTGATCAAGAAGATTTTTTTGTACTAAGTTATTTTACTCCTTCACTGGCTTTTCCAAGTATCGAAGTTACGAGTGATAAATTTTTTGAGGGTAGAACGACATTTGGACTTTTTAGTTATAGTAAGCTAAAGCTAAATGACCCTGTCAACATCAGGTTGAACGGTGTATCAGAAAGGTATTTTAACTATTTCAGGAAACTCGCCGGCACAGCCAATGGCGGCGGAGGAGGACCTTTTCAACCTACACCATCATCAGCCATCAGAGGGAATTTAGTCAACCAAACTAAAGAATCGAACTACTGTCTGGGTTATTTTAGCATCTCCGAGACAGATATAACAACCTATACTATTAAATAGAACGATTTTTATTTGCCGCAATTCTTTAACAGTTGAATTTTCTTATGACCAACTTAATTACGATACGAGAATACGAAACAAAGGACAAAAATGAGGTCATCAACCTAATTAGGCTAAATACACCAGATTATTTTGGAGTTGACTAAGAAGAGGACTTAAGGAAATATTTGGAAACGGACAGGGAACTTTATTATGTTTTACTATTTGAACAAAAAATTGTTGGATGTGGTGGAATTAACTTTGCAGACAACAACACAACAGGTAAAATTAGCTGGGACAAGAGGGCTTTGATATGTATAATATGGAATATAAAGAATGGACCAAAATTTCTCATTAACCTTTGTGGTTTGGCAAAAGGAATAGTAATCCAGAAAATCGATTGATGGAAAATATGTATCTCATTTAGGTGTTTTTTTAGCTAACCGCTATTCTTTTTGTAATTTTATCTTCCGACCTGCGTCTAAAACTCGCTAACAAGTGTAAGACGACAGAAACAATGGAAAATAAAATGCAAGACATACTATTTGACTTTACTGCAAAATACGTTTCGCTAACAGATGATGAGAAGACTGCAACACTGTCGGCAGAAATATTCCGCTCTGATAAGAAGGGGACTATTTTACTCAAAGAAGGACAAAAATCAAAAGATAGCTACTTTGTTATAAAAGGCTGTATTCGGACATATTATGTTTTAGATGGTGAAGAAAAAACCACTGCATTCCACAGTAAATTTCCAAAGTTAGAAACCCTATGCAGAATGATATCCGAAGAACTTTTAGCTAAACAACGAATAGACTTTGACACTTTCAAGAATTCTTCCCCTGAACAACGGTACCTGAACTTACTACAAAAAAGACCAGACCTTATTCAGCGTGTTCCACAACACCAATTAGCGAGCTATCTAGGTATGTTACCTCAATCTTTAAGCCGGCTAAGAGCAAGAATTATTGAAAAAGAGCGAACTTGTTAACTTAACTTGATGTACTGCCAACGTGTTCAATAGTACATGCAATTCCGTTTAATGCGATTTCGAGTTCTCCTTTTAAAGCTTCGAAGTCATTAATCCAACTCGATGAGTATTCTGTAAGAACCATATTTTATAAAATGTTAAACATTTAACGGGCTGTTTAGGCTATATCATATTGAAGAGGGATGTTCATTTCTTAACTTAAGTCAACCGATTCGAAATTTATCGTTTCTAATTTTGTTGAAGATTTTTGGGAAATAATTGACCCAAAATCTGATTCACCATTTTTGAAATAAATATGAAAAAATTAATACTAGAAATCACATTTTATTACTCATTACTAACGTATGCAGCATGGGAGAAAGTTAACCAACAGCGTATAAAATTAATGAGATCACGGAAGTTGAAAAAGCAGTATTCTGTGTGAGTTTAGAACTTACTCGCAACTCAGATATATTGTTTGATTAAAGTGATTTATTTTTTACGCCATTCCTTTGCAAGAATGGCATAAATCAAATCGTCTACCCACATCCCATGAAAATATAGGCTCTCGATAAAATGAGCTTCCTTTCTGAAACCTAATCGCTCAATCAATTGAATCGACGATTTATTAGTTGGATCTATAGACGCTGTTATTCTATGTTTGTTTAAGCCAGTTATTAAATAATTTACTACGACAGTCAAGGCTTCGGTGGCATATCCTTTCCCACGATAATTTCTATCTAAAGTATACCCTATTTCGACTTGTTTATTCTCTGGACTGGTATCCAAAAAATGAATTCCTATGTCTCCAATTACCTTATTATGGAGTTGCTCTATTATTACAAATTGAAACCAGCTCCCTGGTACATTGAGTAAGCTGGAAGACTTTTTAATAAAATCCTCAACCTCATCCACGGTTTTGGGAATCAAACTTAGATATTTATAGGTTTCGGGATCCGACCGATAGGCGAAAATTGATTCTTTATCGCTTATAGATACAGGCCGAATATATAGTCTTTCAGTTTTAAAATCCATTTGTGTTTAGGCTTAAACCGCAATCTTTTTGAATTCCTGTAGCACTTCTTTAATAATCATCGTCTTATAAATATAAAGCACAATTTTTAAACAAGGAATATTATGAGAACTCAACTACCAATTAGAAGCATTACATTTCTTCTTCTTTCTGTTTATACGGTCATTTCATTAGCCTCTTGTGAAAAATCTGAAATTAATGATAAAATTGACAAAGCTTTGGAGGTTAACCTATTAAAAAGTGCTGTCAAATACAATGACGTATTAGCTAAACGAGAATCTGGAACTGATCAGTCTTTTTCCATTGAAGGTCTAAAAAGAGAAGGCGATGTCTTAAAAATTAGCGTAAAAGGTGGCTGCTCATCGGACGCATTCAAAATTATCTGGGACGGTTATATTATGTTTTCATACCCAGGACAGGTAAGGCTTTTATTGAACCATGAATCTAAGAATAGTGGTTGCAGCACTACCGATAACTTCGTAGTAGTGGTTAATTTAACTAAAATTTTAGGAACACACAATCCATCAGGTTTTATCTTCCATATTGCTAATGGTTCTATTAAACAAGATAAATCGTTGAATCCAAATGGGGTTGTATCGTCTAATTAATCCGTATTATTCTAAGTATGATAAAATTATTCTCTACACTATGCATTTTATTAATTACTCTAATTTTCACAACCAGTTGCAAAAAAAATAACACCGTTCCTCCGCCACCCCCTCCTACTGGCATTATTAAAACTAATCTAATTAAGATAGAAGATGCTGTAAAAAATTCAGATCCAAGCTTTGTGAACTTACTAAATATGGTAAGGGGAAGTGTTGGCACAAATGGGCCGGGAAGCAAAGTTATCTGGAGCAAAAAAAATGACCATAAGTTAGGCTTATTTGTATCTGCTAACCATGTTTACGGGATAAGCACCTGGCTTTCACGTAGCGAGGAATTTATTAAAATATCAGAAATTAATAATGGGATATTTCTGGGTTCACGAATTCCCTCTATAAATGGAAATGTTAATCTATCAAATGAATTAGTTGCAAATTTTGGTTTTTACCATCCTCTAATTCCTTCAAACGCCAACAATGCTACTATATATCCCAGAGACGATTTTTATTTAGGCGTAATTGATAACCAGCGAATTATAGATAATGGATTGGGCAATTATCCCAAGATGGTTCAAACTTCAATTCCATTGCAGATGTACGATCCAAACAACCGGACACAAGCCCTCCAAACCTGGGCAGATGTACAGGCAGATGAAGACGTTGTCGCTGTTGGATATCCTCAGGATAAGATTAAGTACCCTAACGGCGCTGTATCGACAGGGAAAGTTTGTACTGATAAAGAGGCCGAAAGTATTATTGAATCTTTAAGGTTAAAGAATGATGCAGAAGGTCAGATTCCATACGATTCCAAAGTAGAATTTATAGCTAAAATACACGCCGTTGCAGGAATGAGTGGTGGTGGAGTATTTAATGTTGACGGACAATTACTTGGTGTTATGGTAAGAGCAACCCAGTTAAATGGTGAACCTATTCTAAGGGTGGTTAGAATGAAATTTATTAGACAAAAAATTAACGCTTTTTATAATACCTTATCTACATCTGACAAAAATAAATTCAGGCCTTTTATAAGCGGCGAATTGAATTAAAAATCAGAATCCCTAAAGCATTGTTCAACAAATTAGATTCGCCCTAAATCTGGTTATATGGAGGTTACTCCCTCCGGTCGGAATGACGGAGCAATATAATAGGGACTGGAGATTTCTCCTCGCTTTCGCTTGCTGAGTAAAACCAAAAGTCGAGATCGCTCGTCGAAATATACCATCAATAAAACCGGGATCTACTTCGACGAGTTGCCTGGTTTTTTAAAACCATCAACGTACGTAAGACGAGGAGAAGTCCCTTTTTCCAAAAAGCACGACGTCATTCCGGAGGGAGGGACCTCAGTAACCTTTTCCCGAATGATGAGTATCGAAAGCGTACTTCCTAACTTAAGTCAAGAGTTTTTGTATTTCTCCAACCTACTTTTGCTTATCGTTTAACATAAAAATAAAAGAAATGAAAAAGAAAATTTTATGGATTGGACTTGCCTTATTTTTAGCAAGTAGTTTACAGGTGAATGCA
Organism: Daejeonella sp.; assembly: GCF_030695525.1. Taxonomy (GTDB): domain Bacteria; phylum Bacteroidota; class Bacteroidia; order Sphingobacteriales; family Sphingobacteriaceae; genus Daejeonella. Next base: position 141,992 of record NZ_JAUYSS010000047.1, on the reverse strand, counting down.
CAAGATACCAAACCAGACAGTACTTACAAAAAGTTTTTTGTGGGGAGTTCATTGTTTATGTTGGGAAATTTTGACACAAAAAACAGCCCTGAGTATGTACAATTAAACTTTGGTTATAGGATAACCCCTAAAGATGTTGTTTCGTTAGATTTTAAAAGATCAGTTTATAATTTCCCAATAGGTCTCCCTTTTTCATCACCATCATTTGATAAACCAGGTGAAGATTATCCCGGACATGGACGCATCATTGCACCAACAGTAGGATACCAACGTTTTTTTTGGAAAGGTGCCTTCGCATCTGTTCATGCATTAAATGCTTTTGAAAAATATTTAGATGAGGATGATAAAAAAATCGGAAATGGATACACGTTATACTTAAACTTCCATTTGGGTTACCAGCTTAAGTTTTTTAAAAACCGGTTCTTTTTTGAACCAGCTATTGGATGTAGTTATTGGCCTGTAAGAACTAATGTTCCTGAATCTTTTAAAGCAGTAGAGAGTAAGTGGCCTAACTACTTTATTCAACCTGGGCTTAATTTTGGGTATAATTTTCATTTCAAAAATAAAAATTGAAGGCTTTATTTGCACCCAGCATAATTCCCCTGAAGATTTGCAAATCCTATAAAACTTGATCTTATTCAGCGTGTTCCAAAGCACTAATTACCGGGCTATTTAGGTATCAAACCTAAATCATCAAGCCGACAAAGAGCAAGAATTCTTTGAAAAATTAGCTATAGCCTATTTCTTAACTTAAGTGAACAAGTTGTTGTATCCTCAAATCTACTTTTGCTTAACCGGGATTTAATTTGGATTTAATTTTTAGTTGATAGTTATGAATTCACAAAAAACAACACAAAATACACTGGAAGAAATCAATGCCAGTTTGAAACTGAAGCTTGCTACGCTGTGGGCGAGCTTTATGTTTCTTTATATCTATGTTGATTATTTCGCCTTATATATGCCGGGTAAGATAGAAGATATTCTGAAAGGGAGAGTGTTTGTATTTGATATTACGCAAGGATTTCATTTGGCAGCACTCGCCTCCGTGACCATTCCGGCACTGATGATTTTCCTCTCTGTTGCCCTGCCGGCTAAAGTCAATCGCTGGGCAAATATCATTATTGCCGCGGTGTATATGGCAGGAGAGGCCTGGATGCACATGGTCTTTGGCGCTGTCGTAGAAGTCGTTCTTCTTTGTCTAATCATCCGTTATGCATGGAAGTGGTCTCGTATTGAAACATGAAAATTTGTGAACAAAAAATTAGCTTATCCTTAAACCATAAATCCATCCATGAAGTACGCACTTTTTTTAATAGCAATCCTTTTTTCCAGTTTTATAACAAACGCACAAAATAATTTACCAGAGTTTATTGATAAACCTGTATACTTTGATTCAAAAACCAAACAGATTAAAGAATTGGAGAAATCGCAATACAATACCATAGCAAAAGCAAAAGGTTTATTTAGTGCTGAGAGTGGATTTTTCTTAAACGGGATTTCATCAAACATTAAAATTCCAAAACAAGATGAATTAGTATTTATAGTTAAAGTCACACCTGGTACAGATCCAACATCCGTGTTTGATTTGGCTCAATTTGAAGTAATGAAAGATCAAAGAGTTTTTATCACCTCAAAAGCTAAAGCCACCAGTAGTACTACTTCATTTGAAAAGATAAACTATGGCGTAAAGAAAATTAAAGAAGGATATTATTATTTGACTATAAAAAATCCAAATTCAGGGGAGTATTTTTTTGGGTCCAACGACTTTATGTTTGCTTTTAGTGTAGAGTAATTATAGGGTAATGAGAAGTGCAACATTCAAGATATTCAAGATCTTTTCAGGCATTCTGCTTTTTTCATTTTTTGATGTTGTCTTGGCTATTTTGTGGCCCATACTGCAATTAGTTCCACCTGCCAGGCATGATACAGTTTTTATAAAATCAATTAATGTAATTGATGTCTTATCTGGAAATATTCTCAAACACAGAGATCTCCTTTTAAAGGATAACATTATTGTTTCTATAGATACTTCAGGTGTTTTACAGCCATCGTCTAATTCTTTAATTATTGATTGCAAGAACAAATTTTTAATTCCTGGTCTCTGGGATATGCATACGCATTCAGTTAAATATTCAGAATCGCTTCATCATCCTCTTTATATAGCCAATGGCGTTACAGGAATCAGAGACATGTCAGGCCAACTGGATAGAAAGGATAATTATTGGGCCGGAAGCCATGAAAGATTGTTTTGGAATGCGGAATTGAGTCAGAACAAAATAGTAAACCCAAGATATGTTTTGCAGAGCAGTTATCAAATGGACGGCTCAGCTTCTGTCCCCGATGGTTTCCCGGAGTTTTTTAAGCTTCAGCAGATTGAAGATGTTGATTCTCTTTTAAATTTTTATAAAAATGAAAAGGTGGATTTCATTAAAGTTTATCAACAAATCCCCGCCAAAATCTATAAGCATCTGGCTTTGAAGGCTCCAAAGTATGGAATGCACCTTGCCGGCCATAAACCAATATTTGTCAGTCTTGAAGATGCCATTTTACTAGGCCAAAAAAGTTTTGAGCACGGGCGTTTATTTCTGACTGAAGCATTTCCTGGTGCAGATAGCCTTCGGACCTCAGCCAATTGGCAACTTTTTTATTCAAAATCAAGAAAGTCAATCGTTAAAGATTATAATCCAGAAATGGCATCCAGATTAATGCTGTTGATGAGAGAGCACAACTCGTATTGGACGCCTACTCTTCAGACTCTCAAGTTCGAGGCGTATGCGCATGATTCTACATTTATTGATAATCCCAACATAAAATATATCCCATATATAATAAGAAAGTTTTTGTGGGGAAGTGATGTTAACAATAACAGAAAAAGGAATTTATCGATTGAAGGAAAAAATTTAAGTAGGGACATTTACAGTTTAGCTAAAGAACAGGTTGCGACAGCCAATGAAATAGGTGTCCCAATTATGACAGGTACCGATGTAACAGATTCGTATGTTTTTGCAGGTTTTAGCATTCACGATGAACTGGAGGATTTAACCAAAAGTGGATTGTCAAATTTACAGGCAATACAGTGCGCAACAATTATCCCTGCAAAATTCGTCGGAGAAGACAAGAAATACGGAACAATTGAAACAGGAAAAATAGCCGATTTAGTCATTCTGAATAAAAATCCCCTGGAGGAAATTGCCAATTCCAGAGAGATATTTGGTGTAGTTATGAATGGAATATATTATGACCAATCTAAAATAGAGGAGCTGAAAGTCTATTCGGAATCGATAGTTTCAACTTTTCACATAAATATAAAAGTTCTTTATAGTCTCTTAAGTAGTCCTTTAATGAGAGTGCAGCTTGCTGATTAAATAGGCAAGTTTTAGGTTCATTTCTTAACTCAAGTCAAGGAGTTATGGCATCTGGCCAATATACCTTTGCTTATCATTTAACAAAAGTAGTATTGATATGCAAAAGAAAATTTTATTGTTTACCTTAAACTTAAACAGGTTGATGATAGACGGCCATAGTCTTCTTCTGGCAGCCGGGCCTTCAGTATTGGGTAAATTTTTAAAACCACAATAATTTGATGAAGGCAGTTATTTGCACGAAGTACGGACCCCCTGAAGTTTTGCAAATTCAGGAAGTTTCTAAACCAAAACCCAAAGACAATCAAATTCTTGTCAGAATAGTTGCTACTGCGGTCAACTCCGGAGATGTAAGGGTAAGAAGTCTTGATGTAAAGGGATTTAGAAAGTTAATTATGCGCTTGGTATTTGGGATTTCAAAACCAAGAAAACCCATATTAGGAACTGTTTTTTCAGGGTTTATTGAAACTACTGGAGACAAGGTTTCTAAGTTAAAAGTAGGTGATAAAGTATTCGGCATGACAGGTTTTAATTTCGGTACATATGCAGAATATATTGTTGTTAATCAAAACAGCAACGTAATTGAAATGCCTAAAAATGCTACATACGAAGAAGCTGCTGCAATAATATTTGGTGGACAAACAGCTATTCATTTTTTAGGGAAAGCGAAGATTACCGAAAAATCAAGCCCGAAAATTTTAATTATTGGGGCAACAGGTTCAGTAGGAACGGCTGCACTACAGATTGCCAAATATCATAATGCAAATATAACAGCAGTATGCAGTTCTAAAGGTCATAAACTTGTTGCCGAATTAGGAGTTAATAACATTGTTCATTATGACAAGGAAGACTTTAAAAGACAGTCAGAAAAGTTTGATATAATCTTTGACGCAATTGGTAAATACAGTAAAAAACAATATAAAAATCTCTTGAACAAAAACGGTGTTTATGCAAGTGTTTGTTTAGGATATGCTTCCGAAAACATACAACAACTAAAGGTATTAAAAGAGTTGTTTGAAAAAGGAGATTTTAAAGCTACGATTGACAGAACTTTTACAATGGCGGAAATAGTTGAAGCACACAGATACGTTGACACACAAAGAAAAAAAGGCAATGTTGTACTAAAAATATGTGAATGATATTCACGAATAGAATTTAAATTGTTAAAAAAAACAAACACATGAAACGATTACTGAATTTAATTTTCTTCATCCCTTTTATAGCTTTCGCCCAATTTGAGGGAAGCAAGCAAGTATTTAAAAGCGCTCATCTGCCGGCAGCAATTGCCAGCCACAAAACGATCGCCATCCTGCCTTCTGATGTCTTGATCACAAACCGGAAGCAGCCGAAGAACTTCAATCCCGAGGCCGACCGTGAACAGGAGAAAAAGATGTCAACCAATATCCAGGGTAGCATATACACCTACCTGTTAAAACGTTCAATTGAATATCCGATAAGCATCCAGACAGTGGATGAGACAAATCTCCGGTTAAAAACTGCGGGAATGGAAGGCAATCTCGACAAGTTGACTAAAACCGAAATAGCTGCCGCTTTAGGCGTTGATGCTGTTCTTGGCAGCAGATTTGAAATGAGGGAGACACAGTCGGATGGCCTTGCCATTGCTACGATGATCCTTGTAAGCGGAGCTGGGGGAAGAACAGGTACCGGGAAGCTTACATTGACACTCAATAACGGCACGGATGGCGAATTACTCTGGAGATTTTACAAGTCTATGAATGAGAACGTAATTGCATCTTCAACAGATCTTGTAGAGCGAATGATGAGGAAAGTGGCCAGGAATTTCCCGTATAGAATCATCGATTAGGGATAAGCAGTTCATTGCTATCATTTGACTGAAGAAGAAGTCAGGTTCTTTGATATCTACGCCTTATATTTAATTTGAAGAAAAATAGAATGAAAGCATCAATAAGAAATAAATATGGCTCGCCAGATGTTATAAATTTGACGACATCGAGCCATATTCCCTTTCCCCAAAAAGATGAGATATTGGTAAAAGTAAAAGCTACTACAGTTAATCGATCTGATTGTGGAGTTCTTACAGGAAGACCATGGGCGATTAGATTATTCACTGGCTTATTTGAACCAAGGCTTAAAGTCACAGGTACTGATTTTTCGGGTGTGGTAGTGTCAAAAGGAGTTGACGTTAACAAATTCAATATTGGTGATGACGTGTATGGTTTCTTTGATCAGGGAATTGGTTCACATGCTTCTTATTTTTGTGTTTCAACGAAAAAAGCCATTTTAAAAAAACCAGGGAACATTACATATGAACAGGCAGCAGCAAGTTTGGAGGGTGCACATTATGCTTTTTATTTTTTAGATAAAGTAGTTTTAAAGAAAGGTGATAAAGTACTATTAAATGGTGGAACAGGAGCAATAGGTAGTGCGGCTTTACAATTCTTGAAATATCGAGGTATACATGTGACGGTTACTTGCGAAACCGATTATATCCCTGTTCTGGAATCAATGGGTGCAGATATGGTGATTGATTATACCAAAGAAGATTTTACAAAATTGAATGAAAAATTTGATTTTGTATTTGATGCAGTTGGCAAGAGTACATTTTGGAAATGCAAACCGATCATGAAACCCAATACAATTTATGTTTCTTCTGAACTTGGCCCTTACTGGCAAAACCCATTATTAGCATTATTTGCACCTTTAATGAAGGGTAAGAAAGTCAAATTTCCACTTCCTTTCTCAATTGAACGTAGTATGGCATATATCAATGAGCTGATTGAGAAAGATAAGTTCAGGCCATTAATTGACCAAAGATACCCGATAAGTGAAATCCGTGATGCTTTTGAGTATGTTATGAGTGGAAAGAAAAAGGGGAATGTAATTGTAACTTTTGATTAATTTATCACTCTATATGGTATAGAAGCTGTTTTCGAAATTTGTTTGAAAAACACTTTCATTGTATGTTTGAGTTTTTTATTTTTATTTAATGAATTTTGAAGATAAAATTGACTAAATCCAGCAAATTAAAACCTGACTTTGAGGTCTTAGAGGTAATCAACTACCTCTCAAATTCCAATGGGACTACCCAGGAGGAAAAAGACTTTTTTGCTGGAAAAATTGACGTCAAGAGAGTCAAAAAGGGCGTATTTCTGTTAAAAGAAGGACAAATAATTAGATCATCTTACCACCTCTTTAAAGGTTGCATCCGAGAATTTCACCTTAAGGACGGAGAAGAAAAGACTGTTTCGTTTTATACCTCTGGGGATAGCCTTTCGGAGGATGGAGATCCATCGAAGGAAATTCCTAGTCGTTTTAATTGGGAGTGTATGTCTGATTGTATTATTTCGATTTTCCCCTTTGCAGTGGAGAGGGAAATGCACAAACGTTTTCCCAGATTAGAATCACTTTGCAGAATTGAAACCGAAAAAAAGTTTTCAAATTATAGAAACGAGATAAGTACCTATCTTTCTTCAAGCCCTGCTGAACGATATGAAAACCTTATTAAAACTAAACCTGAGCTGTTTCAATTGGTTCCGCTTTATCATATCGCAAGTTATCTGGGAGTAAAGCCAGAATCGTTAAGCAGAATAAGAGGCAGGTTGAGATCTTCTTAATCTTCCCCTTTTTTCCTCAGAATTATCCAAGTCATTGTGCATCTGTGTAAGGGCTTTCGGCCACAATCAACCAACCTTTATCCTTCTTTCGTTATAATAATCAACATATTTTTGTTTCTTAACCTAAGTTAAGGGATTGATTTTTTTCGATTAATAATTTTATCACACAATTAGCGAGGAAAAATAGCACAAATCGAAAATGGAATTAAGCCAAAAAAATATAGCGGGTATTGCCGGGTTATCACTAGTCCTAATGGCTGTTATCGCAGGAGTTGGATATGGTTATGCAATCAATAGCTTTTATATTGCAAATGATACCATAACAACGATTCGTAGTCTTGATAAATTTATAAGTCTATTAAAACTGACGATTGCATCTTTCTCGATAATACTGATTTTAGATATTATTGTCACTAAGTTTCACAACGATTGAACATATGATGTCAGTACTTTTAAAAAGTGCATTTAGTAAATTCCCTCTCGCCCAATTTACGGCTGAAGCAAACACAAAAGATTTAGAGATTCTGGCCTCTTTGATTCAAAACAAGCAAATTAAAGTCCACATAGATAAGACCTTTCCCTATAAAAAAATACCGGAAGCCATCGGCTATATTGAGGCCATGCGTACTAAAGGGAAGGTAGCAATAATTTGGGGAGCAGTTATAGAAGATTAAAATCTCCAAAAACTTGGAAACAGAAAAACTTTTAGTAAACAGGAAGTATCTCCTTGAAAAATATCCCGGAAAAGGCGGCTGGACCTATGCTGCCATTCCCGAAGTTTTGCAGGACAAAAAATCCCCATTTGGCTGGGTAAAAGTCAGAGGCTGGATTGATAATTTTGAGATTAAGAATTACAAACTGATGCCAATGGGTAATGGCAAGCTTTTTTTACCGGTTAAAGCCGAAATCAGAAAAAAAATAGGCAAAAAAGAAGGCGATTGGGTTAATATAACATTGTATGCTGATACAAATCCAATTGAAATACCTGAAGAATTCTTAGATTGCCTTAACACAGACCCTTTGGCCTTTGAAATATTTTCATCGTATACTGATGGGCAAAAAAAGGAATTCATTGACTGGATTTATTCTGCAAAAACAGAAAGTACAAAAGTTGAACGAATTGCAGTGACATTAAACAAACTTGTAAAACAGAAGAAACTGAAGAATAATAATTAAACCCTTTTTAACCCTCAGAACCTTATATTCATATCTGAATAAGCTATTAAACCATGGATAATTTACCGGCCTATATCAGCATACTTTTTGGACTGACAACAATTCTTACTACCTGGCTATTTTATAAAGCTGCCAGCAATTCAAAACTATTCCTGTTGATTATTCTGATCTGGCTGGCAGCTCAGGCCTTCATTGCAAGTACAGGTTTTTATACTGTGACAACTGCTATGCCGCCGAGATTTCTACTATTAATTTTACCCCCATTTCTTTGCATCACCGGGCTTTTTACAACTCCAAAAGGCAGAAAATTTATTGATAGTTTAGACCTAAAGACCCTCACAATATTACATACCATTCGGATCCCGGTAGAAATTGTTCTCTTCTTCCTGTTCACTTATAAAACAATTCCTGAACTGATGACCTTTGAAGGAAGAAATTTCGATATTATGTCAGGAATCACAGCTCCTCTTATTTTCTACCTCGCATTTAAAAGAAAGCAAATAAACCGGAAAGTTATATTAATCTGGAATCTGGTCTGCCTTGGGCTTCTGGTAAATATTGTAACAAATGCAATTCTGTCTGCCCCATTCCCCTTTCAACAATTTGCCTTTGAACAGCCAAATATTGCAGTTTTATATTTTCCTTTTATCTGGTTACCATGCTGTGTGGTACCTATAGTTTTGTTTTCTCACCTGGCAGCAATCAGACAGTTGTTAAATTTTGGGAGTAAAACATAATTAATTATATTGTCAATAGGATAAAATAGTATTGTAAAATACCCAAGAGAAGGATTATCCGTGTTTTAAATCAGGTCTGATGAGGTTCTTACTGAAAAGACCTGATAGTTATTACAGGGAATTATAAGTAAATAAAGCATATTTTAATGAGAAATAACAGTTACTTATCGCAGGAAGAAACCAATGAACTGATCTTAGTATTAAAATCCCGGTTTGAAAAAAACATGAACCGGCACAAAGGCATCGAATGGGCTGATGTTCATGCAAAACTAAATTCAAATAATAATGCCCCCAAATTATGGTCGCTCAATGAAATGGAAAGAACGGGCGGTGAACCGGATGTTATTGGGCAGGATCAAAAGACAAGAGAATATATTTTTTTTGATTGCTCAGCTGAAAGTCCGAAAGACCGCCGGAGTATCTGTTATGACGAAGATGCGCTGGAATCAAGGAAAGAACATAAACCCAAAAATAGCGCGATTGGCATGGCCAAGGATATGGGCATTCTGATTTTATCGGAAGAGGAATACCGTGAGCTACAGAAACTTGGAAGGTTTGACACAAAAACATCAAGCTGGATAAAAACACCAGCAAAGATAAGGGAATTGGGCGGTGCCCTCTTCGGGGATTTTCGATACGGCACTGTGTTCTTTTATCATAACGGAGCTGAATCTTATTATGGTGCAAGGGGATTCCGTGGTTCTCTAAAGATTTAATCAGGCAGAATTCCTTTCTGCATTAATAATCCCGAAAGAACAGCGCATCACCAGTTTCTCAAATACTTTTACCTCGGGCGAATCTGAAGCTTTATTACCCTTTTCCCTGATCATGGTTAAAGCATATTGCTGAATGGTAATTAGCGGCAATTCAATGCGCTGCCTCATTCTGATTGAAAGCTGGTCAGTTTCCCTGTCGGCCATTAACTCGGATTTACCCGTCAACAGGAAGATGTACTTTTTAGTACGTTCAAACTCCTCATAAAACAAATTCCACAGAACCCCGTATTTCGGATGTTTAGACAAATAGGAAGTGAGAGGGAAAAAGCATTTACTCATTGCCATTTCACAATTACCCATAAGCGTTCTGAAATACAGTGATTGCTTGTATAGATTCATAATATCTCCCCACTTACCCTCCGAATCAAGTTTCTCAAAAGCAATTCCTACCCCAAAATACCCCGGTATATTTTGCTTTAACTGGCTCCATGCCCCTACATAAGGCACAGCTCTTAGATCATTCAGATTTAACTTGCCTGCTTTACGCTTGGACGGTCTGCTTCCTATGTTGGCTTCTGCATAATAGCGCAGCGGACTTGCAAAATTCAGGTATTCAAGGAAATCAGGATTGTTTTTCAGAAGGCTAAATGCCTGATAACTTTCTTCAGCTAATTCCTGAATCAATTCTTCTTCAGAGCTGCTCATTGTGGAACTTCTCAATGAAAACAGGGCATTACTGATTCCTGAATGCATTAATTGCTCCATATTGAATCTTGCCGAAGCTCTGGTGCCAAAATTAGAACTGATTGTTTGACCCTGAATGGTCAATTGTATCTCCTTATTGGCAATATTTTTACCCATAGAAGCATAAAACTGATGAGTTTTACCTCCGCCCCTTGCCGGCGGGCCTCCCCTTCCGTCAAAAAACACCACTTCTATTCCATGTTCTTTTGAAATCCGGGTTAGTTCTTCTTTGGCTTTATAGATGCTCCAGTTAGCCATCAAATATCCACCATCCTTTGTTCCGTCTGAGAATCCAAGCATGATTGTCTGAGCATTATTTCTGCGCTTCAAATGATTCAGATAGCTATCATTCTGGTATAAGATAGACATCACTTTAGCCGCACTCCTGAGGTCACCAATGGTTTCAAATAATGGAACAAAATCAATATTTAATTCCGCTTTTTTCCATCCGGCCATCAAACATAAAGCATACACTTCCATAACATCAAGTGCACTGGTTGTATGGCTAATAATATAGCGGTGACAACCTTCCGGTCCGTTGAAGCGTTGAATGGTTCTGATAGAAAGTAAAGTATCAAAGGTTTCTTTATCGAGATCCGTATCAACCACCAAAGAGTCAATAGCTTGCAAAAGCTGAATCTTTGACTCTTCAGAAAGATTTTTATAATTTTTGGGCAGGACCTTAGTTTTTTCGGCAATTATAGCTACCAAATCTCTGTGAACTGAGCTATCCTGTCTCACATCCAGCGAAGCAAAGAACAAACCGAATAAGTTAACCTTATCGAGTAAATTATTCACTTTGCTAAGGAATAAGCTATTGTGCTTTGCTATAAGTATATCCCTGATTTCTATCAAAGTAGCTTTTATTTCATCCTTTGACAGGTAGGCTTTATATCCGGGAATAAACAGGTTTTTGTAGAGCCGGTCTTCCAGTGAGGCCAATAAAGTATCAACACCCTGGAATGTCAATCGGCCTTTAAGCAAACGCACCTCCATGTAATAACATTTAATGATACTTTGCCTCAGTGCTTCAGCGACTTTTAAGGTAGTGTCGGCTTTTACAAATGGGTTTCCATCCCGATCACCACCCGGCCAGAATCCCATCCTGATCAATTGATTTTCTTCTGTCACCGCGTCTGGAAATTCGCTATTCAAAAAGGACAGAATATGTCCTGCCGAATGATAAAAAACATTCTCCAAAAACCAGATCAGATTAACTGCTTCATCATAGGGACTTGGTTTTTCCTTTTTAAAGAATGGCGTTTTTCCCAATTGCTGCAGATAGGTATTCACTAAAACCGTATCATCCTTTTGTAGTGCTTTTCCAAGATCATGAATAATGCCCAAAACTGCACTCGGATAAAACTGATTGGGATGGGCAGTAAGTACCAATCGAACAGAAAAGTCTTTCAGCTTTTCTGCCAGCTGCTGCTGAGAGTTGGTTTGAATGACTTCGGTTTGGAGCTGCTTCAGGGTTCCTGATCCATCCATATCGTGGGTTGAACCAAATGCGGCATCTTCCAATGCATCAAATAACACAACTTGTCTTTCAGAATATTGTATAAACCTGAATAAAAGATCTATTTGCTCTTTACTGCTGACATAGTTAGTATACTGCCGAAAAAAGGAATCAATAATTTCAGCCGGACTTTGATTATTGCGAAAACCCTCTTCACAATGCAGCAAAAATAAAGAAAGTAAAATCCCTGTTTTTTCAACCTTATGAAAGGGAAGAGAAGTAAACAAACTGTTATACATCTCAAACTTGGTTCCAACAAGATTCTTAAATTCTGCCAGGGTATTACTCATATTTGTTCATTCTAAATTTAGTGTACAGCGTAAAAACTGAATCAGGGCTGAAATTACATCAAAATGGAGGGAAATCAAAAATACGGCAGCAAAAATCTGCTATCTATGAGTAAAAGGGTGGGGTATTCAATATCTGATGAATGCGGATTCTTCACACACTATTCTGAATTCATGCAACATTTATTTTAAAAATTCATGAAGATGTTTGTTGAACTCATGAGCTTGTTCAAGATTGGAGACATGGCCGGCATGATTAATAATGCGAAGTATTGACCCCTCTATATTCTTATTCATAAATTCTGATTGTGCAAGCGGGGTAACCTGATCCTCCCTGCCGCAAATAATCAATGTTGGAATATTCACCTGACTCAGTATAGTACATGATTCTGAACGCTCAGCTAATGCTCTTAAGCCCATCGAGATTATATGCATAGAATTGGAGGAAATAACATTTCGCAATTCTTCAACAATTTCCTTTTTCTCAGTTAATGAATCTTTAAAGAAAACATTATTTACAAATCCTTTAGAGAAGTCTTCAGTTCCTTTCAAAGCTATTTCATCGATCAGTTTATAGCGCTTTGCCTTTCCTTCCGGAGTGTCTGCAATACATTGTGTATCACATAAAATCAAGGCCTCAAAACGATCAGAGTATCTTTTATAGGCATTTAATGCAATATAACCACCCATTGATAATCCGCAAACAATTGCTTTATCAATATTTAAATAATCCATAAACTGAATTAAATCATCTCCAAACAAATCAATGCTAAGAACTGATTCCTCGTCTATGGAATTTCCGAACCCTCTGAGGTCACAGGCAATCACACGATGTGAAGACTTTAAAAATTCAAGCTGTTCCTTCCACATTTGTTTACTGAAGGGAAAACCATGTAAGAAAATAAGTGGAACACTTCCTTCTCCAAGATCATCATAGGATAAATTGAAGTTATTTATTCTGGAAATTAAATTATATCCTTTAGCTAATTTTTCCATAAATTTTTCTTTAAACAGGTTAGTATCATAACTTGACATTAATGGATCAAAAATTGAGCCATTGCTTTTTTAATCCATTATTATTATTTTAATCACAAACCTAAAATGAACACTAACTTTGCCTAAATCACCTGTATAATATAATATGGCCATAATAGTGGTTTTATGTTGTGCTTATAAATTTTGTTTCAAAATGGGGATTCCGGATTAAAATAATGGTCGGATTTGACTTGCTGAAAATTTAAAAATCAATCATGAAAATAATATTCCTTTTGATCCTGCTCTTAACCAACATTAATTCTTTTGCCCAGGAGCAGCAAAACATTGGAAAAAAAGAAATTTTGTTTAAAATACAACAGTTTTTTGATGCGCTCGAAAAGCAGGATACAGTTTTGTTTAAATCTATTTTACTGTCGAATGGACAAGTCTGGGCGATCTCAGAAAAAGAAAATGCAGCAAAATATTCCATGCGCCCATTTAGTGATTTCATGAAAACACTGATAAATCCGGCAAGAATTATACAGGAAAGAATGCTTTCTTCAGAAGTAAAAATCCATTATCGGATTGCGATGGCCTGGGTACCATATACTCTGGACATCAGCGGTAAATTCTCGCATTGCGGAGTAGATCTGTTTACAATGCTTAAAACGGATGAAGGCTGGAAAATAGCGACTGCTGCCTATACTATTGAGCCAGACTGTTCTCGTTCCGGCTCAGGGCCGGAATGACAGGGGTTTTGCAAATAATAATAGCTAAGTGGCTGATTTATTTGTCATTACTGGTCTGACCCTTTGTCATTCCGGGCTTGACCCGGATATCGCCTTCACCCCCGGCAATTCCTTGCCTTCCATGTATTCCAGTAAAGCGCCTCCACCAGTAGATACATAGCTGACTTCATCCTCAAAACCAAATTTTGTAACCGCAGCGGCAGAGTCACCTCCACCTATCAATGAAAATGCGCCTTTTTTTGTAGCCTCTACTACCGCCTCGGCAACTGATTTGGTTCCGGTTTCAAACTTCTCCATCTCAAAAACCCCCATCGGGCCATTCCATAAGATAGTTTTGGAACTCTTTACAACTTCACTGAAACTTTTAACCGACTCAGGACCTATATCAAGTCCCATCCAGCCTTCCGGAATTGCATTATTTTGAGCAATTGCAGTATTGGCATCTGCAGCAAAAGCATCTGCCACCACCGAATCAAGCGGAAGAAGCAAATTGACATTTTTAGCTTTCGCCTTATTCAGTAATTCAGCAGCAAGGTCTAATTTATCATCTTCAACCAATGAATTACCTATCTCTCCACCCTGAGCCTTTGCAAAAGTATATGCCATTCCACCCCCAATGAGTAGATTATCAACTTTTTCCAGTAGTTGTTCAATCAAAAGAATCTTATCAGATACTTTTGCACCGCCCATAATTGCAGTAAACGGCCTTTCAGCATGATTCAATATTTTCTCTGCATTAGCCAATTCTCCGGCCATCAGGTAACCGAAATACTTAGCTGCCGGAAAGAATTTAGCAATGACTGCCGTAGAAGCATGCGCACGATGTGCTGTACCAAAAGCATCATTTACATATACATCAGCTAGTGCAGACAGCTTTTTTGCAAAGGCTTCATCACCTTTTTCTTCTTCTTTATAAAAACGAAGGTTTTCAAGCAATAAGACCTCTCCTGCTTTCAACTCTTTCGCCTTCGAAACAGCACTCTCACCTATGCAATCATCAGCAAACTGAATGTCCCTGTTCAATAAAATGGCAAGATGCCTGACCAAATGCCTAAGAGAATATTTCTCAGAAGGCCCGTCCTTAGGTCTGCCAAGATGCGACATCAATATGACCGAACCGCCATCGTTTAATATCTTTTCGATTGTAGGAACAGCCCCTACCATACGATTATCATCGGTTATATTGAATTTATCATCAAGCGGGACGTTAAAGTCGACGCGGATGAGTGCTTTCTTACCGGAAAAATTTAAAAAATCTACAGTATTCATATGATTAGGTATTAGTCTTATGCTTTTCTATTACTGGATCTTGAGGTACATTAGCCTGTGGGGTCCAACACCCTCTATTTCGAATTCATCAGAAATGATCTCAAATCCTATGCCCAGATAAAATCTGCAGGCATTTATTCTGGCATTACACCAGATGTAATTCACTTTTTTCCCCTTAAGGTAAACAATTGCAAAATTAAGCAATTGATTTCCGATTCCTTTTCTATGATAATCAAAAAGTGTGGCCATACCCCTCAGTTGATATCCCACACCCTCATAGGCCTCTTTAGCTTGCTTATGAAAACTTCCTATACAAATCAATTCATCATCCTTATAATAGCCCAGATGAAAGGTATCTTCGTCATCGTCTCCATCAAAACGGCAAAGTTCAGGAACCATTCCCTCTCTCAAAACGGAGCTTCGTATGTCCAGAGTACCTTCTGTACTGATAAATCTGATCATATAAGGTTGATCAACTTCAAAGTGCTGCAATTTTTATTACCAGATCAGCCAGGCGGTTTGAATAACCCGACTCATTATCATACCAGCCAACAACTTTGACCAATTCACCTACTACCGAGCTCAGTTCAGAATCAAAAATACAGGAATGTGGATTATCCACTATATCAACCGATACTATGGGATCTGAAGTATATTCCAGAATTCCTTTTAAATATCCTTGAGAGGCTGTTAAAAAAGCCTCATTTATCTCCTTAGTGCTCACCTTCTGTTTAAGGGTACAGGTAAAATCTGTCAGAGAGCCATTCAAGACCGGAACACGAATCCCAGCACCACCCAATTTACCTTCGAGATGAGGAAATATCGTAGTGATCGCTTTTGCCGCACCTGTCGTGGTTGGAATAATGGATGCTGAAGCTGCCCTTGCCCTTCTCAGATCTTTATGAGGGGCATCATGGAGGTTCTGGTCTCCGGTCATAGAATGTACGGTGGTAATATAACCTTCCACAATACCCCAATGGTCATCCAGAACTTTAATCATAGGCGCAACATTATTGGTTGTACAAGAGGCATTGGAAAGAATTGACGCCTGGAGATTAACCAAATGATCGTTCACACCCAATACAACCGTAGCAATTTCCCTGTCTGCCGAAGGAGCAGAAATAATAACCTGCCTGGCTCCTGCCTGCAAATGCAAACCTGCACCTGCTCTATCTGTAAATTTCCCGGTAGATTCAATTACAAGATCTATATCCAGATCCTTCCATGGAAGCTTCGACGGGTCTTTTTCAGCGAAAACCTGAATTTTTTGGTCATTTATTAGCAAATGATCCATATCAGCAGATACTTCCCCATCAAACCCCCGGTGTACAGAATCATATTTAAACAGATGAGCAAGGGTCTTTGTATCAGAAAGGTCATTAATCGCAATAATTTCGAGTCCTGACCTTTGTAGCAGGGCTCTCAGGGTAATCCTTCCGATTCGGCCAAATCCGTTAATTGCAATATTCATATGTACAAACGATAATGTCCAAAGTTATTCAAATGAATGAAAAAGAGCCTGATTATATTCCTGAATTGATCACCTTCCAAAGCATATCTTTCAGCTCTAGCAGCCCTTTTTGAGCAACTGAAGATATAAAAACATAAGGAATAGCAGGTAAATCCATTTTCATTTCGTTCATGAGTTCCTCATCAAGTAGATCCGATTTACTTATGGCCAGGATACGGGGTTTATGCATCAGTTCAGGATTATAATCTTCCAGTTCATTGAGCAGGATTTCATATTCTTGTTTTATGGTTCTTGCGGTATCTGCCGGGACTAAAAATAACAGTACAGAGTTCCGTTCAATATGTCTGAGGAAACGAATACCAAGTCCTTTTCCCTTAGAAGCACCCTCAATGATACCAGGGATATCAGCCATGATAAAAGAGCGATTATCGCGGTAAGAAACGATACCCAAATTTGGAACAAGGGTTGTGAAAGCATAGTCTGCAATTTCAGGTTTTGCAGCAGAAACAACAGAAAGCAAGGTTGATTTACCGGCGTTTGGAAAACCTACCAAACCTACATCAGCAAGGATTTTCAACTCGAGTACCATCCATTCTTCTTTGCCCGGTTCACCGGGTTGAGAAAAACGTGGGGTTTGTTTCGTGGAAGTTTTAAAATGCCAGTTTCCCAATCCGCCCCGGCCACCTGGGGTTAAAATCTTTGTTTCTCCATCTTTAGTGATTTCAAACAGAATTTCACCCGTTTCGGCATCCCTTGCAATTGTTCCCAATGGAACTTCCAGAATCTCATCCTTACCTGTACGGCCTGATTTCTGTCCGCTGGAACCCGGGAAACCATTTTCAGCGATAATATGTTTTCTGTATTTAAGGTGCAGTAATGTCCAGAGCTGACTGCTTCCTTTAAGTATGATATGCCCGCCGCGCCCGCCGTCTCCACCATCAGGGCCTCCTTTAGAGGTAAGGATATCACGGTGTAAATGGGATGAACCTGCTCCTCCATGTCCTGAACGACAGCATATTTTTACGTAATCAACAAAATTTGAGCTCTGAGACATAATTTTAATTTACAGAGAACAAAATCCGGGCAGAAAATTTATTGATCTCAGAAAGATGTATTAACTGGAATAACAGCGATTAATAAGTATCAACCACCGAACAAATCGAATCAAAGATCTGATCAATAGTACCAACCCCGTTAATACTGGTCAGTTTATTCTGTTCTTTATAGTAATTTGCTACAGGTGCAGTTTTGGAGTTATACTCTACAATCCGCTTGCGGATAACTTCCGGGTTTGCATCATCCGGGCGGCCTGAATCTTTTCCTCTTAGCAGTAAACGCTTTTCAAGTTCTTCAGGTTCGACAACAAGTGCTACCATTCCTGAAATTGCAGATGACTTTGTCGATAATAACTTGTCAAGAGCTTCTGCTTGTGCTACAGTACGGGGAAATCCGTCAAAAATAAAACCTCCTGCATCTTTATTAGAGTCCAGCTTATTGCTGATCATTCCGATAACAACTTCATCCGGAACTAAAACTCCCTGATCCATCAGCTTCTTAGCCTCCAGACCTAATTCCGTACCATTGGAAATTTCGGATCTCAGAATGTCACCTGTAGACAAATGAACTAATTGATACTTTTCAATTAGTTTTTCGGATTGTGTTCCTTTACCAGCTCCCGGAGGGCCAAACAATACTAAGTTCAGCATTTGAATGTTAAATTAATTTCTGTGAGCCAAATTAATTCATTTGAAACAGAAATACCTAATGAAATTTTAAAAGCCTTTTCGTAAATAAGTCGAAAAGGCTTTCAATGATGTGCGTTGTGCACCTGAAGGGAGTCGAACCCCTAACCTCCTGATCCGTAGTCAGGTGCTCTATCCAATTAAGCTACAGGTGCCTTTTTTAACGGACTGCAAAAATATGCTTTCTTTTCAAACAAACATAGTTTTTTTGAAAAAAAGCCAATCAGTTAAAAAAACAGGTCTGAAATTTATTCCGGACCTTTAAGCTATTTAGCTCAATGCAGCACGAATCGCATCAAAATCAGGCAGATCACCTGCAGATTCGAGCACCTGTGCAAAAACGATCTGATGATCCTCATCCAGGACAAAAGCAGCTCTTTTTGCCACTCCCTTCAGATTGAATACAAATTCATCATAGTAGGCACCATATGCTTTTGAAACCTCTTTATTAAAATCCGACAATAGCGGAAACTGATAATTATTTAATTCTTTAAATTTTGCCAGAGTAAAGGGAGAATCAACAGATATTGCCAAAACCTCTGCCCCTAGTCCGTCATAATAGCCGAAAGTGTCGCGCATCGTACATAGTTGAGTGGTACATACCCCTGTAAATGCCATTGGAAAGAAATGGATTACAACCTTTTTGCCTTTAAAATCACTTAGTGAAATTTCCTTAAGTTCTGAACTGTACAATTTGAAATCAGGTGCTTCTTGACCTATAGATAGTGCCATATTTTTTGGTTTAATTAAATTTTGTTTAAAGATAATATTATATATAGTATCAGGATATTCTGTAAAATTTCATGACAATTACGGGACATACTGCATACGCCCTTCTCTATTTAGACTTAGAAATCGCTTTTATCTGGGTATCCACGAAGGCAATTCCCTCTTCAAAAGATCGGGGATTGTAGCCCAGCACCCTTTTAGCCTTATCCAAAATAAAGCCCGTTTTTTTAGGGCGATTGGCAGTCTGATTTAAACTGTCGGCAGAAATTGGATTGATCAGGGATTGATCCAGCTTCCAGTAGTCTGCCACCATTTTAACCATTTCCAATATACTCAGCATGTCCTTTCCTGAGGCATTAAAAATGCCCTCAGCATTTTTCTTAGCAGCAAGCAGGCAGCATTCTGCCAGATCCTCTGCGAGAGTTGGCATTCGCCATTGATCATCTACCACATTTATAGGGCTGCCCTTTTCGAGTGCTCCTTTTGCCCAAAGAATAATATTGCTCCGGCTCATGTCATTTACGATACCATAAACAATGATGGTTCGCAAAATAACCCATCTGCAGGTTGATTTCTGCAAAAGCTGCTCTGCTTCGAGTTTCGTTTGCCCATAATAACTCAGTGGATTGGGATGATCTTCTTCAGTATACGGACCGTTTTCACCATCGAAGATAAAATCGGTAGAAAGATGTATTAATTGAATCTTATGTTGCTCACAAATTCCGATCAAACTTTTTACTGTTTCCACATTCAAAGCATAGCAATTTTCCTTATCACTTTCACAGGCATCCACATTGGTCATTGCTGCGGTATTAATAATGGTATCAGGATGATATTTTTCTACGACCCTCTGAATTTGTTTAGGATCCAGTATATCCATATCCTCATAGATGTATCCATTCTTAACCGGATGCCGGTTAGGACCCTTTGAACTTGCAATTAGTTCAACTTCAGGATCAGAAACACAAAGGTCAGTCAATTTCTGACCCAAGAGTCCATTACTGCCTGTTACAAGAATTCTTTTCATTGTCCAAATAAAACAGTATTTTCTTTAAGAAAGGAATAAAATGTAAAGCAGTGGAGAATTAAAAGTTGAGAGTGGAGAATTGACAGTTGACAATGCTATCGGGTGGAGAATTTCCGCCATTTTGAATGTCATCCCGACGCAGAAGGGATCTTTTGAATTTAAGTCCTAAACAGATAATAATTAATTTAGGGTTCGTTTTAATAAGTTTGAGATCCCTCCAGGATCGGGATGACGGTTAGCTTTAGCCTCGTTCCTGTCCTGGTTCCTGGCTCTTGATTCTTGATTCTTGATTCTCAATACTCCATACTAAATACTCAATACTAAATAAAATAAAAAAACTTCAATTAAGTATTTGATTTACGGGGATAAAGAGTATTTTTGCAGACCAAAAAATGCCCCTTAAACGGGCTAAAATTGTTGATTTAATAAAGATTTACAAAAAATATGCCAAACGCCGGAAAAATTGCACAGATTATCGGACCTGTAGTAGACGTCAGCTTCACTGAGAATGCCCAATTGCCAAAGATTTACGATGCACTTGAAATTGTAAAAGATAACGGACAAAAGATCATTCTTGAAGTTCAGCAACATCTTGGAGAAGATCGTGTTCGAGCTATTGCGATGGACTCAACAGACGGACTTGTTCGTGGGATGAAAGTAATTGATACCGGATCGGCTATTAAAATGCCAATTGGTGACAAAATCAAAGGTCGTTTATTCAACGTTGTTGGTGAAGCTATTGATGGTATTGATACAATTGATAATTCGGACGGATATCCAATTCACAATACCCCGCCAAAATTTGATGAGTTAAGTACTGAAACTGAAGTGCTTTTCACAGGTATCAAAGTGATCGACCTGCTTGAGCCTTATGCTAAAGGAGGTAAGATTGGTTTGTTTGGTGGTGCGGGTGTTGGTAAAACAGTACTGATCATGGAACTGGTAAATAATATTGCGAAAGCATATGCAGGTTTATCAGTTTTTGCCGGAGTTGGTGAGCGTACCCGTGAAGGAAATGACCTTTTACGTGAGTTCATTGAGTCGGGTGTAATTAACTATGGTGAAGCCTTCAAACATTCTATGGAAGAAGGCGGCTGGGATCTTAAATCTGTTGATAAAGAAGCATTAAAGGATTCTAAAGCAACGCTGGTATTCGGACAGATGAATGAGCCTCCTGGTGCACGTGCACGTGTAGCTTTATCCGGTCTTACAGTAGCAGAATATTTCCGTGATGGTGAAGGAGAAGGACAGGGAAAAGATATTCTTTTCTTCGTAGATAATATCTTCCGCTTCACCCAGGCTGGTTCTGAGGTTTCAGCACTTCTTGGACGTATGCCATCTGCGGTAGGTTATCAGCCAACACTGGCAACTGAGATGGGATTGATGCAGGAGAGGATTACATCCACTAAGCGTGGTTCAATTACATCTGTACAGGCGGTTTACGTTCCTGCGGATGACTTGACTGACCCTGCACCGGCAACAACATTTGCTCACCTTGATGCAACAACCGTATTATCACGTAAGATCGCCGAGCTTGGAATTTATCCGGCAGTAGATCCATTGGATTCAACTTCACGTATCCTGAACGCTGCTACACTTGGTGATGAGCATTATGGTACTGCACAACGTGTGAAAGAAATCTTACAACGTTATAAAGAATTACAGGATATTATTGCCATTCTTGGTATGGACGAATTATCTGAAGAAGATAAACTGGTAGTAGGTCGTGCCCGCCGTGTGCAGCGTTTCTTATCTCAACCTTTCTTCGTAGCTGAACAATTCACCGGATTAAAAGGTGTATTGGTTGACATCAAAGATACCATCAAAGGTTTCAATATGATTATGGACGGAGAAGTGGATGAGTATCCTGAAGCTGCGTTCAACCTGGTAGGTACTATTGAAGATGCAATCGAAAAAGGCAAAAAATTATTAGCTGAAGCAAACGCTTAAATTAGTACAGAGATATTAGTATTGAGATACTCAATACTCAATACTCAATACTCAATACTCAACCTATGAAATTAGAAATATTAACCCCTGATAAAAAAGTCTTTGAAGGCGAAGTAAGGTCTGTGACCGTACCAGGTACCATGGGTTCTTTCGAAGTACTTAAAGATCACGCACCTGTAATTTCAACTCTGGAAGATGGCAAAGTGATCATCCGTACTGATAAGGATGAAGAAACTATTTTTATCAAAGGCGGTGTCATTGAAGTACTGGATAATAATATCATGGTACTTGCCGAAGGAACACAGAATTCCTGAGCGTCAAATTAAAAAAGAAGGCCCCTCTGATCAACAGATCGAGGGGCTTTTTTTATACACACAATTTTGATTTTTTTTCGGCTCTTGCCGGATTTCAGGCAGAAATCAGACAGTTTGATCTGAATAAAATTTTCATGAACCGAAAACCCAAAACCGTTTTGGTATATTTACACAAAATTTATTAAAGCTATTTTTAAATAAATCGGAATTTAATATTGATATATTAACAATAATAATATTTTATTCTAATTTAAAAAAAATGCATTGTCTATTGATACTTAAATCCTAAGACCTTAAATTGAGATTTAAATGAAACAGGAAATTATAAACGTTTGTATAATGAATGGTGCTTTGAATCTTAATTTTAATAAACTGACTATTCCGGGTATCCTTTCCCTCATTTATATTCTGAATTATATTCTGCTCGTCCCTGCTGTTAAGGTGTAAAATCTTTTAAAATCAAATAAAAAGACCAGCGCCTTCCTTTAACAGAAAGGCTTTTTTTTTAGAAAAAATATAGTCAAAAAAAATAAAAATTAAGATACAAGAATCTGAACAATGGAACTTAATAAATACAGCAAAACAATCACGCAGGATCCAACACAACCAGCCTCCCAAGCCATGTTGTACGGAATTGGATTGACCAGAGAAGATCTGGCCAAGGCACAGGTAGGCATTGTAAGTATGGGCTATGATGGCAATACCTGCAATATGCACCTGAACGAACTTGCCGCAGTAGTCAAGAAAGGTGTCTGGAATAATAATCTTGTGGGTTTGATGTTTCATACCATTGGTATCAGTGATGGTATAACAAATGGTACAGAAGGAATGCGCTACTCTCTTGTTTCGAGAGATTTGATCGCCGACTCTATTGAAACTGTCTGCGGCGGACATTATTACGACGGACTTATTGCATTACCGGGATGTGATAAGAATATGCCGGGAGCTATCATGGCGATGGGCCGCTTGAACAGACCGGCAATCATGGTTTATGGTGGAAGTATCCATTCCGGAAATTATAAAGGACAATCGCTGAATATTGTTTCTGCATTTGAGGCATTAGGTCAGAAAATGGCAGGGAACCTTGCAGAAGAGGATTTTCAGGGAGTTATAGAACACGCATGTCCGGGTGCAGGTGCCTGTGGAGGTATGTATACTGCAAATACGATGGCTTCTGCAATTGAGGCGATGGGAATGAGTTTGCCTTACAGCTCAACCTACCTTGCATTAAGTGAAGAAAAGAAACAGGAATGCCTTGATGCAGGTAAATACATCAGGATATTGCTGGAAAAAGATATCAAACCAAGGGATATCATGACAGAAAAGGCATTTCATAATGCCATAGTAACGGTAATGGTTTTGGGTGGTTCAACCAATGCAGTTCTGCATTTGATTGCAATGGCTAAATCGGTTGGAATCAAACTTGATCTTGAATATTTCCAGAAGATTAGTGATGAGACTTCAGTTATTGCCGATTTAAAACCTAGCGGAAAATACATGATGGAAGACGTTCATGCAATTGGCGGATTACCATCAGTTTTAAAATATCTGTTACAAAAAGGATTACTCCATGGTGATTGCATGACTGTTACAGGAAAAACTCTGGCAGAAAATGTAGCCGAAGCCGCAGATCTTAATTTTGAAAATCAGGATGTGATCTATCCTTACGAAAATCCGATTAAGAAAACAGGGCATTTACAAATGCTTTACGGCAACCTTGCACCTCAGGGCTCTGTAGCAAAAATCAGCGGAAAAGAAGGCGAGTCATTCACTGGTCCGGCGCGTGTATTTGACGGAGAATTTGAATTGATCCATGGCATCAGTAGCGGTAAAGTAAAAGCAGGGGATGTGGTCGTAATCAGGAATGTCGGACCTAAAGGTGCCCCAGGCATGCCGGAAATGCTTAAGCCAACATCAGCCATCTTTGGAGCCGGCCTGGGTGCTTCAGTTGCGCTTATCACAGATGGCCGTTTCTCAGGAGGAACTCATGGTTTTGTGGTTGGACATATTACCCCGGAAGCTTTTGAAGGCGGAAATATTGGTCTGGTGAAGGATGATGATATCATTCAGATCGACGCAAACAAAAACTCCATCGATGTGATGATCACAGCCGAAGAAATGGAACACAGAAGAAAACTCTGGCAGCAGCCGGCACCTCCTGTTAAGAATGGAGTGTTATTTAAATATTTTAAACAGGTAAAGAACGCCAGCGAAGGCTGCGTTACTGACGAAGAATAATGAATTGATAAGATGAATCAATTCATCTTATCAATGATACAAACATATAAATAAATAATTATGGAAATTGAGCAGCAAGCATTGAGTAACCCTACAGGAGTTGAAACGATTGACATTTCGGGTTCTGTAGCCCTTCTCGAAGCATTGATCGCCGAAGGCACCGAAGTTATCTTCGGATACCCTGGCGGGGCAATTATGCCGATCTATGATGCATTGTACGACTACAAGGAAAAATTAAACCATATTCTGGTAAGGCATGAGCAGGGCGGGATTCACGCCGGACAAGGTTTTGCCAGAACTTCGGGTAAGGTAGGTGTGGTATTTGCAACCAGCGGCCCCGGTGCTACCAACCTGGTCACCGGATTAGCTGATGCGATGATCGACAGCACTCCTCTTGTTTGTATTACCGGACAGGTGTTCGCACATCTTCTGGGCACTGATGCATTTCAGGAGACAGATGTGATCAATATCACAACTCCTGTCACAAAATGGAATTATCAGATCACTGATGCTACAGAAATTCCGGAAGTGCTCAGCAAGGCTTTCTACATCGCGAGAAGTGGAAGACCCGGTCCGGTGTTAATCGATATCACAAAAAATGCCCAGATACAGAAATTTGATTACAGCGGTTATACCCCCTGCAATCATATCCGGAGTTACCGTCCAAAGCCGCTTGTCCGCAATGAATATATAGATAAGGCCGCAGCCCTGATCAATCAGGCTAAAAAGCCTTTTGTATTGTGGGGGCAGGGAGTAATTCTGGGTGAGGCTGAATTGGAATTCAAAGCTTTCGTTGAAAAGAGCGGAATTCCATCAGCATGGACCATTCTGGGAGCCGGAGCTATCCCAACAGATCATCCCCTGAATGTGGGAATGTTGGGGATGCATGGAAATTACGGACCTAACGTTCTTACCAATGAATGCGATGTAATGATCGCCATTGGAATGAGATTCGATGACCGTGTAACCGGCCGGCTCGACAAGTATGCTAAACAGGCGAAAATCATCCATCTGGATATCGACCCTTCAGAAATTGACAAAAACGTTCAAACTACGGTTCCTGTTTGGGGCGATTGCAAAGAGACCTTACCTGCATTAACCAAACGAATTCAGCAGAAAACCTATCCTGAATGGCTTCAGAAATTCAGGGATTTCGAGCAGAAAGAGATCGAAGCTGTAATCAATGATGAACTGCATCCGGCTTCAGGTGAACTGACCATGGGTGAAGTGATCAGTCAATTAAATGAATTAACTCATGGCGAGGCGATCATCGTTACCGATGTAGGTCAACACCAGATGGTAGCCTGCCGATACGCCAAACTGAACAAAACAAGAAGTAATGTAACCAGCGGCGGACTTGGAACTATGGGATTTGCCTTACCGGCTGCCATTGGTGCCAAATTTGGTGCACCGGAGCGAACAGTTGTTGCTGTAATCGGTGATGGGGGCTTTCAGATGACCCTTCAGGAATTAGGCACCATTATGCAAAGTGATATCGATGTGAAGATCCTGATTCTGAATAATAAATTCCTGGGAATGGTAAGACAATGGCAGGAACTTTTTAATCAGCATCGTTATTCCTTCGTCGACATAGAAAGCCCTGATTTTGTGGCACTTGCTGCTGCCTACAGAATTAAAGGAAAGAGTATTTCAGAGCGTGGGGAGATTTCCTCTTCATTAAAAGAAATGCTTGAACACAAAGGTTCTTTCCTGCTTGAAGTGATGGTTACCAAGGAGAATAATGTATTCCCGATGGTGCCGCAAGGATGCAGTGTGAGTGAGATCAGATTGAAATAATAAGCCCCACAACCTCCCCAAAGGGGAGGCTAAAGAAAATCATATGGATTCAAATAAAATTAATAGCGCACCAGCCTCCCTCTCCTCAGGAGAGGGCCGGGGTGAGGCTAAACAGGAATTCACCATTACTGTTTATACTGAGAACCAGATTGGCCTCCTTAACCGGATTGCGATTATCTTCACACGTCGCAAAATAAATATTCATAGCCTGAATACCTCGCCATCTGAGATTGAGAGTATTCACCGCTTTAATATTGTAGTTCATGAAACCGAGGATGTCGTTAGAAAACTTTCAAGGCAAATTGAAAAGCAGGTTGAGGTTCTGAAAGTGTATTTCAATACAAACGAGGATATTATCTGGCAGGAAATGGCTCTATATAAGGTACCTACAGATATTATTGCAGAAAAAGCAAGTGTGGAGCGTTTACTCCGTGAAAATGGCGCCAGAGCAGTTGTGATACGCAAGGATTATACGGTATTTGAAACTACAGGCCACCGCGAAGAAACTGATGCTTTGATCAAAATTCTGCAACCATTCGGACTCATTGAGTTTGTACGAAGTGCACGCGTAGCCATTATCAAAAACAGTGATGGCTTTAACCGCAAGCTCCGCGAATTTGAAAAAGCAGAACCTGGCGAGGAGGTAGTTGAAAATGAATACCTGAATAAAGGGCAGCGGATATTCACTATGTAAGTCAATAAAGAGACCATTATTAATCAAAATCATTAAATAAAAAACAAAAAGTAAAATCAAAAACAATATGGCAAAGATCAATTTCGGTGGAGTTACAGAAGAGGTAGTAACCCGCGAAGAATTCCCCCTAGACAAAGCTCGTGAAGTTCTGAAGGATGAAACTGTAGCAATTATCGGTTATGGTGTTCAGGGTCCCGGACAAGCATTAAACCTGCGCGACAATGGCATCAGAGTGATTATCGGACAGAGAAAAGATTCAAAAACCTGGGATAAAGCTATTGCTGACGGATGGGTTCCGGGTGAAACTCTGTTTGAAATTGAAGAAGCTGCTGAAAAAGGTACAATTATTCAATATCTGTTATCAGATGCCGGACAAATCGCACTTTGGCCAACCATCAAAAAATACCTTACTCCCGGGAAAGCGCTTTATTTTTCTCATGGATTTGGTATCACTTACAAAGAGCAAACAGGTATTATCCCTCCTGCTGATGTAGATGTGATTCTGGTTGCTCCAAAAGGATCAGGTACATCATTACGCCGCATGTTTTTAGCAGGAAAAGGTTTGAATTCATCTTTCGCGATCCATCAGGATGCAACAGGAAAAGGCAGAACACGTGCAATTGCATTAGGAATTGGTGTTGGATCAGGATATTTGTTCGAAACTGATTTCCGTAAAGAAGTTTACTCTGACTTAACTGGTGAGCGTGGAACACTGATGGGTGCAATCGCAGGTATCTTCGAAGCACAATACAATACCCTTCGCAGAAATGGACACTCTCCTTCTGAAGCATTCAACGAAACAGTTGAAGAACTTACTCAAAGTCTGATGCCACTGGTAGCAGAAAATGGTATGGACTGGATGTATGCGAATTGCTCAACCACAGCACAACGCGGTGCATTAGACTGGAAAGGACGTTTCCGTGATGCTACCCAGCCTGTATTTGATGAATTATATGAGAGTGTAGCATCGGGAAAAGAAGCTGAACGTACAATTAAATTGAACAGCCAACCGGATTACCGTGTAAAACTTGAAGCAGAACTTAAAACACTTCATGACAGTGAGATCTGGCAGGCAGGACAGGCAGTAAGAAGTTTACGCCCTGAGAATCAACCTGAGAAATAATAAGTATTAAGTTATAAGTATTAAGTAATAAGTTATAAGTACTAGGTTGTAAGTTTTAGGTTAAAAGCCGTTGGGCATAAACTTAAAACTTACAACTTATAACCTACAACTAAATGGCACAAACCCTGTTTGATAAGATCTGGAATAAACATGTTGTCAGCAGAAATGCAGGCTTTCCGGACACCTTATACATTGATGCTCATCTCATTAATAAGGTGACGAGTGCCAGGGCTTTTGAAGGTTTACGAAGACGCAATATCGCAGTTTTGAGACCCGCACAAACACTGGTTCAGAAAGATCCGGCTTATAGCCAGCATCTGCCCGCTTCAGACCTGTCGCGTTTTCAGCTTGACCTCTTCAACAGGAATTGCGGCGATTTCGGATTGGAAAACTTTGAACAACATCTTGTTGATCAGGCCAACACTTTGTATGCATTTCCGGGACAGACCATGGTGTTTGATCAGAATCATACAGGTGATTTGGGTGCTTTTGGGGTATTATCTATCAGTATTAGTGAATTATTGGTAGAACAAGTATTAGCAACACAATGCTTGCTGATAAACAAGCCAAAGCGGATGAAGGTAGAAGTGAATGGAAAATTGGCTAAAGGACTTGGACCAAAGAATATAAATCATTTCCTGTTATCAGAAATATCTGCAGCAGAGGCAAATGGGTATTTTATTGAATATTCAGGAGACACTATCCTTAATCTGGATATAGAAGGCCGGATGGCTATCTGTAATATGAGCAGGGAAATTGGTGCAATTGGCGGGCTTATAGCTCCGGATAAAATTACTTTTGAATACCTGAGCAGTCGTGGATTGATGCCGGATGGTGAAGCTGCAGAAGAGATCATTTCATTGTGGCAAAGTTTGTATTCTGATGAAGCTTGTGTTTTTGACGAGGTTCTTGAGTTCGATGCCGAAGATATTGTTCCGGGGAATTATGGTATTGGTCTTTCCAGACTAATCCAGTCTAAACCGGCAAATCAAAGATCAGAAATGATCACCCACGATGGTGCAGCAATAATTGCAGGTTATAACGATACTGATTATCTGTTAAACCATCTGGATAGTATTGAAAATTTCGAAAGCAAAACGATATATAAAGTTTACGATGGGGCATAATCCCCATATTTAAGATCAGAGCCGCTGAATTCAGGCAAAAATGGAGCAAAATTGCTCTGTTAAAGAAAAAAAATATGTTACACGACCCAAACCGCATCTATATTTTTGACACCACCTTAAGGGATGGAGAACAGGTACCCGGATGTCAGTTATCTACTGTTGAAAAGATCGAAATAGGCAAGGCCCTCGAAAAACTTGGGGTAGATATCATAGAAGCCGGCTTCCCTATCTCAAGCCCTGGTGATTTTCAAAGTGTAGTCGAACTCTCGAAGGCTGTTCGTGAGCCGGTAATTTGCGCGCTGACCCGTGCAAATAAAGGGGATATAGACTCTGCTGCTGAAGCTTTGAAATTTGCTAAGCGCCCAAGGATTCATACAGGAATTGGTTCATCAGATAACCATATTAAATATAAATTCAACAGTACAAGGGAGGCAGTTCTTGAACGTGCCATTGATGCTGTGAAGTATGCCAAAAGCTTTGTAGAAGATATTGAATTCTATGCAGAAGATGCTGGTAGAGCTGATAACGTATTTCTGGCCCAAATGGTCGAAGCTGTTATTTCGGCTGGCGCTACAGTAGTAAATATACCCGATACTAATGGATATTGCCTGCCTGAGCAGTATGGTGAAAAAATACGTTTCCTGAAAGAGAATGTTAAAAACATTGATCAGGCAATCATTTCAGTCCATTGCCACAATGATCTGGGATTGGCCACTGCAAACAGTATTGCAGGTATTCAAAATGGAGCGCGGCAGGTAGAGTGCACAATCAATGGAATCGGAGAGCGTGCAGGAAATACGGCATTGGAAGAAATTGTAATGATTCTAAAGACTCACAAAACTCTCAATTTTACTCATCAGGTAAATAGCAGGCACTTATACGAGCTTAGCGGAATGGTTAGCCGAATGATGCGTATGCCAGTTCAGCCTAATAAGGCTATTGTTGGAAAGAATGCATTTGCACATAGCTCGGGTATTCATCAGGACGGCGTGTTAAAACATCGTGAAACTTATGAAATCATCAATCCGGAAGATGTAGGTATTGATCAGTCAGAAATCATCCTTACTGCACGTAGTGGAAGACATGCCCTGAACCATCATCTTGAGCGCCTGGGATATACTATAGACCGGATCGACCTTGATCAGGTTTATAATAAATTCCTGACCATGGCTGATGGCAAAAAAGAAATAAGGGATGACGATATTCTCCTTCTAATGGGAGACAGGGCTGAATCAAATTACAAAGATGGCCTTTCAATCAAGAGTTTGCAGGTGAAATGTGGCGATCAGGAAAGTCCGGAGGCAATGATTAAATTGTTTTACAAAGGCATGGTTCATGATGCAACAGCGGCAGGAAACGGACCGGTTGATGCGACGATCAAAGCAATTGAAAAAATCATCGGAAGAAGCTTCAACATCAAAGAGTTTAATATACATGCGATACATAGTGGAAGCGATGATGTGAGCAAAGTGGATATGCTTGTTATAAATGAAGGCAAATCCTATAAAGGCTACGGATTCAGCACTGATATTGTCCGTGCTTCTGCGAATGCTTATCTGGATGCACTGAATAAGTTTGTTTAGGAGATTTGAGTTGTATGTTTTACGTTGTAAGTGATAAGTTTTAAATCGGTTAATATCTAAATACTAAATACTGGGTACTAAGTACTGAGTACTAAATAAAAAAAATATGAGCAATACATTGTTTGACAAAGTGTGGGATTCTCACGTAGTTCGTAAGATTGAAGGTGGGCCTGATGTGTTATTTATCGACCGTCACATGGTTCATGAAGTTACGAGTCCGGTGGCCTTTCTTGGTCTCAAAAACCGAGGGCTTAAAGTACTGTACCCTGAGCGCACATTTGCTACAGCGGATCATAATACCCCAACGATCAATCAGCATTTACCGGTTGCAGATCCTCTTTCGGCCAATCAGTTGAAAGCACTTGAATCTAATTCAAAAGAACATGGGATCAGTTACTGGGGTTTAGGGCATCAGAAAAACGGGATTGTGCATGTGGTTGGTCCTGAGTACGGGATCACCCAACCGGGAGCAACTATTGTTTGCGGTGATTCACATACCTCAACCCATGGTGCCTTCGGCGCAATTGCTTTTGGTATCGGTACCTCTGAAGTAGAGATGGTACTAACTACTCAGTGCATTATGCAGCCTAAGCCAATGAAGATGAGAATCAACATCAATGGTGAGCTGGGTAAAGGAGTAACACCAAAAGACGTCGCATTGTTTATCATATCACAATTGAGTACCTCGGGTGCTACCGGATACTTTGTAGAATATGCAGGTGAAGTATTTGAAAATATGAGTATGGAAGGCCGTATGACTGTTTGTAATCTGAGCATTGAAATGGGTGCCAGAGGTGGTATGATCGCACCTGATGAAACGACCATTAACTACGTGAAAGGCCGCGAATTCAGTCCGAAAGGCGAAGCATGGGACAGAGCACTGGCCTATTACAAGAGCCTGAAAACAGATGCGGATGCAGTTTTTGACAAGGAATATACATTTGATGGTTCTACCATTGAACCGATGATCACCTATGGAACTAATCCGGGAATGGGTATGGGCATTTCGAATTCAATTCCTAAAGCAGGGGAAGTTGAAGGCGGAGCTGCTACATTTGCCAAATCACTCAACTATATGGGTTTCAATGAAGGCGAGCCAATGATGGGGAAACAGGTGGATTATGTATTCATTGGTAGCTGTACTAACGGTAGGATTGAAGATTTCCGGGCTTTTGCTTCCATTGTAAAAGGAAGAAAAAAAGCTGATAATGTTACTGCATGGTTAGTTCCGGGATCACATATTGTTGAAAAGCAGATTCAGGATGAAGGATTGCTGGATATTTTCACTGAAGCTGGATTTACCCTGCGTCAGCCAGGTTGTTCTGCATGTCTGGCGATGAATGATGATAAAATCCCGGCAGGAAAATATGCTGTAAGTACCTCGAACAGGAACTTTGAAGGACGTCAGGGACCAGGTTCCAGAACCATGCTGGCAAGCCCGCTGGTTGCAGCAGCAGCTGCAGTAACCGGAGTGGTAACTGATCCGAGAACATTAATTCAATAACAGGCGATATTTCGCATAAAGACATAAAGATGGCTTACGATAAATTCAACATATTAAGAAGTTCTGCAGTTCCATTGTCAATTGAGAACGTGGATACTGATCAGATCATCCCTGCCCGCTTTTTAAAAGCAACAGAGCGCGTAGGATTCGGGGATAACCTTTTCCGCGACTGGAGATATAATTCAGACGACAGTCAGAAATCAGAATTCGTACTCAATAATCCACTTTACAGTGGTAAAATTCTGGTTGGAGGAAAGAACTTTGGTTCCGGTTCATCCAGGGAACATGCTGCCTGGGCAATTTATGATTATGGTTTCAGGTGTGTTGTATCCAGCTTCTTTGCGGATATTTTCAAAGGCAACTGCCTTAACATTGGGGTTTTACCGGTACAGGTTAGCCCTGAGTTTGCTGATAAGATATTCCAGGCAATTGAAGCAGATCCGAAAACAGAACTTGAAGTGAACTTGCCGGAGCAAACGATCAGCATTCTGTCTACGGGAGAAAAGGAATCCTTTGACATCAGCTCATACAAAAAAAGCAATATGCTCAATGGCTTTGATGACATTGATTATCTGGTAAATATGAAGCCGGAAATACAAGAATTTGCATCTAACCTGCCTATATAATACAAAAACATACAAATGGGAAAGAGGAAAATAGAAATAATGGATACAACACTCCGCGATGGTGAACAAACCTCCGGGGTGTCGTTTTCTATTTCGGAAAAACTTACCATCACCCAACTGCTCCTTGAAGAACTCAGGGTTGACCGGGTTGAGGTGGCATCAGCACGGGTGTCGGAAGGTGAGTTTGCTTCGGTTAAGGCCATTATGGATTGGGCAAACACCCATGGCCATACTGGCCAGATTGAGGTGCTTTCATTCGTAGACCATGGAGTATCAATTGAATGGATGGCTAAAGCTGGTGTTAAGGTGCAAAACCTTTTAACCAAAGGATCTTTAAACCACCTGAAACATCAGCTGAAAAAAACTCCGGAACAGCACTTTGCGGAAATTGCCGACAATTTTAAATTGGCTGCACAACATGGGATTTCAAGTAATGTTTATCTTGAAGACTGGAGCAATGGGATGCGCAATTCTCCGGAGTATGTTTTTCAGTATCTTGATTTTCTTTCAGACCAACCTGTAAAAAGGATTATGCTACCTGATACCCTTGGCGTGCTGACTCCCTCTGAAACTTTTGAATATATTTCTCAAATCAAAGCCAGGTATCCAAAAATTCATTTCGACTTTCATGCGCATAACGATTATGACCTCGCCAATGCTAATACTCTCGAGGGCATCAAAGCAGGAGCCGATGGCCTGCATTTTACAGTAAATGGCATGGGTGAGCGTGCAGGCAATGCCTCAATGGCCAGTGCGGTTGCAGCTATCAATGATTTTATGCCTGAAATTGAGATCAATATCAATGAGGAGGCAATTTATACTGTCAGTAAACTGGTAGAAACTTTTTCAGGAATCAGAATCCCATCAAACAAGCCGATCGTAGGTGATAATGTGTTCACACAAACTGCCGGTATCCATGCCGATGGAGATAGTAAAAACAACCTGTATTTTAATGACCTCCTTCCCGAACGTTTTGGGAGAAAGCGTACCTATGCCTTAGGAAAAACATCCGGCAAGGCAAATATTGAAAAGAATCTTCAGGAACTTGGTCTGAAACTGAGTGATCAGGATCTAAAAAAGGTAACACAACGTGTTATCGAACTGGGTGACATGAAAGAAACGGTAACAAAGGAAGACCTTCCATATATCATTTCTGATGTTCTGAACAGTCCCTCAACTACCGATAAGGTGATTGTTGATTCTTATGTTTTGACTCATTCCAAAGGATTAAGACCTTCGGCGACGATTTCTGTGCGCTTTGACGGAGAATTATTCGAAGAAAATGCTCAGGGCGATGGACAATTTGATGCCTTTATGAAAGCATTGGGCAAGGTCTATGAGAAAAAGAAGGCATGTCTTCCTAAATTAATCGATTATGCGGTAAGAATTGCACCGGGAAGTAATTCAGATGCTTTGTGCGAAACGATTATTACCTGGGAAACACCAACTAAAAAATTCATTACCCGTGGCCTTGATTCAGACCAGACCGTATGTGCGATCAAGGCGACTCAGAAAATGCTTAATATCATTTAGTTGGTTAATGTAGTTGGTTAGTTGGTTGGTGGTTAGTTCTTAGTAAATTCATATTAACAAGGATAATTATCATCATTTAAAGTTTTTACCATACTTAGAACCTACTACTTATAACCTATAACTTACTACTTAAAACGTATAACGTATAACTTACTACATATAACTCAAAAAAAATGAAATTAAATATCGCCCTTTTAGCCGGAGATGGAATTGGACCTGAAGTAATTGATCAGGCTGTAAAAGTATGTAATGCCATTGCAAAGAAATTCAATCATGAGATCAACTGGACATCTGCATTAACAGGTGCATGTGCTATTGATGCAGTGGGTGAACCTTACCCTGATTCAACCCATGAGGTATGTATGGCTGCTGATGCGATTCTGTTTGGTGCAATTGGTGATCCGAAATATGATAATGATCCGAAAGCCCCAGTCCGTCCGGAGCAGGGCTTATTGAAAATGCGTAAAAAACTGGGTTTGTTCGCAAACGTTCGACCAACATTTACCTTTCCTTCATTAATTGACAATTCACCTCTAAAGAGAGAACGTATTGAAGGTACAGATCTGATCATTCTTCGTGAGTTAACAGGTGGAATTTATTTTGGCGAGCGTGGCAGAAAAGACAATGGTAACACTGCGTTTGATACCTGTACCTATACCCGTGATGAGATCATCCGTCTGGCGAAATTAGGCTTTGAAATGGCGATGAAGCGCTCAAAGAAATTATGCTGTGTAGATAAAGCAAACGTTTTAGAAAGTTCACGTCTATGGCGCGAGACTGTTCAGGACATGGAAAAAGATTATCCTGAAGTTACTGTAAGTTATGAATTCGTAGATGCTGTAGCAATGCGCCTGGTTCAATGGCCAAGTTCCTATGATGTGATGATTACCGAAAATCTTTTCGGAGACATTCTAACGGATGAGGCATCAGTTATTTCAGGATCTATGGGATTAATGCCATCCGCATCGATAGGCTTACACACCTCCTTATTTGAGCCTATACATGGCTCCTACCCACAGGCTGCAGGAAAAGATATTGCCAATCCTTTGGCGACTGTTCTTTCTGCTGCAATGATGTTCGAAGATGCATTCGGATTAAAGGAAGAGGCTGAACTGATTAGGGCGGTTGTAAATAAATCACTCGAAGAAGGAATAGTAACTGAGGATATTGCGGGTAAAAATAAAGCGTATAAGACTTCTGAAGTTGGAGACTATCTAAGTAGTAGGATTAATTAAGATTAATTAGGATTAATAGGATGATAGGATTAAAGGATTGGGGATTAGGAGTAAAGGATTATAGGATTGGAGATTAAGAACCATTTTCTTTAATCCTATAATCTTATTAATCGCATCACTTTATTAATCCTATCATCCTTTAATCCTATTAATCCTACTACTTTTTTAATCCTATCATCCTCCAATCCTATTAATCCTACCCCACTTTTTAATCCTTCAATCCTATAATCCTAATTCTTCTGGTAATTTTTATTATCCGCATGATTAAGATTATACACCCGCTTAAATTCAAGTCTTTTTGCGCCAAAATTTATCAATAATCCAATAGGCAAATTATAGGCCTGACAATAATTCATCGCCTGCGCAAGGTGCACATCTTCCATTCTAATCAGGGCTTTCAGTTCCAGCATAATAAGCTCCTCTACAAAAAAATCAACTCTCCTTGTCCCAAGCTTTATTCCTTCATAATAGATGTCCATGACCATTTCTTGTTTATAACGCAGACCTGATCTTTCTAATTCAATGGCTAATGCCCGCTGATAAATAACCTCCTGAAAACCATTCCCAAGAACTCCGTGGACTTTCATCGAGCAGGCAATGATTTCATGAGTAAGCTCTTCATATTTCATCTAAATTGATTTAATAAAGAAACCTACATAATCCCACTCCACTAAAATTATAGTAACAAAAAAATCCTTCAATCCTATTAATCCTTCAACCCTATAATCCTTCAATTCTATAATCCTATTCAAATTCAAGGTAGCGTCCTATAATCACTTGCACCCCATCCCCCTTCTCATAACTCCCCGGCTTCAGATTAATCGTGATCAATTCAATCCCATTTCTCTCTAGTAAAAGGTCTTCATAGAACCCTTTAAAAAATACCTCCTTCACCACATAGCTTCTGCTACTCCACCCACTTTTCAGTTGAACCCATTCCGGATAGATCATCACCGTGTTCATTTTAGTCCGAATACCCAGAGTCCTCGCCTCTTCAGCTGGAAGTACAAAGGCATTTCCTAATAGTTTTGCAGTATAGGTATGTGAAGGATTAGCATACAGATCCTCAGGCCTTCCCGATTCAATTAGTTTACCATCTTTCAGAATAATCATCTTATTGGAAAGAGTAAGCCCATCCACAGGATCGTGTGAAACCATAATAATAGTAATGCCCAGGAGATCGCATAAATGCTTCAAATCTTTACGAAACTGATTTTTTAGCAAAGCATCCAGCTGACTAAAAGGCTCATCCAGCAGTAACACTTCGGGCTCGGTAATAATTGCCCGGGCCAGAGCCACACGCTGCTGCTCTCCGCCGCTCAGTTCTACAATCTTCTTATTGGCAAGATGTTCAATGCCAAGCAGCTTCATCATATCGGCTGCTTTTTGCTTCTTTCCCTTCAGATCCTCATTAGAAAGCATGCTTTCAATATTTTCATACACCCTGGCATAAATATTCAGATTGAAATCCTGACTCAGCATTTTCATTGAATCATGGCCAGGAATTAACTTTTCATGCGGTCCCTCAAGATGGCGGCCCTTAAAAAATACCTCTCCTGAATCTGGAGCAAGCAGGCCAAAGATTAATT
Source organism: Daejeonella sp. (assembly GCF_030695525.1). Taxonomy (GTDB): domain Bacteria; phylum Bacteroidota; class Bacteroidia; order Sphingobacteriales; family Sphingobacteriaceae; genus Daejeonella. The sequence goes on along the minus strand of NZ_JAUYSS010000047.1, from coordinate 104,580 downwards.
TAAGTAAAGTGCTTTTCCCGCTTCCGCTTTCACCAACAATGGCAACAAAATCGCCCTTATTGATGGAAAAATCAATTTCACTAACACCTGCTTTGGTATCATTGGCATAATGAAGGCTAACTTTTTCAAGGCAAATAAGAGAATCTGACATGGAATCAAATATATAAAAAAACCCCGCCTCTTGTTCTAATAACAGATGCGGGGTTTCTATTCCTCAGGTTGTTCAGAATCCGAACATCAGTCCGAAAGAAAGGTTTTTAAAATCTGCAGGTCCCTGTCCCTCAGCAAAAACATCATTACCATAATATTTTACATAAACTCCCATACCGCCATATCCCAGCCGGGCAAAAGCTCCGTAACGGAATGGATTCAAGTTATAATCATCTTTAAACTTATCCTTTCCGTTTTCACTGCTCACCTGTTTAACCTTACCATTCAGAAGGAAACCAATTTCCGGACCGATAACGAAATTCAGCTTATCCCCTTTCTTATCATCATTTGTGCGGAATTGAAATGATAGCGGGATTCGCAAATACTGACTGGAGAAGCGGTTCTTCTTATAATCCACTGCATCTGTCACATAAGTCAGAGTAGATTTATCCTTTTGGAAAGTAATATTTTGCTTCAGACGCATATGATTCCAGTCGAGCCCAGCACCGGCATAGATCTTAAAGTGACTGTTGAAACGATAGCCCATCTGAAAAAATTCGAAACCAAAATTGCTGCTTTTCCAGGTCTCACGTTCCAGGTAAGAATTTGCAGGCGACAAGGTATAACTTCCCTTATCGGTATAGGTACTCAAACCAATATCAAAACGGGCAGCAATGAACTGAAAAGTGACTTTGGATGCTGGCTTTGAGTCATTTGCTGTACTATCATTCGAATCGCTGTCACCCATCCTGATAGTAACTGTTCTCTTGTCATTTTTTAACGTATCACGTGTAATAATCAGGACTGTATCCTTTTTATCCTGTGCAAATCCCCCTGCCGCAAACATTGATAAGATGGAGCAAATTAATAATCTTTTCATTTTTTTAATGATGTATATGGGTTAATCTATTTTCTGCTTTTAATTTTTACTAAACCTAAATTGATACCTGATACCTCCGATCCTTCATCGCTATCCTTGAACTCGATGAGTTTATCTTCACGCTTATCAACCTTTGCGATTACAAAGTTGACCAGGCTTCCTATGCTTCTGATCTTCCTCTGACTTCTGACCTCTGATTCATCCGGATTGATCTCATCCACAGAGAAATCAGTTATAGCCATCATATCCGCTTGGGTTACATCAAGCGCCGACTGATCGCCTGAATATCTGGTGGGTACCTTAACTACTTTCTTTGGCTGAACCTGACTGACCTTTTTAACAGGTTCTGAGGCAATAACAACAGGCTCTGGCGATGCGGCGAATGTAATTTCAGGCTCAGCAGTGGGAGTTTTCTCTATCAAGGAATAATCGTTCGAATTTATTCCGGAGGCATTTGCCAGACTAAAATCTGAAAGAACCGTTTTTACTGTTTGAGAGCTACTTAGCGGCTCTTTGGTTGAAAGCGCCGGCCCTTTCAACTCAGTGCGGGAGGAATCCTCCATAATCTGAGCTATTTCTGAACGCCCTTGCAGTTTGATCACTTCCTGTGGACGGAAATACCAAAAACCGACAGAGATCAATACTACAATACTGGCAGCAGCCATCCAGAATGAAGGAAAAGCTGATTTCCTCCTTTTCTGATCCATAGTACCGGTAATTTTTTCCCAAACAGCAGCCGAAGGCTCGATCTCGAGATCTCCAAAACGCTGCTGGAATAATTTATCCAGTTCTTTATCCGATATTGGATGCATAATTTAAGCCCTCCATTTTAATTATTTTATCTTTCAATATTGCTCTGGCCCTCGACAATTGTGATTTCGAAGCGCCTTCCGATATTCCTAATTCCTTTGCAATTTCCTTATGCGAATAGCCTTCAATTGCATACATATTAAAGACAATCCGATAACCATTTGAGAGTTGCTGAACCAGCTTCATCAAATCATTCAATTCCAGTTTACCCATATCAAATGTTGATTGCGGCTGATCGTAAACCTCATCAATATCCACCACATTTAAACTTCTCAGATTCTTACGATAGGTTTCGATAGCCGTGTTCACCATAATTCTTCTGATCCAACCCTCAAAAGAGCCATCACTTCTAAACTCCGAAACCTTTTGAAAAACCTTAACAAAACCCATTTGCAGAATATCCTCTGCCTCAAAAGTATCTTTCGCATATCGCATACAGACCCCCATCATTTTAGAAGAAAGTGCTTTGTAAAGGCTCTCCTGTGCTTTTCGATCACCTTTTTTGCACCCATCCAGCAAACTATCTATAGTAAATGTCCGGTCCAAATTCATACGCTTTAAAGGTAAGATGATTGGAAGTACCATTTAGTTGCATCAGGAAGAAAAAAAAATGCAAAAATTTTACTTTTAAGGAAAATGCCCATGGGTGAAGAGTTGTTGGGGCATTAAGTTAAAATTAGAGATAGAATAATTTTAGATCTTGAGCAATAAAATTTGCGCAATTAAAGAGGTTGGCAACAAGTGTTTCTATAATTTTTTGGAAAGCAAGGCCTCTGCCCATCGCTTTGTACAGTCCGGCTCTCCGCTTTAGTTTTTGCCATGACAATTGTTGTAGAGATGCTCACAAGTACTGGCAAAAAGCTGTCGCTTCGATCCGGTTTAGATGGGTAAGATAATGCTGCTATTAATGGTTGTTGAAAAGCCATACTCTCTTCTCATCCTATATGCCTCTGGCGGTATGAATACGATTCCGGCCTGCGCTCATCTGACTTTCCAGGATGTAGTGGCGGAGGTTCCCACTTTCGTGGGGATGACAAGCATTACTGGTGTGGTATGAAAAGTTTAGTGACATGAACTTAGCTATCGCCAGAGAAAAACAACTAAAGACCTGGCAACGATCCTGAAAAAATAATCTAATTGAAAAACTGAACCCGGATTGGCATGATCTCGCCGCGGATTGGTTCATTAAAAGTAGGGAGTGATCTGAACCGATTCCAGCGAAGGCTGGAATCTCCCTTTCCCCTACTCCTGATTTGTCATCCGATAACTATCATTATCCCACCACTCAACACTCCAAACTTATCCGTATTTTTATATTATAATTTTCATTAATATTATACATGGCATTCATCGACTATTATCAGGCACTCGGAATAACTAAATCTGCAACAGATAAAGATATCAAAGCGGCGTATCGAAAAATGGCCCGGAAATATCATCCTGATGTAAACCCAAATGACAAGGATGCACAAAAGAAATTTCAGGAGATTAATGAAGCAAATGAGGTATTAAGCGATCCTGAAAAGCGTAAAAAATATGACCAGTATGGTAAAGACTGGAAACATGCCGACCAGTTTCAAGCATCAGGGCAAGGCAGACCTTCCGGTGGCAGAAGTTCGGGTGAGCCAGGCTATACCGGATCATTCAGTGATCAGGACTTCTCAGATTTCTTTAGTTCTATGTTCGGAAAATCATCAGGGCAAAGCAGGCAGGCAAATTTTAAGGGACAGGATTTCAATGCTGAACTTCGTCTCAATTTAAGAGATGTCTACACTACTCAGAAACAAACCATTACCGTTAATGGTAAAAATATCCGACTAACCATCCCGGCCGGAATTGAAAACGGGCAGACGATCAAAATAAAAGGGCATGGTGGGCCAGGTATCAACGGTGGTCCAAATGGAGATCTTTTAATCACCTTCTCCATAGCCAATGATCCGGAATTCAAACGTGTGGGAAATGACCTGTATAAAAATGTAGAGATAGACCTTTACACCGCAGTGCTAGGATCGGATCTCACAATTGAGACCATGAGTGGAAAGGTCAAGTTACCCGTAAAACCTGAAACTCAAAACGGAACCAAAGTAAAACTCAAGGGAAAAGGTTTTCCGGTATATAAAAATGAAAACCAGTTTGGCGACTTATATATCACCTATACAGTAAAAATCCCTGCAAACCTCAGCGAAAAGGAAAAGGAATTGTTCAGGGAATTATCAAATCTTAGAAAATAAGGCCATGGCTAAGGCAAACTTAATTTCGGCAAGTGAATTCTGTGTTTACCATAACATTGAATACACATTCATCAGCAGTCTGAAGGAATTTGGATTGGTTGAAATTGTACAAGTTCAGCAGACCGATTATATTCCGGAAGACCAGCTGGAAAAGCTGGAACGAATGATCAGACTTCATAGGGAACTGGAGATCAATCCAGAAGGGCTTGACACCATTGACCATCTGCTTGGGCGAATGAGGCGTTTACAGGAGGAAGTGATCATGCTGAAGAACCGGCTGCGTCTTTATGAGGATAATGAGTATATTGATTAATCATAAAATTTGAGTTATGACATTAATCGCCAAACTACTAATCGCCTTTGTTGCTCTGGAGCACCTGTACATTCTATGGCTTGAAATGTTTGCCTGGACAACTGCCGGGAGAAGAACATTTAAATCGATGTCGGCGGATATGTTTGAGAAAACAAAATCTATGGCCGCAAATCAGGGACTTTATAATGGTTTCCTTGCTGCGGGACTGATCTGGTCACTCATTATACAGGATGAAACCTGGTCGAAGAATGTGGCTATGTTTTTCCTTGGCTGTGTTTTGGTTGCAGGGATTTATGGGGCAATCAGCGTGCAGAAATCAATATTTTACGTTCAGGGCATTCCTGCAATCATTGCTCTGGCAGCAGTTTTCTTCCTTTAGCTTTACGTAATCTAAGCTCCTGCTTATACATCAGGAAGGAGGAGTTAGAAAACTCAATTTTTCTTGTTCCTGCAGGCCTGCCCAAATCCATCATGGGTTCGAATCGAAAGTCCATGTAAAGATTTTGAATTAGCTTCTGCTGGTAGGAGTAACGAAGTATAAATAATTTTCTATTCTTCTCAGTATATCCGGGGTGAACAATGTGCTGGGAAACACTCTGATACAAGGGCATTCCATTGGATGAGATAAAGGAATTCCCTTTCCATAGGGTTCCCATCAAGGATCCGAACTTATGGGTATCAAAACCTGCATTAAGGTACCAGCCATATCCGCTGGAATAAGGCTGAAGATCAGTAAATGAAAGATCATTAAAAGAAATCAGGTAATTCTCTGTCCTGAGATTTTTGATCCAACCCGAAAACGGAAGCTTTAATTTAAAACCCAGAGCCGAATTAACCAAAGTTTGCAGAGGGTCATCAATGACATCAATCTGACCCCCCTGATGGAAAACAGTTAACTGAACTGGTATGGATAGGCTCAGACTTGTGTTATTAATCAGGTTAAGTTCGGCTGAAAGTCCGCCAAGAATTTGCTCCTGCACCGGACTTGGTTTATAGATCATTTTCTTCCAGTTAATGAAGGCATCCAGAAATAAATTTCTGCCATTGATGATAAATTGGGTTCCGTATTCAACAGGTTCAGTAATCTTTTTTTCAAAATCAAATATTGGCTCAAGCATGCGATGATGGATATTGCCTTCCAGGACCCCATTCACCAATGTGGTATTTCCATGCTGATATTTCAAACTGATTAAAGGACAAGTTCTATAAATTCCTTGTCCGCCAAAATCCTTACGAAGATGTACCCCTGCCGTTACCGCTAATCTGGGATGGGCATAGTAAACGAGTTGCGGCTCCAACTGTGCACCAAACAAGGTATACCCATCCTGAATTTTATTGAAATATTCATAATTACGCATGTAATTGAAATTATGAACGCTCAGGTAAAGTTCACCAGTCCGAACACTATCCGGGCGGATACGGTACTCCAGACTATCATTCAGTATCTGAGCTTCTGAGGAATAAAATAAAACAGAAAGTATGAATAAGAATAGAATTTTCTTCATTGGACAGATCCGGGGCATTTAGCGGGGGCAAATTAGTATAAAAATACAGATTTAGGATAAATGGCCGGCCATACCTAAGAATCATTTTGGAATATGAACTGAGATTATTCACAGCAGATAAAATAACCTTGCTTTAAGTTGCCGGAGTTGAATTTGATAGAATTATATAAAGGTGGCTTACCTGTCAATTTCTTCTGCTTCCATAAAAATTGAACGATCGATATTAATTGCTTGTATAATTTTCAATTTGGATTAGGTAATTGGGTTGAGAATGGGGATATTTAATAAAGTATGATAAAAATCTACAAACCAGGCTTTTGGGGAAGATTGAGAGAATTTTATAGGTTCCATAAATAAGTTTGTGGCAAGTGTAACGAAACAACAACGATAGACAATATGAATCCAATATATACAGACCTTCACATTCATACTTCTGACAATCCGCATCAACATTTATGCTGAAAATCCCCGCCTTCGCAATGCGGAAAACGTTATATCCGACTCACATTAAACCCGGGTGATACCCTTCATTCTTTTTGCTTCTCATAGCTACTTACAAACCCATCCGCCGCAATCTGCCCATAATATAGCCTTAATTTACCTCCGGAAATTTTAAAGAAAGGATCACCTATATTTTGATCACTTTGAAAATCTATCTTATAAGACAGATTATCCCCGTTTACATTAGTTTCTTCTTCAATAATGGTGTAAGTGCCATTTATAGCGGGGTTAGTGCCGTATTTTTGCTGAAATTTATTCCCATCAAATTTCAGGATATTGCCATTTCCAGGCTCATAATCAGAAGGGGAATTTGCTGGTCTGTAACCACCCTCAATATGCCTCAATTCCCAGGAACCCTCCAACTTTGACTGTAGTCTTTCTTCTTTATCACAGCTTACAAATGTGATTACCATTATGATCAATGCAACTTTCAGGGAGAGTTTCATAAACATATATTTAAACTAAAGTAAACTCGACATAATGTTTAAAAACCACATAGGAACATAGGATTTTATAGTAACCAAGCTTCATTTTAGACAGAGATAGCCTTGAGCTTCGCTTCAATCTATGTGATTTACAATCTATGTGTGTCCTTTAAAGCATAATAAATTCAATCTATGTGGTTAAAGATTAATCTTTAAATATTTCTATATCGAACTCATTTAAACTAAGACGAGAGGAAGAGACAATGTGCAACACAATGTTTTTCTGATTGCTCAGAAATATATTGGATCAAAAGATGACAGAAAAGGATTATTTACCTTTCAACCGATAATACTTGTAGATCTTAACTGCAGCCATGATGACCGCGCTGAAGAGTATCAGTCCGCTTAAGCCATAGACCCATTCAACAGCACTTTTCAAAATCACTGTAAAGACAATGGCAACCAGAAAGATCGTTGCGAGTTCGTTCCAGAATCTCAACTGCGTGGAAGTCCAGCTGAAAACACCCTGTTTTAGCTTGTTTATTATATTCTGGCAGATAAAATGATAGATCAGAAGACCAAGTACGAAGGCTAGTTTAACCAGCATCCAGTTCATGCTCAATAATGCCGGATTAAGCCAGATCATACCTATCCCGGCAATAACCGAAAGCACCATTGCAGGGGTAGTAATAATGTACCACAGTTTATGCTGCATGATCTCAAACTGCTTCTGAAGTGTGATGCGTTCCTGCTCCGGCCTTTCATTAGCCTCAACATGGTATATAAACAGACGTACAATGTAAAAGAGCCCCGCCATCCAGCTGACGACAAAAATGATATGGATTGCCTTGAGGTAGAGGTACGTCATTGGGGTATGAGGTTGGAGGTCTGAAGTCTGATGTCTGAGATATGAGCCGAACTACAGAAATTAATTATATAATACATAAACTTAAAACCAAAATCCTTATTAACCATAGTAGTATTATAATACCGGCCCTTCAGACCTCAGACTTCATACATCAGTCCTCAGACTTCAGACCTCAGACTTCATACATCAGACCTCGTACCTAAACTCCTTAACCAACTCCACCGCATACTTCACATTATCAAAAGGAATATCCGGCATAATTCCATGACCAAGGTTGAAAATAAAGCCATCTTCGCCGCGCATTCGCTCGAACAAACGATGGATCCGGTCTTTGATCACGTGCTTCTCGGCATACAGAATATGCGGATCAAGATTCCCCTGTACAGCCATTCCGGCAGGAAGTTTCTTCTTGATATCCAGCAGGTCGGCATTCCAGTCGATTGAAACCACATCCGGTTTTGCCTCAGCCATGATTGGTGCAAAAACCGAACTTCCCTTACAGAAAGATATCACCGGAACATCTTTTCTGTTCAGGCCTTCAATGATTTGCTTATTGTACCGGTGTGAAAATTCATGATAATCATCCCAAGATAATGCCAATGCCCAGCTGTCAAACAATTGCACGGCATTTACACCGGCATCGATCTGAAGATTCAGATAGTTAATAGTCACTTTGGCAATCTTAGCAAGCAAAGCATGAGCCATCTCAGGATGATTGTGCAGCATCAGCTTGGTCAGCTTGAAATCCTTCGATGATCCACCCTCTACCAGATAGCTCATCACCGTGAATGGAGCACCGGCAAAACCAATCAGGGGGATCTTTCCGTTCAGCCTTTGCTGAATGACCTTAATCGCATCCGCAACATACTGCAGCTTATCATCAACATCAGTCAGAAGCTTGTCTACATCAGCCTGACTACGCACCGGATTTGCGAATTTGGGGCCAACACCCTGGGTAAAACTAAGATCACCACCCATTGCCTCGCCTGTTACCAGAATATCTGAGAACAGGATTGCGGCGTCAATACCCAAAAGATCAACAGGCAGCATGGTAACATCTGCAGCAATCTCAGGGGTTTTGCACATCTCCAGAAAGGAGTATTTATTTTTTATTTCCCAGTATTCGGGCATGAATCTACCAGCCTGACGCATCATCCATACCGGAGGCCGTTCTGTACTTTTTGAAAATGCTGCCCTTAGGAACAGACTATCTTGAATAATTTTCTCGCTCACTATGCTTTTTTAATTTCTGTTTCAATTTTTTCTATAATGTTTTTTACCCGCGAACTGATTTTAAACGTTTGGGCCTTCTCTACGTATGCTGATGCGCGCTCATAATCTTTCTTGCGAAGATTGATATTGGCAAGATGAACCAGCACAATAGCCTTATCATTCTGATTACGCAAAGGAAACCTGGTGGCAATCTGAAAATGTTTCTCAGCTTCGTCATAATTATGACGATGGAGCTCTATATTCCCATAAATGAATTCATAAAAGCCGCGGCGATGTTTCCCCAGGCGATCAGGATCCTCGATTTCTTTGAGCAATTCTTCTGCAGCATCGTAATTTTTTGCGTGAAATTCACGGGCTGCCATCACGACGGTACCTTCCTTAAAATAGCCCCAAATCAGGAGGCCAATTCCCATCCCAATAACTGCGGCTATTTCGTAAACCTGTTTGCTGATTGTCCAGCCTAACAAAATCAATGCAATCCCTATAACCCACAATCGGGCTTTCTTAGTAAACATTTTTAGTGCTTATCAGTAAATTTATATCCAACTCCCCTGATAGAATGAAAATAGGTCGGATTTTTCTGATCAGGTTCAAAATATTTACGGAATGTCAGAATAAAATTGTCGATCGTCCTTGTTGAAGGATATACATCATAATTCCAAACAGTTTCCAGAATCTGCTCTCTTGATACAGCCTCATTGCGGCGCTCAATCAAAAGTTTTAACAGCATGGTTTCCTTCTTGGTTAGCGGAGTTATAGTACCATCATCGGTCTTTAATTCAAATGAGTTAAAGTAAATGGTCTTATCACCGATCTTATAGGAATTCAATTCCTTAAGCTCATCACCTTTCAAACTACGTTTTACTAATATCCCTACCCTTAGAATCAATTCTTCGAGATTAAATGGTTTGGTCAGATAGTCATCTGCGCCCTTTTTCAATCCAAGAACACGATCCTCACTGGTGTTCTTAGCAGTCAGGAACATAATTGGCACCTCTGTATTTTCTAGCCGGATAGTCTCAGCTACCTGAAATCCATCAATCTCCGGAATCATTACATCAAGAATGATCAGATTAAATCGTTCTTCCTTGAAAATTTTGAGGGCCTTTTTACCATCTGTAGCAGTGGATACTTTGTACCCTTCCATCTCCAGATTTAGTTTAATGGCTTCCAGAAGATGCTCTTCGTCTTCTACGAGTAGAATTCTTTGTTTAGTTAGCATTTGCGTTAAATGTTACTTCGAAAATTGTTCCCGAAGGCTGGTTATTTTTTACTTTTATCGAGGCCTGATGCTTATCAAGAACCTGTTTTACAATGAATAATCCAAGTCCGGTACCCTTTGTTTTGCGAGTATCTTCGCTTCCTACCCTGTAAAACTTCTCAAAAATACGTGATTTTTCCTGATCATTGATACCAATACCAGAATCGGCCACAATAAACTGGATCTGCTCGGCGTTGCGCTTCAGACTAACATTTACTTCAGCACAAGGGGGCGAATATTTGACCGCATTCTCTATCAGATTTGTAACTACTGAAGTTAAGGCAAATTTATCGCCAACCAAAGAAATTCCCTGCTGTACAGAAAGCTTAATGATCTGTGAGCTGCAAGTATGAACCTGAAGTCTCCCGGCTACAGAATTGACCAGTTCAGAAAGATTAAAACTCTCTTTGGGAAATGTGTAGGAGTTACTTTCAATCTTAGTTGCCAAAAGCATATTTTCAACAAGATCATCCAATCGCTCAATATCCTTTAAAGAATTGGTAATAAATGACTTTTGCTGAGCCGCATCCAGTTCCCTTTTCAGGATAGTCTGCAGGTATAACTTTATAGATGCAAGTGGTGATTTCAGTTCATGAGTAACCGATAAAAGGAAGTTCTTTTGCTGGTGATGCAGTTTTCTTTCCTGGTATAAAGCTTTTTGTAAATAATATGCACCCACAAAAAAAATTAAAAGGAATACGGCGGTTTCACCAAGCACCATACCTTTACTGTTGGGATTGGCGATGAGCAATAACCTGCCCCACCAAATCAGTTGAAATATGGCGTAAATAATGAGAAAATAAAATATCACCAATGGTCTTCTCATTACGTTGTTCTTCCTCCTCTGAACACGACGTCGAGGCTTTCAAAAATGGCCCTTTTTGCCTTTTCGAGATCTACTTTAGAATGGATAGATGATACAAATCCAACTTCATATCCAGATGGACCTAAATAAATACCGCGGTTTAGCAATTCACGATGCATGATTTTAAATTTCTCCATACTTGATGCATCGATCTCTTCTGCAGCACTGATCTTTTCCTGATCCGTAAATGCGAACCAGAAAATCGAACCAATTGTAAACACCCTGAACTTATAATTTCTTGCTGTGGCAAAACGTTGAATTGATTCAGTAAAATCCAGAGTCTTATTGTTCAAATCTTTATAAAAACCAGATTTCGAGAGTTCAGTCAACTGGGCAATTCCTGCAGCCATGGCCACAGGGTTTCCGGAAAGCGTACCAGCCTGATAAACAGGACCATCCGGAGATATCATTTCCATTATTTCTACTGATGAACCGTACATACCTACCGGCAAACCACCACCTATTATTTTACCATAAGTGATGATATCCGGCTGGATGCCATAAAAACCTGCAGCACCTTCAAAACCAATACGAAATCCCGAAATGACCTCATCGAAAATTAGGAGCGATTTATTCTTTGAACATATCGATCGAAGAAACTCTAAAAATTCTTTAGTCTGAAGCAACAGTCCGTTATTGGCAGGAACAGGTTCAATAATCACCGCAGCGATCTCCCCTTCAAATTGTTCAAATGCCTCCTTAACGGCCTGTTCATTATTCAATGGAACAACAATCGTTTCATCAGCAAAAGATTTCGGGATACCTGCGGATGAGGTTTCCCCAAATGTTACGAGGCCGGAACCTGCCTTAACCAGCAATGAATCAGAATGACCATGATAGCATCCCTCAAACTTAATGATCTTATCACGCTTGGTATAGCCACGTGCAAGACGAATTGCCGACATCACGGCTTCTGTTCCTGAACTGGTAAAGCGAATTTTACGGATATATTTATTATTCTTCAGAATGAGCTCGGCCAATTGATTTTCAAGCGCAGTAGGTGCGCCAAAGCTCATCCCGTTCTGCATTGCCTCGATCACTTTTTCACGAACCACCGGATGATTATGTCCGAGAATCAGCGGTCCCCATGAAGCACAAAAATCAATGAACTGATTCCCGTCAGCATCCCAGATATGGCAGCCATCACCCTTTTGGATAAACAAAGGTGTTCCATGAACAGATTTAAAAGCCCTTACCGGAGAGTTTACCCCTCCCGGAAAATAGGTTTTTGACTTTTCATACAACTCGGCAGACTTCTCCCTTGAAATATCAGGCTTTCCTACTGTATTTACCGGAGTCTCTTCATCCGAACCTGAAAACATCTTTTTTAGTGATCCTAACATTCTTTTTTAATTGAGAGTTGAGAATTGAGAGTTGAGAATGTTAGTACTTAGTACTAAATGTCTACTAATCAATTCTGTTTTCTGTTATCTGCTATCTGTGATTTATTACTAATTGTCAAACTTAGTACTTATCTGTCTCAATACTATGTACTCAATACTAACTCTCCATTCTCCACTCTCCACTCTCAATTCAAATCCAGCTCTTCTCCATTATCTCCCTCGCATGATACGTAATAATAATATTCGCACCGGCTCTGCTGAATGCATACATATTTTCCATGATCACCTTCTGCTCATCGATCCAGCCTTTGGCACCTGCGGCCTTTACCATCGAGTATTCTCCTGAAACATTATAACATGCCACCGGCAGGTCTGTACTCTCTCTCAGGCTCTTAATTACATCGAGGTAGGCCAATGCAGGCTTAACCATCAGAATATCCGCACCTTCCTGCTCATCCAGAGCAGATTCCCGCATCGTTTCGCGGGGATTGCGAAAATCCATCTGATATGCCTTTCTGTCGCCTTTGCCAGGCGCCGAATCAGCAGCCTCTCTGAATGGACCGTAATAAGCTGAAGCAAATTTTATGCTATAACTCATTATTGCAATATTTTCCAGATTATTTTGATCCAGCATTTCACGTATGCCAAGAATCCGGCCATCCATCATATCACTAGGCGCAACCATATCAGCACCGGCCTGTGCATGGCTCAGGGCCATTCTAGCTAAAATTTCAACCGTTTTATCATTCTGAACATAATCCTGCTGCAGAATACCGCAATGCCCGTGAGTAGTATAAGCACAGGTACAAACATCTGTGATCACATAAAGGTCATCAGCAAACTCTTTTTTTAATTCCCGGACTGCATTTGCAACAACTGAATGTTTATCATAAGATGAACTGGCATCTTCTGTTTTTTCTTCCCCTACTCCAAAAAGTAAAACTTTATTAATGCCCAGCGAAAGTGATTTTTCAACGTCTTTTATCAGCGTATCAACAGAAAAATGACTCACTCCGGGCATCGAGTCAATACCTTGCGCCACATTTTTTCCAGGCACCACAAAATACGGATAGATAAACATATCCTTCGACAGCCTGGTTTCTGAAACCATTTCGCGCAAAATGGGTGATTTCCTTAATCTTCTTGGACGGATTAACATATGATCCTTTGATTTATAAAATTTGTTCAACCGGACTTAATAATCCAGTGCAAATACAGCTTCAGCTAAGCCCATTTCATCCGGCGAAAAAGGCAATGTGTATTTCACACCCATTTCATCAAATTTCTGGCCGGTTGTTTTTCCAATACAGATAACCTGCTGATCCGGCTCCAGTAAATTCTCTGCAAAATAAGAATCCACATTCGAGGGGCTTGTAAAAATCAGCACTTCGGCAAAGGATTGGGCTACATTATCTTCACTAACTGTTTCATATACAGTCAGTTCAACTATTTTAGTGTCGTCAGACAATGCCTTTTGTATAGTCTTCAATGAGCCTTTAGCACTCGGGAACAGCACATTGCTTCCGTTTGCCAGTTTTGCAAATTCTAAGGCAATATCTTTGGTATCAATTCCTTCTTCCTCACCATTAAAGTCAGCAACCTTGCCATGCAGTCTGAGTGCATCTTCAGATCCTCTGCCCAATACCCCGAATTTGACTTTTTTGGGTAGCTGTGGATCCAGTTTTAAGAAATATTCAATGGCATTCTTACTACTGAAGAACACCCAGTCAATATTTCTCAGAATAAAGGGATCGAGATTATTAATTGATGGAAAAGTTCTGATGAGAGACCTGTCTTCGATTTCTATTTGATGCTTCTCAAGTGCATTTCTCAGGTAGCTGCTTTCCGAAAGTTCGCGGCTGATAAATACATTAGCCGGAAATTTGCGGTCGGGAGCAAATTTGGCTACAATTTTTTCTGCAAGCCCTTTGGTCGTTTTAGATTGCATGAAAAGTCGGTCAGGGAAATCTGTTCCGTCTGATGCCTTGGCTGTCCATACCTGAAACAATGAACCATCTTTGCGGCAATAACATCCCAGAGGCAATTGACATCCCCCTTCAAACATATTCAGAACCTTGCGTTCTACAGCAATCTGTTCGGCAACAATCTCATCATTGAGGGGCTGCAACAAATCAAAAAGGGAAGTATCACTTTCACGGATTTGTACAGCTAAAACCCCCTGTGCAGGTGCCGGGATCAATTCAGTTGGTTCCAGTTCTTCAACATGGAATTCCTCACTCAGATCGTAACCCAGCCTGACTACGCCGGCTTTGGCAAGCATGATCGCATCATAATTCTCATCACGTAATTTTTGAAGGCGGGTTTGAACATTGCCTCGCAAATCCTCGATCTCAAAATCAGGCCGTACAGCCAGTAACTGAGATTTACGACGGTTTGAGGAGGTTCCAACCATACCCCCAAACTTAACTGACAGTTTTTGCTGAATATCTACGCAATCCTTTAAAATCACTAATAACTCTGCGGGATCTTCACGCTCGGATACGGCTGCTATGATCAGGCCTTCCGGATTTGTAGTTGGAAGATCTTTATGCGAATGAACGGCAAGATCAATGGTTCCGTTCAGTAATTCTTCTTCAAGTTCCTTGGTAAAAAAACCCTTTCCTTCGAGCTTATCGAAACTGAGATTCAATATTTTATCACCCTGAGTCTTAATAATTTTAAGCTCTGAGTCATGCCCAATTTCTGCCAGACGATCCTTAATAAAATTAGCTTGCCATAATGCAAGCTCACTACCTCGCGTTCCAATAAGAATTTTTGATTTTTTATTATCCTCAGGCAATTGATCAGACATGTTTATAAAATTATTCCGGATTATTATTTTGAATGCCAAAAATAGCCAAAATGATTGGGATCAACTGATAATCAGCTATTTTTTATCAGTATATCCTTGGCCATAACCATCGGGACACTGATGTACTTTTTCTCCATATAATTTATTATTCGGCCTAATACTTCGCGGGAATTATCATCCATCTCTTCAATCTCATTGACAAAAATCTTGGTCAACGCATTTTCTTTAATCTCTTTAATCCTCTGAGGTACTTCGCGCATAGCGATCTCTACCCGACGCTGCTTTAAAACAGGCTTGAACTCTTCAATGTTCCGATCAATAATACGCTCTGCATGAACAAGCTCATCATACCTGTCTTTTAAATTACTGTTTGCTATTTCCTGCAGACTGTGTACCTCGATAAATGTAACCGGATTTTTCTCCAGCACTTCGGGACTGGTATCATTAGGAACAGCAAGATCTACAATTACTTTACCGGAAGTATCTCCGTTCAATAGCGACTGGTAAATCTCATTGCTAATAATTGGCTCAGTTGCACTGGTACAGGTAATAATGACGTCGAATCCTTCTTTGTAGATTTTCAGTTCTTCGAGGCTGAAAGCGTTTCCACCCAATTCTGATGAAAGTGTTTTAGCATTCTCAAGACTTCGGTTAAACACCACAAAATTTGAATACTTATGTTTTTTAAGGTATTTGGCAATGTTACGGTTTGTTTCTCCTGCCCCAACAATCAATATCTTTGCATTGGTACACATTTTCAACTCGCGGAGTTTACGATAGGCTAATGAAACGACTGAAATAGGCTTTCTTGCAATCCCGGTATGGGTATACACTTCCTTAGCAGTTTTCACAACCCGGCTCATAATCAGTCGTAAATAATCACCTGTGAATCCGGATACACGACAGGTTTCATAAGCCTTACGCAACTGAGCAAGAATTTCTTTCTCGCCGACAACCAGACTCTCGAGTGAACATGAAATCCGAAGTAAATGATTAAGAGCTTCTACATCCTCATAAATCGCAGCTTGTTTCACAAATGTATCAAGCTGATCCTCTGAGACAGGTAGATTAAGCGCTTGAATAAAATCCTTGACAAATTGATCATCCAGGTTTTGTTCTGCAGTAAATACAAATTCTACGCGATTACACGTACCCAGGTAAAAGATCTCAGGTATATCAAACTTCGTTTTAACACTTTCAATACAACTTCCCAAATACTCATTACAGATAACAAACTTACCTAAATCTTTAAGGTCGACGTACTTATGAGTAAAGGCAATAATTTTTAAATACTTCAAGTTGCTATTCCTATATAAACCAATACAAATGTAACATATAAGCGATTTTCATTATGTCACACCTTTGTAAACACATACGTTTAGAAAGATTATAAATAAACACTGCTGCTAAAAAATGGGATAGCAATGAATAAAACTACACATTCAATTGGTTTAGAATGTCAGGGATTCCTCCTTTTTGTATATGAACTGTCTGCTTAAAACTAAAAGCATTCCGGTCATTATTGAAACATCGGCAAGGTTGAAGATTCCAGTCTGAAACAAAACCAGATCCAGGTGTAAAAAATCAGTCACTGAACCATGCACAATCCGGTCGTAAAGATTTCCTGCCCCACCTCCAATTATGAAACACCATCCAACTATCTGCATGTTTGGCATATCTTTTTTGACCAGAACCATATATAAACCATAAGAAAGGAAAACAAGAGGGATTACCGATAGCAGAATCAGGCGAATGAAGTACGGCAGAGCACTCCCTGCACTTAAAAATGCACCTGTATTTTCGACTTTAGTAATCGTGAACCAATTACCGATCAGGCTAATGATCTCATAATAGTTGACTTCATTCCTGATAATAGTTTTTGAGATCTGATCAAAGCCAAGGTTCAACAGGATGATCAAAGCGATCATGACATAACTAATTCTACTCATGCTCAGGCTCCAGCCAATTACCATCTTCCCGAATGATACCAATCAATTCATCCAGTGCATTTTCAGTATTCACATTCTTTTTGACTACTTCTTTGCCTCGGTAAAGAGTAATTTTACCCGGGCCGGTACCCACATATCCATAGTCGGCATCGGCCATCTCACCCGGACCATTTACAATACAACCCATGATCCCGATCTTGAGACCCTTGAGATGATCTGTACGACTTCGTATCATTTGGGTAGTGATCTGAAGATCAAACAAGGTTCTGCCGCAACTCGGACAGGAAATATATTCGGTCTTCGAAATCCTTGAACGGGTAGCCTGCAAGATTCCGAATGAAGTTGAAAGTATAGTTTTAGCCGAAATATCAGGTGCATCTGCCCAAATTCCATCACCAAAACCATCCAACATCAATCCTCCGAGGTCGGCTGCAGAATATAATTGAAAATCAGTCACTTCTGGTAAAACTTCAGCATTTTCAGGCGCTTGAACTGAGGACTTCAAATGGTAAGTCCGTTTGATAATCACGGGCATTTCAAGCCCCAGTTCCACCAGTTTGAAAAATGCCTGTCGCTGATCCTGTAATCCACAGATTGACTGAGTTTCAAGAACAAAAACAAGGGTATTATCCAGTAGAATTTCATTGAAAATTTCTGTATCGATATCCGAACCTGAAATAGCAACCAGATTGAGTGAAGAATCCCGTACCTCTGCTGCAACATATTCCTTAAGTGAATAATAAGGATGACAATTGCTCTTATTTTCAAGTCCCTTCCAGGTTGAATAATTGTAAAGCTGTTTCAGGTTTCCCGGAAAATTAAACGAGGGAAGTTCATCCGCCAGATATACAAAATCAGTAGATTGCTCAGCCATATTGTACTTATCAAGCAGAACAGAATAAAGGTATCCCACTTCCGACAAAATTGCCGGATCTTTAAGATTCTTGTTTGAAATATCGATAACCACGCGGGGCACCTGATGCCCGCCAATAAAGGTGTTTAGTTCTGTGGTATGGCGCTTTTGGTATTCGTAAGGATTATGAGTTGCCTGTTGCCCATTTTCTGTTACCTGTTGTCTGTTATCTGTTGACTGGCTGGATTCCTCTGATAACTGGTAACTGGCAACTGATAACTGGTTACTCTCTCTCCACTTATATCTATCAGCTAAGGCAATAGCAACCGGTGCTTCAAATTCAGGATCTTCGGTTAGGGAAACACGGATAGTATCCCCAAGGCCGTCTTCAAGCAATGCTCCAATTCCTAGGGCAGATTTAATCCGGCCGTCCTCACCATCACCCGCTTCGGTAACTCCAAGATGCAATGGATAATTCATTCCCTCATTCACCATGGTTTCCACAAGAAGGCGGTAAGCCTGAACCATGACCTGCGGATTACTCGATTTCATCGAAATAACGAGGTTATAATAGTTCAAATCCTCACACATGCGCATGAATTCCATCGCGGATTCGACCATACCACGGGGAGTGTCCCCATAATGGCTCATGATCCGGTCTGAAAGTGAACCATGATTGGTCCCTATCCTCATGGCTGTCCCGTATTCTTTGCAGACCTTTACCAGAGGGGCAAATTTCTTGTATATCCTTTCCAGTTCTGCCTGATATTCAGCACCAGTGTATTCAAAATTTTCAAAACGCTTCTTATCTGCATAATTCCCAGGATTAATTCGCACCTTTTCAACAATCCTGGCAGCTTCTTCGGCAGCATTGGGCGTAAAATGTATATCGGCAATCAGTGGCACATCATAACCCCTGTACTTTAATTCCTTCTTAATGTTCGCCAGGTTTTTTGCTTCCTTAACACTTGGAGCAGTAATTCTAACATATTCGCAGCCTGCATCAACCATACGAATAGATTGCTCAACCGTACCAATGGTATCCATGGTATCTGTGGTGGTCATACTCTGGATCCTGATCGGATTAAGGGCACCCATTGGGATATGGCCGATCGTTACCTCACGGGTTAAAAATCTGGAATAGGTATTTATTGAATTACAATACTTGCCATCAAGGGCAGGAAAAGTGTTTTTAGTCATCCAGCGAAATCAAAATTTTACAAAAATACATATTATCAGGGGAATCCTCGAAATGGAAAATCG
Source organism: Daejeonella sp. (assembly GCF_030695525.1). Taxonomy (GTDB): domain Bacteria; phylum Bacteroidota; class Bacteroidia; order Sphingobacteriales; family Sphingobacteriaceae; genus Daejeonella. The sequence continues at coordinate 85,318 of NZ_JAUYSS010000047.1, read as the reverse complement.
AGAAGGGATTCGAAAATTAAATTTTCCTGTAGTTGGCGCTGCAAGAGCCTGGTGAAAACAACAACCACAGGTAAATCAAATTACTATGTATAAATCTGCAAAAAAAATAATATATTCAATTTAAAACATATTAAAATTGGAAAGAAGAAATTTTTTAAAAACATCTGCAATCGGCTCTGCCGTTTTAGCTTCTTCGGGATTATTTTCCTTTCAGTCGGGTGCGGCCGCTAATACACCCACCATTCCTTCTATCAAGAATCCATTAAACCTTTATGGGTCCTTAGAACCGGTTCTTGAAGGTATCCGGGCAAACAACCCTATGGATCTGACGGTTGCAAACTGGAGAAAAAAGAATCCACGTGGCAGTTATAAACGGTGGCAAGCTGCTGCCCGGAAATGCTTGCTGGATGGATTGAACTATAATCCCGGTCCTTTAAACCTGGCACCCCAGGTGATTCACAGAGAAGACAGGGGTACACACACTTTCGAAAAAATACTTTTTAATACTACGCCCTGGCATCGGCTGGAGGCCTACCTTTTATTGCCAAAAGGAATTAAACAACCGGTTCCGGGTATCGTTGCACTGCATGAATGGGGTGGCCCAATGGGATTTGGCAAAGACCGGATTGCCAATGGCGGTAAGGATCATGAACTATTGGTGAAACATCGTAAAGAATACTACGAGGGTGCCTATTTAACAGAAGAACTGGTTAAAAGAGGTTATGCGGTTATCGTAATAGATGCACATCATTTCGGTGCCCGTGTTCCTAAAGGCATCAATGGAATACCAGATAATTTTGATCCTTTTTCACTATCAGCTGAAGAATACAATCAGTTTGATAATAAGTTCCGTGATCTTTTATATTATGGTGTCAGGCAGTTAAATTGGGCGGGGACTACCTGGGCTGGAGTTAACTACTATGACGATTCAAGATGTATTGATTATTTAGCTACCCGCCCTGAAGTGGATATGAAAAGAATCGGAGTAACCGGCTTATCCGGCGGCGGATGGAGAACCAATATACTTGCGGCACTGGATACGCGGATAAAAGCTTCTGTAAGTGTTGGATGGATGACAACCGGTGACACGCAGCAACATTATAATCTGAGTGGTGCTGTTGGATCCTTTTGCTTATTGCCAGGGGTATTGAACAGGATGGACATACCGGATCTTGCAGCCATGAGTGCCCCGAATTCCTGTATGATTGTAGTAGGCGAAGAAGATATCCTTTTCCCTGAAGAAGGAAAAATGAAGGCCAAAGCAGAAATCCAGTCCGCTTTTGACTGGGCAGGCAAAGGCGATAACACTTCATTTTATTCTCCTAAAACCACACATAATTATAATCGGGATATTCAGGAAAAAGCATTTGCCTGGCTGGAAAAGCATCTTCTAAGTGGTCGGTGATAATACCAACCCCAGGATAATCAGCATTTTCCCACATTGAATGTCGAACTATTTTTGCAGTATTGTAGTAAAAAATAAGTAAATAAATATGTCTGATACAAAAAATTTTGCACCTGGATCATATCGTTATCTTCGGGGTGTAAGGCAGTATTCTGCGGGTATAACGGCACTGGATGGTTATAGATTAGAACGTGTACGATTCAGTCGGCCGCTGCCACTAATAGAGGGCTTCTTACGCATCCAACAACATCTCGACACTTTAAGTCGTCCGCTCGCTGCATTTGGAGCCTGCGAATTACGTTCACCCGAGCCATTTACCGAACAAGGCTTTGTTGACTTTAATAACCTTTATATAGGTACTTTAAAAGAGTGGGGTATTTACGAAGAGGGAGGTGACAATCCCGTAGCTCGCTCAAATGTCATTCCAGAGTTGAATAAACCATTGAGTCCGAGTATTCATGCTTTTACTTACACAATGCCTGATGCTAAGGCAAAACCATCTTTTGTAATCGCTGGTAGTGCTGAAGCTCCAGAGGGCATGAGTGATTATCGTACTCACAGTATTAGTCTTGGTGACATATCCCAGGAGGGCTTAATGAAAAAGGGACGCTGGGTGCTTAATGAGATGGAACGCCGGATGGCTGGTCTTGGCTTTAGTTGGGCAGATTCTACGGCAACCCAGTTGTATACTATCCATAACATTCACCACATAATGGTCAACGAAATTGTAAAGCGTGGCGCAGCATTAAGTGGCATTGACTGGCATTACAATAGGCCTCCAGTCCAGGATTTAGAGTTTGAAATGGACTGTCGCGGAGTTTATGCTGAAATCGTTATAGATACAAGGTAGTCCAATTTTCCCTGTGGTCGGTGTTCTCACCGACCGCCTATAACCCCAAAAATACATAAGTCAAGTGAAAGAGCCGGCAATCGTAAGATTTTACCGGCTTTATTATTGGATTTTCCTGTGGTTGGTGTTATCACCAACCACTTAAATCCTTGGCCACCTATACTATTGTATGTGGTCGGTGTTATCACCGACCACATACAACCAAGGCCACCAATACCTTAATTTTATTATCTTAGCCTAAGTGCCGGGTGAGGGAGTGATTGGTAAGAGAGTGGTTGGTGATAACACCAACCACAGGGTAAACACAAGACACAGGTGTACCACATATAAAACAATTTTTATGAAAAAAATATTTCTAATCCTCTTCCTCGCAATTATCACTAATTCAGGATTTGCTCAAAAAGGCTGGACCAGCCTCTTCAATGGCAAAGACCTGAAAGACTGGAAAGTGAAGATCAATGGGCACCCGCTGAATGATAATTATGCCAATACCTTTCGGGTGGAAAACGGAGTAATGAAAGTTTCATACGATGGCTATTCTGAATGGAAAGACCGTTACGGGCATATATTTTATAAAAAACCATATTCAGCTTACGTTTTGGTGGTGGAATACCGTTTCACTGGCGATCAGATTCCCGGCGGACCAGGATGGGCGATCCGCAATAGTGGAGTAATGCTGCACGGGCAATCGCCAGAAAGTATGGGTCTGAATCAGGATTTTCCGATCTCACTCGAAACCCAGTTTTTAGGCGGGAACGGTAAAGATGAAAGAAGCACACTTAATTTATGTACCCCGGGGACTAACGTAATCCTTGACGGGAAGCTGTTCACTACACATTGTGTCAGTTCAAGCTCAAAAACCTATCATGGCGACCAATGGGTAAGGGCAGAGATTGTAGTTTTGGGCGACTCATTAGTTAGTCATCGCCTGGAAGGTAAGGAGGTCTTTAAATATACCAAACCAGAAATCGGGGGTGGAAGTGTTTCCAATTTCGACCCTGCTTTAAAGATCGATGGTAAAGCTTTGAAAGAAGGATACATCTCCCTTCAAAGTGAAAGTCACCCGGTTGAATTCAGAAACGTGAAGCTATACAATCTCGCAAAATACATGAATGATCCTGCAAAACTTGATAAGACACTGAGTAGCATATTGCAAAAATGGTATCTTTTAGAAAACCCTAAAAGGGGAAGCTTCAAATGATTAAATAAGTTTGAACCTGGGGCCTTATAAAGCACAAAGACAAAAGCATAAAGCCAAAAGCAAATTCAATTTTAATAATTAATCTCTGTACTGTTAGTTACAGTTAACAGGTAACTGATAACAGGCAACCAATTCTTCAATTCCCCATCGGCCTTCCTTCAGGAAATACAATTGGTATTCTATCCGGATCTTTCGTGTTTTTCTTACCGGTAAAATTTGCAGTCAGGTATTCTCCCATATCAATCTTACCGGAAATAGTATCCCCAGTAATCGTACCTGCAAAGGTATAGCTAACTGCAGGCCTTCGCCCCGGACTCAGGAATTTCACTTCATTCCCTTCAATACTTCCGGAAACTTCACGTACAGAGAAATCGGTTTTATGGATTCCTTTGAGCCAGTTTCCATCCTGCTCAAGATAAAGTATATGATCGCTTTTACTGCTGAAATAATCAATTTCCAAATCCCATTGGCCGTTTATCTTTGAACCCGGTGCCTTCATCGCTGTTTCAGCCTTCGGATTTCTCTTCTTAGAAAGCAATTCAAAGATTTTATCCCCAACAATTTTATCCTGACCCGGCTGCATTTGTGAGGCAGTAATCGAGATAGAGGCCATTCCGGGATCTGTACTTCTTCCTCCCCCAACGGTAATTCTGGGCTTAGAACTGATCAGCTCCTGAATCAGTTCTGCACTGCTCAAATGAAGCTTCCCAGGATCCCATGAAATGCTTAAAGAAGCACTGCGGTTATTAATTCCTTCAGGCTCCCGGATAGTGGTTTTTACGGACTCTATTCCGGAAACTCTTTTGGCAATAGCATTCACCCAATTCATCCAGTTCTTCTCACGTGCTGCATGATCCATTTTCACCCAGGTTTCTACTGCTGCCAGCATGCCCAATGTCTCCTCACGACCAACTTTATTATCGCGTCCCGCACCATGATGTGGTGAGCTGGCCTGCCAGGCCGACATCAGAATATTTTTAGGGCCAAGGAGGAGTCCGGCACATTGCGGACCGCAAATTGCTTTACCACCACTATAGGCAACCATTGTTGCCCCATTCTTTAGATGAACATTCGGAATAGTCAGAATTTCGGCTGCTGCATCTGCAAGAATTGGAATATTCATTGGTTTGGCCAAAGCGGCAATAACTTCCAGGCTCATTGGTCCCGGAACCAAATTGCCCCCACTAAGTTTGATCATTGCAGTCTTAGGTCCCAGGGCATCTTTTAGTTCTTCAATAGTTTCAACACGGATGATCTTTACCCCGATATTCTGTATAGCAAAATCATAGGCACTGAATGAGCCGGCAGGTATGATCACTTCTGTTTTATCTAATCCGCTCAAATCTGGAATAAGATGCAGTTTCTCAGGGTTACCACCTGCTACACAGGCTGCAGTGGCCATCTTAAGTGCTGCAGCACAACCTGAAGTCACCATTCCCCACTGAGCACCTGTTAACTCAGAAAGCCTCTTACCTACTGCATCAGCCAGTTCATCCATCTGCACAAAATGTCTTGAAGCTGAATCCATCGCCGCTCTGACTTCAGGCAGTTCAATCGAGCCACCGATAATAGTAAAAGTCCCGCGGCAGTTAATTACCGGCTCAACCCCAATCGACTGGAATATTTGTGGTCCGGGCGTTAGCGGACCATCAGGAAGCACAGGTGCAATGAACTCATTGACGGCTCCCATTGCTGATTCAGTTGATCCGGCTATGGCTCCAGCCAGCGGCAAAAAAGTAAGACCTTTGATTAATTCCCTTCTTTTCATAGATGATAGATTTATGCAGGTTTCCCTGAAAGCAATTTCATGTAATTTTCAGAGAATAACAAGAGAAGGCTTAAAGGTAAAAGCAGAAAGCTTAAAGCCAAAAAATGGTTGGTGACAACACCAACCACAGGGAAATTCAATCTCAATAATGAATCTCCTTACTAGCAAAAATAATCCAGTGATAAATTAACGGGAAACACCAATCAAAGAAGCCTTTAATATCTTCTTTATTAAGCCATTGGATGTATTTATTAGATTGATTTACAATGACTTATACTTATTATAAAATTAAAACTAACAAATTAGTTGTATAACTAATTATTTAGTTATAGCTTTATGTTACCGATTCGAATCAGGATAATTAATTGTATCAGACATTAAATGAAATTATATGGAGATAAAGGAATTAACAAAAGCAGAAGAGCAGATCATGCAGGTTTTATGGGATCTGAAAAAAGGATTCGTAAAAGACGTGGTTGACCAGCTTCCCGAACCGAAGCCGGCCTATAATACTGTTTCAACGATCATCCGAATTCTGGAAACTAAGGGTTTCATCGATCATGAAGCTTTCGGGAAAAGCCACAGGTACTTCCCCATTATCAGTATTGAAGAATATAAAAGCTTTGCGACCGAAAAACTACTGAGCGGATATTTCGACAATTCAGTCGAGAATATGTTTTCCTTCTTTGTCAAAGAGAAGAAGCTCGACCTGAAAGAAGCTGATGAGATATTAAAACTGATTGAAAAACTAAAAAACAAGTAAAATGAACATCCTGAATTATCTTTTACAGACAAACCTGTATCTGATCCTGTTCATGGGATTCTATACATTGGTACTGAAGAACGAGACTTTCTTCAGACAGAACCGTATTTACCTGAATACGAGTACATTTCTTTCATTCATCATTCCATTCATCAATTCAAACTGGTTTCAGGGCTTATTTATTACGCAAAAACTCAGGGAAACTATCGTTCCAACCCAGATGATCTACGAAATTGTCGTGGTAGGAGAAGATGAAGGAACAAATAATTGGGCAATCGGAGATATAATTTTATGGGTTTATTCTGGTGTGATGGCAATATTATTATTTCGTTTCTTAATCAGAATGGTACTGTTGAACTCCAAACTCAAACCCAAAAAGGGAGCTGCTTATTCATTCTTCAACACAATGGTTGTAGACAGGGAACTGCCTGAATCGGGAATCATCATCGATCATGAAAAAGTTCACATGAGGGAATGGCATTCAGCCGATGTTCTGTTCATTGAACTTGCCTCGATCATCAACTGGTTCAACCCGGTGGTTTATCTGTACAAAAAGGAGATCAGGCATATCCATGAATTCATTGCTGATGAGGAAGCTGCTTCAGGGATGCCCAGCAAATCAGATTATGCCTTATTGCTGTTCAGTAACACGCTTGGAATTCAGCCTGATCAGTTAAGTAATAATTTTTTTAATAATTCACTTTTAAAAAAACGTATAATCATGCTGAATAAAAATAAATCACGCAGAACCGGACTTTGGAAATATGGTTTTTCTGCCCCTCTTTTTGCCTTAATGCTGATCTTCTCAGCAGCCAGTGTTGCTAATGAAAACACTGACCTGATTGCAGGAGCTGAGAAACTGTTTAGCCCATCAATAGCTAGTAAATATCTACCTACTGTAACTATACCCGCGGATAAAACCATAGATAAAAAATCCTCTCTGGAAAATAAAGTGAAACAAATCAATTCATCCACAAAAAGTACCCAGGAAGATTTTAGCAAATTATTTAAGCATTTAATGCGAAACATGCGATATCCTGCATCTGCCAGGCAGGAAAAGATTACCGGCTATGAGGTAGTATATTTTAAAATTCAGAATGGGAAGATCTCTAATATAAAAATAGCCAAAGGCTTACAGAATGACATAAATAATGAAGTGCTTCGAACTTTCGATTTATTCAAGGAAACTGTTGAAGCAGAGGACAATGACTATGCATTGGCTATCGCTTTCCATTTAACAGGCATTGAATCTAATCCTGTGTTATTACCGTCTACTGGTAAAAACTATTTCATAGGTTCTATTTCTGTTTCGGCAATGGGAGCATCAGAAAAAGTTGAAACATCCGGACCTGATTATGCTTTATCACCGGTCATAATTAAGGATTTCGCTTCAGTGGACGCTCTACCAGAGTTTCCAGGTGGAATAAAAGGTTGGGGAGAATACCTCCAGTCAACTCTTAAATATCCTGATCAAGCAAGAAAAAACAAGATTATGGGTAGAGTAATATTAAAGTTTGTTGTTCTAAAAAACGGAAGTATTACAGACATAAGAGTTTTAAGGGGTATCGGAGGCGGCGCAGATGAAGAAGCCATAAGGGTAGTCCAGGAAAGTCCTAAATGGAAACCAGGAATGTCAAATGGAGAAGCTGTAAATGTAGCCTATACCATGCCAATATTTTTTCAACTTCCCTCGGCAGCTCCTGAGGAAAAGACCAATTAATAGACAACGGGGCTAGACTTATCAATTATGAGTTGCATCTTATAGTGAAATCTATGATGCAACTCATAGCTTTTATTAGGGATTAGAAAATTGAAAATGTTAATTCTTGTGTCTTGATTCTTGTGTCTTGGTTCTTGTGTCTTGATACTTAAATCAACCTATCCTTTATCACCAGCGTCCCTGCAATCTTATCATGCAGGCATTGTTGCTTCCTGTCAAAAAAACCCATCATGTAACCCAATCCGACGGTAGCAGTACTGATGATTTTGGATAAATTTCTGATCAGCGAGCGACCGAAGGCAATGGGGGCCCCCTTTTCATCAGATACTTTAAGTCCCATTAAAATTTTACCCCAGGTCCCCTGTCTTGCTGAGGATTCCATAATGGTACTATAAATAATCTTTGAAACCGGGATGATTGCGAGACCGGAAAGAGAAACGATGATACGCAATTGCTTCTCATCAATAAAAAGCACTACGATTGTAGCAATAAAGCAATAAATGGCAAAAATAATAAAGTAGTCAATGATTACCGCGAGAAGGCGTACATCCAGAGAAGCGAAGTATTGGGGTTCACGAACATGAGTTTTGATACCCAGAAATTCACATAATTCAGGAACATCATGGGCCTCTTTATAGTCGTCCATATCCTCTGTTTTCACAAAGGTTCCGGGTTTAATCTTCATTCCTTTTAACTGCTCAGCTGAATGAGGCCCGGTTGGTTTCCCGTTAACAACTACAATATAATCCTTCATTCTTATATGGAAAAAACTGTCATCCTGAATAAATTTCAGGATGACAGTCTATGTTCCATCAAATATATTTAATACTTTTTAACTTCAAATGAAGAAAGGCCGCCTTTCAAACTGATATTAATTTTATTAGCTGCTGTTCCATAATTGCTGGTTTCATAGGTTCCATCTGATTGTTTGATAAAACCTATAAAATCCTTGGATGATAGCCCACTATCCACAACTATCCTGCAGCCTGAACTATCCGGGACTTCTATCTCAACATTCGCAACTCCGGTTTCAACTGCAACTTCAGTCAATGGTAATCCCGAACCAAGCTTTGCCTCAAAGGAAGCTGCCCCTCCTTCAAATACCAGCTTTTTAACTTTATAGTCACTAAGATCAAAAATTGCCTCACCCGCTCCCATCTCAATTTTAATATCCCATACAGGCGTATTGTTCATTTGAATAAGAGTCCTGTTGTTCTCCATTTTATCCAGGTTCCAGCTTTGCTTTCCGTTGCGCATCCTGAAATTCAGTACTTCAGTAGAATCAATCACAGTCTTATTCAGGGTAAATCTTCCAAACTGTCGCTTTAAACTTGCTTCAAATAAATTAGATGTAGTATCAGTAAGCCTGAAACTGGTGGCCCCACCCTGAATGTTCAGACGGGCATTTTTAGATCCGTCATACGTTTCAGTAAAGGTAGTGCTGGCACCCCAGGCATTCTGCTCCTTGTCATTATCATGTTTAAAATTCAACCAACCTCTTCCTCTATCAGGCCGGGTCCCCTGATAGGCTATCAGTCCAAGAGTAAGAATAGTAATTGCACCAATCATATACGGGACTGCAGCTTTATTACCAAACCTGCTAAGGAGCATATTCGCACCGATCAGGATAAATATTACCGGCCAGAACCGCCATACTGAACTCCAGTAAAACTCAATCAGATCAAAGTTTTCCAGAAGGAAAATACTTCCTGTAAAGATGAGGATCAGACCCCATACTATTTTTTCGGTTTTCATGTTAGCTTAGTTTTGCTTTTGGTCAGTATTTGTATCCGGGTCTTCCACAGGTTCTGTAGTGCTTAATGCCTGCTCTGTACTAGCGGGGGTAGTTTGAGTAAAGCCCTCAGTTTGAGTCCAGTCTTCTTTCCAGGGCTCCTTTTTCTTCGCACTTGCCAGGGTATATAAGCCCATGGCAATTAGTATCAGAGGCCAAAGGTTATGAAACTCCACCCAGTGAGGGATGAGGTCAAACTCATTCAGGAGGAAAAATGACCCGAAAAATATAAAGATAGAACCTGCGATCAGGCGTCCATTACCGCTTCCTTTTTTCTTTTGAGGGAAAGCAGGATTTGAAAGATTCAGCGGCTCAGACACTTTATAGTCAACATTAAACTGACTGTAATCAGGCAGGTAAGGTCTTTTGGGAACGGCAATCCAAAGCACAATATAGGCCAGAATACCTGAAGCTCCTGCCATTACGGCTACTACAAAAGCGATCCTGATCCAGGTTACGTCAACATCGAAGTATTCTGCGAGACCGGTACATACACCTGCAATCATTTTTTCCTGCTCGATGCGTTGAAGTTTCTTTTCCATTTCTTAAGTTTAAATAGTTCAGCTAGTTTAATATCAAATGATCAATTATTCTTTTTCCTTAATTGATAGATCAAAACTAAGCCTTGATTCCCGGGTTCTAAATACCAAATAGGTAGGTTATCCTAAGTTCTCGGTAAAGCGCATTAAATTATCGGTAAAAAAAGACCCATAAATAAAAACATCAGGTCTTTCCATACAGTGGCCGGATAATAATCTCGTCAATATTCGCACCTGAGCTCATTTGAAGGCAATTCATTATTGTTTTAGCAATATCCTCAGATAAAATAAACCAATCTGATGGGAGGCTTGTCCCGGTCCATGAATCTGTCAGTGTAGATCCCGGCAAAACCGCAGTTACTTTTACTCCTGCAGGTCTCAGTTCTTCCCTCAGGGCCTTAGTAAGCCCAAATAGTGCCATTTTACTGATACTATATGAACCGGCCCTGCTAACGGGCTCCAAACTTGCGGTTGAACAAATATTAATGATATGCCCCTTACCTTTCCCGATCATTTTAGCTGCAAAAAACTTACTTAAAAAATGCGGGGCAAAAAAGTTGACCTGCATTTGTCGCTCCAGACATCTCTCATCTTCCTCCATAATTCCTGATGGGATATATAAGCCCGCATTATTAATCAATACATCCACATGACCTAAGCTGCTTTCAGCAAATTCAGCAAATTTTCTCAGACCTGTGCTATCTTCCATATCTGCCCGCATCCCAAAAAACTGAAGAGAATGATAGCTCTTTCTGAGTTCATCCTGAAGGGCTTGAACCTCATTTTCATCTCTGGCACAAAATATGATATTATAATTATTTGCCGCGAGTTCCATAACAATGGCTCTGCCCATTCCCTTTGTTGCACCGGTTACAATTGCATTCATGGATTAAAATTAACAAAATCAATGATGGAAGAGTATTTAATTTAAGGCATAAACTCATTTGTTTACCTTTGATTAATTATACTTCTGTCTCCGGCTGTGATAATTTTATATTAATATTGTATAATAAGTAAACCAAACAATTTTCAAATGGTATTTCACCCATTAGGTAGATATATTTTATTGTTAAAAGCAGTTTTCCGCCGACCGGAAAAATGGAACATATACCGAAATGAAATTTTTCGCGAAATGGTATCAATAGGCGTTGGCTCTTTGGGAATCATCGCAATCATTTCTGTGTTTTTGGGCGCTGTAACTACCGTACAGACTGCATTCCAGCTTGTAAGTGATTTCATTCCAAAATCAGTAATTGGTATGATCCTTAGGGATTCTTCTATTTTGGAATTAAGTCCGACTATTTCTGCCGTAGTCCTTGCCGGAAAAGTTGGATCGAGCGTGGCCTCACAAATTGGCACTATGCGCGTTACTGAGCAGATTGATGCCCTAGAAATAATGGGAATAAATTCTCCCGGTTACCTGATTTTACCTAAAATCATTGCCGCTGTGACCACAATTCCGCTACTGGTAATCATCTCCATCGGACTAAGTATCACGGGAGGATTCTTTGCCGGCACTGCATCAGGAGCTGTTACCCAACAGGATTTTATCACCGGACTTACTACAGATTTTAACTCGTTTACACTTGTTGTGTGCATGGTTAAGGCAGTAATTTTTGCATTTATAATCACATCAGTATCAGCTTATCAGGGATTTTATACTAATGGAGGGGCACTTGAAGTAGGTCAATCCAGTACCAAAGCGGTAGTAATCAGTTGTATTGCCATTCTATTTTCCGATTATGTTATCGCCCAGTTATTGCTATGATAGAGATCAAAAACATACATAAATCATTTGGTGAAAACTACGTCCTAAAGGGTATTTCTGCAGAGTTCGCAGAAGGAAAATGTAATTTGATCATTGGAGGGTCCGGCTCAGGTAAAACAACTTTACTGAAATGCATGGTGGGACTTCATGAACCCGAAGAAGGATCAGTAAATTACGATGGTCGTGATTTTACCCGAATGACCTTTGCGTCAAGAATTGAAATACGTACCGAAATCGGAATGTTGTTTCAGGGATCGGCTTTGTTCGATTCCATGAATGTAGAAGATAACATCATTTTTCCAATCAACATGTTCACTCAGCAAAGTCATAAGGAAAAACTTGATCGTGCTAATTTCTGTCTGGAAAGAGTGAATCTAGCCGGAACAAATAAATTATTCCCTGCCGAACTCTCAGGCGGGATGAAAAAGAGGGTAGGTATCGCAAGAGCCATCGCAATGAATCCCAAATATTTGTTTGTGGATGAACCCAACTCCGGACTTGATCCTAAAACTGCTATTGTGATTGACGAGCTGATCCAGGAACTTACAACAGAATATAACTCTACAACTGTAGTTGTAACTCATGATATGAATTCAGTGATGGGTATCGGTGAGAATATCCTGTTCCTTCATGAAGGGAAAAAATGGTGGGAAGGAACAAATAAGGAAATTTCATCAACTGATAATAAAGAATTGAACGAATTTGTTTTTGCCAGCAAATTTATGCAGGCATTAAAGAAAAAATAATCAACACCTTACCCGTACAAATTGGATGGGTAAAATAACATACGAATGATTCAACTCTTAAGTCCGCAAAACTGGAAAGATTACGAACTAATTGATTGCGGCAATTTTGAAAAGCTGGAGCGTTTTGGGAATGTGATTCTGATACGACCCGAACCTCAGGCAGTATGGGCGAAAAGGTATCCGGAAAGTGAATGGACCAAACAACATCACATTCGTTTTAAAGGCCGTTCAGCAACTTCAGGAGAGTGGATCAAAAAGGATCAGAAAACACCTGACCGATGGCATATAAGTTATAAGACGGAGGATATTAAGCTCCAGTTCAGATTGGCGCTCACCTCTTTTAAGCATTTAGGGATATTCCCGGAACAAGCCGTTAACTGGGATTACATCATCAAAAACGTTAAAAACTTCAAAACTCCACAGCCGAAAGTATTAAATCTATTTGCTTATACCGGCGGGGCTTCCCTCGCTGCAAGAGCTGCTGGAGCAGAAACAACACATGTCGACTCAATCAAGCAGGTAGTAAGCTGGGCGAATGAAAATCAAACTCTATCCGGACTGGAAAATATCCGCTGGACAGTTGAAGATGCCTTAAAATTTGTAAAACGTGAAGTAAAGAGAGGCCGTAAGTATAACGGAATTATTCTGGATCCCCCTGCTTACGGACATGGGCCAAATGGAGAAAAATGGAAACTGGAAGATAATATCAGGGAAATGATGGATGATGTGGTGAAATTATTGGATGATGATGAACATTTTCTTATACTGAACACCTACTCCCTTGGTTTTTCATCTGTGATTGTCGAAAATCTTATCCTGTCATCTTTCCCGGAAGTTCAAAATCTGGAAACGGGTGAGCTATACCTTCAGGCGAGTTCTGGTTATAAACTACCTCTGGGAGTATTTGGAAAATTTTGTAAATTTTAGATGAATATCCGCTGTATTTCATCCAGACATACCCTAATTTGAATTAAATGGAGTAAATCATAATAATAATTTCAATAAAGAACAGTATAATAGCATCGATACATAAAATCTTAAAAACAGCACTTACGCACAATCTATGAAAACCGTAAAATCAAGCATAAGCATTCTCTCAATTTTATTTCTGTTTATTTTTTTCACCAACTGCAGTGAATCCAACAGCAAGACAGATACCAGCACAGCACTAAAAACTGATTCGATCGCCAAGCCTGAAGCTGAAGAGTTAGCTGAAGAAGAATCATCACGGGAGAATATTGAATATGAGCCTGTAGATACTGCGCTTTATAATAAAAAAATTAAGGAATTGGCCAATGGGGATACTACAGGTAAGTGGCCGGTTAAAAAGCAGCCCTATCCCCTCCCTGGCGCTATACTGCCTTATAAAAGGGTAGTAACCTATTATGGTAACCTCTATTCTAAAAAGATGGGAGCATTAGGTGAATACGCCCCAAAAGAAATGCTGAGAATGCTGTATTCCGAGGTTGCAAAATGGGAAAAAATTGATCCAAAAACCCCTGTGCAACCTGCCCTGCATTATATTGCGGTAGTGGCCGCAGGTGATCCCGGAAAGGATGGTAAATACAGAAACCGTATGCCTGATAAGCAAATTGATTCCGTACTGACCATTTCCAGAATGAAAAAAGACATGATTGTATTCCTCGACATACAGGTTGCATTAAGTACCATCAGGGAAGAACTTCCCAGACTCGAAAAATACCTGAAAATGCCAAATGTACATCTAGGAATTGATCCGGAATTCTCTATGAAAGGTGGGATTCTGCCAGGAAAAAAGATTGGCACCTATGATGCTTCAGAAATCAATTATGTATCAGAATATCTGGCCAAATTGGTTAGAACTCACAATCTGCCACCCAAAATTTTTGTCATACACCGTTTCACCCAAAAAATGGTCACCAATTACCAGAATATCAAGTTAAGGCCTGAAACGCAGATTGTTATGCACATGGATGGATGGGGTGAACCTGAATTAAAACGAGGCACTCACCGTCACTTTATTTATTCTGAACCGGTACAGTTTACAGGATTTAAAATATTCTATAAAAACGATCTGAAAAAAGCACCGAATCGATTAATGACCCCTGAAGACCTGATGAAGCTGAGACCACAACCAAGCTATATTCAGTATCAGTAAAGATTAAACTTTTTATAATGTGAGTTCGACATAAAATCTTACCGAAGTACAGTTTAAACTGAAGATTTTATCTTGTTTTAGAAAGCATGGTCTGTGTCACTTCGCTTGTACACGCTCAGCAGCAAGGCCGGGTTAACCGTCCCTATAAAAAAATAGTAAAAACCTTCTTTTATTCTTTACAAGGCAATTATAATTCTCTCATTAAAAATTCTCAATTTTATCAATATGGAACAGGCAATTTTTGGCGGTGGATGCTTTTGGTGTACAGAAGCCGTCTTTCAGAATTTAAAAGGAGTTACTAAGGTAGTATCGGGTTATATGGGAGGGCATAAGCCTAATCCCAGCTATGAGGATATCTGTACTGGAGATACGGGACATGCTGAAATTATCCGCATTGAATATAACCCGGAAGAGATCTCATTTGAGGAACTTTTGCTCGTATTTTTTAAAACCCATGACCCTACTACTTTGAATATGCAGGGGAATGATGTTGGCAATCAATATCGCTCGGTTGTATTCTACGAAAATCAGGAGCAAAAACTTGCAGCAGAAAATATGATCGATCAATTGGAAAAAGACATGGTCTATGAACGGCCAATCGTTACTGAAGTGACACCAGTTTCCATATTCTATTCAGCAGAGGATTATCATCAGGACTATTATAACAATAATGCGAATAAAGCTTATTGTGTCCATGTAATTCAGCCGAAGCTGCATAAATTTATCAGGGAATTCAGGGATAAACTGAAATAGAGAAAAGGCTGACAGGGTTTTGATAAAGGCTGACAGGGTTTTGATAAGGCTGACAGGGTTTTGAACCCTGTCAGCCTTTATCAGAATAAACCTAACTGCCCTTTATCATCTATATCCAGATCTTCCGGATTAGTGATTTCAAAATCAATTTTCTTTACCGGTTTTATTTCTTCTTTAAGAGGTTCTTCAGGAACTATTATAGTCTCCTGATCCTCAGCAATATTATCCTCAAAAACATCCTTATTCTCCTCCTTATTTTCTACTTCCTTTAAAGATTCAGTTTCTGATAAAGGCTCTTCAACAGATGTTTCTGTATCCTCCCCCTGTTCAGTTTTTTCATCTATATCCCGGGCCTGGGAAGAAACAGGAGTGGCGGTATGAACTCCTGGCTCTTCGCTTTCATTTTCATCCGGTTCAGGATCCGGGGCAAGAATCTCTTCCTCTTCTTCATCCATTTCTGAATGGATAAGTTGAATCTCTTTTACTTCATGAGGGCTAAGCCTGTTCCCCATGGCTTTCATTCCCTTCACTTCGATGGCCTCACTCAGATCAATCTCAGATTCTTCCGCTATTTTGGTTTTACCCTTCAAAACTTCAAGTTTGATCTTCGGTTTTAAATGACCGGATATCAGAATCATTTTCGAACCCGGTTCTTCGCTGATTATACTGGTCTTCTTTCCTATTGAAGTATTTTCAAAAACAAAACGTTTGAGATATTGAAACCCAGTTTTACCTTCCAGATAAATCAGGGTAAATACCTTTTCAGTATTAAACTTCTCAATCAGCAGGAGCCGATCGTCAAAATGATTGCTCAAATCAAAACTACTCAGTTCATATACACCCTGCGGATTCAATGTAAGAATTCTGTCATCTCCATCAAATTCCCCCAAATATTTACCACGTCCATCCACATTCAAACGTTTCAGAATTTCATCATACCATATCTTACGTCCTGACAAAGTGGATATACCCTTGCTTTTAAGCAGGACTTTCTTCACGGGGTACTTTGTTACGATATTGCCCATAGAACTCCTGCCTTTAATAACCTGATCGGCAAAATCAATATCGAATTGAAGTTTCTTCAGTTTGGAATGAGGCTTAAGCTGTACATTAATAATTTCAGCTTCCCCATTTGGATTTGCGGTAAAATACAACACTTTTGATCCCTTGCCACCTTTGGTCAGGTCGTACTCCTTATCGCGGGTAACGCCAAGTACTGAGAATCGTTTGATATATGCAGTACCACTTTCCCCATCCCTGTATATCAGGTTATATACGGTACGTTCATCATTTTTCTTGAATACCTGCGCGTGGACTATCCCCTTACCCGCAAATGTTTTTTCGGCGACCTTCGAAACACTAAATTTACCATCCTCTCTGAAAACGATTACCTCATCAAGGTCAGAGCAATCACAAACAAATTCATCCTTTCGAAGTCCGGTTCCGATGAAACCATCTGCCCGGTTCATATATAATTTAACGTTTGCTAAGGCCACTTTTGAAGCCTCCACCCGGTCGAAAGCCCTGATCTCTGTCTTACGCTCTCTGCCAGAACCATATTTACTCTTTAATTTCTCAAACCAGGCAATAGCATAATCTGTAAGATGTTTGAGATGCTTATTAACTTCCTTAATATCACTTTCCAAAGCCAATAACTGTTCATCAGATTTCTTAAGGTCAAAGCGGGTAATACTGCTCATCGGTTTATCGATCAGCTTTTTATAATCTTCGGGAAGAATCTCCCGGTATAATTGGGAGAAGAATGGACTAAATAATTTATTCAAAACCTCAACAACAGCTTCAAAATTGCCGGAACCTTCATATTCCGGATTCTTGTACATACCTTCCTGAATGAATATTTTGAGCAAGGAGCTGAAAAATATTTTTTCCTTCAACTCGGCAAGTTTAATTTCCAGCTCCAGTTTGAGAAGACCTTTCGTGTGCTGGGTACTCTCAACCAGAATATCATTCACACTCATGAAATATGGCTTATCACCCTTAATTATACAGGTATTGGGAGAGATAGAAACCTCACAATCTGTAAATGCGTAGAGTGCATCAATCGTGACATCAGGTGAAATACCCGGAGCGAGATGAATAATGATCTCTACATCTTTGGCTGTATTATCCTCGATCTTCTTGATCTTGATTTTGCCCTTATCATTGGCTGAGATCACACTGTCGATCAGTCCGCCGGTAGTCGTAGTATAGGGTATTTCTGTTATAGCCAGAGTTTTTTTATCCCTTTCAATAATTTTTGCCCTAACCCTGATCCTGCCGCCCCGCATCCCCTCGTTATAATTACTGAAATCGGCCATTCCCCCCATCTGAAAATCAGGAAGAAGATCGGGACGATTCCCTTTAAGAACTTCAATAGAAGCGTCGATCAGTTCGACGAAATTATGGGGCATGATTTTAGTCGCGAGCCCAACTGCAATACCATCTGCACCCTGGGCAAGCAATAATGGAAATTTTACAGGAAGCGTAACAGGTTCCCTGTTACGGCCATCATAACTGCTCTGCCATTCGGTGGTATCGGGATTAAATACTACCTCATTTGCAAATTTAGATAGCCGGGCTTCGATATATCGTGGTGCAGCTGCAGAGTCGCCTGTTATAGGATCGCCCCAGTTACCCTGTGTATCGATAAGTAAATTCTTCTGGCCAATCTGAACCATGGCATCACCGATTGAAGCGTCTCCATGCGGATGGTACTTCATCGTATTGCCTATTACGTTGGCAGCCTTATTAAAACGCCCGTCGTCCATCTCCTTAAGGGAATGTAAAATACGACGCTGAACCGGTTTTAATCCATCGTGGATATGAGGGACGGCTCGATCCAGAATAACATAGGATGCATAATCTAAAAACCAATTTTCATATAAACCGGAAAGCGATGTTACATTATGTAAAGCTGTTTCTTCGCCTGCCGTATTGTTGTTTTCGCTGTCTGTGTTTTCTAATTCTTCACTCATCCTTATTTATGAAATTCTATTGTGGTAAATATAAGTTATCAGATGAAAATGTAAGCGCGAAGTTTTAAACAGCTCTTAATTAAAATTAATTATTTCAGGAATCACTAAGTCTGGATTGGATTAAACTCTTTATTTCCTGATTTGAACCGTCGGCCGGACACTAGCGTTTGAGGAATACTAAAATTACCGCTTCTGGAAATCGCTCTCAAAGCAAACCAACAATTAAATAGATTTATTTTATTGATATTCAATAATTTACAGCTAAATTAATACTTGAAGCAACCATTTGAACCCTTTCATCGTGTATATCTCAAATAGCTATTAAATTGAGTAATTCGATTGAACAATTACCTCATCAACTTCGCGAAGATTGCATTCGCGGAATAGCAGGTAGCCAGAAAAAATTGTATTACAATTTTTATGGCTTTGCTATGGGGATTTGTTTAAGATATGCCAGCGACAGGGATGAAGCTGTACAGATATTGAATGATGGTTTTTATAAAGTTTTAACACGGCTGGAACGGTATGATCCTTCGAAGCCATTTTTACCCTGGCTTTCGCGTATTATGACAAATACGGCGATCGACCATTACCGTGCTGAGTTGAAGCATCCTATTAGCAGTGACCTTGCTGAACTGGAAATTCAAGGAAAGGAAACCGACATCCAAAGCAAACTTAATTATGATGATCTGATCAAAATCATTCAAACCTTACCTCCGGGTTACCGAACAGTATTTAACTTATTCGCAATTGACGGATATACACATGAGGAAATAGCTGAACAGCTGGGTATTTCAGTTGGGACTTCCAAATCAAATTTATTTAAAGCAAGGCAAAAACTCAGAGCAATGCTTGATGCAAATGACCAATTAACAGAAATAAATACACAAGCACCAAACACAGGACAGAATACAGCACTAATTATCAATGAGCAATTTGAGCCAAAACAAGACAGACAAATTTTTCAGGCAGGCGCTTAAAACAGCTCCGGAGCTTTCTCCTGAAGAGAAAGACTGGAATGAAATGGAGCATCTTCTGAAAGGCAAGCCCAATAAGCGGCCTGTCTTTGGCTGGTTTTACTGGCCGGCTGGAATCGCTGCGGGTTTACTTATTATATTATCAGTATGGCTTTCAAACGACTCTGAAATCAGATTGACTGAGGATGGGAAGAATGAAATCAGCAAGGTTGAAAACCTGATTAATAAAAAACAAATTCTAAATTCTGAACAAGAAGCTGCTATTCCTTTGGCTTCATCGCCTGATCAACTTAAAACTGGTCAAACTAAGACTTCCGGCATGAACAATGCATTTGACAAAAAGGAAAGCAGAAAAGCAGTAGAGAATTTAATAGAATCTGCCCTGCTTACAAATACTAATCCAGAAGGTAGAAACCAATACTTACCTTTAAACATGGCCCTTTTTCAGGAACTACGAACCAGCAATCCTATACCTTCTGGCAAATTTACCGCAATCAATACTATCTCGTTAAAATCCAAACATAATACTGCTAAAGACAGCAGTTTCAGGAAAATGGAAAGCAGTACTGAAAAACCAGGTGGCAGACTCGCTTTAAGCATGGCTTTTAGCACTGATATGAATTCTGTAAACGGGATTGGAAACAGCAAAGCCGGACTTAGCGGGGGCTTTGGAATAAGCTATAAAATTTCGAAAGGTCTATCCGCCACTACCGGTATCTACTATTCACAAAAGAAATACACTGCCGGCAGGGATTCATACTACACGACAGAAAAGCCATTCGCAACCTGGGCAAGTTATTCGAGACAGATCGATGCAGATTGTCAAGTAATTGATATTCCAATTAACATGAATGTTTTACTCAGCAGAACTAAAAAGACAGGAATTGTAGCATCTGCAGGGCTATCATCTTACATTATGCTGTCTGAGAAATATAACTTCATCTACAATTCCACCCCAACTTACCCTTCTGCAGGAAGGGAATACACAATCAAAAATGCAAACCAACACATTTTGAGTATTGTCAATTTATCTGTTGGAGTTGAAAAGCCTATTGGCAATCAGAGCAGCATCGTGATCCAGCCATATGCTAAATTACCCTTATCCGGAATCGGACAGGGTGCAACAGAATTGAAATCTTTCGGAATTGGATTCCAGTTGAATTATTCGATAAAAAACAAGAACAAATTCTTCAACAGGCAATCGGATTGATCATTTCTTCTTTATAAAAACCAGTTCTACACGACGATTAAGCTGTCGGCCGCTATCAGTACTGTTATCAGCAACCGGCACAGTATATGACTTGCTGAGAGAGGGTATGCTGATTTTCTCACCAAGCATTTCACTAACTGCCTTAATAATTGCCCCATTCCTGCGATCAGATAGTGCATAGTTATACTCCAGACTTCCATAATTATCTGTGTGACCTGAAATATTAATCGAATACTGATTTCGCACTTGTTTATATCGGTTGATGGCAGTCCGAAGCTTGCTCATTTCTTCCGCTGTTATGTCTGATTTATCAAAATCAAAAAGAATTACAACATTAGGCATTTCAAATTCAGGCTCTGTTAGGACCACCTTCCTCTGAGCAGGAGATGGAACATCTACAGGTTTGGGAGCTGGTAATTGCCCCTGCTTAGGCTGAGCTGCAGGAGTGGGTTGTGAAGCAGGAGCGGGTGCTGATTGTACAGTGGAAACAAGCTGCTCCGCCGGTTTAGAAATATCCTTTTTGTATTCATCGGGAAGGATCTCTTCAAGCGTTTTACCCTGTAAAATCAGATTGGGGTCAATCACTTTACTCAGATCCGGGTAATCAACAAATCCTGGCTGCTGAAAATCCTTTTTCGAAGTAAGACTGCGGTCTTCAATGAATACTCCCGAATCATAGATATTGTCAGCAACATCAGCGATTACAATTTTAAGATGATACTTCTTGTAAGGGGTAACATAGGTTTGCGCAACAAGCTTTTTGGTGATCCCATCGTAACGCAGATTACGATAAAGATTAGGGTCAAGAGTCTTCAAAAGTTCAGGATCTGCCTGAATTACAGTCTGATCTCCTGGAACGGGTCCGCTCATGGTAAATATTGAACCTATACCTCTTAAAACCCTACCGGGCAATGTTCCTCTGTATGTTGATTTTAATGGTTCCTGCCTTTTAATTACAATTTGTTTATACAGGTTATTATCAATATAATGCTCCTGATTTGATTTAAAATTTACTGTATTTATACTCACAGGCACTCCGGTTCCGGGTATCAAAGCGATATTCTTAGAGCTGTTTCCATCAGAAACAATAAAGGCAAAAACATCATTATAGGGTGAATCTACATATTCAGGATATTCGTCAGAACCAAACTGATAATTAAACTGTATACTGTTATCCATGGGTACAAAATCAAATTCAATACTGCAGATGTCAAATAACTTACCACTGACAATTGCCGATAGATCAGGATCAGTTTGGGGTGATAAAATATCTCCGAAAGTGGAGCTTTGATTATGTGAATTATTATATCCCGCAACATTGTAGGAGTTACCTGTCGAAAGAATTAATCCCTTCTGTAACTGCAAAATATTACCAGTACTTGTATAGGATAAAGTAGATAATGGATAACCTTTAAATTTCACATTTCCGATTATAACCCCTTGTCCGCTAAAATTCTTTTTCACCCATTCATCCACCTTAATAGACGATAATCTGATCTGGGAGAAACTGTTCCCGGCTGATAATAACACTGCAAAAAGCAGATATATATATTTCTTCATCATTAATCGATATTAGGTTTAAAAGGAATTATCGATAATTTATATACGGAAAACCCTTTTTTATTAGCAGATGTTAAACTGAACACCTGTACTGATATACAATTTACGATTATTTTTGAAGTCTTGTTTCTGCAAAAGCAAAAGGGAGTAAACTTTTTATTCCTTCTGTTCGGATAATTGAACCATTACGGCAATAAAACAGAACAATGATTGGTTGAGATTGCTTCTTTTCGTATTCTGCCATAACCTGAAGGCAGGCTCCACATGAAGTCACCGGCTCTTTTATTTCAAAATGATCAGTTTGGGCAGTTATAGCCATGCTGATAATCCTATCTTCAGGATAAGTAGAGCCGATAGTAAATAGGGCAACCCGCTCGGCACATAATCCGGATGGATAGGCTACATTTTCCTGATTACTTCCATAAACTATCTTTCCGCTTTCTAGATGTACAGCCACCCCTACCCTGAATCCGGAATAAGGGGAATGCGAACTTGCCATGGCTTTCACAGATTCCAGACAGAGATTTCTATCGGAATTACTTAATTCATCTACTGAAGAATATTCCTCGAAAGATATGGAAAGGTTTTTTTTCTGTATCATGATACTTCGGCTAACAATGCTGCTGCTTCCTGCTCCTCTGCAATAAAATCAACCTCCACCCGAAGATTCTGAATAATGTGTTGCTGTCTGTCGGGAGTATTTTTACCCATATAATATTCCAAAAGGCTCTTAATCCCCTGTTCTTTTGATAAAATTACAGGATCAAGCCTTATATCTGTACCAATGAACAATCCAAATTCTTCCGGAGATATTTCACCCAAGCCCTTGAATCTGGTTATTTCGGGCTTATTCCCGAGCTTATGGATGGCTCGCTGCCGTTCTTCATCGCTATAGCAATAGATCGTTTCTTTCTTATTCCTAACCCTGAACAGTGGGGTCTGAAGAATGGATACATGTCCAGCCTTGACCAGATCCGGGAAGAATTGAAGGAAAAATGTCATCAGTAATAAACGAATATGCATTCCATCAACATCTGCATCTGTTGCAAATACAATGTTATTATATCGAAGATTATCCAATCCGTCTTCAATGTTCAGTGCATGCTGGAGCAGATTAAATTCCTCATTTTCATACACGACTTTTTTCGTCAAACCAAAGCAATTCAGCGGTTTACCCTTCAAACTGAATACCGCTTGTGTCATAACATCCCTTGATTTGGTAATAGAACCGCTTGCAGAATCACCTTCAGTTATAAACAGTGTTGTATCCTGTTTGCGCTCATGGTTATCATCAAAATGAATCTTACAATCCCTTAATTTCTTATTGTGTAAGGAAGCTTTTTTTGCACGCTCATTCGCCAGCTTTTTTATACCGGCAATATCCTTGCGCTCGCGTTCCGACTGGAGTATCCGTTTGAGCAATGCATCCGCATCGGATGGGTGTTTATGAAGATAATCATCCAGTTCCTTCTTGATGAAATCATTGATAAATGTTCGAACCGAAGGTCCATCCGGAGCAATATTTTGCGATCCGAGTTTGGTCTTGGTTTGCGATTCAAATACCGGCTCCTGAACCCTGATTGAAATAGCAGAAACAATAGAAGCCCTGACGTCAGAGGCATCGAATTCCTTTTTATAAAACTCACGGATGGTTTTAACCACAGCCTCCCTGAATGCCGCCTGATGGGTTCCCCCCTGTGTGGTATGCTGCCCATTGACAAATGAATAATACTCCTCGCCATATTGCTGACCATGGGTCATAGCCACCTCTATATCTTCCCCTTTGAGGTGAATAATTGGATACCTAAGGGTCTCTGTCTCAGTATTCCTTGTGAGCAGGTCATACAATCCTCTTTCCGAGAAAAACTTGGTGCCATTAAAATTGATGGTAAGCCCGGAATTAAGAAATACATAATTCCAGATCATGCTCTCTACAAATTCAGGAATATAATGGTAGTTCCTGAAAATAGTTTCGTCTGCATAAAAAACAACAGAGGTTCCGTTACGCTGGGTACTTTCAGTTTCAGGCAAGTCGTTAACCAGGATCCCCTGCTCAAACTCAGCCTTTTTTGTACGGCCATCGCGATAAGACTGAACAGTAAAACTGGAGGAAAGTGCATTTACTGCCTTGGTACCGACTCCGTTCAAACCAACCGATTTCTGAAATGCTTTGGAGTCATATTTACCCCCGGTATTGATCTTGGACACGCAATCAATCACTTTTCCAAGAGGAATTCCCCGACCGTAATCACGAATAGAAACCTTTTTATCACTAACAGTAACCTCTATCGTGCGGCCAGAGCCCATCACAAACTCGTCAATCGAGTTATCCAGTATTTCTTTGAGTAAAACGTAAATGCCATCATCGTAAGCCGAGCCATCGCCCAGTTTTCCGATGTACATCCCGGGACGTAAACGAATATGTTCTTTCCAATCGAGCGAGCGAATACTATCATCACTATAATCTATTTCAGCCATGCTTATCTATAAATAATACCTGTACAATTACAAATTTAAAATTTAGATCGGCATACAAGCTGCTTAGATTTCCACATTTAAACAAGGGAATATAGAATCCTTGAATCGCTGGTTTCCTATAAAAATTAACCTTAATCTGACAAAAAGAAGCTAGTATATTTTCATTGCATGTTTTCTGGCCGATTTTCATAAGAAATTACCCGATATTTTGATCAAAAGTGGATATTGATCTTATAAGACAGGTTTATGAACCAGATCCAATATTAGACTAAAAATGAGGACTTGGTCTTGACTTCTTCGTAACTTGTTCGTGAAAAGTCCCTTTTTGATGCACTGGAGGCAATGTTCCACGAACAAGTCACGATGATGGTATGATGTTGGCACCTTGATGTCTAGTCTCTTGTCTCATCCTGTGTCACATCCTGAAATACCTTGGAGTTTTTCTACCTGACCCAGAATGGCAATGTCATTGAGTTAAGAAGAAAAGGACAGTTCAATATTTAATAGTAGGGGAGATCCTGAATTCGTCAGGATCGGAGTGAGTACCTAAAAAAGGCCTTTTCAATGTATAAATCGCAGCTATTGATAAGACTCCAATTCCGGCCTTGAGCCGTATTCCTCTCGACACCCAAGGAGTTGTCATTCTCGCGAAAGCGAGAACCTCCTTTGTAATTAACGCGTAATTTATCCTTAAATAATGACATTGCCAGAATGGGTCAAAGTAAAACATTATTCCACACACTTTGATTCCTTCAAAACCAAAAACTATGAAACAAAAAAAGGGTTCACATTAATGGAACCCTTTTTAAACCTAATTTCTTGTGTTATACCTTCCTTAATCTGATAATACGCAGATGATGCATCAACTTTATTATAGGGTAGGAAGGATCAAATTCGTACCATTTCAGTGCAAAATTGACATTGTTTGGCTTTTTATGGTGGTTATTCTGAAATAATTCACCCAACATCAAAAAGTCTAATGGCAGTGTATTCTTGCTATGATCATCATTATCATAATTGGAATACCCATATTTATGACCGCACCAGTTCACAACAGCGCCATGGATTGGTCCCATTAGAAAATGAATTGGAAGCAATAGGTACATCCACCAGTATTCTGCAAAATACACATAGAAAGTTATATATAATGCTATAAAAGTAAGGCGGGTGATCCAAAGGTCACCGATCTTATCGATTAAAGGCCATGTTGGATAATTATCCCTGAAAGCCGGTTCCGGTTCAATCTTAAACCTGATAAAATCCAGGTAAATATTTTTAGTCTGAACCATCATACCAATCACATCTTTAAAGAAATGAGGAGAATGAGGATCCTTTTCTGTATCACTATAGGCATGGTGCATACGATGCATAATGGCATAAGCACGCGGATTAAGGAATGAAGATCCCTGAGCCAAAAAGGTAGATAAATAGAAAAATTTTTCCCAGAAAGGACTCATTTTAAACATTTTATGAGAAGAATAGCGATGCAGGAAGAATGTTTGAAAGAACAGGGACAAAAACCAATGGCAAAGAAAGAAAATCAGAATTATCATAAATCAAAAAGGCTTTGGATTGAAAGCCTGCGAAAATAAACAAATTTCTATGGTTAATTATACCAAAAATGTCACGATAACATAGGCATTAACGCCCAAAATCATCCTGAACTCTGGTAATATCAGATTCATCTGAGGGATTAGAGGCATCGGTATGCTGCCAGATCTCGGCAATAACCCCCCAGTCTTTAAGTCCGACAAGCCTGTGACGCTCTCCCTGTTTAAGCACAATTTGATCTCCTGGATGGTATTTCCTGAGCTCCCCTTCCTGATCTGTAAAACTTGAGATTACACCTACAGTACCAGAAATTACCTGCCAGATCTCGGCCCTGCGCTGATGATACTGCCATGAAAGTCGGGTTTGTGGAGCAACAATTAATACTTTCGGACTAAGTTTTCCGGAAATTTTAAGCTCGTCGACGGCAATTCCACTAAAATAAGTATCAGAAAATTTCTGAGCCTGATCCTCATTGATTACAAAGAAGCCACCCCAGGGTCTTTGTACATCCATTTGCATAATTTCAAAACCCTGAAGCTCCAGATCCTCTTTTACCTTCTTGAAAATTTGTTCTTTTTGCAGTTCATTCCCCATATCCTGCAATATTAATTCTAAAGGCTGAAATATGCAATTTGATGATTAGATAAACAGTAGTCCCCGGTAAAAGTTTTTATTCTTTGCCCATAAAGGGATCGTATGTTTTTTTAAATATTCACATGCGACTCCCACAGGCAATATCAAGAATTTAAGAGCAGGAGGTTCTGGCTTAAGCCAGAATGACAATGCATTTTTTAATAATTGAAGATCTCCTGAATTCGTCAGGATCGTAATCCTTAACTAAATGACATTGTCCTTCAGGGTCATTAGAAAAAATTCAATATTACTGGTTCATCCCAACCGTAATTTTCCAGAAACCTTCCTCTTTGAACATAACTTCCAGGACTTGATTTGAAATAGTGATTCGAACTTTAAATGGGAATTGAACCTGTTGGATTTGAACAACTTCACCTCTACCGGTTTTAGATATTTCCTGAATTTTGTTATAGCTTCCAACTGTAGCCAGTATATTTGTAATGTCCGCTCCAGCCATGTCAGGACCTTCGATACGCGGAGTACCACCGCTTGCATTAACAGCCTCAATCTGAACGGTATTCTCCTCAGCCCTAATGTCCTTTATTATACTCAACCGGGTCATGTGTTGCCCTCTTTCAAGGATGGTATAGGGCCTTTCTGCCTTTGGCTTGGGTTGTGCATTTACTGAAATAGACGCAAATGTAAAAAGAGCAAACAATGCAATTTTGAAATTCTTCATTTTTTCTGATTCTATTGGTTTGATAAATTGGTTGTTTCTAAAAAACTTTAAAATAAATCGACTCTTTCTTAAATTCTAATACCTCAGCCCTATTGGATCATCCCAACTGCCACCTTCCAAAATCCGGCTTCTTTAATTTCAACCTCAAGAAACTGACCTGAAATATTAATACGAAGCCTCACCGGAAAAACAACATCAATCAATTGAATGGTTTCACCTCTCCCGGATTTGGTAATCTGACGGATTAGGTTAAAGCTACCCTGAGTAGGAATGACTTCCACAATGTCTGCACCTGGAAGTATCGTACCTCTTACCAAAGCTGTTCCACCGCTTGCATTCAATACCTCGATCTGAACAATGTTTTCTGTACCCCTTACTTCCTTTCTAACATTTACATTAGTCATAGACTGACCCTTTTCATAGATCTGATAGGGTCTTTCTGCTTTTGCTTTCGGCTGTGACCTGACAGTTATGACTGAAATCATATTAACAATCAAGAAGATATATAAGAACTTCATAATGCTATACAGATTAAATTAAATGTAATTAAAATATATTTGATAAATCAGTAAATAATCAGGGCCGGCATGGAATTCGGAAGCTAAAACAAATGGAGCCGCTTCGTGGATTACGAAGCGGCTCCATTTGTTCTATGAAAAAAGATGCTCAGATGTTAAGATCGACTAAACTATTTCTCCCACCAAACCTTAACATTACTATTGTCACCGCCCATTGATACAATCGCAGCCTGGAGATTACTGGAATTTAAAGATTGTAAATAAGTTGGATAAGGCACCCGTGAAGGGAATATATTCTCTGCCGGAATCCCAGTACCTCTTGGTAAAACCGGATAACCGGTCCGTCGTTTTTCAAACCAGGATTGATAATCCACAAAAAAGTAAGCATAATATTTTTGCAGCATGATTTGTTCTAATTGCTGGGCGGTAGTACCGGCAGAATTATATGCTATACCCGCCGTATTCAAAAATCCAGCCGGCATACTTGCACCCCATTGAACAATGGAAGCACTTATCCCAGACTCATAATGCGCCTTCGCAGGTTTTCCTGTAATGTATCCTTTTAATGCCAACTCAGCTTTAATAAACTCTACCTCTGAGTATGTCATCATTACTCCCAAAAGTGGTGAAGTTTTTAATGCATCCGGATAACTTGAATTCCTACCCACGATATACTCTAAACTTGTTGGATAACCACTTTCTATACCCTGATAAACACTTTGTCCGTTCACCGTAACAGGGATTGCCCAAATTGCCCTTCTTGGGTCGTTTACAGCATTCATGTGATTAAGAAAGAACTTCGTGAAATAGGTACCTTCCCTCCAGTCTAAAGTACGAGCCTGGAAGTAGGGATTAAAATAAGGATAGGTACCCGGATACCTGAAAATTGCATCATCTGAATTAGCAGCAAACACCGGATTTGTGGACGGGTTAGCTAAAATTGAAGTAATTTGCTGGCTGACATTTATTTCACCCTCACGCTTAGAAATTCTAAGTAATAGCCTCAGTCTAAGAGAGTTCGCAAATTTTTTCCATTTTTGAATTCCAATATTTTTGCTTCCTGTTAATGCATTGGCATTATAAACCATATCCCCGCCGTAGGTCAGGGCTTTATTATCATCAAATAAATTATTTGCTGTTTCCAGATCTTTTAAGATCTGAACATAAATATCCTTTTGCTTATCAAAAGCTGGTGAAAAATTTCCTTCAGAAGCCTTAATTGCTTGTGAGTAGGGAACATCTCCATATAAATCAGTTAAGATTGAATAGGCCCAGCTTCTATAAACCAAAGCAATTGCTTTATAATTATTCTCTTTAAGCTGATCTGAAATCTTATAAATATCTTCTACATCGGTTAATCTATCATAAAATGCAGACCAAACCGCCTGTCCGGGATTAACAACATATCGATGTAATCCCTGTCCGCTTGTACTTGCTCGGGGAGCATCCACCTGCATTAATTCATGTGTAAAATTTCGGGAACCCTGAATAGAACTATTGACTATACGATATTGCATTTGGCCTAATAAGATTCCGGGGGTAACATCCTTAGGTCGGTTAGGATCGATATTTAAATCCTCGAAATTATCGGTACAAGATAACAGGGAAGTGAATACTATAAGTATTGCGGTAACTATTTTATTTGAAGATTTCATGTCTGTTGAATTATTAAAATCAAATTGAGATTAAAACTTAAAGGTTAGGTTAGTACCAACCAATCGGTTAGAAGGAAACTGGGTTAACTCTACTCCCGGAGTTAAAGTCCCGTTATTCAAATTCCCACCTTCCGGATCGAATCCAGGGAATTTGGTAAAGTTGAATAAATCCCTGCCCCAAATTGCAATTGATGTTTTCTGAACACCTAGTTTTCTAAGTAAATTTGCAGGCAGACCAAACTCCATCCTTACTTCCCTGATCTTTAAGAAAGATGCATCGAAGATGTTAGTTTCAGCGTTGCTGATTTGATAGTAGTTATCATAATAAGCGCTTGCCTGGGCAAGTTTTGTATTTGGAACGAACGAACCATCTGCAAGTTTTACAACACCTTTTCCAACAATACCACCATCACGACCAGGTAAGGTCACTCTTGTTTTTCCAAGGGTATTGTTTTTATGATTGGTTTGAGAATACATTTCTCCACCATATTGTCCATCCAACAGAATGCTCAGATTTATATTTTTATACCTGAATTCATTCATTAAGCTGCCCTTCCAATCGGCAAACGCATTACCCATTTTACGTGCAACCTGATCAAGTGGGGCCGGCAAACCATTGGTAGAGTTGTAAATGATCTGACCATCCGGAGAACGTTGGAAACCTCTTCCATACATGTCTCCCATTAATCCACCTACACGGGCTTCGATTGTGACATTGGTATTGTGTTGATAGATAATCTGATTAGTTAAACCTTCTGCCAGTTCTTTTACATAACTGCGGTTTCTATTCCAAAGAACTGTCGTACTCCAGGAGAATTTATCCTTTTGAATTGGCTTTCCGTTTAATTGAACTTCCCAGCCTTTACTATTGATCAAGCCCGCATTTATCAGTGCTGTAGAAAATCCTGTAACCGGATCCAATGGAATAGATAAAATCTGATTTCGGCTATTGTTATTATAGTGAGCAATATCAAATCCTATTCTATTATTTAAAAATCGCATGTCTAATCCAAACTCATAACTCGCTGTAATTTCAGGCTTTAACTCAGCATTAAATAGCTGGTTAGGGTTTGTGAATGAATTACCATAAATACGGTCATAATACCGGGCAGTTTGGTAAGGCCGGGTATCATTACCTACCTGTGCCCAGGATGCTCTGAACTTAGAAAAGGTGATTGCCTTAGGAAGTTCAAAAATCTCATCCAAAATAAAACTTGAACTGACTGAAGGATAGAAGAATGAATTATTCTTGAAAGGCAATGTACTTGACCAGTCATTTCTTCCTGTCAGATCTAAATAAATTTTCTCATCAAATGCAATTTGTGTACTTCCGTAAACACTGTTTATAGACTTCTTTGTTCTGGAAGGATCAACCACTGCCTGATCCAGGCTATTTGAAATTTGGTAAACACCCGGTTGTGCCAATTGATCTGCATATACCCCTGCAAAATCATATTGCTGAATCATAGTATTTGCACCGGCGCTCGCACTAATGGAAATTTTTGGAGAAATTTTATCCCTGAAAGAAAGCAATAAATCTGTGTTTGATTCATATGAAAACACATTCTGTTCACGATACATTCCTCTTGGATATCTCGTCATACTGAATGGTCTCTGCTGAGAACGGAATTCATTAGACATATCTACTCCTGTTCTAAGCAAAAGATCAAACTTTTTTGAAATCTCATAACTGGCAGAAACATTTCCAATCAATCCATTTTTGTTCATTTTATTTAGCATTTCATACATTGCCAAATAAGGGTTGTCAGGTCCGGGATTGAATGGATTCTTTTGAACTACATTTTCCAAACCAGGCTGCCAGTAAGGCTTAAACCATTCGGGTCTGATGTTTGGGGTGGTACCAATGATCAGGAAATACATTAATGTCTGATTATTGTACCCTGCCATGGGGAGATTATCACTCTTTTTATTTGAATAGTTTGCCCTTCCGGTAATTTTTAATTTATCAGAAACCTTTTGATTGAAAGATAAAGCCGCATTCAATCTTTCGAATCCGGTATTCGGTATAATCCATTTGTTTTTTAAATGAGTAATAGAAAGTCGGGCAGAACTCTTATCAGATCCACCGTCTATAGATAAGCTATTTGACACGGTGTTTCCTGTCTGGAAATAGCCTGAAATATAGTCGTCATGAGCCACCCATGGTGTTTTTTGTGTCGGTATATTCCCCGGAGTATTCGGATCATATTGATAATAGCTCTGGCCCTCAAATTTAGGTCCCCAGGCTCTTCCTGCTGCTACAGTTGTACTTGTATTAATTCCATCAGGGCTATCTAAATAGGAGTAATATGCACTTGTTCTTCCTTCACCATATTCAAACTGATAATCAGGCCAGCGGTTAACCTGTTCAATATTAAAGTTGGAATTAAAAGTAACTCCCAATCCATTGCCTTTGCGTTCACCGCTTTTGGTTGTAATAATGATAACTCCACCTGCTGCACGACTACCATATAAAGCTGTTGCACCAGGCCCTTTAAGTACAGTTACAGTTTCTATATCATCAGGATTGATATCTGATACACCCGATCCATAATCTACCGGGCTATCCTGAGAAAGGTGAGAATTAAATCCGGTTCCAGTTATTCTGCTGCTGATTGGAACACCATCCACAACAATTAATGCCTGGTTATTATCAAGGTTCAATGATGATTCACCTCTCAGTGTGATTCTTGATGAACCCATTGGTCCGGCACCTGTACCCTGAATATTTAAACCCGCAACCTTACCGGAAAGTGAATTTATCCAGTTATTGGTTTTGGCATCAACAACCGCATCGGCAGTAATCGTTTGAGCTGCGAACCCGAGTGATTTTTCTTCCCTCTTGATACCCAGGGCGGTAACAACTACCTCACTCAGGAACTTATTATCTTCGACAAGAGTAACAGTATATTCTCTTCTACTATCCAGAGGTATTTCAAGGCTAGTAAAACCTATGGAAGAAATAACCAGAATTCCCTGATTTTGAGGGATGCTTAGTTTAAATTCTCCGTGAACATCGGTGGTGGTACCATTTGTTGTTCCTTTCATGCGAATACTAACCCCAGGAATAGGTTCATTCTTTACATCTTTTACTTTCCCTGAAATTTGTGTCTGGGCAAAAGCTTTTTCCTGGAAATTCAGAAAGGAAAAAGTGATCAATAAAATAAGGGTTTTAGAAAAAAGGAGCAGGTATTGTCTTTTCATAAAAATTTGAACTTTAGGTGCATAAATAACTTAGCGCCAAAAGTCCATTTGGGATATTAAGCCTGCATTAGGTGAATATTTTATTTTGAAGAATAAATTGGATTTGGAAAAGCCTGATAGAAATGTTAAAATATAAGAATAATTATTATTAATTATCTAATAATCAGCATATTATAAATAAAATATGAAAAGTAAATTTCATAAATGAACTGATTTCAAATTAAATTAATGTGACATAAAAGTTTAATTAAAAATCTATGGGGGTATGGATATTTGAAGAGACATAGAAAAACAGAATGCGTTGATTCAGTTATAATGATCTTTGCCGAGAAATCGAATGATTGGATAAATGATTCGAGCGGGATTCAGAATTTATCCTTCAAATTGTCCAGATTGGGGCCTACTTCCTCTGCTTTTCTCGTGATTTCCCGCACGATCTGATCAAGTTCATGTGCTGAAATGAGAATATATCCTAAAATCTCTTCTTTTAATTCTTCTGAACTTGTGGGATGTTTTATAAGATCTATCAGACCCATGAGCCTCGCGATCGGAGCCCTAACCACATGTGACTGCATCCAGGAAATCTCACTAAGCTTCTGATTCTGCTCTTCAATTGCGTTGATGTAATTGACCCGCTCTGTAATATTATGTGCTAAGATCAATTGGGCATATCTCCCTTTAAAAAGAATGCTATTGTTCTTTATTTCTACAATAATAATTTCACCATTCTTTTTCAAATGTCTGAATTTATTTTTCAACCATCCTCCCGGATTAGAGCCAACCCATTCGATTGCTTCGTTTAGTATTGAAATATCCTCTGCCGGACGTATATCCTTAATTGTCATAGACATAAATTCGTCTAAACTATAACCGTAACTTTGTATTGCTGCATTGTTGACATCCAGAAACTGAAGTGTTTCAAAATCAAATACCCACATAGGTTCAGGATTGAGATGGAAAAGATCACTGTACCTTTTCTCTGATTCCTGCATATCCAACAAACTCTTCTTCCGTTCAATATTGTAGATGATACTTTTGTAAACAGAGGTTGGATTCAAATCATCTTTTAACAGATAATCGGATATTCCCAATGCCAAAGATTTTATACTGAAATTGACATCAGAAAAGCCGGTCAAAACCACTATCGGACAGCCCCCGCCAAGCAAAAGCATTTCCCTGATTAAATCTTCACCATCTTTATCAGGGAGGCTGAGATCTAAAAATATAATATCAAAAGGCTGTAATTCTGTGCTGGTTAAAAGTGCTTTTGTTTTATAAAAATCACGGGTATTAACAATTTGAGGTTTGATAATGTACTCCAATATATAATCCTCTACCAAAGTAAAATCACCTGGATTATCCTCAACAACTAAAATTCGATATGGTTTTTTATCTTTTAAAAAAGGCATAATCAGCGTTTGGGCAATTGCACAATGTTGATCCAGAATTCCTCTATCTTAACTATTGCATCCATAAAATCGGTAGCTCCAACAGGCTTGGTAATATAGCAATTGGCGTGATTTTGATAAGAAAGCCTGATATCCCGGTCAGAAGATGATGTTGTGAGCATAATTACCGGTAAACTTTTTAAATGTTCATTCGTTTTTATATAAGTGAGTACTTCGTGTCCGTTTTTCCTGGGGAGATTGACATCAAGCAAAACTAAATCAGGAAACCCGTCTGTACCTGCATGTTCATTTAGAAAATCAATTGCAGATTTCCCGTCCTTAATAACTGTTGTATTATTAGTGATCTTTCCCTCTTCAAATGCCTCTAAGGTAAGGAGTATATCTCCTTCATTATCTTCAACTAATAATATGTGTATTGGCTTCATTTTTATTTTTTATTTAGGGACAGTGAAATAAAAAGTGCTGCCCTTTTCCATTTCTGATTCCAGCCAGATTTTTCCACCCCAGCTTTCTACATTTTTCTTTACTATAGCCAAACCCATTCCTGTTCCGCTGTATTCGCTTCGATTGTGAAGTCTTTGAAAAATTATAAAAATACGATCAAAATACTCTGCCTCAATCCCAATTCCATTATCCTTGATAGTGAATGTCCAATGTTTCTTCTCTTCTGATACGTCCATGGCAATCATTGGTTTCTTTGAATCATTGGAATATTTTATCGCATTATCCAGCAGGCAATGAATGGTTTGGGTGAGCGGGACTGAAAAAGCAGAAATTACAGGAAGCTTCTCATGGATCAGTTTCACAGATTTTTCCTGAATAAGCTTTGAGCGTAAAAGTTTATATTGATCCAACAGTTCCTCCAGATTAACCTCATTTTTATTTTCATTCAGTTTACCTGCCCTTGAAAATTCCAACAAATCCAGGATGATTTGCTTCCTCCTGACTGCCCCTTCCGTTGCAAAATTAATATATTGTCTTGCCTTATCGTCAAGTTTATCAGAATATTTTCGATCCAATTGATGCAGGAAGCTTGTGATCATCCGCAAAGGTTCCTGTAAATCATGTGATGTGATGAATGCAAATTGCTCCAATTCCTCGTTAACTACTTCCAACTCGGCAATATTCTTTCTAAGGGATTCATTCAGTGTTTGGAGCTGATGTTCGTATTCCTTTCGATAGGAGATATCCTGCATAGCACCAACCATCCTGACTGGGGCACCGCTTTTATCCCTGATAACTATCCCTCTGTCGAGTACAAAGGCCAATGTACCATCCTCTCTCTTGAATCGGTATTCCTCCTCCCAAATTGCTTCATTGGTAGCCTAAGGCACTTTCTTAAACCAATCATTTGCCTCGACTATGCGCAGATCAATCTCTTTACCGAATGTAATACCTTTAAAGTATACAGATAGTCCATTCACCGATGGCTAAACAGTCACTTCAAACCACTTTCCCTGGCTAGCATAATTATCCTCAAAGGCAATTGATTGTCCGGTTTCTGCAGCTTGATGGTACATTCTGAAAAAATCGCTATCAATGGCATTTGAATATTCGGTCCACAAATATGTCAAAAGGATGAATATCAGAGACATAAAATATTTATTATGATCAAAGGGTAAAATCCAGATCTCTAGATATTATTTCAATAGCTATTTAAAATATTCAGTTGCCGAATATTTTTTATTTAAAACACATACTCACCATATAATCAAATTATCTATTGCAAAAAGCAATAAAAATGCTCAATTTTGCACAAGTGTAATAAGGGGGATTAGCTCATTTGGCTAGAGCGCTTCGCTGGCAGTGAAGAGGTGATCGGTTCGAATCCGATATTCTCCACATATAAGGCTTCAGGTAATTCTGAGGCCTTTTTTGTTGAATTGTAACGCAGTGTCGTATCTCTATTAAGCAAATTCCTAAGAAAGCATTTTTAATTCCTGACAAATCGGGTACTCTCGTAAACATCTTGTCTTCCTTAAGTAAAATATATTTGCTTATGGCAATACTGCATCCGGACTGTAAAGTCATAAAGAGATTAAGCTACCAAAAACCGAACTTTCTCAGCGTTCTTCTTTTTTTTCGTGAAAAAAATTTAATTTAAACTATTGAAATTTACTTTTGATTTGTTGTGCCAAAAGTTTAAGGAAAGTTTTCCAGAGATGTAATAAGAATGAATGTTCACGCTCCCCAAACATCTGAGAACAATAGCCGTGCTGCTGCCGCGATTTCCGTAAAGCAGCAAAGCAGTGGGGAAGAGCTTGCAGAGGTTAGTCAGGATAAACTATTGGGGACAGCTCCTTTGGTACAGCGACTGAGAACTTACCAGGACATGGCCAATAATAGTCAGCAGGTAAAGCAACTCCGGTCATATCAGCAGATGGCTGACCAAAATAAATCAGGGGTCGCACAACGCACAGAAAATCCTGCTCCACAACAATCCAGCCTCAATCAGCAGAATAACAACACCGGATTACCAGATCAGCTTAAATCAGGAATTGAAAATCTTTCAGGGTATTCTTTGGACGACGTCAAGGTTCACTATAATTCTGATAAGCCCGCAACTTTACAAGCTCATGCATATGCTCAGGGAACTGATATCCATGTAGCCTCCGGGCAGGACAGACATTTACCTCATGAAGCCTGGCATGTGGTACAACAAAAACAAGGGCGTGTAAAACCTACCTTGCAATTGAAGGGTAAAGAGGATGAAACAGAAGAATTCTTTGATTTAGCAGAAACGGGAGAAGAAGAGGGTATCAAAGCAGAAAAAAAAGTAGAACCGAAATCTGCAGCACACAGAAAAAAGTTAGATGAACTTAAAAAAAGTGGCGCCCATATGGGTGAGGAATCCCAAATAAAGTTCCAAGGAGAACTGACTGTGGCCGCCAGATTGAATCGGTTTTTTGGAAATGAAAGCAGCTACTCTCAGATCCTTCGTCTGTCCGATGAATTCAATAAATCACAGGATGTGGCAGAGAAACAAGCACTACTTAAAGAATTAAAACCTCTAGCAAGAACATGGCTCGAACGGCATGCCCAGGCCCAGGCGTCCGGAGAAAAAGAAGACGAAAACGAAAAGGCAAAAAGAGTTTCCATTTACAGGTTTTTGAATCAGACAACAAGCAATTACCCGGAAATCATTAATAAATACAGGGGTCTTCAAACCAGCCTGGAAAACTTTGTTAGCAACCCGGTAACAAACAGAAAAATCTTCCATAAGTCAGTAGGTGATTATCGGACTTTACTGGAGCTTGTTAAAACATACAAAAGCACTTATCCTCCTTCGGTAAACCTGTTATACACATCCGAATTGGATGATATTAATGCTGCTGAGCATGGACTTATAAAGTCTGGCTCTAAAGAGGGTTCTGATTTTGACACTAACTTAGGATTTTCAGTTCTAAAGCCGGCAGCCAACTTCAATCTTATTTCAGGCAAATACTGGTTTTCAGGTGAGCTAAAAATATCCCTTGCAGGCATAATTTCCACAAATGGAACAGTTAAAATAGAATTCAATAGTGACGACACCTTTAACAATATCACAGTAGATGGGAAATCCGCCAAATTTGAAATGGATGGAGTGATATTTGAAATGTCAAAATTCAGTTATACTTACAAGGAAAATACATTTAATGCAGCGGAAGCTACAGGCTCAGTAGAAGTTCTCGGTCGCAAAATTTCATTAAAAGCATTCGACACTTCAATTAAGCAAGGGCAAGCCGATTTTAACAGGCTGGAGGGGAAAATCAACGGAATAATTGACACACAAATGGGCATACAGGTTATCGACCCTACGATCAAATATTTCAAAGGACAAGCGATAGAGGTGAAGGGAGAGCTGGATCTGACCATAGGTAATCTTGCCAATGCCAAAGGCAGGGTAACTGTTCGGGTAGATACTAAAAATACTATTGAGAACATTAAGATTAAGAATGGCAGAAGCGAAGCTAACATTGGCGGCCTGAACCTAAAACTAAATGGCATAGCCTATAATTACAGTGCAAAGAAATTCTCTGTTCAAGAGGCCCGGGGAGGTATTAACATTTTTGACAATCCTGTTGCACTTACAGTGTCGGGCATTTCGATCACTGAAAGTGGCTTTGATTACGATAAAATTGAAGGCGAGCTTCCTGATGTCGATTATAGTTTTTTTAGTCTGAAGAAAACAAGTATTGCCTATTCTAAAAAATTAAGTGCATTTGAAGGCGAAACCACTTATCAGTTCAACACGAAGGAATCACCGGTTGGATTCGAAAATTTCCAAACGGGTGGGGATGTGAAAATCCACTGGAATCCAGAAGGTGAAAAGTATTATTCCATAGATCAGGGCAACTTAAAATTCGAATTATTAGGACAAAAGGTTGAGGCCAAAAAATTCAACTTCAGCTCAAAAGAACAAAAAATCAATGCTGAGGAACTTAGTTTGAGTGTGGGCATCAAGGATCTCAATAAAACCTTTACGGGAAAGAATATTGCTATCAGCAAATCGGGTATTGCTTTTGAAGAACTAAAAACAGATGCTTCGGGAAATGAATTCAATGTAAAAGTATTTACGCTCAAACCCAAGGAATATAAAATTGCAAAAGGTAAGGACGGTAGTTTAAAAGTGATGGTACATGGTTCAATGAACCTCAATTTGCCTGAATATCTTGGGATTAAAAGTACAGGAGAAATTGAAGGTGATGTGGGCTTAAGTTTCAATGAATCTGTTAGTCCGGATTACCAGATTACTTCGGGTAAAGCAGAGATAAAAATGCCTAACCCTCTGAATAAAATTAGTGAGATACTCGGAGATAATTGGTCGAGTTCCAGATACGAATTGAGTGCCACTATTCCGGTTTTTCCTGCCGTTTCAGCCATTTTTGGTATATATATTGAATATGGCGGAAAATTTGCAAAAGAGCTTGCAGCAATCATTGAACTAGACAATGAAAAAAAATCAATTATGCTTAATGCCAAAACGAATTTCACTGCCAATGTTGAAGGAGGAGTATTTGGGGGTATTCAGGGAGGAAGCCAGCTTCTAATTGCTTTAGCTTTACTTTTAAGGGCGGCAGGTAAGTTCGATATGAATACCGAAATTGGCTACCAGAAAGGCTTCCCATTAGAGGAAGAGCCTGCTTCAAAGAATTTGAAAGATGATGATTCCGGATTTACCTATGATATACAAGGGGAAGCAAAAGTTGGGGCTTATTTGGATATTGTGGCTACAGCCCTCTATTTCTTCCGAAAACAGTTTAGTCTGACATTAGGTGAAAAATCTCTTGGTAAATTCGAATTCTCAAATAAAAAACGGACGGATCCGGATATGGGAAAAAATGCTCTGGCCGATAAAGAAATGTTGGATAAACACGTTGATCCATCTGTAAAAGAAGAGGCCAAAGGACTTACTATTGAACAATTATTAGATTTAGACTACAATCATAGATTC
The DNA here is from genome assembly GCF_030695525.1 of Daejeonella sp. Classification (GTDB taxonomy): domain Bacteria; phylum Bacteroidota; class Bacteroidia; order Sphingobacteriales; family Sphingobacteriaceae; genus Daejeonella. Next base: position 45,593 of record NZ_JAUYSS010000047.1, on the reverse strand, counting down.
GCGGAAAAGGAAAAGCAAGAAGCTATTGACGTAATCAAAACTGCAGAAACCGGAAGAACAGCCGCATACCAAAAAGATAATCAACTGCCCGGTGAATCTAAAAAGTTCAATAATGTAGCCCTTGCTAATTTGCAGTTTTACAATCAGTTCATTGACAATAGATGTAATTGGGATGAAATTTACAAGGTATTAGATTCATTAGGTGATTCACTTAAACCCGAGAGTGAACTGATGTCACAAGTAGATAAAGGAGAAAAATATCTTAAGGAACAAATTTTGAGTAATGTTAAAATTCTGGGAAGCAGTTCCAATATTGCTCAGGCCTTTGTTACGCATTACAATGAAAAAGTGAAGGCATTCGCTGAGGCCTATCCAAAAGATATAATCTCTTCCTATCATGCTTTACTATTAGAAAAAAGCAAGGTGCTCGAAGCTGTTGAGAAAATAAAAAAGGAGCACTTGCACAGTAAATTTTGGGGGGATGATTCGCTACAATCAAAAACTATTAAAACCGGTGCATGGTTTGGGGCAAGTGACTACGAAAAATTTGCCACTGCATACCTTGAATTTAGAAAGGTTATGTTGACGAACAAAACTGTTTTTGAAAGTGTGTCCGAAACTGGTAAGCAAACAGCTTTCAAATTGGTGCAGGATCATCAAAGACAAATTGAAAAAGGTAGTAAGTAGAATTACACAGCATTTTATTAATGAAAAATATGGAAAATCAAACGGATCAACAACACTTGGGCTTTTCAGCAATTGGTGAAAAAATTACTGATCATGGATTTTCGTTAAATAGTGATTCTGAAATAACAAACGAAGAAATAATTGATATCAAAGCACCACGAACCGATTGTACAATACTGTGGTGGAATGGACAATATCAAAAACCAAATATTGATGTCACAAAAGGCAGAATCTATGTTACACTAGGTGTAAATGTACAAAAGATTCAGCTTAGGCAAATGAGAAAGCGCTAGAGGGTGCGAAAGCAAGCAAAATCAATCTTATTCTATTGTTCGTAAAGCACAGTGATAAAGCCCTTTAATATGTCTTTTTTATTACCAAGATCGAGCACGTAATAATATGTTCCCTTTGGCAGCATGGCACCACTTGAAGTACCCTGCCAATTATTGGAATAGTTTTTCTGGTTATAAACCAGCTTGCCAGTTCGATCCATTATCCATAATTCATTCCCGGGAAACTGCTCAATGTTCCTGGCAATGAAAGAATCATTTATTCCATCTGAGTTTGGAGTTATTAAATTGGTGCAGCTAACCAACACCCTATCTGCTACGATAATATTAATGTGACTTTCACTGATACAGCCACCCTCATTTATTACCTGTACACTATATTCCCCACTCTCTTCGGCATTTATTTTTAAATAATCATTCTGCGCACCCTCTATTCTTTGTTTGTTAAAATACCATTGAAATTTACCGCTGCCGTTTGAGGATAAGACAGATGAAGTTCCCCTTAGCAGAGTAAGTCCTTTATCTGAGGTAATGCGGATAGCTGTTTTAGGTATAATTTTAAAAGTATAATTATAAATTGCAGAATCAATCCCTCCATTAAGTATGCCGCCATCATCTTTTAGAATAATCCGGAGATCGACACTTTTAATCTGCTTATTTGGGATTCTATAGCTTAACAGAGAAGTGCCATTGACCGGCTGCGTAATCTCAAAATAATTTTTTGTCCCCAGTCCATTTACTTTCACATAAATCTTTACGTTCTGGTCATTTTCCGGCCCCGCAGTAATTTCTTCTAATTGAATTGAACCTTCAGAACAAATTACTTCAATTGGAATTTTTCGCATTTGAGGACTTTCATTCACATTGATAAGTAATGGACTTATTATTTTCTCCACTGTTTCACCAAATACACCCTCAGACCTAACTCTGACAGAATACTGATGCTTTTCTTCATAATCCAGTGGACGTGTAGTAACGATGGAATTCCCTTCCATTTTAAATAAATTGTTATCGGTATCTCCATCACCCTTTACCAGTGTAAAGATCAATGGCTGACTGCCTGGTTTGTTTTGCTGCAAGCGTACTGCCGGTGTACCGGTGGGCATATTTTCATGTAAGTCGATGTATTGGTAATCAAATTCTGCTTCATCACTTGCCTGCACAGTCAAAATTCCAGGTTGATAAGAGATTATATAGTTTTTTGCTTCGGCTCCCATCAGGTTAATAGGGTAGGTTCCAATTAGTGATTTAGTTGTTGAAACACAAGTTAATTCAGGCTTTTTAAGTAAGTCAGCCGGACTATCCCCATTTACAAACCCTTCATAACTACAGGTAAAGATTGGATTAGGGTTGCCTGCAATTTTTGTCTGATCGTTCGCCCTAATCAGCAATGGAGCCTTATGTACAAGCATAGTCATATCTTGCATCTTGATCTGATAATTAGTACCTAAAGTCAAAGATCCTATTGAGATAGCATATTCACCGATCGTATCCCCCGGGGATTTTAACAGACCACCGCTAAATTTATCACCACTTACAAGACTACCAGCAATTATGTCAAATTTTATTTCAGGCTGCACACTGCCATAAGTCATTACCTGGCCTGTTTTGGGCCTGATAACGATAGGCCTGGGTTGGATCGGTAGTGACTGCACTACTGTTGCAGGCAGGTAATCATCGTCTCCATTCTGAACAGCAATGACCCTCGTGCTTCCAGCCTTCAAAACCCTTGCTGAGTCAGCAAAAATTAAAAGGAGGGTCGGATCTTCAGCATAATATGTTATTGGGAGGCCGGATGATGAATATAATGGTCCAAGTTTAAACACCGAATCACCGTATGTTTTTTCAGTCAATGGCATAAAAATCAGATTTTGCGCTTGTTTAGATTTAGTGGTAAAACTCCAGGATATCAGAGATGAAGACCCCTGTTTAAATAGATTTTTGGATATATCCTGTACAATTCCATTATCAATATAAACATTGAACAGGGTAGCAGGTGGTAAGTCTTTAACAGCAAGAATTAAGGACTTTTGATCCTCAGACAAAAGTATCTCTTTACTTGTCGCTGCTTCAGCAATATTGTACTTTTGGAAGATCTTATCCCCATCATGAATACTTATTGATCCTGAATTAGACAGGATGATCTCCTCATCAAAAGTAATATGTATATCGACTGTACGGTCTACACCTTCCGACAAATTTACCGGACTTGTGCTTACTATCTTAGGGCTTATATTGTCCTTAACAATAATAGTGCTTTCTTGTATCCTGCTTCCAATATTATTGCTCGCCTGTAAGATGATCTTATGAGACCCCAGTTGGGATTTGGACGGGGTGCCATATAACAGTGTATTTTCTATGATTTTTTTGATATTGTGATTGTGATAATCAGCAAGCAGGAGATCCCCATCTCTATTAAAGCAGATACCTGAAGGGTTTTTAAAAATGGAAGCATTTGCCCCTATATTAGAATCTCGTGTATTACTGATTTTAATGGTACTTACCTCTCCAATTGTACTGATTTTCCGAATCGAATGATTGAGTTGATCGGCCACATACAAATTCTCTTGCGGGTCAAAAACCAGTGCCGTAGGATATCTGAATGTCGCTTGTGAAGCTTCCCCATCACGATTCGAAAATTCACCATTCCCTGCGAAAGTACTTACTTCCCCAGTGGGACTGATTTTTCGGATTCGATTATTAACCTGATCTGCCACGTATACATATCCCGCGCCGTCAACAGCGATTCCTGTTGGGGCATTAAACCTCGCAGTTTTACCATTACCATCAGCATAACCAAGTTTACCGCTTCCCGCAAGGGTTGAAACAATTCCCTCAGGACTGATGACCCTGATCAGGTTATTCCCACGATCTGCTACATAAATGAAGCCTTTATTGTCAATACAAATACCCGCCGGACTTTTAAAGCTTGCATCACTCCCTTTGCCGTCAGCAGCCCCTGCCTTCTTGCTGCCGGCAAGAGTAATTACCTGGCCTGCAGGACTGATTTTACGGATGGAGTGATTATTCTGATCTGAAATGTAAAGGTTTCCTTGCTGATCAACAGCAATACCTGAGGGGGTATCAAATCTGGCCTCAATACCCTTCCCATCTCTAAACCCTGCGGAAAGGATGCCCGCTATGGTTGATACCTCCCCTTCCGGACTGATTTTTCGTATCCGGTTGTCAACCTGATCTGCGACATATATTGTTCCCATTGAATTTGATGCAAGGGCATACGGTGCCGAGAAACGGGCCATGATTCCCTTACCATCAGATGAACCTACATGCTCGCCTCCTGCAAATAATCTTGCCATGGGTTCGGAACTAATATTCAGCCAGGCAGGTATACTAATAGCACTGATTTTTGTTTCCTGCCCTTTCACAGGTTCAGTTTTAACAATACTAAAATATTCAGTATCATAATCTACCTCAGTTGTTGGCAAAGTGGTAAATCTCGGTGAATTAAAGGTGTCAAACTCCTTTTCAGGGCTATAACTTATACCTTCCTCATTTATTGCATAAGCTTTGACACGATAAACTTTATTTTGTGGAAGGCCGGTTAGCAGGATATGGTATGTTCCTCCGCCTGATCCATACGTAATCTTTGTTTCCTCATGATTTACATTCGATATTAGACTGTAAATGATACCTTTTTCTTGTATCAATGCACCACTATCGCCGATGATACTGACCTCAATGTTTATAGAATCCCTTCCGACAGTTGTTATCTTCGGATCTGAAACTATCGGTTTAGCCAATGTGGAAAATGATGATATATTGCCATGCACCACTTCAAATGTGGTATTTCCAAGGCCAGGAGCTGAAAAAATATTTATGACAAACAATAATGGAAAGAATACCGGATTCAGAAACATTCGCCCTGCATTACTTGCCCGGGTGAAATACTTGATGAACCTATCGGCCCTAATCACCTTTCCCATATCCTTTGCTAAAACGATCATAAAATAATTCCTGCTGGTCAAATCACCAATAAAATCCCGGGTAGTAACCCCATTTATAGGTCTTTTACCTCCTCCAAAATAAAAGGTTCCAGTTTTGAAAAATTATGACAAAAGAAAGACTGCAAGAATTTTGGAATGAAACATCCTGTTAATCTGATTAGGACGAATCGAACACCCTCACAGATAAAGTTCGCTTGCTCAGGACAAGGATTCCAGGGTAATGAAAAAAGCAGCCTGGCTTTATTTATGCTTAGGTCAGGATGCTAAATAAGCCCGGCATAAGCCCGGCAAACCAATGTTTCAATAGGTTAATCATTTAAACTGACAATCAAACCATAACTGACAATCAAACTATAATTGTCAGCAAGAATCAAATCAAATACATCTAAAATACACTGAATTCAAACTTGCATATATGCAATAAAATTCTTATTTTTAATTAATATTCTGTTTACTGGTACAGGATACTCTAAACCCTAACGTCTCTCTCAATTTTTACCATTTGGTAGTTTATGACATTTTGCGTATTTCACTAGGGTTCTATCACATTATTTAATAATTTCCTGCCTTATGAGTTCGACTATCCCTCATCACATTATTGCCATTGGTGCATCTGCTGGCGGGATGGAAGAGATCAATTTATTCTTTGACCACACACCTTTAGACGGTGTAGCTTATGTTATCATCCAGCACTTGTCTCGCGATTTTAAAAGCCGGATGGTTGAATTATTATCAAGACATAGCAAGCTTGTAGTAAAAGAAGCCGAGCATGGCATGACTGTTATTCGAAATGAAGTCTATTTAATTCCGCATGATAAGTTCATGACCATCCAGAATGGTATTTTAGCAATGAGCGAAAAGGAAAATATAAAAGGTCCTCATTTAACAATCAATACTTTTTTTAATTCACTAGCTGCAGACTGTGGTAAAAAAGCCATAGGAGTTATTCTTTCAGGATTAGGAAGTGATGGGACTGATGGTATAAAATCCATTAAAAAAGCCGGAGGTATGGTCATTGCCCGCAGCCCCGCAAATTCTGAATTTAGCAGCATGCCTTCCAGTGCCATTTCAACCGGATTGGTAGATTTCATTCTGGATCCAGCCCTTATGCCTGCTGCAATAGAGGATTATGTAAAAAATACTGCTGATCAGTTAACAGATAGTCAAGAAGACGAGAAAAATTTAAATGCAATTATCGAGCTGATTAAAGAAACTTCCCCTCTTGATTTTACTGACTATAAACAAACAACCATACTCAGAAGGACCAAAAGAAGAGCAAGCTATGGCAATTTTACTAGCTTAGGTAGCTATCTCAAATTCCTAAAGGGATCACCCGAGGAAGTGGAATCGCTAACTAAAGAATTTCTGATCAGTGTGACTGCCTTCTTTAGGGACAGGGAAGCTTTTGACTTTATTCAGAAGATAGTACTTCCGGAAATCCTAAAAAATCTTCCTCCAGATGAAGAATTAAAGATTTGGGTCGCCGGTTGTGCAACCGGAGAAGAAGTTTATTCCATGGCTATTTTAGTTGAGGAACTTCTTACAGGTAAATATGAAGATACGGTAGTCAAAATATTTGCAACTGATATTGATAGCGCGGCCCTGCTTTATGCAGGAAAAGGAATATATAATGACAGTATCACTAAGGATGTATCTGCTGAAAGAATAGAGAAATATTTCAGTAAGGAGGGTGATAAATTCAGAATCATCCCGCGTATCCGAAAGAAGGTCATTTTTGCGCAGCATGATCTGGTTAAAAATCCTCCTTATTGCAATATGCATTTTATCAGTTGTCGCAACCTGCTCATCTACATGACTCCGATCCTGCAAAAGAAAATTTTAACCATGCTTCTTTTCGGACTTAAAAAGGATGGTTATTTATTTTTAGGTTCCAGTGAAAACCCAATTCCCATTATAAAAAATCTGGAGGTAGTTCATAAAAAATGGAAAATATATAAAAATCTGAAAGTGAAACGGGGAATTAATTTCGAGGCCTTTTCCCTGCCTGATCTATTGGATAACAAACGTACCAGCCCTTCCCCTTATGTAGCAGAAGATATTGAAAAGAGCACAAATTCAGCTATGTGTGAAGCGATGCATACCAATCTGGCAAATGATCGGGATTATCTGGCTATATGCATTGATGAAAACAATCAGGTGCAAAGTTCATATGGGGATACTTCAACTTATTTGCTTCAAAAACATTTTACATCAAACCTGCCTGTGCTTTTACCCAAACCTCTTGCAATCGCCTATAAAATATTGTTTACCAAGGCCTTAAAAGAGGATAAAAAAGCAGAAGTCAATGGTATCAGGATAAAAAAAGAACAGGAAGTAATTAATGTTAACCTTTCTGTTAGTCCACTAAAGCTTAATAATAAACAAAAATTCTTTCTGGTTGTTTTCAGCAAGGATCAAACGGCCGATACAAAAGTGAATCCTGTTTTTGATGAGAGCATTTATCTCGACCAATATACCAGAAGTCTGGAAGATGAGCTGAAGGAATTAAAGGACCAACTGCATACTTTATACGAAAGGCTGGATGCGTCAAATGAAAATATGCAATCCTTTAATGAGGAGTTGATTTCTGCCAATGAAGAAATGCAAAGCACCAATGAAGAGATGCAATCGGTGAATGAAGAATTACATACCATTAACTCAGATTATCAGTTAAAAAATAAAGAATTACTTGAAATTAACGATGACCTGAACAACTATTTCCGGAGTAATATTAATGGTCAGCTATTCGTTAACAATGATCTTGAGTTAATGAAATTTTCGCCCGGTACTGTAAAGCAAATTAACTTACTCGAGTCAGATATCGGCAGGCCGCTTAGTAATATTTCTACCAACATCAAGTTTGAAACTATTACCGACGATGTGAAGCAGGTTTTACAGAAAGGAACGATCCTTACGAAAGAAGTTGAAACCCTGAATGGCAAATGGTATCAAATTATGACTATGCCTTATTTTGAGCAAGCCAATAACAGAAACAATGGCGCAATCATTACTTTCAATGATATCACTGAACTCAAAAAAACACAAGCTGAAATTGATATAAAGAATAAAACCCTGATCAGAATTAACAGCGACCTGGATCATTTTATTCATGCTGCATCCCATGATCTTTTAGCACCCTTGTGTAATATTGAAAGCAGTATTGATATCATGAACAAAATACCCCTGTCGGATGCCAAACTGCATAATTTTTTGGATATCATCAATAATTCTGTGAAGAAATTCAGGGAATTAATTACTGATATAGCTACCATTGCTAAGATAGAAAATGACATGAACACGAGGGAGATAGTGGATCTTGCCGAGATTATCGAAAATGTAGAATGGAGTTTAGAAGATAAGATCAAAGCATCCGGCGCAATATTTAAAAAAAAACTCGGTGTCAGGAAAATACCATTTTCCAAAAAGAACCTGAGAAGTATCCTGTTTAACCTGATTTCAAATGCTATAAAATTCAGGCGTGAAGAAGCACCTTTAATTACAATTCTTACCAGGAAAGAAGCTGATAAGATCATTATATCTGTAAAAGATAATGGGCAGGGAATTCCTAAAGCTGGTATAGACAAAATTTTCAGTATGTATGGCCGATTAAAACAAGATATTGAAGGCCAGGGAATTGGTTTGTATCTCGCAAAAAAAATAATAAATGCTGCAGGAGGAGAAATTATTGTTGAAAGTGAGCCCGATGTCGGTTCTGAATTTTTGATACATATCAAAGCTGAAACTGAAAACCAGGAACCTAATATCAATAGCAGTATTGAAGTATTGCAATGAATAAATATTTATGAAGGAGAAGATTCTAATCGTGGATGACAACAAGGATACTCTGGAAATCATTTCCTTGATTTTAACCGACTCTGGATATGAAATAAAATGCCAAAACCATGGTAACCGGATATTTGAGGTAATAAATGAATTCCAACCTGACTTACTTTTAATGGATATTATGCTTGGGCTTACAGATGGCATGGCCATATGCCAGGAAATTAAAAAAAATATTCAGTACAATCATTTACCTGTCATCATTGTCTCCGGCACATACGATCTGGAACAATCCCTTGATCTACCGGGTGCCCCAAATGATTATCTGGCAAAACCTTTTGATATTGAAGCTTTACTCAATAAAGTTAAAAAGCATTTGAAAGCTAATTAACCCATAATTTATTCACAAACAGTAAATTTCTTATCTCTTTTTTATAGCTTTAATCATCAGATGATTAGAGAAATACTGTTTCCGGTAAAAAGGATTTGCTCATCGACCCCGAAGGCGGTCGGATGTTTATAGTGATGGAGATTCCCAATAATTCGACCCCGAAGGTGGTCGAATGTGTTCGAAATTTTCACATTAGGGATCAAGCCTGCATTTTTCAAAAAAAAAAACATATTACCTGAAAGCAAACAACAACAGCTATGTATAATTCCAGAAGAAAATTCCTTCAAAATACCATGCTACTTGGTGCCGGAATCAGCATGCCACAAATCCTGAGTGCTTCAGATTTTGGCCTCTTTACCCGAACAATTAAAGCCTCCGATCAGATCAATTTCGGGCTTATTGGCTGTAAAGGTATGGGCTGGTCGAACATGAATGCACATCTCAAAATTCCACGGGTGAATTGCATTGCACTTGCCGATGTAGATCAAAGTGTGCTTGACCAGCGTACAGAAGATGTATTTAAGTTACGTGGCAAGCGGCCCAAACAGTACAGGGATTATCGCAAATTACTGGAAGACCCCGGAATTGATGTGGTCATTATCGGCACTCCCGACCACTGGCATTGCCTCAACATGGTCGACGCTGTTTCGGCAGGCAAACATGTATATGTTGAAAAACCGATAGCCAATACCATTGAAGAATGTCAGATTATGGTGAAAGCGCAGCAGCGATATGGCAAAATTGTTCAGGTTGGACAATGGCAGCGTTCCGGATCTCAATATGCCGAGGCCATTGACTATGTTAAATCAGGTAAACTGGGACAGATCAGGCTGGTTAAATGCTGGGCCTATCAGGGTTGGATGAAACCGGTCCCTAAATTATCCAACGGTCCAGTGCCCGCAGGAGTTGACTATACCATGTGGTTAGGTCCGGCACCCAAACGCGACTTTAATCAGAACCGCTTTCACTTCAATTTCAGATGGTTTTGGGATTATGCCGGAGGATTAATGACCGACTGGGGTGTTCATGAAATCGATATTGCCTTATTTGCAATGGGTGTCAAAGCCCCGAAATCAGTCATGGCTTCGGGTGGAAAATTTGCTTATCCGGATGATGCTTCTGAAACACCCGATACCCTGCAAACAGTTTATGAGTATGATGGATTCAACATGCTCTGGGAACATGCCACGGGCATAGATGGTGGCAATTATGGTTCTACCGAAGGTATTGCTTTCATCGGAAACAATGCCACCCTGGTAGTAAACAGGGGCGGATGGAAAGTAATTCCGGAAACCGAAAATAAAGATGGCAAACGTGTTCCCAAAGTAGAAGAAGTAGCGCACCGCAAGCCTGAAAGGAATGCACATGAAGCGCATGCAATTAATTTTATAGACGCCATTACAACTAATGACACCACACGCTTAACATGTGGAATCGAAACCGGAAGTATAGCTGCAATCAATGCCCAAATGGGTAATATTGCCTATAAAACAGGCAAAAAGGTATATTGGAATGATTCAAAAAAGGAATTTACTGATGCTGATGCCAACCAATTGATGAAAGCAAACTATTATAATGGCTGGCAGGTTCCAAAGGTGTAATTGAACAATACATTAAATAGATTAACGTGAACTCGACATAATAATTAAAAACCACATAGAAACATAGCATTTTATGGCCGCCAACCTTCATTTCAGACACAGATAGCCTTGAAGCTACGCTTCAATCTATGTTTCCTTTAAAGCATAATATATTCAATCTATGTGGTTAGATATTGATCTTTAGATATTTATATATCGAACTCATATTAGTTTAACAAAGACATAAATAAATTACCTTAAAAATAAAATTAAATACAATGAAGAAACTAATTCTCTTAATGCTGTTAGGAACTATCTTATCCGCTTGTAATCAAGAAAATAAAACTGAGTCCAGTAAAATGGAGAGCAAATTAAAAGACACGCTCGACTCAACTCAAAAACTATCCGGCAGCCTTAACATTGACATCGTACAAACCTCTCCAAATCAGGCCAGAGTGCTCCTGGAAAATGAACACGTAAGAATGGTAGAATATTCCGTAAAGCCCGGAGAAAAGGATGTTTGGCATACACATCCTCCAAGATCCTCTTATGTTGTTTCGGGTGGAAAAGTCAAGGTTTATTCTGAAAATGGCGAACCAAAAATTTCGGAGGTTAAAACAGGAACTGCATCATGGGCTGGCCAGGGAGCAAAACATTATGTAGAGAATATTGGCAGCACGGATATAAAAATCATATTAACTGAAATTAAATATTAGGATTATAGGATGGTAGGATTATAGGATGATAGGATGATGGATTAATAAGTTTAAACATCTTCCGTCAGAATCGGTCTAAATACCTCTTTGGTAGTCATTTATATAATTACACAGTTAATTGAGCACTCTTTAATCCTCTAATCTTATAATCCTATAAATCCTAGCTCAGTTAGTAATTCTTGTAATAATATTATTCAAATTCATTATTACAAGCTACCTTATCTATATTTGTTAAAAACCCTTAAACATGAAAAAAATATTTGTTCTACTATTAATGACAGGTCTTTTCAGCGGATTCACTGCATGCGCACAAAGGCCAAGCCCACCGGCTAAAGTTTCAGAAACTACGAGTGCAGGTGTAAAAATCAGCATTGATTACAGTCAGCCAGGAGTAAAAGGCCGTACAATTGGTAAAGAAATAGCTCCCTATGGTAAAGTTTGGCGGACCGGTGCCAATGAGGCTACAGTTTTTGAAGTAAGCAAAGCTGTAAAAGTTGAAGGTAAATCACTTCCGGCAGGAAAATACAGTCTGTACACTATTCCGGGAGAAAACCAATGGACAGTTATGATTAACAAATCATGGAACCAGTCGGGTACAGAATACGATCAGGCAAAAGATGCACTGCGTTTTACTGTAAAACCTGTTAAATCCAAAAGTTTTACTGAGCGTATGACCTTTACGATTGCAAAATCAGGACTTGTTTCTTTGGCCTGGGGCGACCACCAGATCAATTTCAACGTAAAATAATTTAAAAGAATCCCCTTTTCCTGTGCAATGATTTTCAGACTCAGAAAAAGGGGATTCTTTTACCTTACCAGAGTAACATATCCGGATCGTGTATACGGCTGTGAATTTCGGATGCCTTCGAATATCCAGTAATAAACTCCTGTAGGAACCTGTACACTATCCTTTATTCCGGTCCAGTACTCTTCGATATCAGGAGTAGTAAATACCACATCCCCCCAGCGGTTAAAAATTCTGAAACTTTTAACTTTTATTTCTTTATTGAGTAATACAGTTAGTTCATCATTAACCCTATCTCCATTGGGTGAAAAAATATTGGGGATTGCCATTTCGGGGACGAATATCTCAACTGGAGCAGGTGTGACACTGACACAGCCCCCATTGCTGCTGGTTTTAATATAATAGATCCCGCTTTTAAAAATTCTTTCGGGATTACGAATTGGAATTGTAGTTTCACTATCCATCCAATAGCTGTAACTAAGGTCGGGCGCGGGTGTGTAAGCGGTCGTCAGGTCTACAGTCTCGGGATAATCTGCCTGCAATACCCGGTTTAAAGTAACCCTGGGCACCTGTACGATAGTCACCAGGGTGGGCCTGATCCTGATACATCCCGAAGAACTCATCCCTTTGACATAATACACTCCAGACACAGAAACTCTATTGGGATTAGGCAATGGTATACTTGCCTGGCTGTTCCTCCAATAAGTGTAAGTCAGGTCGGAACTATTACCAACCTTCAATGAAATATCAGTAAGGTCAACACTGATACATCTCGGAACAGGATCATGGATATTCATGTCCATTCCATTTATTACTGTGTATAGAGTCTGAGTACATCCCAGTCCGGGATATGGAACAAGCTCAATACCAATTTTTGTACCTACAGCAGGTACAGGCGAGATCACCAGATTATCGCTCTGACCAAGATCTTCCCTGGTATCTGCATTAAACCAACGGTAGCCAAAAAAGCCTGGAAGTGCTTTAAGAGTAATTGAATTGGTTTCCGGACAGGTTATATTACCCGTAACCGGGATGGAACAATTCTCATTAAAATCGATGTAAGCATAACCGAAATGTCCGCCCCGGGAGCAATCAAAGGTGGTAAACTCCAGTCGAATAGTTTTCCCAAGATAGCTCGACAAATTGACGAGTACCGATGCCCAATCTTTATACAGAACCCTCGAATCACGATCTGAAACTCTAAATCCGGGCAAGCCACCTTGTGATACAAATTCAAAGGATCCACAGTCAGTTGAACTATCCGACATGGGGTCAAAAACCCGGGCTGTAAATTTAGGCTGTTCGTCGGGGTCGTGGCCGGGGTTCTGAAATACCACCGCATAGCTGAATATAATTGAATAAGATTCTACATTCGATGGAACATTGATCGTATAACTAATCCTGTCTACTCCCCTTCCAGTCAGGTCATTTCCCAATTGCACCACATAATTACTGCCGTTTGGAGCGTCAAGAGAAAAATCTCCAAAAGCATCTTGCCCGGTACCTCTTCCTATGATAGTATGCTGCCCGGGAATCGGTCCGGAAAAGTTCATGAAGACTCTCGGAGGCCTGACAGCATCAGGAAATCGTTCGCCGGTTCCTGAAATTTCACCAATATAACATTGCCAGTTTTCAAAACTACCGTTCTCAAAACCGATGTTCCGCGGACATTCTGTAACTAACTGCGCATTCCCGCGACCTGCAGCAAAGCACATTAAGAAAAGCAACAGTAGCCTCCGAAACATAAAAATTATTAAAAAAACACAAACGAAATATTGCCGGTAATCACCGGAAATAAATAATAAATATTTAATTTAAGAATATTTCTTTTATCCTTTACTATCTAATTATCCGTATAATACATACTGATAAAAGAGGAATTTGGTTGTGCTCCGGAAACATTTTTTTTGCGGGAACAGAAACAGAAGAAAGATTAAGGATTGATCAGGTATTCAGATAGCCAAAGATGAGTGCAGCAGCTCTGCCTGATGCTCCTGGCTCGCCCATACGAATCGCAAGTTCATCATAGTTGATCAGCATTTCTGTTCGATATATCGGATCATAAAGGATCAGGTCGAGTTCATCACCGATTCTCTGGGGGGTACATTCTTCCTGAATCAGTTCCTTTACAATAGTCTGATCCATAACCAGATTGACCAGGGAAATGTATTTAATCTTAACCAGCATACGAGCGATTGCAATCGATAGCGGATTACCTTTATAAACAACCACCTGCGGGATTTTCAGGAGAGCCGTTTCCAGAGTTGCAGTACCCGAAGTAACGATAGCTGCCTTAGAATTAAGCAAGAGATTATAGGTTTCATTAAAAATGACTGCGATTTTTCTGCCCTCCAGATACCCAGAATAATCTGCTTCATCAAACGAAGGAGCACCGGCTATTACAAACTGATAATTTGGAAAGCGATCTGCAGTTCTGACCATTTGGGGCAAGACCCTTTCGAGTTCCTGCTTTCTGCTCCCCGGAAGAAGGGCAATAATGGGTCTGACGTCTAGATTGTTAGTAATCTTAAATAACTCGTCCGGAGGATTAGAGGCTATTGCATCCAAAATGGGGTTTCCGACATAATCGACATCCATTCCCCATTTTTTATAGAAGTCTACCTCAAATGGCAGGATACAGAACATGTGGTCGACAAATTTCTTAATCTTCAACACCCGCTTCTGATTCCATGCCCATACTTTGGGAGAGATGTAATAAAAAACTTTGATACCATTGTTCTTCGCAAATTCGGCAATCTTCATATTAAAGCCGGGAAAGTCGATCAAAATGACCACATCAGGCTGAAAACTGAGAATATCCTGCTTTGCGGTTTTAATGTTTTTGAAGATGGTATTCAAGTTGGCAATCACTTCAACGAAGCCCATAAATGCCATTTCTGAATAGTGCATGGCTAATCCGGGAGATACAGCCATCATCAGATCGCCGCCAAAATACCTGAATTCAGCTTCGGGATCTTCGAGTTTAAGGGCCTTCATCAGGTTGGATCCATGCAGATCTCCCGAGGCTTCACCGGCAATTAGGTAATATTTCATGAACGGGTATAAACTCAATAAACAAATTCTACAGAATATTTTATGATCAATGTCGCCAATTATGAAGATTCGGGGATAAATTATGAGTCGAGATCTTTTCTCTTATCGCATCGATCCCATCTCATACCTCAGACTTCAGACCTCAGATCTCAGACTTCATACCTCAGAGCTCATATCTCATTTCTCATATCTCATATCTCATATCTCATATCTAACCCCTCACACCCCCAAATCCCAGGTATTCAGAACCGGAATAGCATGATGTGCAGTCATATCGAATTGCACCGGAACAACAGAGACGAAGCCTTGATCAAGTGCCCATACATCGGTATCTTCACCATGATCATTATTTTGGAACACTCCGGTCAACCAGTAATAACTGCGTCTGTTTGGGTCGGTACGTTCATCAAACTCTTCAGCCCATTTAGCATTGGCCTGTCTGCATATTTTAATTCCTTTTATGGCCGAACCCCGGGGGAAATTAACGTTCAGTAAAGTCCCTAAACCCAATCCATGCTTCAAAACCTGATGGGTTATCTTCTCAACATATGTTTTACAATGGCTGAAGTCAGCATTATGGTCAAAATCGTCGAGTGAAAAGCCGATGGAAGGAATACTCTCAATTGCACCTTCAACGGCTGCCGACATGGTTCCGGAGTAGAGTACATTGATTGAGTTGTTCAATCCATGGTTAATTCCGGAAACACAGAGATCAGGTTTTTTACCTTTAAATACTTTATTGACCGCCAGTTTAACGCAATCAACAGGAGTTCCGGAGCATTTGTACATCTCAACACCTTCGTACAATTCAATTTTATCCAGACGCAATGGTTTGGCAATGGTAATGGCATGACCTGTACCTGATTGTGGACCATCAGGGGCAACAACCACAACATTTCCTATGCCTTGCATTACTTCGATCAAGGCCTTTATACCGGGAGCTGTAATTCCGTCGTCATTTACGACCAATATGGTGGGTTTAGTTTTTTTCATCGGAGCGAAATTACGAAATTTTCCTGTGCCTGGATGCTTGCCTGGTTACTTACAATACCAAAAAATTGGTTGGTGATAACACCAACCAAAGGCGAGGGGAATAAAAAAAGCCCCTGATTACTCAGGGGCTTGACTTTAAATTATAAGCTTTTCAGCCAGTCAATAAGGCCTTCACGTGTCTTGCCTGTTTTTTGCTGGAGCCTTCCGTAAAGCTCTTCATCTTTACCTTCTTCATATTTGAGATCATCATCAGTCATATCAGCATATGCTTGTTTGACTTTACCTTTCATCTCAGTCCATTTTCCTTTTAATTCTAACTTGTCCATAGGTTTGGGTTTATGTAATGAACATATTAAACAAAAATGGAGCCAAATTTCCTGTGGTTGGTGTTATCACCAACCACCTTATTTCCAACTACCTGGTATGGTGAGAACACCAACCAGAGGGGGAAACTTACAGATCAGCAGCACCGTTCTTGATTTCTTCCACAACAGAAGGATCAAGAAGGGTTGAAGTATCGCCCAGGTTTGCAGTTTCACCTTCAGCGATTTTTCTCAGGATTCTGCGCATAATCTTTCCGGATCTTGTTTTCGGCAGGCCTGAGACAAACTGAACTTTATCAGGTTTAGCTATCGCTCCGATGATACGGGCCACAGTTTGAAGTATATCCTTTCTGGTTAGTTCGTGATCGTGTGTAGAGGTTCCAAGGATGACATAGGCATAAATACCCTGGCCTTTGATATCATGAGGATAACCCACAACAGCACTTTCAATCACATCAGCGTGCATATTAATTGCGTTTTCAACTTCTGCAGTACCAATACGGTGACCGGATACATTGATTACATCATCCACACGGCCGGTAATACGATAGTATCCGTCCTCATCCCTCAAACAGCCGTCACCGGTAAAATACATATTCTTATACGTTGAGAAATAAGTCAGACGGCAACGTTCATGATCTCCATAGGTTGTGCGGATAATTCCGGGCCATGGGAACTTGATACATAAGTTTCCGCTCACATCATTACCTGTTAATTCTACACCCTGCTCATCAACAAGGCAAGGCTGAACTCCTGGTAAAGGCAGTGTAGCATATCCCGGCTTTGTTGGGGTGATGCCGGCGATTGGTGAGATCATAATTCCGCTGTTTTCGGTTTGCCACCAGGTATCCACAATCGGACATTTTCCCTTTCCGATTTTATCATTATACCAGTGCCATGCTTCCTCATTGATTGGTTCACCAACTGAACCAAGCTTAGTCAGCGAACTCAGATCCTTCCCTTTTAATGGTTCATCCCCGAAACTCATCAGTGAGCGGATCGCTGTTGGAGCTGTATAAAGAATATTAACTTTGTATTTATCTACTATTTCCCAGAAACGACCTGCATCTGGCCAGGTTGGTACACCTTCAAACATGAGGGTTGTTGCCCCTTGTGATAATGGTCCGTACACGATATAAGAGTGACCGGTAATCCAGCCTATATCTGCCGTACAGAAATGAACTTCGTCCGGCTGATACTGGAATACGGTTCTGAATGTGTATCCGGTATAAACCATATAACCACCGCAGGTATGTACAACACCCTTTGGTTTGCCGGTTGAACCGGAGGTATATAATATGAATAATGGATCTTCAGCGTCCATTGGCTCGGCCGGACAATCCGGATTACCCTGTGTTTCTACTTTTTTAATTTCATCTTCCCACCATACATCACGTCCTTTAATCATAGATACCGGAGTACGGGTACGGGTTAAAACTATTATTCTCTGAACTGATGTACACTGTACAATAGCATCATCAATGATGTTTTTAAGTGGAATATCCTTATTACCTCTGAAACCACCATCAGCAGTGATGACCAGATTACACTGGGCATCATTGATACGATCTGCGATCGACTGAGCAGAAAAACCTCCGAATACTACTGAATGAATTGCACCAATCCGTGCACATGCCATTATCGCAATTGCAAGTTCAGGAACCATCGGCATATAGATGCATATCCGGTCACCTTTCTTAGCGCCATTGTTTTTCAGCGCATTGGCAAACTGAACTACTTTAAAATGCAGTTCTCTATAAGTAAATGATCTGTAATGCTCTTCAGGATCATTGGGTTCCCAAAGCATTGCAATTTTATCTGCACTATTCTCAAGATGACGATCAAGGCAATTCTCCGTTATATTTAACTTCGCACCACTAAACCATTTCACATTGGGTTCTGTGAAGTTCCAATCCAGAACTCTGTCCCATTTTTTCTGCCAGTAAAAGGTATCAGCCACCTCAGCCCAGAAATTCTCTGGTTCTGCGACACTGTAGTCATAAACGCGCTTGTAATCGTCAAAGGAATTAATACGAAGATTCATTTTTTTATTGTTGTTCAGTAAATTAAATATCAGAGTACAATTATATCATATTCAGACCTGTTAGCCTAATATAGATGCAAAAAAATTACATAAATACATGAAGCAAGGCTACTTTTAAAAGGAATGACTAAATTTATTGATAAAGTATTGCGTATCTGATTTTTTCTCCCGATATTTGCAAACTCTTTAAAGATTTGAATTTAACTAATAGATACACTTAATAGTCATGTCGAGAATTTGTGATTTAACAGGAAAAATGGCGATGAACGGTTTCAACGTTTCTAACTCAAACGTAAAAACCAAACGTAAATTTTATCCTAACCTGCATGTAAAGAAGTTTTACATCCCAGAAGAAGACAGATGGATTACCTTGAAGGTTTCAACTTCAGCGATCAAAACCATCAGTAAAAATGGCATCACTGCTGTTATTAACAAATTCATTAAAAAAGGATACATATAAGAAGTTATAAGTATTAAGTTATAAGTTTTATTAGCATATCGCACAAAACTTAGAACTTAAAACTTAGAACTTAAAACTTAAAACTTAATACAATGGCTAAGAAAGGCAACAGAGTTCAGGTTATTTTAGAATGTACCGAGCATAAGGAAACAGGCATGGCTGGAATGTCCCGTTACGTTACCACCAAGAATAAGAAGAACACTACAGAGCGTTTGGAATTGAAGAAATTCAATCCTGTTCTAAGAAAAGTAACTGTTCATAAAGAAATTAAATAACATACAGAAATGGCAAAGAAAGTAGTTGCAACCCTGAAAACAGGTGCTGGTAAAGAATATTCAAAAGTAATCACAATGAATAAGTCACCAAAAACCGGTGCTTACTCCTTCAAAGAAATTATCGTTCATAACGATCATGTGAAAGACGCTATTGCAGGAATTAATACTGTTAAGTAATTTTCATATAGTATTTATAGAAGCCGCCCGCGAATAATCGTCGGGTGGCTTTTTTCATTATATAATTGTTATCCGCCCCGGCAGATTTCTTAAATTTGGCAACATGGGATTATTTGATTTTTTCAAGAAGAAAGAAAGCAACATAGAGGAACAGGTAGAACTGGACAAGAGCCTGGAGAAGACTAAGGAAGGGCTCTTCTCAAAGATCACCAAGGCTGTAGTCGGAAAATCAACTGTTGATGATGATGTGCTCGACGAACTTGAAGAAATTCTGGTCAATTCGGATGTGGGTGTTCAAACAACCTTAAAGATTATTGAGCGCATCCAGGCCCGTGTGGCCCGCGATAAATACATCAATACTTCAGAACTGAACGAACTTTTGCGTTCTGAAATCCAAAGCCTTTTATCAGAAAACAACAGTAACGATTTCAGAAATTTCGAATATGGTGATCATAAACCTTATGTCATCATGGTTGTTGGGGTAAATGGTGTTGGCAAGACAACCACTATCGGGAAGCTGGCACATAAATTAAAATTAGCCGGGAACCAGGTGGTTTTGGGTGCAGCAGATACATTCAGAGCTGCAGCAGTTGACCAGTTGAAACTCTGGGCAGAACGGGTAAATGTACGGATTGTGGCTCAGCCAATGGGTTCAGATCCCGCATCTGTTGCGTTTGACACGCTGCAATCAGCTGTTGCCAATGGCGACGATGTGGCTATTATTGATACCGCCGGCCGCCTGCATAATAAAGTGGCTCTGATGAACGAGCTAACCAAAATCAAACAGGTGATGCAGAAAATTGTTCCGGGAGCGCCACATGAGATTCTTCTTGTACTCGACGCCTCAACCGGGCAAAATGCAATTGAACAATGCAAACAGTTCACGCAGGCAACTGAGGTAAACGCATTAGCACTTACCAAATTAGACGGCACTGCAAAAGGCGGAGTCGTGATCGGGATATCTGATCAGTTTAAAATTCCGGTGAAATACATCGGTGTGGGTGAAGGGATAGATCATCTGCAATTATTTAATAAGAAAGAGTTTGTCGACTCACTTTTTAAATAATCAGAGAAGCAAATAATGAAGACTAAAATCAGCACAAAACCAGCCCCTGTAAAACCAAGGGTCAATGTTATAACACTAGGTTGTTCGAAAAATATTCATGATTCTGAAGTCTTGATGGGCCAGCTAAGAGGCAATCAGATGGATGTTGTTCACGAATCAGAAACGCTTCAACAGGATGACATCATCGTGATCAATACCTGCGGCTTTATTGATAATGCGAAACAAGAATCAATAGATACTATCCTGCAATACAGCGAATTAAAAGAGCAGGGAAAAATTTCTAAACTTATCGTAACCGGATGCCTTTCTGAGCGATACAAACCGGAGCTTGAAGCCGAAATCAAAAATGTAGACTCCTATTTCGGAACCAACGATCTTCAAAAACTCCTGAGTTCAGTAGGTGCCGATTACAAGCATGAGCTTTTGGGAGAACGACTGCTGACAACCCCATCACATTTTGCCTATTTTAAAATAGCCGAAGGATGCAACAGGCCCTGCTCCTTTTGTGCAATTCCGCTAATGAGAGGGAAACATGTTTCCAAACCGATTGAGGATTTAGTAAAGGAGGCCAAATTCCTCGCAAAAAATGGCACCAAAGAACTGATCTTAATTGCTCAGGACCTGACTTATTACGGTCTTGACCTCTATAGCAAACGAAATCTTGCTGATCTGCTCCGCAACCTGTCGGATGTAGATGGAATTGAGTGGATCAGACTTCAATATGCCTATCCTTCAGGTTTCCCGATGGATATCCTGGAGGTGATGAAGGAGCGTTCCAATATCTGTAATTACCTGGATATGCCACTGCAGCACATCAGTGATTCGATGCTGAGTTCAATGCGTCGCGGAATTACAAGGCAAAAAACCATAGATCTTGTGAATTCCATTCGTGATAAAGTGCCTGATATCGCGCTTCGTACAACCCTGATCTGTGGGTATCCTGGCGAAACGGAAAAAGACTTTGAAGAAATGAAAGAATGGGTTACTGAAACCCGCTTCGACCGCTTAGGTTGTTTCACCTATTCGCATGAAGAAAAAACTCATGCCCATGAACTTATTGATGATGTTCCGGAAGAGGTAAAACAGGAACGGGTGGAAACGATCATGGGTATTCAGCAGGAAATTTCATTCGATATCAATCAGGATAAAGTTGGTCAAACCTATAAGGTGCTGATCGATAAAAAAGAGGGCAATTATTTAACAGGAAGAACCGAATATGATTCGCCTGAAGTAGATAATGAGGTTTTAATTGATACCAGAATTAGCTATGCCACTCCGGGAAGCTTTGTTCAGGTAAAGATCGACCGTGCCGAAGATTTCGATCTGTATGGTCAGATTGTCAAAATTTAGATCAGCAAAGAGGAATTCATTAATTTCCCCTAATTTCGTTTTCGATGAAGGCAACTTATATTGAATACAGTGAAACCAGGAGCTTTTCGGAAGCACTGATCCGCTATCTGAATAATGAAACGGAATTGAGTTCCTTCCAATCATATAGTCCGAACCTTCAGGGATTCGCTGAATTATTGGCCTCAAAAAAAAATAATCCAAACAGGGAAATTCTTGTTGAAGTTTTAAAGGAACAATACGCTAAATTATCACAACCCTGTAATGAGCAGGTAAGCACAAACATTAGTCTGCTGCTCCAAAAAAACACCTACACTGTTTGTACAGGCCACCAGTTAAATATTTTTACAGGTCCCTTATATTTCATTTTTAAGATCGTAACTGCCATCAATCTGGCAAAGGAACTAAAATCTCAATTTCCGGATAAAAACTTTGTACCTGTATACTGGATGGCTACAGAAGATCATGATTTTGCCGAGATCAATCATACCTATATCTCAGGAAAGAAGATCAGCTGGGACTTGGAAGCCACGGGTGCCACCGGCAGATTAGCTACAAATGGGATAGAAAAAACAGTCCAGGAATATCTCGCTATTCTGGGTATTTCAGATAATGCTGATGCATTGGGTAACCTAATCAGGACTGCCTATACAGGCAATAAAAATCTGGCCGATGCGAGCAGGCATTTGGTCAACACCCTCTTTGAAGAGTACGGCCTGATTATTTTGGATGCAGATGACAGAAGGTTAAAAATGAAATTTTCAGGTATAATTGCTGAAGACATTACCGGACAACACAGCTTCAGAACCATCACAGACACCAATAAAAAACTCGCAGAAAAGGGTATTGAAGCCCAGGTGAATCCAAGAGAGATTAATTTCTTCTACCTGCTGGATGGTTTAAGGGAACGTATTGTCTTCGAAAATGAGCTTTACCGCGTATTAAATACAGAGATCAGTTTTAGTAAAGAAGAGCTGTTAAAAGTAATTAAGGATTATCCTGAACGCTTTAGTCCGAATGTGGTAATGCGCCCGCTTTATGAAGAAGTAATCCTTCCTAACCTGGCCTATATCGGTGGAGGAGCAGAGATTATTTACTGGCTGCAACTGAAACAAAATTTTGATTATTACGGCGTTGATTTTCCGGTTCTTCTTCTGCGGAATTCTGCGATATTCGCTTCCCTGAACCTTGAAACGAAGCTACACCGCCTGGACCTTAACATAAAGGACATTTTTAAAAATACTGAAGAGCTTAAAAAGGAATGGGTATTCAACCATACTGAGCATAGCCTTAGTTTACATGATGAATGGCAGGAACTCAGTTCCATTTTTGAAAAAATAAAATTGCGGACCTATAAGATTGATCCGAGTCTTGGGCCAAGTTCTGAGGCTGTTAAGGCCAGGTTACAAAAGGCAGTTAAAAATCTGGAAGCAAAACTAATTAAAGCTGAGAAAAGGAATTTTGTGGATGCCCTTTCCCAGATCGATATGATCAAATCCAAACTTTTTCCAAATGCTGGCCTGCAGGAGCGGTCTGAAAATTTCGGTTTGTACTATGTGAAGTATGGTAAGGCTTTTATAAAAACCCTTGTTGAGAACTTCAAACCTCTTGACCTGAAATTCACGATATTAGAAGAGTAGATTAGATAAATGACCTATCATACCTTTACCGAAAGTAAGCTACGGGACTTTACAAAATCCATTTTCATAAAAATGGGATGTAGCTCAGAGCATGCAGAATTGGCCGCTGACGTACTCCTCAAAGCAGACCTTCGCGGTATTGACTCACATGGCGTGGCCAGATTAACCGGTTATGTTCGCTTGTGGGAAAAAGGACGCATCAATCCAAGGCCGGAAATTAAAATAGTCCATGAAACCCCAACAACAGCCACTATTGATGGAGATGCCGGTTTAGGTCTTGTGGTAGCTCCTTTTGCAATGGAAGTGGCTATTGAAAAAGCAGAGAAATATGGTTCCGGCTGGGTTTCGGTCAGGAACTCCAATCATTTTGGGATTGCTGCCTATCATACCATGATGGCTGTTGACAAGGATATGATTGGTTTTGCAATGACCAATGCGAGTCCGCTGGTTGCACCTACCTTTTCCAATGAGCGGATGCTTGGTACTAATCCGATGTGCTATGCCTTTCCCGCCGGCAAATATCCACCTGTCATTGTAGATATGGCAACCTCTGCAGCTGCCAATGGCAAACTGGAGATCGCCCAGCGCACCGGAAAACCTGTTCCTGAAGGCTGGATCCAGGATGCGAAAGGACATCCATCTATCGATCCACATGAATTAAAAAGAGGTGGCGCCTTATTGCCTCTGGGAAGCGACAGGGACCACGGTAGCCATAAAGGCTTTGGACTAAGCGCAACAGTAGATATTCTCTCTGCAGTGCTCTCAGGTGCCAATTATGGCCCCTGGGCACCCCCCTTTGTTGCATTTATGGAGCCATCCGACAATCCGGTTGGGAAGGGATTAGGTCATTTTTTAGGTGCGATGAGGGTTGATGGTTTCAGACCGGTTGATGAATTCAAAACACATCTTGACAATTGGATAGAGCGTTTCAGCTCGGCAGAACCAATCAGTAAAAATCAGAAAGTGATTATTCCGGGTGACCCAGAGCTGATTGCAGAAAAAGAGCGGCAGAGCAATGGTATTCCTCTTATTGAAGAAGTTTGCAATGATCTGAATGGTCTTGCAGACAAGTTGGGGATCAGCAGACTAAGTTAATCTTATCCTGAAATTCAATTTCAAGCCTTAAACTTATTAAAATATGTTAAACATTCAGGGATGTATGGTTAAAAAGTTCATTTAATCTATATTCGCATATATGATTCAATTCAAGATGAAAGTTTGCCGTTCATTATTTATCGTTCTCCTGTTTTTGTTGCAGGCCGGTCAATTGTATGCTCAGGACACGATAAGTTTAAAGACTATAGTAGACCGATCCCAAAAGCTGATTGAAGATTATCCATCAGAAAAAGTTTATCTGCATTTCGACAAGCCATATTATGCTGTCGGAGATACTATCTGGTTTAAAGCCTATGTTGCTACAGGACAGGATTTACCCTCAGACCTGAGTAAGGTTCTGTATGTGGATATTATCTCTGAGAATGATACCCTTATCAGGTCAATGAAACTACCAGTGGTTAATACTTCTGCTTACGGCAGTATTACACTTGATCCAACAATCTACAAATCAAGCAATTATAGAATAAGAGCTTATACTTACTGGATGTTAAATTTCAGTGATGAATACTTTTTTACTAAAACTATCACAGTTGGAAATGCAATAAACAGAAATATCATTACAACTATTTCCCTCCGTGGCGAGAATCCGGATACTTCACCATTAATCAATGCCAAAATAGTATTCAAAGACCCTGATGGCAAACCATTTGCCAATAAAAGATTAAGCTGGAGTCTTATCTCCAGATTTGAGACCATTGCCCGAGGCAGGGAAACTACCAATGCCGATGGAATGGTCACTTTAAAATTAAGCGCCGGACAGAAAGCAGCTTTAGATACCGGAATACTTGAAACAGTGCTTGAAGCAGAGACCACTAAACTGATAAGTTCTAAATTCCCTTTGAAAAATTCATTTGCCGGAGCAGATTTACAATTCTTTCCGGAAGGAGGGGATTTACTTGAAAATGTAAGCACTAAAGTAGCATTCAAAGCTCTTCAGGAAAAGGGACTTGGACTCGATGTTAAGGGAGAAATTGTTGACAATACAGGAAAAGTGATCAGTAGCATACAGTCACAGCATCTGGGAATGGGATCATTTACACTTTTGCCCGAAACCGGTAAAAGTTATAAAGCCAACCTCAATTTTTCTAACGGATTAAAGAAAACTATTCCACTGCCTGAAATAAAACCTTCAGGAATTTCTCTGGCAGTTTTGAACTCCACGCCAACAAATATCATTTTGCAGCTTTCAGCTACACAGTCATTTTTTGACAAAAACCATGATAAAAACTTTTACCTTATTGCCAGAAGCAAGGGTGTAATCTGCTTTGCAGCCCAGACTAACTTAGCCACAATTAATATTGGAGCATCTCTACCAAAAAACAAGTTTCCTACCGGAATCGTACAAATTACCCTGTTCACAAATAAAGGTGAACCATTAACCGAGCGATTGATATTTGTAAATCACACAGATGTTTCAAGCATCAGTATAAACACGGATAAAAAGGTTTATGGCTCGAGACAGCCGGTAAAAATGAACATCAATGCAAAAAGCAATAATGTACCGGTTGAAGGAAATTTTTCCCTTTCGGTAATCAATGAAACCAAAGTTCCTCATTCTGAAGATGAAGAGACAACAATTCTGAGCTCCTTTCTGCTATCCTCAGAATTAACAGGATATATTGAAAAACCAAATTATTATTTCAACCAGACCAATGACAAAAAGTTGGCAGATCTTGATTTGCTAATGCTAACCCAGGGATACAGAAAATTCTCATATGAAGATATCATCAAGGACCGGGAACCCGTAATTAGTGTTCTTCCTGAACAGGGAATTGAATTTTCGGGAATATTGCGTACCTCAAACGGAATGCCGGTTTCCAAAGGTAGTTTGAAACTGGTGGTTCCTGAGAGCCGGTTCTATGCTGAAACCGCAACTAATCTGAAAGGTGAGTTCAAATTTGAAAAAGTGATGATTACCGATTCTGCAGAAGCTACCATCAGTGCCAGAAGTTCAACTGCAGCCCAGAACATGATGATCATGCTGAATGGAACAGCATTTCCAACAAATGGCAAAAATATCAATGCAGCGGATGAAGAACTCAATATTGACAGCGCTTTGGCTACTTACCTCGATAATAGTAAAAGACAATATTTTCTGGCGACACAAATGCTTCAGGAAGTAGTAGTAACGGCCACTGCGACAAAAAAAGCAAGCCATATGGATCACCCTGCCCTTTCCGGACTTGGTGCCCAGGCTGATCATGTGATTGATGGCGAGCGTTTTAAGGGCTGCACGATCTTACTAAACTGTCTTCAAACTGCAACCGCCGGACTTACTTTTAACAATAATAATTTTTACGTGACCAGGGTCTATAATTCGGGGCTTAGGGTACCTGTGCAGATTTTTTTCAATGGGATGCCTGTCGATGCCAATTATCTGAACAATATCAATCCGGCGGATGTTGACAATATTGAGGTGTTTTTAAGGGATGAATTGGGTATGGTGAACCGGATGTACAATACCAATGGAGTATTGGTGATAAACTCGAAAGTCACCCCTAAGGGGACCCCTGTAAGTGCTGAGGAACTCAGGAAATTATTCCCGCAGAATAATGTTCTGACTTTCAACCCTCATGGATATATTAAAAAGAGAGAGTTCTATTCTCCCAAATATCTTAGTCCCGAAAGCCGTACTACCGGTTCCGACTTACGCAGTACAATTTACTGGAACCCCAGAATCTTTACAGACAAAGCGGGCAATATGGCAGTTGAATTTTATAATGGAGATAATAAAGGAACCTACAAAGCAATCGTTGAAGGCACAGACATTGATGGAAATCTCTCCAGGTATATTTACAGGTATAAGGTTGAGTAAGGAACTTTGTACTCATTTTACAAAATTTGATCTATACTAGCGGAGTTCGCTCAGCTGCTGAAAGGCAGTTATCGGGATAAAAGCCGATCTAAAACAAAAAAAGCCCTGCAACTAATCGCAGAGCTTTAAAATAGATTTAAAATTTTAATGAATTCCACCCAATAATCTGCTCCAGCGCACTTTATCGAAGAAAGTGCCTTTAGTATTCCAGCTCATCCATACAAACAAAGCCTTTCCCACAATGTGGTCATCAGGTACAAAACCCCAATAACGTGAATCCAGGGAATTATCCCGGTTATCACCCATCATCCAGTAATAATTCATTTTAAAAGTATAGCTGTCTGTCTTTTTGCCGTTTATCAGGATGTCATTTCCAACTCTTTCAATGGTATTTCCTTCATAAACTGAAATTACACGCTCATAAATTGAATAATTGTTAGCATCCAGTTTTACAGTCCAGCCTTGTTTTGGTACAATTAAAGGGCCGAAATTGTCGGCATTCCATTTAATTGAAGGATTATGTGGAAATATCTGGGAATCAAATTCATTCAATGGCCTGACATAAAGGTTCACACTCTTCACATTCGACCATCCTTTAATAATTTCTGCATCTTTCTCTGTCATATTAAAAATATACTCATCGGCAGACGAGCGTTGAGCTTCAATATTCAGATCTTCTATAGCCTGAGGGTTAAAATCAGTCCCATCAGATTTTACATAATAATATTTTTCACCAAAAACAGGAGCTTCAGCAGGCTTATTGTTCAGATAAACCCTGGCATCTTTAATTTGTACGGTATCCCCTCCTATAGCCATACAACGTTTAATATAATTCTCGCGTTTATCAACTGGTCGCGACAAGGGAGGATCTGCATCCATTGGAAAGTTAAACACAACTACATCGTTCCTTTTTACCTCTCCAAGTCCGGGCAGCCGGCGATAATCCCACTTAAGGCCTTCCCAATAAGCTTTGGTTCCGGTTATCGGCATGGTATGATGAGCAAAAGGAAATGATACCGGTGTGATAGGCATTCTTGCTCCATAATTCACCTTACTCACAAAAAGATAATCTCCTACAAGCAGTGTTTTCTCCATCGATCCTGTTGGAATAACATAGGCCTCTATAAAAAGTCCCCTGATCAGGGTAGCTGCCACTACTGCAAACAGAATGGCATCAAACCACTCTCTGCCGGCACTTTTCTTGATCCGTGCTTTCTTATCTTTCGATTTATTCTTATTGGTTAAACTCATGTCCTATTGGTAATCAATTTAAATGCTAAAATCAAACATATCAGTGATATTAAAAAATCCGGTTTTGTCTTCAAGCCATTCTGCAGCCATTACAGCTCCCAGAGCAAATCCGGCCCGGCTATGAGCCTTATGCTTGAAAACAATATCATCCACTTCTGAACTGTAAATCACAGTATGAGTGCCGGGGACATCCTCTATGCGATGTGATTCGATCAGTAACTGATCAGGTTTCGGTATTAATTCCTCTCCTGAACCAATCAACTCATTCACCCATTCATTCTTGCGGCCAAGTTCCGAAATAATACCTTCTGCAATAGTCATAGCGGTACCACTGGGTGAATCGAGTTTTTCTGTATGATGAATCTCTTCTACCTGAACCTCGTATTGAGGATACCTGTTCATGATCTTTGCAAGCACTTTATTCATGAAAAAGAACACATTCACTCCAATACTGAAATTAGATGCATATAAAAGGGTATTGTTACTCTCTTCACACTTATTCTTAACTTCCTGTAAACGACCATACCACCCTGTGGTACCCACCACAACGGGAACATGTGCTGCAAAACAAATTTCAATATTGCTCAGGGCAGAATCGGGTGTACTAAAATCTATGGCCACATCTGCCTTTTCTAAATTGGTTACACTTAAGTCCTCTAAATTATTAATATTGACTTTCAGAACAACTTCATGGCCTCTTTCAATCGCAAATTGTTCAATGATACGGCCCATTTTACCATATCCAAGAATAGCTATCTTCATTTATTTTAAATTAAATAATTTTATAATGCTCATAAACTCAGTTTTAACTTTAGCCCTACCGAAGGAGAAAAAACTGAGGCATGAACAGGCACCTGACCTACAGAAGGTTGTACTTTCAGGGACAATTCATCTGAGATATCAAACCTGAAAAACTTTGCATCAACATAAGCATCAATGATTGTTATAGCATAAAATCCCAGCCCGGCTAACACAGAAAGATCACGATCACGTCTGTAAGCATCCTTAATCTGAATAATCCCCTCATTGGTATACCCTGCGAAGAGGGGATTTTGTGTTTTTTGAGGGTTCAGTTCACGAAACTGTGCCTCCTTCAAAAAGACTTGATAGTTACGCTGATTAAACTCAAAAACAAGGCCAATGCCAATAAAACCACCATAAACCAGTGGTACTTTCCACCAGCGCTTATTGTATATCTGGCCGAGTCCCGGCAACATCAATGATTTCATCGCCGCACGACGTGGCATTGCTTCAATGGCAAGACGGGCAGAATCTTTCAGGGCTGGCTCTTTCTTAACCTGTACTTTACTACTGTCTGATTTAGCAGGTGGAGCATCTTTAACCTGAGAAAGCGCATCCCTTTGCGTTAAAAAACACATAAGGATGAGCCCTAAAAGGATCTTTAGTTTCATTACCAGTCTAACATTTCCAGAATCCGGTTCAGATCATCATCAGACATAAACCCAATTTCTATTGAGCCTTTCCCTTTTTCACTCAGTTTTAGCTTAACATTGGTACTAAACTTTGAGGCGAGATCATCCTGAATTTTCATGTATTGAAATGACATTCCAACTGCCTTCACTGGTTTTTTTCCTTCACCGATACTTTGTAACTGCCGAACTAATTCTTCCACCTTACGCACCGAAAGTCCGCGATTGATTATCTCCTGAAAAAGATATAGTTGTTTGTCTACATCCTCTACCGAAATAAGAGCACGAGCATGCCCCATAGAGATCTCTTTATCTCGGATAGAAGCCTGAATAGCAGGAGGAAGTTTTAATAAACGCAGGTAATTGGTTACGGTAGAGCGGTTCTTGCTCACTCGTTCGCCGAGCTGCTCCTGCTTCAGATTACATTCATCAATCATTCGCTGAAAACTCAATGCGACTTCAATGGCATTCAGGTTTTCACGTTGAATATTTTCGATGAGCGCCATTTCCAGCATTTGCTGATCATTGGCAGTACGAACATATGCCGGAATCTCGGTCAAGCCAGCAAGCCTGGATGCCCGCAAACGACGTTCACCTGAAATAAGCTGATAAGAATTCTGTCCTGATTGTCTGACAGTAATTGGCTGAATCAAGCCCTGCAATTTGATCGACTCTGCAAGTTCCTGCAAGGCTTCAGGATCAAAATCAGTACGGGGTTGAAATGGATTAACCTGAACCTGACTGATCTTTACAGAGCTGATAGAGCCCAGGGAGGAACTTTCATTGCTTACCTGCTGTCTGTCATTTTCCGGCAAATCCGAATCATCCAAAAGAGCTCTTAATCCCCTTCCTAATCCTGTTTTCTTTTGGTAGATCATATTATACTAAAGCTTGTTTTAAAGCCTCCTCATTCGAAACCAATCCATTTTTTCGGATGATTTCACGGGCTAAATTAAGGTAATTGATTGCACCTTTACAGTTTGCATCATGCATAATCACCGAGATTCCATAACTTGGAGCTTCACTTAAACGGGTATTCCGCTGGATGATTGTATCGAAGACCAGTTCCTGGAAATGGGTCTTTACTTCCTCAACAACCTGATTTGACAAACGGAGCCTGACATCATACATAGTCAGCAATATACCTTCGATCTGAAGATTAGGATTTAAACGACTCTGAACAATCTTTATGGTGTTCAGCAATTTACCCAGTCCTTCAAGAGCAAAATACTCACACTGAACCGGAATAATTACTGAATCGGCTGCCGTTAAGGCATTGATTGTAATTAAACCAAGTGAAGGGGAACAGTCGATGATTATGAAATCATAATTATCACGGATCTTATCCAGAACCGCTTTCATTTTATATTCCCTGTTTGTTAAATTAATCATTTCAATCTCAGCACCTACCAGATCAATATGGGCAGGTAAAAGATCAAGGTTTGGAGTATCGGTATTTTGAATAGCCTCCAATGGATCTATCTCGTTAATTATGCACTCATATATGCTGGCCTTAATTGTACGAGGGTCAAATCCTATTCCTGATGTTGAATTTGCCTGCGGATCCGCATCAACCAAAAGAGTACGGTATTCAAGTACAGCTAAACTCGCTGCAAGATTTATGGCTGAAGTAGTTTTTCCCACGCCCCCTTTTTGATTTGCTAATGCGATAATTTTGCTCATTTTTAAAAAATAATTACAAATACGTGATATTAAAAAGCTTAAACAATAAATTCCAAACAGTTCAAAACACTACTTTTGGTTGTATAAATAAGACTTTTTAATAAATTCTAAGATACAAACTTAAAACTAATTACACCGCGGGGCGATTTTCGTTTTGCACATCTTATCCACAAAATGACAACAATAATTTCCGGTACTAATCGTGAAGGAAGTAATTCACTTAAAGTCGCCGAATATTACCTTAGGCAATTGTCTGAAAGAGGTTTCGACTCAGAAATTTTCTCACTTTCTGAGCTTCCCCGCGATCTGATCAGTTCCGATCTTTATGGAAAACGCAGCGAAGCCTTTCAAAGTATTCAGGACAAAATTACTGCAAGCAGCAAATTCATCTTTGTCATACCTGAGTATAATGGAAGCTTTCCCGGAGTTTTAAAGACTTTTATTGATGCTTCTGCTTTTCCTGAAAGTTTTTTTGGAAAAAAGGCCGCGCTCGTCGGACTCTCAAGCGGCAAATATGGTAACATACGGGGTATTGATCATTTTACCGGAATCTGCCATTATATCAATATGCATGTCCTGCCATTACGTATCCATATACCAAACATCAGGAAAGAACTTGATGAAAACGGGAACCTTTATAACGAAGACACCATAAAATTTACTAATCAGCAGATTGATCGGTTTATAGCATTTTAAACGCTGACAGGGTTTAAAACCCTGTCAGCGTTGCCAGAACCCTGTCAGCGTTAAATATTAAACCTTATCCATCCCTTTCCTTCATATCCAAAAGCAAACTGCTTTGGGCTAATGATCTCGGCCATAATCTCAATACTGTCAGTTATCCTCGGTCCTGATCTGTTAAAATACTGATTGCCATCGACGATATAAAATCTGTTCTCCTGAATCGCCTTTAACGCCCGCCATCCGGGTAGTTCCAGCAAAAGATTGATCTCCCTTAATGTTCTCTCAACCGAAAACCCACAAGGCATCAGAACGATTATATCGGGATCTTGATTCTGAATATCCTCAAAACTTACATAGCCCGAATGCTTTCCTTTCTCTGAAAGCACCGGAACACCGCTTGCAATTTCAATGATTTCAGGTGTCCAGTTTCCGGCGATCATCAGGGGTGAAAGCCATTCTATACAGGCAACTTTGGGTTTCTCAGTACTGAATTTGAGTTTATGGCGAATGATATTAATCCGCTCTTCTGATAATTCCAGGAAATCTGCCCCGGCTGCTCCCACTCCAAGCTGATCAGCCAGGTTTTGGATGTCCCGGTAAATATCAGCTAATCCATGAGGCTCCAAAGAAATCAACTGACAGTCCTTTTCAAGCAGATTCTTCATCGCAAATTCCACATCCTTTGTACTTACAGCACAAACATCACATTGAGCCTGGGTAATAATAACATCAGGTGCCAGGCTTTTTATCAGTTCTTTGTCTATAGTATAAATTGAAAGTGAATCAGAGAGAATTTCTTTAACCTGCCTGTCTATTTCTTCACTATCGGATCCCGGAAGAAATTTTGCTGAAGAACATACCGGCAGATCCAGAACACTTTCAGGATAATCACATTCATGCGATCGGCCAATAAGCTGCTCCTCTAATCCAAGCGCACAAATAATTTCTGTGGCTGCCGGCAACAGGGAAATAATTTTTCTATCCTGCATCTATTCTCAATTTTGGCAAATGTACAATTATTAAAAAATAATGCCCCGGTCTTGAGGCCGGGGCATTATTTTTATTCTATAATCTTACTGGATATTATTGAGTCCCGTTATTCTGTTCTCCCTGCTTAAGATCATCATTCGTTACACCACGTTTTTTTCGTGGAGCCTGCATGGTCAATTTTCCAAATCGATAACTGAAGCTCGTTCCAAACGAGCGGAAAGGAACTGAGAAATTACTGGTTTGAACAAAATCTGCTCCGGTAATATTCTGACGGAAATTCTTGTTCTCATTGAATGGATCAATGATAGTCAAACCGATACTTCCTTTCTTTTTCATGATTTCTTTCTTCAAACCAAGATTCCACATATTGAAAGATGGATTTTTACCCTGGGAAGTACGGCGCGGAGAATTAGTGATTAGGAATGTCTCGAATGTAAGTCCCTTAGGAAAAACATAGGAACCCATCAGAAAGGCATTATAGATCAGCTGCGTATTGGTATTACTAACAGTAAATCCACTATTTGCATTAATATCATAGGTAAATACATTGAAGTTGCCTCTGAATGTCAGAGGCTTTACCGGATTAATTTGTCCGAAAAAATTAAACCCAACTGAATTATTACTTCCAACATTTCTGAAAGTTGTTCTTGAACCTGTAGCAGTATTTCCTGTTGCGGG
The DNA here is from genome assembly GCF_030695525.1 of Daejeonella sp. Taxonomy (GTDB): domain Bacteria; phylum Bacteroidota; class Bacteroidia; order Sphingobacteriales; family Sphingobacteriaceae; genus Daejeonella. The sequence goes on along the minus strand of NZ_JAUYSS010000047.1, from coordinate 11,413 downwards.
ATCGGTAACTGAAACAGGGATTACAAAGCTTTCAATAATATCATTGGTACGGCGGTAATAAACCGAAGCATTCATCACAGAGCTTTTTACGAATTTGGAATAATTAAATTCAATATTATGCGACAACTCAGGCTGCAGCGCAGGGTTTCCCTGCGACTGGTTGAAGATGTCTGCACTGTTCAGGAATGGATTCAGGTAAAACAAACTCGGCCTTTGCAAACGCTGGTTATAACTTAACTTAACCGTTGAAAAGTTTTTGAACGTTCTTGAAACTACAAAACTTGGAACCAGATTAGAATAACTGCTGTTAAATGGGGATGCCGCAGCACCCACAGATCTCGCATCACCCTTGATCTCAGTCCCTTCATAACGCGCACCAGCCCTGATACCGAATTTCTTAGCCAGTGTAAAAGCAAATGTGGCATAAGCCGAGTATACATCCTGATTGTAATCATAGATATAGGTACGGGATGAGATTGGTGTGAATATATTTGTAGTCGAATTAAAGTTGCGGGTTTGATTATCACTTACAATATCCCTGAGAATACCTTTCAATCCTGTTTCGAAAGTCACCTTTTTAAAGGGATGGGTATAATCTATCTGAATTGTATTTTCTGTATTATCCGCATTATTATCTCCGTATTCATCAATTATGGTATTTGAAAAGTCGGTTGTATAGTCACTATTCTGTTTACTGTTTGTGAACTGATAGGCAAATGAGATCTGTTGATCCTTCTTCTTAAACTTGTGAAGATAGTCACTGCTCCAGTCAATCCCATTCATTTGCATCTGGTTATTACTCAAACGGGTAAAATTAGCCATAGCCCCATTGAAACTATTCTGGTTTAGATTGCTGCCGTTCGCACTATTACTGAACCCATTCAAACGTAAATTTGAACTAATCGAATTGAAACTGTTGAAATCATAATCAGCTCCGATTGAACCATTCATTGCCAGTCTGTCTGTTCTGCTGTCACCTGCCTGACTTATAATTTGTGTACCTGCCGTATTAGTTCGATTAAATGAGATATTACTGGTTTGAGGCCAGGAGTAGAAACCTCCCCCATTGGCAGTTAGAGCTAAACGGCCTGTTTTTGCGTTCAGATTGACATTACCGCTGTTCTGTCTTGTTCCTACCCCACCATTTACCGAGCCACTTACCCCGGCCAGATTATTCTTTTTTGTAATGATATTGATTATCCCTGAAGTACCTTCTGCATCATATTTTGCGGAAGGAGAAGTGATTACCTCAACATTCTTGATCTGGTCAGCCGGAATTGCCTTCAGGGCATCAGCCATATTATTGGCCATAGAGCCTGAGGGTTTCCCATTTATCAATACCCTAACATTCTGACTTCCTCTAAGGGATACATTTCCTTCAAAATCGACCGAAAGCAACGGTACTTTACGCAGCACATCGGTAGCATTTCCACCGGCGATGGCAACATCCTGTTCTGCATTGTATACCAGTTTGTCAATCTTGTTTTCAATGATAGGTGCGGTACCTGTTACCACAACTTCATTCAACATATTCTGATTTGGAGAAAGAAAAATCCTGCCAAGATTTAAATCAGGTTTAGCCAGTGTAGTTTTCACCGAATCGATTAATTTAGTCTGATAACCCAGAAAAGCAATGGTTATACGATAAACACCCGCCGAAATATTTTCTATTTTGAAGGAACCTTTTTCATCAGTCAATGCACCATTGGTTGTTTTTTCAGAACCTGCACGGCCTAAAGAGATTGTAGCATAATCAATCGGAGTGCGGGTTATCGAATCGAGAATAATACCCGATATTCTGCCCGTTACGCTCGGAGCTGCTGCGCCACCCATTCCCTGTGCCTGAACAACCGAAACACCGGAAAGCAATAATAGTATTGTAAATAAACGTTTCATTTAATTGGTTTAGAATTTAGTCGCGAAAGTACATCTATTGTTACAGCAACAAGGCTGCAAATTGTTGACCCAAAGTAAAATCTAAGACACAAGAAAAATCCAATGGTTTAACAGGGTCAGAAATAGTCTGTTAAAAAGAGGTAGGGTTCGGGAATAACCATGATAGAGCTGATTTAAATCCGCATATCTATCATGGTTATAAAATTTATACTACAAGATTAATTATTTTACCTTTCACGAAAATAATTTTCTTAATGTTCTTGCCTTCGAGATATTTTTTCAAATCTTCATTAGCATGTATAATTTCTTCAACCTCTGCCTGTGAAAGGCTCAGGGAGATATTAAGATTCATTCGGGTCTTACCATTTACTGAGACCGGATAGGAAAATTCATTCTCAACCAAATATTCCGGATTGAACTGCGGATAAGCTGCAACTGATAATTTACCAGGGGCATTTCCCAGTAAACTCCATAACTCCTCGGTTATATGAGGTGCATAAGGAGCAAGTACAATCACAAGATCCTGAAGGATTTTCCTTTTATTGCATTTCAGATCAGTCAGCTCATTCACACAGATCATGAAACTGGAGACTGATGTATTAAATGAAAATCGCTCTATATCTTCTTCAACTTTGCGAATGATCTTATGAAGTGCTTTGTACTCAGCTTTTGATGGTTCTTCATCTGAAACATTGAAATTAAACTCATCATCATGGAAAAGTTTCCAGAATTTACGTAAGAATTTAAAAACCCCTTCAATTCCGTTCGTATTCCATGGCTTACTTTGTTCCAGCGGACCAAGGAACATTTCATACATCCTCAGGGTATCAGCTCCAAAGCGCTCAATGATATCATCGGGGCTAACCACATTGAATTTGGATTTAGACATTTTTTCAACCTCAACCCCGCAGATATACTTGCCGTTTTCGAGAATGAATTCAGCATTTGCAAACTCAGGTCTGAATGCTTTAAATTTTTCAAGATCCAGAATCTCATTCATCACAATATTTACATCTACATGAAGTGCTGATGTAGTGTACTGAGATTTTAAACCATTGGATACGAATTTATTAGTTCCGCGGCCCTCTTCATCAATTATCCGGTAAACAAAATTAGACCGTCCCTGAATCATCCCCTGATTAATCAGCTTTTTGAAAGGCTCCTCTTCAACCACATATCCAAGATCTTTCAAAAATTTATTCCAGAAGCGGCTGTAAAGTAAGTGTCCGGTAGCGTGTTCGGAGCCGCCGATATACAAATCAACATCCTTCCAGTAAGAGATTGCCTCAGCCGGAGCGAAGGTATCCTGTTTACGATCCTCCTGTGAGGCCATATACCGATACCAGTACCAGCTTGAACCTGCCCAACCGGGCATGGTGCTGAGCTCATATTCGAGATCATCCTTATATTTCCAGTTGTCTGCCCTTCCCAACGGCGGTTCTCCGCTTTCTGTTGGCAGATATTTATCTACTTCCGGTAAAACCAGTGGAAGATCTTCCCTGTCAATCAGGTAAGGAAGTCCGTCTTTGAAATACACTGGAACAGGTTCTCCCCAGTAACGCTGGCGTCCAAATATCGCATCGCGCAAGCGGAAATTCACTTTGGCTTTACCCGCACCTAATTCTTCAAGTTTAGTAATAAGTGTAGTTGTAGCCTCTTTGTATTTCAGTCCGTTGATTATGCCTGAATTGATATAATGTCCTTCCTTGGTAGAATCAGCCTCTTTATCGAGATTAGTCTGGGCATCTGATATTGCAACAATTGGCAATCCAAACTTAGTCGCAAACAGCCAGTCGCGCTGATCACCAGAAGGCACTGCCATTACAGCACCGGTTCCATATCCTGCCAATACATAATCAGCTATCCAGATAGGAATTGGCTCATTTGTTATGGGATGCCTGGCATAGCTTCCGGTAAATGCACCGGAAACCGTTTTTGTATCGGCCATACGATCAAGCTCAGTTTTCTTTTTAGTCTGGTCGATATAGTTAAGAATCTCAGTTTCCTGTTCAGGAGTGGTTAGTCCGGCAACGTATTCATGCTCTGGTGCGATTACAAGGAAAGTTGCCCCATAAATGGTGTCAACACGGGTTGTGAATACTTCTATAAAAGCCTCACCCCGGCCCTCTCCGAAGGAGAGGGAGCCCGGATAGGAGCCGGGGGTGAGGCCAAATCTCACCAGCGCACCCACACTCTTCCCAATCCAGTTCCTTTGCATCTCTTTTAAAGGATCCGGCCAGTCAATTCCATCCAGTCCCTGCAGCAAACGATCAGCATAAGCAGTAATACGCATACTCCATTGCATCATTTTCTTCTGCTCAACAGGATATCCACCCCGCTCAGAATAACCATCTTTCACCTCATCATTGGCTAAAACAGTCCCTAATGCCGGGCACCAGTTCACAGTACTTTCACGCAGATAGGTAAGTCTGTATTTCAGCAACTCTGTTTGCTTTTCAGTATCCGGCAATTCCTTCCACTCTTCAGCAGAAAATATGCAGACATCGTCATCACATACTGCTTTTAAACCGGCAGTTCCTGAATTTTCAAATATTTTGATCAACTCATCAATGCTTTCTGCCTTATTACTTTCAAGGTTATACCATGAATTAAAAAGCTGCATAAAGATCCATTGGGTCCATTTATAATAATCCGGATCGCTGGTACGTACTTCACGACTCCAGTCAAATGAAAAACCCAGATTATCAAGCTGTTCCCGATAGCGGTTTATGTTTGTTTCAGTAGTAATTGCAGGATGTTGTCCGGTTTGAATCGCATATTGCTCTGCAGGTAAACCAAATGAATCATATCCCATAGGATGCAAAACATTAAATCCTTTCAGACGTTTGTATCTCGCAAAGATATCGGAGGCAATGTATCCGAGCGGGTGCCCCACATGTAATCCCGCACCCGATGGGTATGGAAACATATCCAAAACATAATATTTTGGTTTTGCAGAACTGTTATCGACTTTAAAAGTCTGATTTTCGGCCCAGAATTTTTGCCACCTCTTCTCTATATCTCTGAATTGATAATCCATTGTAAAATTGATAAGTTGCGAAAATACTAAAATCTACGATTTTTTGAACCAGGAGCTCCCTTTAAAAACCTCAATTAACTTACATAAATGCCTGTAGATAAAATTTTAACAAAGTTTAACTTCAAATCCAGGCATTTCAGCGCTTATTATGTAGGTTTATGATCTGAATTCTTTATTTTCGCAACATATCATTTCGCTCATGGAAGAATTTGAAAAAAGTACATCATCCGGAAAAACTAAAACCATTTATGTTTCTACTGTGATCAGTATTGCTTTAGTTCTGTTAATGACAGGGCTGCTTGGCCTGATTCTAGTACATGCGAAAAACCTTTCCAAATATGTGAAAGAGAATATTGTACTCAATATTATTGTTAACGACGGTGCCAAAGAAGTAGATATTACAGCATTACAGAAACAATTGGACGCAAATCCCTATGTCTTAAAAACACAGTATGTAAGCAAGGAACTTGCTGCCCGAAATTTAACCAAAGACCTCGGTGAAGATTTTGTTGACTTCCTTGGCTACAACCCGCTATTATCGTCAATAGATATCTATATGAAAGCTGATTATGCCAATAATGAGAGCATTGAAGCATTTTCAGCCCAATTGAGTAAAAACCCACTGGTAAAAGAAGTCATTTATCAAAAGTCTCTCGTAGATATGGTCAATCAGAATATCAGGGGAATTGGCCTGGTTATTCTCGCCTTCGCAACAATCCTGCTGATAATAGCAGTAGCACTGATTAATAATACCATCCGGCTTGCAATCTATTCGCAGCGGTTCCTGATTAAAAGCATGCAACTGGTTGGAGCAACACAAAACTTTATCCGCAAGCCTTTCCTTACCTATGGAATTCTTCACGGGCTATTTGCAGGACTTATTGCAGTAATTCTATTATTGCTTACGCTGTATTTAGCGCAGCAACAGGTTCCGGAAATGATTATTCTGCGCAACTGGTTTGAATTCGGAATTGTATTCCTGGCCGTAATCGGGATTGGTATACTGATCTCCGGACTAAGCACCTACTTTGCAGTGAGCAAGTTTCTTCGTTTAAAAATTTATGAACTATACAAATAATGGCACAGAAAAACACCCCGCTCAAGGAAAGCCCACAAGAGGGTTTCGTGTTCGGTAAGAACAATTATAGATTGATGTTACTCAGTATCATTATAGTCGTATTTGGCTTTTTACTCATGATCGGGGAAACTGATATTTATGAATTCAGGAAAATCGTCCTGGCCCCAATCGTTGTACTGGCTGGCTTTGCCATCGGTTTTATTGCAATCCTTAAAAAATAATGACTCTATATCAGGCCATTCTTCTGGCTATTATTGAAGGCCTGACTGAATTTTTACCGGTTTCTTCCACAGGCCATATGATACTTGGCTCTTCGCTGATGGGTATTCAGTCCAACAACTTTGTCAAGTTATTTACCGTTGCTATTCAGCTTGGTGCCATACTTTCAGTTATAGTACTTTACTTCAAACGGTTCTTCCAAAGCATCGGATTCTATTTCAAGCTACTTGTCGCATTTCTTCCTGCAGTATTTTTCGGATTATTACTGAGTGATAAAATCGATCAACTGCTTGAGAGTCCCCTTGCAGTCGCTATCGCCCTGCTTATTGGCGGTATTATTCTACTTTTCGTTGATAAGTGGTTTAAAAATGGCACAATCGATAATACGGATGATATAAGTTATAGCACAGCATTTAAAATTGGATTGTTTCAATGTATCTCCATGATTCCAGGGGTTTCAAGATCTGCATCAACAATTGTAGGAGGAATGTCCCAGAAATTATCACGGAAGACCGCTGCCGAATTTTCATTCTTTCTGGCAGTACCAACCATGTTTGGTGCAACTGCCAAGAAGCTGTTCGATTTCTATCAGGATGGATTTGTAATCAGCCAGGAACAGGTAAACTTATTACTTATCGGCAATATCGTAGCTTTTATAGTAGCCATGCTGGCGATCAGATATTTCATTACTTTCCTTCAAACCAGGGGATTCAGGATTTTCGGCTGGTACCGCATCATTGTGGGAGGCATTATTTTGATCCTTCTTCTTGCAGGTTATGATCTTCAAGTGATCTGATGAGCGAAAAAACAGAAAAAATATTCCCGGAATTTAATTTTGCTGAAGGTGAATTACTGCTCATCAACAAACCCTATAAATGGACCAGCTTTGATGTTGTAGGTAAGATTCGCAATTCATTTAAACCTTTAAAATTAAAAGTAGGCCATGCGGGCACACTTGATCCTCTTGCAACCGGATTACTGATCATCTGTACAGGGAAGATGACTAAGAAGATTGATCAGTTTCAAGCTCAGCAAAAGGAATATACCGGAACAATGATACTTGGTGCAAATACTCCTTCCTACGACCTTGAAACCGAAATCGACGAAACCTTCGATATCAGCCAGCTTGACGAAGGGAGTTTAAGGGCAAATACACATCAATTTACCGGTGAACTGGATCAATTCCCTCCGGCACATTCAGCCGTCAAAGTAGACGGTGAACGACTTTACATGAAAGCCCGTAGAGGAGAAAGTGTAGAACTAAAAACACGAAAAGTCAGTATCAGCCAATTTGAAATTACCCGTATTGAACTGCCTGAGATAGATTTCAGGGTTATTTGCAGTAAAGGTACTTATATCCGGTCGCTGGTGCATGATTTTGGGAGATCCCTAAATAATGCTGCACACTTAAAATCACTTCGCCGCACCAAAAGCGGAGATTATGATGTCGAAAATGCATTTGAAGTAATGGAGCTGGTGAACCATATCAGGCAGCTGAAAGAAGAGGCTAAGTTAAAATAATAATTATTCTTAGTTTTGCGCTCTCTCCCAGAAGATGAAGATTTACAATCACATTGACGAATTCAAAAAAATCCATAATGCCGTAGTTACTATTGGCACTTTTGATGGAGTGCATATCGGGCATCAGAAGATCATCAGCCGTTTACAGGAAGTCGCAAAGAAGAATGGAGGAGAAACAGTCATTCTAACCTTTTTTCCGCATCCGCGGATGATCCTTCATCCCGAAGATCTGAATATTAAGCTGATCAGTACAATGGATGAAAAAGCTGAAAAGCTTGCAGCACTTGGTATAGATCACCTGATCATTACGCCCTTCACGCGGGATTTTTCAAACCTGACACCCCAGGAATATATCCAGGAAATACTGGTTAAAAAGATAGGTACACGTCATATTATTATCGGATATGACCATCGTTTTGGGAAGGATCGTAAAGGAGGAATGAAAGAACTTCAATCCTTTTCTTCGGATTTTGGCTTTGATGTTGAAGAAATCCCTGAACAAGATATAAATGATGTTGCAGTAAGCTCAACTAAAATCAGAAATGCCATATTAAGCGGAGATGCTAAAACTGCAAAGGATTTTCTTGGATACGCATTTCAATTGAACGGAAAAGTAATCAAGGGCGACCAACTGGGTCGCGTTCTTGGATTTCCGACTGCAAACTTATTTATTGAAGAAAACTATAAACTTATCCCTTCGGATGGTATTTACGCAGTAAGTATTGAGTTCAATACTGAAGAATCTAGTCGCAAAACAGCGAAGGGCATGGCCTATATCGGTCACCGGCCCACCATCAATGGAATGAGCCGTAATATTGAAGTAAATATTTTTGATTTCGATGAGGATATCTACGGACAGATTATTCGTGTAAATTTTTTGGAGCACTTGCGTGGGGATAAAAAATTCAATTCACTCGCAGATCTCAAAAAACAATTAACCCGGGACGAAAAAGCAGCCCGAAAAATCCTCTTGCGAGCAGAATAATAGTTCTAACTTGTCAAAAAAAACGTTTTGGCAAAACTAAATATTGATAAACAGGAAGCCGAATTTCTTGGAAAGACCATACGTAACTGGGAAGACAATGGCTTAATTGACAAGCTAACCTCCGAAAAATTACAGTCTTCCTATGAAGTCAAAGGATTCGACTGGCGACGACTTGCCCAGTATTCCTTTTGGGTTGCTTTGGCCTGCGGAATGATTGCAATAGCTTCATTAATTATTGATGATGCGGTGCTCAAATGGCTCGAAAAACTTTACGATACTCCTGACATACTAATCAGCATCATCTCTGCTATCCTGGCTTCCTTACTCTTTCTTGAAGGCAATAAACGAAAGAAAAAATATCCTGAGCGGGTTTTCAGTAATGAATCCATCATCTTTTTTGGTATACTATTAACAGCAAGTTCAATTGCATTCCTTGGAAAAACCTTTGATAACGGGAAAGGGCACTTTTCAATTTTATTTCTTTTATCTGTACTTGTTTATGCCGCACTGGCCTGGAAATTCAGTTCCCACCTGATATGGGCATTTGCACTGGTGTCATTGGGGAGCTGGTTTGGTACTGAAACGGGATATCAAACCGATTGGAGTTTTTATTTTCTTGGGATGAACTATCCTCTGCGCTTTGTATTGTTTGGAATTTCACTCGTGCTGTTCAGTTTCCTGATGCTTCGCTTTAGCAAGCTGAATATATTCAGGGAGCTAACCTATATCATCGGACTCCTTTACCTATTTATCTCCTTATGGCTTCTATCTATATTTGGAAACTTCGGAAGTCTGGAGGACTGGCTGCAGATAAAACAGATCGAGCTTTTTTACTGGGGTATGATTTCACTGTTGTTTTCCATTGGCTTTACTATTTACGGCATTCGCTTCAGAGATCATATTGCCCGCGAATTCGGAATCAGCTTCCTGCTAATCAACCTTTATAGCCGCTACTTTGAATATCTATGGGATATTACAGATAAAACCATATTCTTTGGAATCATGGCACTGTCCTTCTGGCTTATCGGACGAAAAGCAGAAAAAATCTGGAATCTGGAGTTTTTAAAGAAATAAAAAAGGCCGTCCTCCGAGCGGGGACAGCCTTTAACAGATATATATTTGGTTAGACCTGCTTTGCAAATTGTACATTAATCTGCAGCTTAATCTCATCTCCTACAACAATCGCTCCAGCTTCTGTAATACCATCCCAGGTTAATCCAAATTCTTTACGGCTAATCTTGCCTGAAACTTCAAATCCTGCTTTATCATTACCATAAAAATCAGTAGCTCTGCCACCAAACTCTACATTTAGTTTTACAGGTTTGCTAACATTCTTTAAAGTCAGGTCGCCCAATAGTTCATAATCTTCACCAACTTTTTTAAAGGAAGTTGATTTGAATGAAATTTTTGGAAATTGCTCTGCATCGAAAAAATCTGCAGATTTAAGGTGTCCATCACGCTGCTCCTGATTGGTATCAATACTGTCTACATCCAACGTAAATTCAATAGCTGCATCCTGAAAGTCTTCATTTTCTGACTCCATATTGCCTGCAAAGGATTTAAACGTACCTGTAACGGTCGAAATTACAAGATGTTTTACCTTGAAATGCACTTCTGAGTGCGTTGGATCGATAATCCACTTAGTTTTTACTGCTGTTTCCATATTTTATATTTTTTAGTTTTTTCTAGTTATACAACAAAGATAAAATATTAGATGTTTAAACATGTAATTTCAACGTCATAAGATAATGGAGAGTGGAGAGTGGAGAATTGAGAAAAGAAGAAATTTATTCTTCAACACAAATTTCAATCAACAAATAGACAAATTGACTCATAGACAAATCAATTTGCTAATTATTTGGCTTTTGGGAATGGGGAATAGGAAACGGAAAATGGAGAGAAATTGTACTTCATACTCAAATTTCAATCGACAAATCGACAAATCGACAAATCAACTCATCGACAAATCCATTTGCTCATTTGCTAATTTGCTAATTACTAATCTCCAGAGAATAAGTTATCTCCACCCCTCCGGCAACCAGCATATCATGAACAGAACAGTATTTTTTTACCGCAAGCTCTGCGGCTCTTTCTGCTTTAGCAGGATCGATATCACCTTTGAGCTGAAACAATAAGTGGATTTTTGTAAAGATATTGGGTATTTGTTCCCTTCGCTCTGCTTCAACATCGACCGAAAAATCATCGATTACCTGCTTTTGCTTTTTAAGAATCATGACAAGATCCAATGAACTGCAGGAAGCTAATGCCATAAGCACCATTTCCATAGGTCGTACACCAAGTGCCTGGCCACCGATTTCCGGAGAACCATCAATATGTACTTTTACTGTTGAGGAAGGAGCTGATGCTTCAAAATGAACCGCGTCATTTACTCTTTTTAAGGCTACTTTCACTGCTTTAAAGTTTTTACAAAGTTAGGGATTTTGCAAGGCATATCCAATCTGAAAGAACCCGTGTAAACTCAGCGCACAATGGACTGATAAATTTTAACAATAGGCTCCAGCTTTAGCTGGAGTCTAAAGTTTGGCTAATTACGAGCGTAAAACAAGTTAGACAGTGAATGTATTGGGTTATTTTTTGCACTTTGCTGTTTCTGTTCCATTGCAACGAAGTCGGAGAAATTGATTCTAACTGAATCAGTCCAGCTTATGGCCTT